>DATIFP010000186.1:0-34009 GCA_035455165.1 Blastocatellia bacterium
CGGCGCAAGCTCGCTCGCGCCACCGCGTCAAACTTCTATTACTCGTTTCTCCTTCTGCCACGCAAACAGCGGCGTGCAATCAAAGACGTCTACGCGTTTTGCCGCTTGCTTGACGACGTAGTCGACGAGGACCAGACCGGACGAAATCCTTATGCGGAGCTCAAGTACTGGCGCGACGAAATCGAGGCGTGTTATCGCGGCTGTCCCACCAGCGAATTCGGCGAGCATCTGCTCGCTACGATTGAAGAGTTTGATTTGCCAAAGCAGCCATTCCTCGATCTGATCGACGGAATGGAGATGGACCTCAAGTGGCACAGCTATCAGAGCTTCGCCGATCTCCGCGAGTACTGCTATCGGGCCGCGTCGGCGGTCGGGCTGATTTGTATCGAGATATTCGGCTACGAATCGGCACGCACCAGAGAGTACGCGGTGAATCTCGGTCTCGCGTTGCAACTGACGAACATCCTACGGGATATGAAGGAAGACATCGCGCGCGGAAGGATCTATATTCCGCTCGAAGATTTCGAACGGTTTGGGTATTCGGAACGCGACCTGCGATTGAATCTCTACAACACGCCGTTCATCGAGTTGATGAGATACGAGCACGCGCGAGCGCTCTCGTACTTCGAAAAGGCCAACACATCTCTGCCCGACGGAGATCGAGCTTCAATGTTTGCGGCTGAGATAATGAGCGCGATTTACAGGGAGCTTCTCGATCAGATTCCCGCGGTCCAGTACGATGTTTTCCGCAATCGCCTGGCGGTCTCGAAATCGCGGCGGCTGCGATTGGCATTCAGCATCTGGCTGAAGAGCAAGCTTCAGAGGTAACGCGTTAGTATGTCGGGGCGAGTCGTGATCATCGGGGGCGGCTTCGCGGGACTGACTGCCGGGGTCAGGCTGAGCGAGCGCGGCTGGGAGGTGCTGGTCCTCGAGCGGCGCGGGCATCTGGGCGGCCGCGCCTATTCCTTCATCGACTCCAAGACCGGCGACGTCGTCGACAACGGGCAGCACCTGTTCATGGGCTGCTACCACCACACCATCGCGTTTCTAGAAACGATTGGACGGCTGGACCGCCTGAAGTTCCAGGAACGGCCGCGGGTCGATTTTCTCGACCGCGCGGAAGGCTTCGCGAGTTTTGACTGTCCGCCGTTGCCTGCTCCGCTGCACGTCCTTGCCGGGCTGTTCAGAATGAAAGGTATCGGCTTTGGCGACAAGGTGCGAGCATTGAATCTTCGGCGAGCGATCAAAAGCAACGGGAAGTCTTCACCTGATTCACTGACTGTCGATCGATGGCTCGGTCAACTCGGACAGTCCCAGAGAATCAAGACCCGATTCTGGAATCCGATGGTCATCGCGACGTTGAATCAAAGTCCCGACATCGCCTCCGCACGAATGTTGCAGGTCGTTTTACAGAAGGCATTCGGCGGCAAATCGGAGGATTCGAATATTGGCATCGCACGGGTCGGATTGAGCGATCTGTACACCGACGGCGCGAGCGATTTCATCAAGTCGAAGGGCGGTGATGTCCAGACAGGCGCGCAGGTGCAGCGCCTTGTGATTGAGAAGGGAATCGTTAGAGCTGTCGAGCTCAAGGACGGGAGCCGCGTAGAGGGAGACTGCTTCATTAGCGCGATTCCGCCGTCGGCGCTGGCCGGGATTCTTCCGATCGAGTTGAAGAATGAAGAATTCGCCTCGCTCGAATCGCTCGGGTCTTCACCCATCGTCTCGATCAATCTCTGGTTTGATCGCCCCGTCATCGATCGCGAGTTCGTGGGTTTGTTGGGAACAAGGTGCCAGTGGATCTTCAACAAGGACGTGATCCTGCCGACCGGCAAACGATCCAATCAGATTGCGGTGATCATCAGTGCGGCAAGAGACTTTGTGGAGTGGACCAGGACCGACCTCGTCGAGATGGCAGTAAACGAATTGCACGAGCTTCTGCCTGAGAGCCGCTCAGCCGTAGTCCTCCACAGCGTGATCGTCAAAGAGCGCGAAGCGACGCTCTCACACACCGTCGAGTCCGATCAGTTGAGACCAGGCCCTCGGACATCGATCCCGAATCTGGTTCTCGCTGGAGATTGGACGAACACGGGACTACCGGCGACGATCGAGAGCGCGGTTATGAGCGGAGATGTTGCGGCTCGGAGTGTATTTGAAGCGTGAATTCGGAGACGACCAGGATGATCAAAAACGGCGACTCGCGTCAGCTGAGGGGCGTCTGGCCGATTGTTGCGCTAATTATCGGAGCATTGATACCCGGATCCGCGTGCGAAGAACCATGCTCAAAGAGGGACTTCGTCTCTAGCATCGGCCACTTTGACTCCAAAGAAGAGGGGCTGCGCGCTTCGATCCCAAAATTATCGGCTGAAATCAGCAGGTGTCCTCAAACAGAGCTTTTTCGAATCATGTGGAGGGGCCCGGGAGATTATGGTAAAGGCGGCCCGGAGCGACACTCGCTTCTTTACCAACGAACACAAAAGAGGATTGGTTACGAAGACGACTTCCTCAGTGGAATCTCAAGTGAGTCGTATTATGCGGACGCTAGTGATATAAGCGCCGTGGCGGAGAAACACGGCACGCTAACCGACTTTACGCTATATGATCGTCGTCCGCGCTGAGCGAGTCACTCACCGAGCAACTGGTTGATCTCAGTTTCCAGCACGTCCTTCTTCGTGACGCCTACGTGTCGAAAACGGATTCGGCCTTGCTTGTCTATCACCAACGTCACCGGCAATGTATCGGCCGACACATTAAAAGCCGCCGCGGTGCTCTGATCGCCGATCACTTGAGTGTAATCCATCGGGTGGGCCTTCAAGAACGGCTTCACTTTCGCCGCGCCTTCTTCGTCGAGTGAAATCGCGATGACTTCAAGTCCGCGCGGTTGGTATTCCTTCTGCAACTGGTTGAACATCGGGATCTCCGACAGGCACGGCACACACCAGGTCGCCCAGAAATCCACGAGCGCGACTTTGCCTCGAAGCGAGTCGAGCGCGAGCGAGCCGCCGCCGAGCAGGTTCAGGCTCACCGAAGGCGCCGGTTCTGGCGCTTCTCCCGCGGCTGCGTCGGCGATCGGAGCTTTGGTGTCGGCCGCGTTCTTAGCAAGCGCCGCCGCGCCCGCGGGCGAGGACTGGACTCTCTTCATCCTTGCGAGGAATGCGGAAGGCTTCTCGAATCCTTCAAGCCTGAGATCCGCGAGCTCGCGACCGCTGTTGTCGAGAAAGATAACCGTCGGCACGCCTCGAATACCAAAGCGCTGCCTTGCTCGGCCGGCTTCCGAGTTTGGATCGTTGCTAGTGAGGTCCAGCTTCAGCGTTACGAATCGTTCAGCCTCGCTCTTGACCGTCGAATCGGTAAAGGTGAGTTTGTCGAGCTCTTTGCAGGGGATACACCAATCGGCAAAGGTGTCGATGATGATGCCTTTTCCTTCACGCTGTGCCTGGGCGATCGCCTGTTCGCTGTAAGGCAGCCACGCGATCTCCGCCTCGATCTTCTTGGGCAATGCCATCATTACCGCGACGACCGCCGCGCCTGCCCCGACCGCTCGTAATATCCAGGCGAATTGTTTCGGCTTGGTTTTGCCTGCCTCCCAGAGGATCAAGTAAAGAGCGGACAGCGCAAAAAACACAACGAAGACCAACGTCGCCCGGTCACCCATCAGCGGCATCAGAAAGTACAGAGCCATGCCCACCAGCACCAGCCCAAACACTTTGCGGACCGTGACCATCCACAAGCCCGATCGCGGGAGCGCTTTGATGGCGCCCGAGAACGTTCCGAGCACCAGATAAGGCAATCCCAATCCGAGCGCCAGTACGAAGAACATGAAGAAGCCATAAACCGGATCGCCTTTCTCGCCGACAAACACGAGCAGCGCAAGGACGAAGGGCCCTATGCACGGCGCCGCGACGATTCCCATCGTCAGGCCCATGACCAGCGCGCCTACGATCCCGCTCGTTGACTGTGTGCTGCTGTTGGCGAATCGATTCAGGGACTCGGGCAGCTTGAACTCATAGACGCCGAACATCGACAACGCGAGCGCAACCATCACCGCCGCAAGCGCGATCAGCACGATCGGGTTCTGCAACGCGGCGCCGAACAAACCCTTCGACAGCGAGGCCACGACTCCCAACACCGAATAGGTGATTGCCATCCCGATCACGTACATCGATGCCATCGAGAAGGTTCTCCCCAGGCTCGGCTTGCCCACGCGAGAGGCGCTTTGATTCACGAAAAAACCGATGGTGATTGGAATGATCGGATACACACACGGCGTCGTGTTGAGCAACAAGCCCGAGACGAAGACGAACAGGAGGGTGAGAGCAAGACCCTTGCTGGTTATCAACTCCGCGATCTTGTTTGGAGGCGCCGCGCTCCCTTGAAACTGCGTAAGCGCGCCCGAAACCGCTGCGCCCGGCGTTTCATTGTCAGGCGGCGCGGAGGCGGCTTTTGCAAATACCTCACTGTTTGCGGACTTCACCGCTTGCGTAGCTGCCACAACCCGAATCGGTATTTCGACAGGCAAGTCAGCGGGCGCGAGACATTGCGCGTCGTTGCACGATTGAACGGTGACCAGGGCCTTGATCGTGGCTGCACCCGGCGGAATAGTCTTATCTGCCTGTACTTCGGCGGTCAGGTAGACCGTGCCTTCGTGCACGGCGAGTTCGGTGTCCGGCGCGAATTCAAACTTGCGATGTTTAGGCGCGGGATATTTTGCGTCGCCAATTGTGAGCCCCGCTGTAGGCTCGAAGTTCACGTCGGTCGCGATCAGGAAATCAAGCGTCGGACGATGCGCGTTGATGTGGTAGCCCTCGCCGACTTCGAGCGCCACGGCAACTTTGAATCTATCCCCAGGGCGAACCGCGTCCACCGATGCATAGCCCTTCGCTTTGACTACCCGGTCGCTGCCCTGCGCGAACGCGGCTAGAGGGAGAAACAAAACGAGTAGCGCCGCAAGTCCGGCCGCCGGCACTACTTTGCGTCTTTGCGGCACCTTGCGTCTTTGCGCGAAACGGGATTCGCAAATCGATGTTTCGCGCAAAGACGCAAAGTTCCGCAAAGACGCCAAGTATGATTGCAACCCCTGCATCAATTCCTCCATCATTTCCTCAACTCGCGGACCATCTCGCCGGTCACTTCATTCAGCGCCAACAGAGTCCCTCCGTTCGCTGCAATGAACGCTTCGGCCTCGGCTTGTTTGGCGAACGGAAGAAAGTCCGGACCCATCGGGCCATCGATTCTGGTCTTATATGCGAGCTTTGCCAGAAGCGCATCGACCGGCTGCTTAGATTGATAGTCCTTCACTATGATTTTTTCGATATTTGCGCGATCCTTGTGGGCGTCGTCGACGTTGTAGCTGGCCGGCGACGTGTAAAACGCGAGCATGTCGGCGGGCGATTCAAACATCAGCTTCGTTCCGTCTTTATAGTGGATTTCTGTAGCCCACGAGTCTGATGCGTTGACCTTCATATGACACACGGGGCAAATACCGAACGAGGCGCTCCCCGGAACGGCGCCGCCCCGATTGCCGCACGAAGAAGTAAAAAGTAAAAAGGCAAAAGGCAAAAGTAGAAGTGAACAACGAAACATCACTCCCAACTTTTTCCCTTTTACTTTTTCCTTTTGCCTTTTCACTCTATCCATCCCCCACCAACCACCAGATCGCCGTCATAGAACACCGCGGCCTGGCCCGGAGTAATCGCTGCTTGTGGTTCTTCGAAATCAACTCGAGCCCGTCCGGCTTGAAGCGGGGTTATGATCGCCGGAGCCTCCGTCGATCTATATCTGATTCGCACCCTTGCGCGCACCGGCTCGTCGGGAGGCGCGATTGCTATCCAGTTCACCCCCGCGGCGATGAGCGATTCCCCGAATAACTGATCTCGTTTTCCGACAACAAGCTCATTGCGAGGGACGTCTATCTTTACGACGTAGAGCGGCTCGCTCGCGGCCACGCCGATGCCGCGACGCTGTCCGATTGTGAAGCGGTGCAAGCCCGCGTGCTCGCCGATAACCGTACCGTCCGCGGTCTTTATCTCGCCGGACGAAACGCTGCCCTCTCCCATCTCATAACGGGCGTAGCTTTCGACGAACCGAGCGTAATCGCCATCGGGCACGAAGCAAATCTCCTGACTCTCGGGCTTCTCAGCAGTCTCAAGCCCGAGGCCTCGCGCTATCTCGCGGACTTCCGCCTTGGTCATATCGCCGAGTGGAAACGATGCCTTGGCGAGCTGCTTTTGTGTCATCTCGAATAAGAAGTAAGACTGGTCCTTGGAAAGGTCTCGGCCCTTCATGAGCATGTATCGCCCATTCTGCTCATTATATTCCACGCGGGCGTAATGGCCCGTAGCGACCGACTCAGCTCCAACCCGAGCGGCGACCGATACAAGGCGCGCGAACTTGAGCTTTGTGTTGCACGACACGCAGGGGATCGGGGTCCGGCCTGCCAGATAATCTTCGACGAACGGGCGGACGACTCCTCGTTCGAACTCGTCTTCGAGGTTCAGCACGTAGAACGGGATTTCGAGGTCATGAGCAACGCAGCGCGCATCATATACGTCGTCCAGAGAGCAACAGCGCGAGGGCTGCGGTTCTTCATCCGGCGCGAGCCTTCGGCGTTGATTCCACAACTGCATCGTGAAGCCGACGACCTCGCGGCCCTGGCGCTTGAGTATAGCGGCAGCGACCGAGCTGTCCACTCCGCCGCTCATTGCTACTGCTACAGTCATTCCTGTCTCAATCTTTGCTCACGCGCTTATGCGATGCTATGATTTCGCTTCGCTCGCCGTTCAGTCGAGCGCGCATGCTGGTTTCAAAGCAAAGAATTATACACAAAGCGGAGGCATTTGCGGAAACAGACGCTAACGCTGAAACGTGATGAGTGATCCGTGACCAGCCGGCCACCAATCACGTATCACTCTTCACGCATCACGTTTCAATTCGATATGACTGCAGAACAAGCCACAATAGAGCAAGCCATAGAAAAACACGTGATCGGGCGGGAGCCTTATTATTTGCCGGTCGGGAAGGAAGTCGAGCTTTTCGAAGCGGCATATCAGGCCAAACTTCCAGTGATGCTGAAGGGCCCGACCGGATGCGGAAAAACTCGGTTCATCGAATACATGGCGTGGCGCTTGAACCGTCCGCTGGTCACCGTCGCGTGCCACGAGGATCTGTCCGCCACCGACCTCGTCGGACGCTTCCTGCTTGAAGGCGACGAGACTGTATGGCACGATGGTCCGCTTACGACCGCGGTCAAGATCGGCGCGATCTGTTACCTCGACGAAGTAGTTGAAGCGCGCAAAGACACTATCGTGCTCATTCATCCTCTCACTGATGATCGGAGAATCCTGCCGGTCGAAAAGCGCGGGACGATACTTCAAGCTCCCGAGGAGTTCATGCTGGTGGTGTCGTACAATCCGGGTTATCAAAGCGTGCTCAAAGACCTGAAGCAGTCCACGCGACAGCGATTTGTCGGACTCGAATTCGATTACCCGCCGCCGCATCTTGAAGCTGCGATCCTGATCCACGAAGGCAACGTCGACGAACAGACGGCTCGCGATCTCGTGTTGATAGGTGAAAAGGTGCGCAACCTCAAAGGTCATGGACTGGAGGAAGGCGTGTCAACCCGCCTGCTCGTGTACGCCGCGCAGCTGGTAAGCAGCGGCATTCATCCGCACCTTGCTTGCGAGGTGGCGATAAGCAGTCCGATAACCGACGACGTCGAGCTTCAACGCAGCATCCGAGAGATTGTGACGACGGTCATCTGACGCGACTCAGAATTTGTTTGATCAACTCAGCTATCCTGGATATGTCACCAGGCGGATGTTGAATCGTCGACATCAATCTCATCCTCTTGAAACCGTCCCTGATCTGTGGCACTTTGTAATAGCTCCTTCAGCCCTCATTTACAAAAGCGCAGATGCGTGCGATCAGTAATGACCGGGCAAGGGTGCGGTTGAGTCGCAAATGCACAAAGGTCAGCAGGCTTGGATCAGGATACGTGGCGCGCCCGATGACCCTGAGTCGTTTGATCTGGCAACGTGGAGCGGGATAGTGTGGGAAGTTCCCCGGGTGAACTCATTGGGCGACAGGATCTTCCTTCAGATCCCCGATTACATGCTTGTCGAGACGATGCCCGCGTCGGCTAAACCGGAAGAGCTCTATCACAAATCGCCACAGGACCCCGGAAGACCATAGCGTACTTCCATAAGACCCATCCGCCAACAGCTCAATAACCTGAAGGCAGAAAGAGAAACCCCGCCGGCGGGTCTGTGCGTGGCCTCGTCAGTTCGAGTCTCGCCTCGCGCGTAACTACGCGCGCGAAGCCATACGAGCCCGGTTCTTCAAGTTCCCGATGCCTTCAATGCTGATAACGATCTCGTCGCCGTCCTTCAGGAATACCGGGGGCTTCATAAAGACCCCAACTCCCGACGGCGTGCCGGTGGTGATGATGTCGCCCGGCTTCAAAGTCAAATCCTGGGAGATAAACTCGATCAGTTGCGGAACCTTGAAGATCAGATCGTTGGTGTTCGAACGCTGTCTCAACTCTCCGTTTACTCTCAGCTCGATGCCCAGTGAATGAGGATCGGTGATCTCGTCGGTCGTCACCAGCCACGGCCCGCAAGGCGCGAAAGTGTCCAGGCCTTTCCCGCGAACCCATTGCCTCTCGCGTTTCTGAAGATCGCGCGCGGTCACATCGTTCATGATCGTGTAGCCTGCCACATGCTCCATCGCATGGTCGGCCGATACCGATTTCGCCTCCTTGCCGATCACAACCGCGAGTTCCGCTTCGTAGTCGATCATATCGCTTATGCGCGGCAATTTGATTTCATCGGCGGCGCCCGCAAGCGCGGTTACGCACTTTGAAAAAATGAGGGGAAACTCCGGAGGCGAGATGTTCTGCTCGGCTGCGTGCGCCGCGTAGTTCAAACCGACCGCGAGTATCTTGCCCGGCGCTGCAACCGGGGGATTCAGTTTGACCGATGACAAAGGACTGAGCGCACCCGTGGTCCTGAGCTCATCAACCAGGGTTGGCGTACAATCGAGCTTCGAGATGATACCGGTGAGCCATTTCGAGCCGTGCCTGCAGAGGTCGATCGCATCTCGATAGGCTCCCTCGATATGCTGGAACTGTGTGCGATTCGCGCCGGCTTCGATCCATTCACCTTTCGATTCCAAAATTTCAAAGAAGTCGGTTAAATCCAACACTTCGTTTCCAACGAGAATGCCGGCCCGATTCTGTCCGTCGATCTTCATTGATAGAAGCTTCATTGATTCCTCCCGGTTGTAATGAGCTAGCGATTATATCAGAGCGCTATCCTCTCCTCGCATCGAGACAGGCGGGGGCCGGCAACTGATCAACTTGCCGGGTCACGGCGCTTACTCTATGCTGTCATCCTCATTTTTGCGGAGGAAGCATGATCATTCCGTTTGGCGAGATTCGCAGCCTGATCCCCGGATACATCTTCAACGAGTTTGGTCAGCTCACGGGGTACTTCGTCCGCTTCGACGAGATCATCTGCGAATCTGAGGGCGGCCGGATCAAGATCTGGTTGAACCAGGATGCCTTCAACGAACGCGACCCCGAGCGGCTGATCTGCGACTATTCCGAACAAGATCTAAAGGGATACTGAAGGCCTTTGCGTCTTTGCGGACCGTTGCGTCTTTGCGCGAAACCTGTTTCTCGCAGAGAACTGTTTTGCGCAAAAAAGCAAAGGTCCGCAAAGGCGCGAAGACTTGTGACCATGGAGAGAACGATGAAGCTCGAACAGTTCCAGATGGAACGCATGCAATCAACCTGGGAGAATATTGTTCGATACAACCTGTCTGAAAGCGGCGTCCATCCAGCGTCAATCGGCTACCTGATGCCCGATGAAGCGGAACGCGATGCGTTGTTCGACATCGAGCTTGGCTACAGCCAATCGAACGGCACGCCGGAACTCCGAAGCGCCATCGCCGCGATGTATGCGGGCGCGACCGAAGACAACGTCATTGCGACCACCGGTACCGCTGAAGCAAACTTTCTCGTGGCCTGGATGCTGATCGAGCCGGGCGATGAAGTAGTGATGATGTTGCCGAACTATATGCAGCTGTGGGGACTCGTACGCGCATTCGGAGCCGAGATCAAGCCGCTGCCGCTGATCGAAGAGCTGGAGTGGGCGCCGGATCTGGATGCGCTCGAACGAGCGGTTTCCCCAAAGACCAGACTCATAGCTGTTTGCAATCCAAACAATCCGACCGGCGCAATTCTCACCGAGCAGGAGATGGAGCGCATCATCGGCGCTGCGCAACGAGTGGGTGCGTGGCTGCTGGCAGACGAGGTGTATCGCGGAGCTGAACTCGAACGCGAGATGACCCCGAGCTTCTGGGGGAAGTACGACAAGGTGATTGTGACGAGCGGATTATCCAAGGCTTACGGACTGCCCGGGTTGAGGACTGGATGGATCGCATCCACGCCCGGGCTGGTTGCAGATGCATGGTCGTATCATGATTACACGACGATCGGTCCCGGTCCCGCGGGCGACCTGCTCTCGCGAGTGGCCCTACAGCCGGCGAACAGAGCAAGGCTGCTCGAACGGACTCGAGGCATTCTCAGCTCCAACTATCCAATTCTCCGCGATTGGGCGCAGGCCAACGATCTCTCATTCGTCCAGCCGCAAGCCGGAGCGATCGCCTACTTGCGATATCATCTGGACATCGGCTCGCTTGAATTCGTCGATCGACTCAGGCAAGAGAAAAGCGTGCTCATCGTGCCCGGCGAGCATTTTCTGATGGGCAAGTATCTTCGAATCGGATTTGGCTCGAACGCGGATTATCTTAGTGAAGGGCTCGACCTGATCAGCGGCTTTATCGAGGAGCTCTGAACGTGATCACGGATCACGCATCACCCATCACACTTCCTCTATGGAATTGCAACTTGCGTTCATCGGCTTTGGAAACGTAGCGCGAGCCTTCGCGCGGATTCTGAACGATCGAAAATCGCGGCTGGATCGAGAATTTGGGTTGCAATGGAAGACCACCGCGATCGCTACTGCAAGCCACGGTTGCATAACATCGAATGACGGAATCGACCTCCTAAAGGCGGCGACCTGCGTCCAACGGGACGGCAACCTCGCGGAGTTGTATCGAACAATTCCAAGCCCTGATCCCAAGGCGGTCGTCGAGAAATGCAACGCCGATGTGCTGTTTGAAACTACTCGGCTCAACATTGCGGACGGTGAGCCGGCAACCAGCTACATTCGAACGGCGCTGCTGCGCGGTATTAACGTGATTACTGCCAACAAGGGCCCGGTCGCATTCGGGTATTCAGAACTGAAAGCGCTGGCGGCCCGCCGCGGCGCAAGCTTTCGATTTGAAGGTGTGGTGATGGATGGAACGCCGGTCTTCAATCTCGTCGAGAGATGTTTACCCGGGACTCGAGTGGTCGGCTTTGCCGGGGTTCTCAACAGCACTACGAACCTGATCCTGACCGAGATGGAATCGGGGCGGTCCGTAGAAGAATCGCTTGCCGATGCCCAACGGCTCGGTATCGCGGAAGCCAATGCCGATCACGACATCGATGGATGGGACGCGGCGGTGAAAGCAGTTGCCCTTGCAAACGTATTGATGGACGCGGACGCGCGTCCCGGGGATGTAGTCCGAGAGGGCATCCGCGAAGTTACACCCGATCGACTTGCCGCAGCGAGAGCAGCCGGAATGGCGATACGCCTGGTTGCGCGAGGAAAGCGCCAGGGAGACGATGTGAAACTCAGCGTGTCGCCCGAAGTGGTCCCGTTATCGTCGACGCTCGGCGGGGTTCGGGGAACCTCCAATGCTCTGATGATTGAAACCGACCTGATGGGCGAGCTGGCGATCATAGAAACCGATCCCGGCGTTGACCAGACCGCTTATGCGCTTCTGAGCGATATGATCGCGGTCCATGAGGATCTCGACAAGGCGGCCGGGAGGTCCTGACGCGAACCGGCAAAATGGATCTAAGGTTGCGCTTCCGACGGCGCGCTGCGACGTTGAGTTCCGCTAACCCAGCGCGAATACTTGCTCACGCTGTCCGCGATATGCTATAAGCCTCTTTTTGCCGTGAGCGCGATTTTCTCGTCTGTGACGGCCCGCGCCGCGATGTGGTCTCCCAAAAGAGAGCTCACAACACAAGCTGCAAAGAAAAAAACCTGGTCTGACTGAGAAGCCAGAATTGCAGTTGACCTGAAACTGGCTGCTGGAACCTGCTGCAAGACAAGTTTGTTCCGGCTCCTCAAAATTCATAAAGGGAGTAGTCAATCGACAGTTATGACGCGTGGGAATGTTCCTGGAATCATCGTGGGTGCAATCATGGCCAGAGCTAAGGAGTGGGCGCGACGTCGCGCGGTTTGGGTTTTGGGATTCGTCGCTGCCATTGCCGGAAGCGCTTCAACTGCGCTGGCGCAACCGGCGCAACAATCGGCGCCGCGTCATCCTGGCGGCGAAGCTAATCTAAGACTTCCGGATCTCTCGCAAGTCAAATTCCTGGGTGTCGAAGGACACACGCTGCTTCTCTTCGGATTAGTTATCTGCGCGCTCGGTCTGCTCTTTGGTCTAATGATGTACGTGCACTTGAAGAACCTGCCGGTGCACAAGGCAATGCGGGAAATCTCAGAGTTGATCTACGAGACCTGTAAGACGTATCTGATCACCCAAGGCAAGTTCATTCTGATTCTCGAAGCGTTCATCGCAGTGATAATCGCGCTGTACTTTGGCGTGCTGCGTGGAAGCGAGTTCGGGCCGCCCCAGGTTGTGATCATTCTTTTGTTTAGCCTTGTCGGCATCGGCGGCAGCTACGGGGTCGCGTGGTTCGGCATACGCGTCAATACATTTGCAAACTCGCGCACCGCTTTCGCCAGTCTCGAAAGTAAGCCATATCCCATCTATACAATTCCGCTCAAAGCGGGAATGAGCATCGGAATGATGTTGATCAGCGTCGAGCTGTTTATCATGCTGTGCATCTTGCTGTTCATTCCGGCGGACTACGCCGGCCCGTGCTTCATAGGGTTCGCCATTGGCGAGTCGCTGGGAGCGGCGGCTCTTCGAATCGCCGGCGGCATCTTCACCAAGATCGCAGATATAGGTTCGGATCTGATGAAGATCGTCTTCAAAATCAAAGAGGACGACGCGCGCAATCCCGGAGTCATTGCCGACTGCACGGGCGACAACGCCGGGGATTCGGTCGGTCCGACCGCGGACGGGTTTGAGACTTATGGCGTGACCGGGGTCGCGCTCATCACTTTCATCCTGCTGGCAGTCAGCAACCCGGAGATCCAGGTCCAACTGCTGGTCTGGATATTTGTGATGCGCATCATGATGATCATCGCAAGCGCCGTTTCTTACTTCGTCAACGAAGCGGTCGCTAAGGCGCGTTACGGGCACGCAACCGACATGAACTTTGAAGCGCCGCTCACCTCGCTGGTGTGGCTGACTTCGATTGTGTCCGTTATCCTGACGTTCGTCGTATCGTATCTGATCATCCCGACGCTCGGTGGAAACAGCACGCTGTGGTGGAAGCTGGCAATGATAATATCCTGCGGGACGCTCGCCGGCGCAGTGATTCCGGAGATAGTGAAGGTCTTCACTTCAACCAATTCGGCTCACGTCAAGGCGGTGGTCTCGTCATCCCGCGAAGGCGGCCCGTCCCTCAACATCTTGTCGGGTCTGGTGGCGGGCAACTTTTCCGCCTACTGGCTTGGCATCAGCATTGTCGGGCTGATGGCGGTGGCCTTTTACTTCAGCACGCTGGGTCTGGGCGCGACAATTCCGGGCTTAGCCACTCCGCTGATGCTGGCGCCGGCGGTATTCGCGTTCGGCCTTGTGGCGTTCGGCTTTCTGGGAATGGGACCTGTGACCATCGCGGTGGATTCTTATGGCCCCGTGACCGACAACGCGCAGTCAGTCTACGAGTTGTCGCTTATCGAGCAGGTACCAGACGTAGTCGAGGAGGTTAAGCGAGACTTCGACGTCGATGTAAACTTCGACCGGGCCAAGCACCTCCTCGAGGAGAATGACGGCGCGGGCAATACCTTCAAAGCGACAGCCAAGCCTGTTCTGATCGGCACAGCGGTGGTTGGCGCGACTACGATGATCTTCTCCATCATCATGGCGCTCACGAACGGGCTGACCACTAACACGGAGAGTCTGTCGCTGCTGCACGCTCCCTTTTTCCTCGGCTTGATCACCGGGGGAGCCATCATCTACTGGTTCACCGGCGCGTCGACGCAGGCGGTGACTACCGGTGCGTATCGCGCGGTCGAGTTCATCAAGGCGAATATCAAGCTCGAAGGTGTCGAGAAAGCATCGGTCGCGGATAGCAAGAAAGTGGTGCAGATCTGCACGCAGTATGCGCAGAAGGGGATGTTTAACATCTTTCTCACTGTCTTCTTCTCCACGCTGGCGTTCGCGTTTGTCGAGCCGTTCTTTTTTATAGGGTACCTGATTTCGATTGCGATCTTCGGGCTTTATCAGGCGATCTTCATGGCTAACGCGGGCGCCTCCTGGGACAACGCGAAGAAGATCGTCGAAGTCGAGCTGAAGCAAAAAGGCTCACCCCTTCACGACGCGACGGTCGTGGGCGACACGGTTGGCGATCCGTTCAAGGATACGTCGTCGGTGGCGATGAACCCGGTCATCAAGTTCACGACGCTTTTCGGGTTGCTGGCGGTTGAGCTGGCCGTGAAGCTGACCTATGACGCCGGCCCGATTGTGAGTTATTTACTCGCGGCCGTTTTCTTCGTGGTGTCGACAATCTTCGTTTGGCGCTCGTTCTACGCGATGCGGATTGGAGGCGAGCAGTAGCACAGACGAAAGTCTATGCAACCTTGCGGCTAATTGATTCTTGACGTCATAATCGTTCAGATACATTCGGGAGTTACCAATGGCAGAGCGAGACAAAATTATCAAGAGCGGGCAGATAACCTTGCCGCGCATTCTATTCCTGGCCGTAGTAGGCGGTCTCATCGTATTCACTGTCTATGCGGGGGGTGTCTACCTGAGCATAGGTTATTGGCTGATAACCCTGGCCATTTGCGCTCTGCTTGTTCTCATAGCCATGGACTACGGTGTGACGATGGACAAAGTGTCATTGAGTGGGCAGGCGGTTCAACCCCCGGCAACGGCGGAAGCAGCCACGTCTCCAACTCCCGGTATTAAGACCACCATGGGAGAGGCCGCCGGAGTTGCCGCCAGCCCTCGACCAAAACGCCGAACAAGTCGTCCGGCGAAGCGCAGACGGTGACAAAAACATCGCCTATTTCGGAGCGCGCAGTCCATCTCGCCTCCTGGGTTCTCAACCTCTCCGAGCCTTGGAATCAGGTAGTCTGACCTCAAAGCGCGAACATGAGCGAGACGGTCAATCAGATTTCGACCACCACGACCGAAAAACGTCTTCGAACAATCATAGACACTCCGGGCCTGTTGTGGCTGGATCTCGACGACCCCATGAGCGCTGAGCTCGACGAGCTTGCAAGCCGCTACGGGTTCCACGAGCTCTCGGTCGAAGACTGCAGACATCACATCCAACTGGCCAAGATCGACTATTACGACGGATACACCTTCATCATCATCAACTCGACGCACTACACTGAAACGCCGTGTGAGGTCCGGGTGCGAGAAATCGATGTCTTCCTGGGTCCGGACTACATCTTCACGGTTCACGCGGGCGAGAGCCGCGCAGTCGATGAGATTCAAAAGCGGACAGCTACAAATGCCAGACACCTTGCTCGGCCCGATCAGGTACTGCACGCGGTCATCGACATAGTCGTGGACCGCTACCTTCCCACCCTGGACCACATAGGCGACACAATCGACGACGTCGAAGACAAGCTGTTGATCGAACCGAACGTGACGTTGTTGCAGACGATCTTTGAGCTCAAGCGGGGGTTGTTGCAGTTCCGGCGCGCCGTATCGTCGCAGCGTGAGCTGCTCAATATGATGATCCGCGACGACACCGATCTGATTCACCAGGACATGCGGATTTACTTTCGTGATGTCTACGACCACGTCGTGCGCGCGATGGATCTGGTCGAGACCTATCGAGACCTGCTGACCGGGGGATTGGACATCTACCTGACGCAGATGGCCAATCGCACGAATGACATCGTGAAAGGGCTCACCATCCTGGCGACTATTATGTTGCCGCTCACTCTTGTGACCGGGTACTTCGGGATGAACTTCGAGTACATTCCGTGGATCAAGGATCCGAACGGAATCTGGTATACGACAGCCAGTCTGTTGATCATATCGGTCACCATGCTTGCCTACTTCAAATACAAGAAATGGTTTTGATTGGATCGCCCGGTCGTTTGCTTGACAAGCAGTTGTTCGAGCGTAGACTAGGGTCGTCACCAGCGCCTCGCTTGTAGACCGATTCTTCCGGCCCCGCACAGCTGCGATTGTCACAAGGAGTCAGGAGTCATGCCAGGCAGAACGTCATTCCGGCGATTGATCGCTACCGCCGTGCTGTTGGGCTTCGCCTTTGCGTCGTTCAGCGAAGCCTCGATTCACTCGGGGCAGTCGGGTCGGAAGCCAGTGAAGCGGCCCGAATCTCCCGACCCGCTCCCTCCGAAGCAGGAAGAGCCGCCGATCAAGCCTTCCGAGCGGAGCGCCAATCAGATACCCGTGAAGGTCGTCTGGTATCTCCAGCACATCAACAGCTCGTCGATTCTCGCGGGCATAGTGCAGGATGGATGCCTCGAGCGACTCGCTCAGACAAAATCGGTGTTCGCAACTCCCGGACGGGACATGAATCGTAAGGAAGCGAGCGATATGGCGAAGGCCTCGAGTGACACTTATGTGCTGTGGTTTGAATTGGAGCTTGACGTCGTGGATACCGAAGACGCGAGGGTGACCGCGGGCCCGGCGAACGCACAATACTACTACGTCAACTTCGAAGTGTTCGCGCCGGGAACGGGCAAGCACAAGACTTCCGGACACATCTACCAGCGACCACGCGGGCCGGGTGGCGTGCCGATGCCCCGAACCAACTCGACGGCGGAGTTTTCGCTTCGGTATGCAGGAAGAGAAATGGCTGATCGGCTTCTGGACACCCTGAATGTGCCCCGTCCATCCGGGCGAGATTAGAGACGAGCATCTCGGCGGCGATCAACTGGGCGAGAATCCGTGTGAATCCGTTGAACCAGTGTCCTCTGTGGTCCATAAGTTCCGAGAAGTTTTGCCGCATAGACCACGGATGACACTGATTCGACGGATTTCCACGGATGACAACCCCAAGTGGCAATATGCCACTAAAACCCACCTCTGCGGCGATGTTCCTCGACGGCCGTTCCGAGGATTGCGACTGGCCTTTGAGAAACTAATTCGATAGTATCTCGTCTCTTCAATGAATCCCGCGGGCGCGGGGCTTCTGGCAATGCTCCATTCTAATCTCGAGACAAAATGAAATACGGCTTCGTCATCGACCACCGCAAATGCATCGGCTGTCACGCCTGCACCGTGGCCTGCAAGTCCGAGAACGAGGTTCCCCTCGGCACGTTTCGCACCTGGGTCAAATACATCGAGAAGGGTGAGTACCCCGACACCCGCCGTTTCTTCTCGGTCCTCAGATGCAACCACTGCGACGATGCGCCCTGCATCACGATCTGCCCGGTGACCGCGCTGTTCAGACGCGATGATGGAATCGTCGACTTCAACGGAGACCGTTGCATCGGATGCAAGTCGTGTATGCAAGCTTGCCCCTACGACGCACTCTACATTAACCCCAATACGAATACTGCCGAGAAGTGCAACTTCTGCGCGCATCGAATCGAGGCGCGTCTCGAGCCGGCTTGCGTGGTCGTGTGTCCGGTCCAGGCGATCGTCTCCGGAGATATGGACGATCCTTCATCGAACCTTTCGCGGCTGATCGCGTCCGAGCAGACGCTCGTGAGAAAACCGGAAGCCGGCACTTCGCCGAAGCTCTTCTACATCGACGCCGACCAGGCAGCGCTCACGCCAACCGACCAATCGCACGCCGGCGGCTATTTGTGGTCCGAGTTGCAGGCGGATCCGCTGATGATGGATCAGGAAGCGCTGGCTTCCGCTGAAGCGCGCGCGCGGACCACCTACGATGTTTCGCACGAGCGCCCGTGGGGTTGGAAGGTGTCGGCTTACCTATGGACCAAGTCGATCTCAACGGGTTCCTTCCTGCTTGCTTCGATGGCAATCGGTTTCGGATTCGTCAAAGGACACTGGTTATACGAAACAACCGCCGCCCAGGTGTCGCTGGTGTTTCTCGCGGCGACGGTTGGCCTGCTCGTCTGGGACCTGAAGCGACCCGAGCGATTCCTGAGCATACTGCTCCGGCCGCAATGGAAGTCGTGGCTGGTGATAGGAGGGTACGCGCTGGTGGTCTTTGGGGCGCTGCTATCGGCATGGCTTCTGATTCCGTATGCTGGGGTCTTTGGCGCCGAAGGGCCGGTGATGTTCCTGGGCGCATTGTTTGCTATCCTGGCCGCAGTGTATTCAGCATTTCTGTTCAAGCAAGCTCGTGGTCGCGTCTTCTGGCACAGCACGCTGACGCCGCTGCATCTGTTCGTCCAGGCACTGGTTGCGGGCGCCTCGGTATTGATGCTGACCATGATTGGCGACTCGTTGATAAGCGGGAGCGAGTTGGCCGGCCCTGCCTGGGAGTTTCTCTATTACGAGCTGATCGGAGCGCTCATCGCGAACGCTCTGTTGATAGCCGGGGAGTTGTTCATGCCGGAAGAGAGCGTGGACCGGGCGCGCGCCGTCAGGGTGATAACGCGAGGGATCTTCCGCAACTTGTTTTGGGGCGGTGTAGCGGTGATCGGGTTGATCATGCCTCTGCTCTCGCTGACGAGCGGCGCCGCCGGATCTCACGTGGGGGCATTGCTGACATCACTCTCGGCGCTAGCCGGCTTGTTTCTGTGGGAGCACATCTGGGTGCAAGCCGGGCAAGCCGTCCCGCTCAGCTGAGAGCAGGAGCCCAAAGGCAACAGAGGATTGTTCCCAGTGGGTTACGAAATTCCACCAACGCAGTTGGTGGTAAGTTCAAAACCCAGCCTACACGTTGGTGGAATTCGGGATCCGCACCCGGCGCCGGTGCAGGTTGAGTATCAACGATCCGCCGACCGCCTTGGTGAGAGCGGGCCTGAAAGAGAAACTGAGTTGCGGTCCTTGAGTCAGAAGCGTCGAGGCCAGATCATGTTACAGAGAGACAGAGACACTCTTCGGACCGCGTTTGTCCTGATCTTAAACTTGATACTTCTAACCGGCTCCGATGATTTCGCACATTCCAAAAAGAAAGATGCCCCGAAGCTCAAGCCTGACAAGCCGGTTGAGCGGGAAATGTCCGGCGCCTCGGATCATTCGTATCGTGTCCGGCTAAAAGCCGGACAGTTTCTGCGCGTAGTTGCCGAGCAGAACGGCATCGACATCGTGCTGACTCTGCTCGCGCCCGACGGCCGCAAGCTCACCGAGGTCGACAGTCCAAACGGCAACCAGGGTCCCGAATCGTTATCACACGTCGCTGACGTCAAAGGGACGTACACTCTAAGAGTCAGCTCGCTCGAGAAACAAGCACCAGCCGGGCGGTATTCAATCAAGATCGCAGAGCTGCGCGCGGCGAGCGGGCAAGACAAAGCGTTCTTCTCCGCCGAGAGAGCTTTCAAGGAGGCGATGGAACTCAAAACCCAGCAAACCGCCGAGGCCCTGGGCAAATCGATCGCGAAGTACGAAGAAGCTCTTGGCCTGTGGCGGACTGCCGGGGACCGCGACTTCCAGGTTGTGGCGCTCAACAATCTTGCGGAGGTTCACTACTCGCTTGGCGATCGCAAGAAGGCGCTGGAGCTTTTTGCCGAGGGGCTTGCGATCATACGGGCGTCGTCGGGGCCAAAGGTCGCCGAAGCAACGGTGTTATCAAACATCGCCGCGGTGTACCAGGACCTTGGAGAGAACGATAAGGCGCTGGAGAACTACATGGCAGCGCTCCCGCTGCGACGCGACGCCGGTGACAAAGCCGGCGAGGCTGTGACGCTCTCGAACATCGGAGTGCTCTATGGTCACACAGGCGAAAACCAGAAGGCGCTTGACTACTTCAATCAGGCGCTCGCGCTTGTCCGCGCGATCGGGAATCGACCCTACGAAGAGAGCATTCTGAACAATCTAGCCGCCACCTATCAGGATCTGGGCGAGGTTCAAAAGTCGCTCGATCACTACAATCAAGCGATGCAGATCGCGCGACAGCTTGGCGATCGGTCCGGTGAATCGACCATAGTGAATGGCCTTGGCAACCTCTACCTCACTCAGGGGGACACTTCGAAGGCGCTCGAGAATTACAACAAATCGCTGGCGATGGCCCGCGAGGTTGGGGATCGCTCCAAAGAGGCAGTCGGCCTGGCTAATGTTGCGCTCGCATATGACACCGCCGGTGAAAAGAAACAAGCGCTCGACTTCTACACGCGCGCGCTCGAGCTGACTCGAACGGTGGTCGATCCAAGAAAAGAAGCGGAGCTGCTCTCGAATATCGGTGTGTTGTACCACTCGATCGACGACAACGAGAAGGCATTCGAGTACTTCGATCAAGCGTTGCCGCTGCTTCGCTCGACCGGTGACCGCTCAGGCGAGGCTACAACGATCAACAACATTGGAGCCATCTACGACCGAATAGGCGAAGGTCAAAAAGCTCTCGAATATTATGCGCAATCGTTGGCGATCACTCGGGACCTTGGGGAGCGGCGAACCGAAGCTGTGATTCTCGATAACATCGGCGCAGTCCACGAATCGTTGGATGATCATAAGCAAGCGCTGGAGTATCACGGTCAATCGGTGGTCATCGCAAGAGAGGTCGGCGATAAGGCTACGCTCGCGACCGCGTTGCGGAATCAGGGCATTGCCGAGCGCGCTCTGGGTGACAACGGCAGGGCTATCGATCATCTGAACCAGGCGCTCGAAAACGCTCGAGCAGTTGGCAATCCGAGGCTGATAGGGTCTGCGTTGAACAATCTGGGCGAGAGCCTTCTGCTGTCAGGAGACCAGCAGAAAGCAATTCACTATTACACCGAGTCGTTGCCGATGTGGCGCGGCGCCGGAGACTCAACCGGAGAAGCGGGCACGTTGTATGGGCTTGCGCGCGCCGAGCGCGACCTCGGCAACCTGGCCGAGTCGCGCGCGAAAATTGAAGCCGCTCTCGCGATCGTCGAATCGTTGCGCATGCGATACAAGCGGCATGAGCTGCGAACATCGTATTTCGCTTCTGTTCAAAAGTATTATGACTTTTACATCGACCTTCTGATGCGTTTGAACCGAACGCGTCGCTCGGATGGAAACGACGCGCTGGCTTTGGAAGCCAGCGAGCGGGCTCGCGCGCGCGGGCTGCTGGATATGCTGGCGGAGGCGAGCGCGGACATCCGGCAGGGAGTCGATCTTCGACTGCTCGAGCGCGAGCGGTCGCTGCAACAGCAGATCAGCGCCCGAGCCGAGCGGCAAATGCAACTGGCTGCGGGAAAACACTCCCAGGAACAGCTCAACGCGGCGGCAAGAGAACTCGATTTGTTAACCGCTCAGCTTCAGGAGGTCGAGGCCCAGATAAGATCCACCAGCCCCAGGTATGCGGCGTTGACACAGCCGCGGCCGCTCAGCTTGAAAGAGATTCAGCAAAAGGTGCTGGATCCGGAAAGCTTGTTGCTCGAGTATTCGCTTGGCGAAGAACGGAGTTTTTTGTGGGTCGCGAGCAAAACGACCCTGACGACTTATGAGCTGCCAACGCGCGCCGATCTCGATAAGGCCGCGCGGGAGCTCTACGCGTTGATGACCGAGCCGAACCGCATCGTCACAAAGGAGAAGCGCGGTCTGAGAGTGGCTCGGGCAGCGAGCGACGATCGATCTCTGCAGGAAGCCATCAATAAGTTGAGCCGAATGATCCTCCTTCCGGCGGCGGCACAGCTTGGCTCAAAAAGGTTGCTGATAGTTGCGGACGGGGCGTTGCAGTATATTCCCTTTGCTGCTTTGACCGCTGACTCTGCCCGCGCATATCGCCCGCTGATTGCGGATCACGAGATCATCGGTCTCCCTTCCGCCTCCGTGCTTGCGGTCTTGCGCGATGAACTGATCGGAAGAAAACCCGCCAGCAAAACGCTGGCTGTGTTGGCCGATCCGGTATTCGAAGCAACAGACGAACGAATAAAGAAACCTGGTCCGAATGAAAAGCGCGGTCTGCAGTCTTCAACCGCGACTTCGCAGCGGGGCCTTTCGATCGCGGTGCAGAAAGCGGCGTTCGAGACCGGCGTTTCGAGTGCCGGCTTTGTTATTCCCCGGCTGCCGGGAACGAAGCAGGAGGCGGAAACGATACTCGCCCTCGCGCCGGAGGCCGCGCGAAAACGGGCGACCGACTTCGCAGCGAACAAAGCGACGGCCACCAGCGATGAGCTGGGCGGCTATCGATTCGTTCACTTTGCGACTCACGGCTTTCTGGACAGCCTCAATCCCCAGTTGTCCGGACTTGTGCTGTCGCTCGTGGACGAGCAAGGCGCCCCTCAGAACGGATTCTTGCGCGCGCACGAAATCTACAACTTGAGACTGCCCGCCGATCTTGTTGTGTTGAGCGCGTGCCAGACGGGGCTTGGCAAAGTGATCAGAGGCGAAGGGGTGGTCGGATTGACCCGCGGATTCATGTACGCGGGCGCTGCGCGCGTGGCGGTGAGCTTGTGGAGCGTCGACGACGAAGCGACTTCGTCGCTGATGGCACGGTTCTATTCACGAATGCTCACAGAACGATTGACCCCAGCTGCCGCGTTACGAACTGCTCAGCTCGAGATGTTGAAACAACCGAAATGGCAGGCGCCATATTATTGGGCGGCGTTTGTGCTTCAAGGCGAGTGGAAATGATAATGAGGACCGAGATTCTTTGCGTCTTTGCGGGACCTTGGCGTCTTTGCGCGAAACCCTGCTTTCCCAGTGGTTAGACAATCGACTAAACCGTAATCTCTCGATATATGCCGGAAAACAAAGGAATCATCACCGAAAAATCAAGCGACGTCGTGCAGCGCCCCGAAAAGGCAAGGCTCGCAAGTTACCCACCCTACGACCGCTGGGACGACTGGGTCGAATACGACGCCAAGAGTTGGCCCAATAAAGTTGAGCGGCGTTATTCGCTTGTTCCGACCACGTGCTTCAACTGCGAAGCCGCCTGCGGGTTGCTCGCTTATGTCGACCAGGAATCCGGCGAGATCCGAAAACTCGAAGGCAATCCTCTGCATCCGGGCTCGCGCGGACGCAACTGCGCCAAGGGTCCCGCGACGATCAATCAGCTTCATGACCCCGAGCGAATCCTGTATCCGCTCAAGCGAGTCGGCCCGCGAGGTGAAGGGAAGTGGGAACGCACGACCTGGGAAGAAGTGCTCGACACCTTTGCCTCAAAGATTCGCGCCGCGCTGATCCAAAACCGTCGCGATGAAGTTGTTTATCACGTAGGCCGGCCCGGCCACGACGGCTACATCGACCGCGTGCTTCAAGCGTGGGGAGTCGACGGGCACAATTCACATACCAATATATGCTCGTCGGGCGCGAGAGTTGGATACGCGCTGTGGCAAGGCGCCGATCGCCCGTCACCTGATTACGCGAACGCGCAATTCATTTTGCTGCTCAGTTCGCACCTCGAGACCGGCCATTACTTCAATCCTCACGCGCAGCGAATCATCGAAGGCAAAATGTCCGGGGCAAGGATCGCAGTCATCGATCCTCGACTGTCGAACACGGCGTCGGCGGCCAACTACTGGTTATCGCCGTGGCCGGGGACGGAAGCCGCGTTGCTGCTCGCGATGGCATCGGTGATTCTGCGAGAAGACCTGTTCGATCGCGAGTTCACTCGTCGCTGGATGAACTGGGAAGAGTTCATGCGCGATGAGCGGCCGTCGGTTCCTTGCACGTTCGAGGGCTTCATCGAAGCGATCAAGGAAATCTATTCGGAGTTCACTCCCGAGTACGCCGCGAGCGAGTGCGGTGTCGACGCCTCGCAGATCGTCGAGGTAGCCCGCGAGATCGCCCGCGCCGGCTCGCGATTCGCTTCGCACGTTTGGCGAAGCGCTGCCTCAGGTAACCTGGGAGGTTGGCAAGTCGCGCGCGCGCTGTACCTCTTGAATGCGCTTACTGGAAGCATCGGGACCGAAGGCGGGGTCTCGCCCAACGCCTGGAACAAGTTCGTGGCTGCTCCGTTCTCGAAGCCCGCGCCGCAAAAAGTCTGGAACGAGACGCTGTGGCCGCTCGAGTACCCGCTCGCGCATCACGAGATGAGCTTTCTGCTTCCACATCTTCTAAAGGACGGCCGGGGTCATCTCGCCGCTTACTTCACGCGTGTGTACAACCCGGTATGGACTAACCCGGATGGCATGACCTGGGTCGAGGTTCTCAGGGACGAATCGAAGATCGAGTTGCACGCGGCGCTCACTCCGGTCTGGAGCGAGACCGCCTGGTTTGCGGATTACGTGTTGCCGATGGGTCTTGGCGCCGAGCGGCACGACATCATGAGTCAAGAGACGCACGCCGCGCAGTGGATCTCGTTTCGCCAGCCCGTTCAACGCGTGCTCCGTGAACGCAAAGGCGAGAACATCGATTTCACCTATGAAGCGAATCCGGGCGAGGTATGGGAAGAAGACGAGTTTTGGATAGAACTCTCGTGGCGAATCGATCCGTCGGGCGAGCTTGGAGTGCGGAAGCATTTCGAATCGCCTTATCGCCCGGGCAAGAAAGTCACCATCAACGAATACTATCGCTGGATATTCGAGAACAGCGTCCCGGGCCTCCCGGAGAAGGCTGGCAAGACGGGGCTCTCGCCGCTCGAGTTTATGCGGCGCAACGGCGCCTTCGCGGTGAAGAACAACGTCTACGAACAGCATGAAAGCCGGGTGCCCGACACGGATTTGGATGGGACCCGAATAGACGAGCAGTCGCGAATCGTGAAGCCGACAGCCGCAGGCGACCAAACGATCGGTGTGATGATCGATGGCCAGCCGCTTCTCGGGTTCAAGACGCCTTCGCGCAAGCTCGAGTTTTATTCTAAGACAATGGCCGAATGGAAATGGCCCGAGTACACGCTTCCGGCGTACGTGCGCAGTCATGTCAACTGGCACGACCTCGACCACTCAAACGGCGAGTATATTCTCGTCCCGACGTTTCGGTTGCCGACCTTGATTCACACTCGATCCGGCAACGCGAAGTGGCTCTATGAGATTTCGCACACGAATCCGCTGTGGTTGAATCCGAAGGACGCCGGGATGCTTGGCTTCAAGACCGGCGACCTCGCTCGGGTGAACACCGATATCGGCTACTTCGTAGTGCGCGTTTGGCTGACCGAAGGCATCAAGCCGGGAGTTGTCGCGTGCTCGCATCATCTCGGCCGGTGGCGATTGAAACAGAATGAAGGCACCGACCGCTGGGCGTCGGCCTTAGTCGACCTGGATGAGATGGGCGATGGCCGGTGGCGGCTCCGTCAGCTCGAAGGCATCAAGCCGTTCACGAGCGACGATCCCGACTCAGAGCGGATCTTCTGGCAAGAGGGCGGGGTGCATCAGAACCTGACCTTCCCGGTTCACCCGGATCCGGTCAGCGGAATGCACTGCTGGCATCAACGCGTACGAGTGGAACGTGCGCAGGCGGATGACAAGTACGGGGATGTTGTAGTCGACACGAAAGCGTCTCACGAGGTCTATCGGAAATGGTTGGAGCTTGCGCGCCCGGCGCCGGGGCCTGGGGGATTGCGCCGCCCACTCTGGTTCTCTCGCCCAGTGAGGCCGGACGATGAGGCTTTCGTGGTGAAGGATTGATGATTACGAGCAGTCTGATTAAGGGGAACGCACGGTCTGTCAAACGGCATTGGCTTTTTGTGCGGTTTCGCCGCCGCCAGCAACAGAGGAAGGGGAAGTAGCAGTAAGCGAAATCAAAATCACAGATCATCGAGATAGGTAGCAGATATATTAATTTCGGAACGCCGCGTTTGCAGGTGGTTGCTGTAGATTCATCGATCGTCCTAGGGCGCACACGCGAGAGTGAATAGCGATAAGGCCAAGCGTGAACCCTTCCCTACGCTATTCAAATGAGGAACGATGACGCTAAGACACCTGATCCGCTGGGTCGCGGCCATCGCAGGGGGCTTGGCAACGGTGGCGCTTGCCGGCCAGGCGCCGCCGCGCAGTGCGACCTCACGACACGCGCCAGCGCCAATGCCCGTGTTGCGGCCACCGGCGGTTCCGCTCGTCGCGCACGATCCGTACTTCTCCATCTGGTCGCCCGCTGATCGGCTGACCGACGCCGCGACGACGCACTGGACCGGTCGCGCGCATCCGATGAATTCATTGATCCGCATCGACGGCGACACCGCGAGGTTGATGGGCGCGACGCCGGCAAACATCGCCGCGCTTCCGCAAACGTCGGTGACGGTCCGGCCGACTCACACGATCTATACCTTCGCGAATGCGCTCGTGAAGGTGACGCTGACATTCATGACGCCGTCGTTGCCGTCGGACCTCGATGTGCTGTCGAGGCCCGTCACCTACATCACCTGGAACGTCGGGTCGGCCGACGGCAAGCCGCATCAGGCGCAAATCTACTTCGACTGCGGCGCGGACATCGCGGTGAACACTACCGATCAGTCCGTACAACTCGACTATCCGAAGGTGGACGGCCTGGCGGTCGCCCGCGTCGGCACGACGGAACAGCCGGTCCTCGCGCGCCGCGGCGATGACGTGCGCATCGATTGGGGTTATGGCTATCTCGCCGCGCCGGCCGGAGGCGGCGCGATCGTGACTGGCGGCAACGGCGGACGACTACGCGGCGGGTTCATAAGCAGCGGGAAGATCCCAGCCTCGGGTGATTCGATCTCGCCCGCTCCGGTTTCCGCGAACAGACACACGATGGCGGCAGCGTGGGACCTCGGCGCCGTGGGACCGCGAGGCGCGACTCGCTATGCGATGCTTGCCTATGATGACATAAAGTCGATTCGCTACTTCTCGAACGACCTCGCCGCCTACTGGCGCCGCAACGGCGCGACGATTGAGACGACGCTGGCAGCGGCTGCGCGAGATCGCGACGCGCTCGAAGTCAAGACGCGAGCGTTTGACGCGGATCTGCAACGCGATCTCGAGCTGGCCGGCGACGCGAAGTATGCCGCAATCGCGATGCTGGCGTACCGCCAGACGTTCGCGGCCACCAAGCTAGTTGCCGATGCCAACCGAGAGCCACTCCTTTTCCCAAAGGAGAACTTCAGCAATGGCTGCATCGCAACCGTCGACGTCATCTATCCGATGGCGCCGCAATTCCTGCTCTTCGGCCCTGCGCTCGCGAAGGCGTTGGTCGTGTCGAATCTCGACTACGCGAGTGGGCCGCGTTGGAGGTTCCCGTTCGCGCCGCACGACCTCGGCACGTATCCGCACGCGACCGGCCAGGTGTACGGCGGCGGCGAGCGGACCGAAGACAACCAGATGCCGGTCGAAGAAACCGGCAACATGCTGATCCTCGTCGGCGCGATCGCGAAGATGGAAGGCAACGCTGACTTCGCGGGCCGCTACTGGCCGGTGCTGACGAGGTGGGCCGAGTACCTCCGCGACAAGGGCTTCGATCCTGAGAATCAACTGTCTACCGACGACTTCGCGGGTCATCTCGCTCACAACGTCAATCTTTCGGCGAAAGCCATTATCGCGCTCGGCGCCTTCGCGCAGTTGAGCAGCCTGCGCGGCGACAAGGCGCTCGCCGCTGAGTACCGAAATCTGGCCGAGCAGTTTGCCAGGCGTTGGGCAAAGGAGGCCGACGCCGGCGATCACTTCCGACTCGCGTTCGATCAGCCGGACACTTGGAGCCAGAAGTACAATCTGGTCTGGGATCGCGTGCTCGGTCTCAACCTCTTTCCTGCCGCGATTGCGCAGAAAGAAATGGCCTTCTATCGCCGAATGCAGGGCCGCTACGGCCTCGCGCTCGACAATCGGCGGCTGTATACGAAGCTCGACTGGATCACGTGGACCGCGACGCTGACGGGATCGCGCGCCGACTTCGAGGCGCTGGTCGCGCCGGTTTTCGATTTCCTGAACGTGACACCGCATCGCGTCCCGATGAGCGACTGGTACTGGACTCACGACGCGACGAAGACGGGCTTTCAGGCGCGCTCGGTTGTGGGCGGTGTTTTCCTGAAGCTGCTCTACGACGACGCCTTGTGGAAGAAGTGGAGTCGTCTGTAAGAATACCCAATTGGACTGCGGCGGCAAGTCTTCGCGACGTCGCTTTTTCTTTTGGTGATTGCAGAAATCTCGGGTAGTCTGCGGGTAACACAGCCCTGACAATGTCTCAAACAACTTCCGCAATGGATCTCGAGGTTACTCTGGCTCTGCCAGAACAAGAGCCGATTCTCGCCAATATGCTTGAGCTGTATGTGCATGACTTCAGCGAGTTCATTGATGTAGAACTCGGCCCAGATGGTCGTTTCGGCTACAAGCGCCTTCCCTTATATTGGAGAGAGTCTAATCGCTATCCGTTTCTTATTATGGCAGATGGACATTTGGCCGGCTTTGCCTTTGTGTGTAGAGGCTCTGGGATTGCCGGCGACGCTGATGTTTGGGATATGGCAGAGTTCTTCATCGCTCGTGGTTTTCGAAGGCGTGGACTCGGGATGAAAGTTGCGCAGACGATTTGGGAAAAGTTTCCTGGGAAATGGGAGGTGCGTGTCCTAGACCGGAATCAAAAGGCGATGGAGTTCTGGCGGCGCGCAACAAATCGCTTTCTAGGCAAAACGATTGAGCCGATTCCCTTCAATAAGGATGGCATAGGTTGGCACGTGTTCTCATTTGAATCAGGAAGCGCCGGGCGCTTTCAGGAATATTCATGACATCATTTGAGCCAACTCGCTACGAAAGTGGCCGCCCGATGCTTCTTAGCGGCTTGAGACGCCAACATCCGTTTTCGGAATCAGGCCGCAGCCTCCCGGCGCAGTGGGAGCAGTTCCGGTCTATTGGCCAAATTCCCGGACGACTCGGCGCAAACGTTTACGGAGTGATGTGCGGCCACAACTCGGATGGGTTCGAATACATGTGCGCGGTTGAAGTCGAGAGCTTCGCAGCACTGCCTGATGGCTTCGGTCGAATGCGCGTTCAAGCGCAAGATTACGGCGTCTTCGAGCATCGTGGCCATGTGTCTACGATTCGAACGACCTGGGAGCGCATCTTCGAGTGGCTATCGACCTCTGCCAGCTACCAGTCCGCGAATAAGCCCGACTTTGAGGTCTACAGAGAAACGTTTGATTCCCATACTGGCGTTGGTGGCGTGGAAATTTGGATATCGATTGCGCGCAGGCAGCCTCTCAGCGGTCCGGCGGAAGCGTGACGCCTGACTCCCCCGGTTCGAGCAGACAACCCACGGGAGCGTGAAGTGTAGCCCAGGGTAGGTTCGCGCAGCCCTGGGAAGTCGGATGTGAAGCCCGTAAGCACGCGTGGCGGGCGGCAGACCACCTCTGTACCTCGTCTACCCTTCTGCCGCCCACCGCGTGGGCTACCACCGAACTCGATGGTGGGATTGCACCAAGATACCTGAAGCACCTGTCATCTGAGGTTGAAAGTCAGGGAAGAATTGACTCTCACGGATTCACCGCCGAGGTGTACCGGTCGGAAAGTCCAGCCCGTTGCTGCCTGCTCGGCCAGCTCGCGAAGGCTCTCAGGTCCGCTCACCAGTTCTGCTTCATCGACGATTCCTTCCTCCGACACTGATATGTTGACGACGGCGAGTCCTCGTGCCGCGAACCGCCCGGTTTGATGCGCAAGCGGAATTAGTTTCGTAACGGCTCTATCGCGCATGAATCGTTCGCTTCGTCGAACCGCGGACGCGGAGTCGGCCTTGCCTACTACGTATGCTCCCATTGTCACGCTGTTACGACCAAGCGGTTGCGCGATGACCTCCAGCGTTCCGATATCGGTTCGGCCGGAATACCATCCGATCATGGCGCCGACGTAACTCAACAGACTCAGGACCGCCGCTATTACAGTCGTTTTGGTGCTCGTAAGTCTGTCTTTTATCGCTTGCAGGCCGACCGGACAATTTCGGGTCAGAACCGTGCCGTCCGCTCGACGATAGAATCTCACGCACCGCAGTTCTTCGGTTCGAAGGATGAGCAGCTCAGCTTCTTTCGTGGTCATCGCGGACAGGTTGTATACGTTCAGGTTGCACTGGGAGCAGAACCGAACCCGGTCATCGCCGTACATCCACTTCCACTCGGCCGCGCAAGGCGCGGCTATCCTGATCCTGCTGAGCGGCAAACTTTCCATCATCTCTCCGAACCGGGAACGTTGTGCACGGGCAACCTTGCGATGATTGATTTAGACGCCGGATAGAGTTGGTTGTTCCCGATTCCTCCTTGAGGTTTCAGCGCTTAAGGCTCGAGCCTGAGGGTCCGCGGCTATCCGATTGCCGCAAACTGAATCAAGGACCAATCTGGGGATCCCGAGCGACGGGGTCTGGCGGGGCGTGCGGTTTGAAATCGGTTCGCACTTCCCGCATTCCGCATTCGTCAGCAGATCCTGGTGACCAGGAGCCCACCATTGACCACAACGCCTGAACCGCCTATTCTCCTGCTTCGCTGATTGAAATGCCGATCCACACCATCTTCGCTTCAATCCGCAATGAGCGTGATGAGTTCATTCAGTGGAAAGAGAGCAACAAGCCCATGGCACTCGAAGCTGTGCACCCGATAGAGTTGCCCGATGTACGCGAAGCTCGTAAGCGAATAGCCGCGACCATCGTGCGCACGCCGCTGGTCCGCCTTGAATTGGGGCCGGGCTTCCCCGACATCCGGCTCAAGCTGGAGAATCTGCAGCCGATCAACGCCTACAAGTTGCGGGGCGCCGCCAACGCCGTAGCGCTGCTGTCAGACTCTGAGCGCAAGCGGGGCGTATGGACGATCAGCGCGGGAAATGCAGGACAGGGTGTCGCTTACGCGGCGCGCCAGGCGGGCGTGCCATGCTCGGTCGTGGTGATCGAAACCGCGCCGGAATCGAAGATCGAACGGATGCGCGCGCTGGGCGCGACCCTCGTACCTGTGCCTTGGGACGTTGCGTGGAAGGCTCTCGAGGAGCGCTCGTTTCCCGGAGTCGAAGGGACATTCGTGCACCCGTTCGACGATCATAATTTCATTATCGGTCACGCGACCATGGGTCTCGAGATTTTCGAAGACGCCCCCGACACCGCTTCAGTCATTGCGGCTATCGGCGGCGGCGGGCTCGTCACCGGCGTCGGAAGCGCGCTCAAGGCGCTCAACCCGGCGATCAAGGTTTGGGGCGCTGAACCAGAGACCGCCGCGCCCGCCGCGCTCTCGTTTGCGATGGGATCTCCGCAAGTGTTCAAGGACTGGAAGCCGTCGTTTGTGGACGGCGCCGGCGGCCAGAGCCTCTTCCCGCGCATGTGGGAGCGGATGAAGCCGGTGGTTGACGGCTATATTGTGGTTAGTCTAGAGGAGACGAAGAAAGCGATGAGGCTGATGGCGGAAAAGACGCGCGTCATTGCGGAGGGGGCTGGCGCTCTGTCCGTGGCGGCGGCATTGACCGGAAAGGCCGGCCGAGGTCCAATCGTCGCGATCGTCTCAGGGGGCAATGTAGATCTGAAGAAATTCTGCGAACTTATCGGGTAGTTGGCCAGTTCGGGACGACAGGAAGCGCCCGCGCCTGTCAGCGCGAGCACGCAGCAGAATCGCAACACGTTCGACAAACAGGACACCATGAGGGATGCTGTAGACCACGATCCCTTATTTCACTAACTCACTGACTCAACGCGCGGGGCAAGCGCGTTAAAAAGGAGAACGTTATGCAGGGCGACAAGATATGCGAATACTCAGGAAAGATTACCTCTCGGAGAGTGCTCCCGAATCCGGGGGGCGGCCCGAAAATGGAAACCTCGCAGCAACTCAGCGGGAAACTGCTGGGTGTCGACGCAACAGAGAACTCCACGTACTGGTCGGTAGTGCGGCCAGACGGGACGCTGTTCGGGGAGGGCCAGGGCATCGCCATGAGTGAGCAGGGGGATCTGGCCACGTGGGTCGGCCAAGGCGTAGGCACCATAGGGAAAGCCGGCGCAGTGAGTTTTCGAGGCGCCGTGTTTTACTCCAGCTCGTCCCCGAGATGGTCACGGCTGAACAGTGTAGCCGCGATCTTCGAATACGAAGTGGATGCTCAGGGCAACAGTCGCTCTACACTCTGGGAATGGAAGTAGCACCCCGTCCCTTGTCATCAAGAGGCTTGAAGGGGTGCGGAGGATTGTTTCCACTTAACATTCAGCGAGTATACGGTTGGTCGTCACTGCGGAGAAAGAGCGTTTTGGTACGGTGACTGGATAGGAAAAAGATCGACCAGGCCTTCCCCTGAGCCCGATAACCCGAATGCACCGAAGGCGGCTCTCGCGTGCCTCGATGCGGTCGGGATAGTTTAGCCAGTGAGCGTTTGTAGATTCAAATTCACATTGGAGCTAGGACATATGAACAAGATGTTTATTGCGCTCGCCGTCGCCCTCTTGGCCGCGGGACCGACTGCCGCCTCTGAAAAAACAGATGTGATGGCGGTGGTGCGTCAATTCGTGGACGGCTTCAACAAGGGCGACACGAAGACGGCCGTAGCGGCTTGCGCCGATCAAGCGTCGATCATCGACGAGTTTCCGCCGCACGAGTGGCACGGTGTGGGGGCTTGCGCGAAATGGGTGAATGACTACGACGCCGACGCCAAGAAGAACGGAATCACGGATGGGAACGTCACCCTCAGCAGGCCCAGGCACATCGATATCACAGCAGACCGCGCTTATGTCGTCGTTCCCGCGAACTACACATTCAAGAGGAAGGGGAAGCTGGTTAGGGAAATTGGCTCGATGTTGACGCTTGCCTTGCAAAAAAGCGACGCCGGTTGGCGTATCACTGGATGGGCATGGTCGAAGCGTTAGGTGTCCCGCGCTGATGCCCAATACGGCAGCTGAACCAAAAATCTTAGTCGAATCCGTTCTGATGGGAGATCATCCATGATCATCGCCCTGGCGTCGCCTTGTGTCGCCTCCACCCTTGATGAGGGCTTAGACAAGATCAAACGGCTCATGTCCGAAGCCTCGGTCCAGGGCGCGGAAATCGTCTGTTTCCCGGAAGCCTATCTGCCAGGGCTGCGGGGGCAGGATTTTGAAGTATTGCCCTGGGATCAGACGCAGCAGGAACGGGCGCTCCAGGCCGTGGCGCAGTGGGCGCGAACGTATAAGGTGGCCACTATCCTCGGGATGGAGAGGCTCACGGAGGCGGGCCGCCTAATTGTCGCCTCCGTGATTGACGCCCGCGGCCAGATTCAGGGATACCAGACGAAGAATCAACTGGACCCGACCGAAGATCAGTTTTATGTGCCCGGAAATACCAGGCAACTCTTCGAGATCAATGGGATTAAGTTTGGCGTGACAATTTGCCATGAGGGTTGGCGCTATCCCGAGACGGTGCGATGGGCGGCGATCCGGGGCGCCAAAATCGTGTTTCATCCCCAGCACACCGGCAGCGATCAATGCGGTGTGCGTCTGACGCAGTGGGGCGCGGCCAGCGGGCCGTACTACGAGAAGGCGATGATGATGCGCAGTATGGAGAACACGATCTACTTTGCCAGTGTCAATTATGCCTTGCGTTTCCAGGAATCGGCGACGAGTCTCATCGCCCCTTCAGGCCAGTGCCAGGCGTACTTGCCTTATGGCCAGGAAGGCGTACTGGTGCAGGGAATCAGAGTGGAGGAAGCAACCGGTCTGCTAGCGAGTCGATACGCCCCCGAGCGAAATCAAGAACTCACCGTTGAGTGAGTCCCCAACACGGCGTAGATGCTCGAGCATTAGCGCGCGGCCGAGCCTACCTCAGCTGTTGGGTCCAGAACGAAGGCTTTGAACTTAACCGTCTACTGCAATCGGCTGTGCGTAATGACCTAGCGTTCTTCCCGCCGTCCCCTCGTCACTACGCGCGACTCGCCTTATTGATTTCAACTTGTCACCCGTTCCACGGTTCGCTAGTCTAAAGACA
>DATIFP010000187.1:0-31100 GCA_035455165.1 Blastocatellia bacterium
AGGCTCGCAAAGACGCCAAGAGCCACGCGCGCACAACTGCTTGCCACCTCAAACATCGCTGTATACGATGACGAGCACGCATATGAAACCGCCATCGAGACGCGAGATTCGAACTGCCGAGCACGTCGAGCGAGCACTTGCCGAAGCAGCGCCGGTTGTTGCTCTTGAATCGACCGTCATAGCTCACGGCCTCCCTTATCCCACGAATCTCGAAACCGCACTCGCCTGCGAACAGGTCATTCGACAAAATGGCGCGACGCCAGCGACGATCGGAATCGTAGAAGGCGCGCCAACGATCGGCTTGACCACAGATCAGATCGAGGAGTTCGCAAAGGCCCAGGCTGCGGGCGGCAGGTCTGTTGAAAAAGTTGGCCTCAACAATCTTGCCGGTGTGATCAACAACTGCGGCTGGGGAGCAACCACTGTCGCCTCGAGTTTGAAGCTGGCCCACGCCGCGGGTGTTCACGTTTTTTCAACGGGCGGAATAGGCGGCGTTCATCGAGGCGCGTCCGAGTCATTCGACATTTCCGCCGATCTTACCGCGCTGGGTGACACACCGGTGATTTGCGTGTGCGCAGGTGCGAAGGCAATTCTCGATTTGCCTAAGACACTTGAGTATCTGGAAACCCTGGGGGTGCCGGTGATCGGCTACGGTACGAACGAGTTTCCTGCCTTCTATTCGCGGAGCAGCGGCCTGAAACTGGAGCTAAGCATCTCGAATCCGGATCAAGCAGCGGAACTCGCGAGCAGTCATTGGCATATAGGCGGAGCCACCGCGGTTCTTATATGCGCGCCCGTGCCCGTTGAGTTTGAAATACCAGTCGAAGAAATTGACGCCCTTACCGAGAAAGCGATTGCCGGCGCCACCCGCGCTGGAGTACGAGGCAAGGCGCTCACCCCCTACCTGTTGTCAGAACTGAAGGATCTCACTTCGGGAAAGACACTCGACGCGAACCGCGAACTTCTCATCAACAATGCCGAACTGGCCGCACGCATAGCCTCAAGCGCTGCCATGCGGCCTTGTGCTTTGACTTGCGCGCGCTGTCCAATATAATCGCTCCACCCACGAAAGCTTCACGCTAATAGCAAGTCACGGAGGAATACCGACATGGCTGCGGCATCGGCAAAGCAGATTGAACGTGAACAACCTCATTCAGAGCCTCGCGTGCGACCCCGGCGCAAAGGGTTGCGGCTGTTAATCGCCTTGCTACTCCTGCCTGTCGCCGCGTTTGTAGCTCTCGGGCTATGGCCGGTGAAGGCAGACTTCCATGGCGAAGGAAGCACAGCCGGTGTCGGCAAGGGCGGGGGCGGGCTCGTGCGCCAGTTTCCAAAGATGGTTGTGCCGGCCGACAACGCAGCGCCGGTGAACAAGGATGACCCGCGAGTTCAGCTTGGGCGATTGCTTTTCTTCGATCCGATCCTGTCAGGCGCCAACGACATCTCGTGCGCAACCTGTCATCATCCGGATCTCGGCTTTACTGACGCGAGACCTTTGTCGATGGGCAAAGGAGGCCACGGCCTTGGCTCCGATCGAGCCGGTGGATCGATGGTCAGGCGAGGCGCGCCGACGCTGTGGAACGCCGCGTACAACCACAAACAGTTTTGGGATGGCCGAGCCGAAAATCTCGAGGAGCAGGCCAAGGGCCCGATCACCAGCGACATCGAGATGAATGAGAATCCCGATACGCTGGTGAAGGAGCTCAACGGAATTCCCGAGTATCTACGCCTGTTCGATTCGGCGTTTGGAGGGAGCGGCGGCTCAGCGTTAAATTTCGACAACGTTCTCAAAGCCGTCGCGTCATTCGAGCGAACTCTGACCGCCAACAACTCGCCTTTCGATCGGTTTGTTCGAGGCGAGCTGAACGCGTTGACTCCCGCGCAACGACGAGGCTTCAACCTGTTTCGTTCGGGGCGAACGCGCTGTTTTGAGTGTCACGGGTTGCCGACGTTTGCCAATCCAGACTTCAAGATCATCGGCGTTCCCGATGCGGACCCGACTCACCCGGACTACGGCAGATTTGAAGTCACCAAGGGGGAAGGGAACAAGTACGCGTTCAAAGTGCCAACGTTGCGCAACGTCGTGTTGAACGCCCCTTACATGCACAATGGCAAGTTCAAGACTCTAGAAGAGGTGCTGGACTTTTACGCGGCGGGCGGCGGTCCGGGGGTCGGCTTCAAAGAAGCCAAGGTCGACGACAAGATTCACACATACACGATCAGCGTCGAAGAGAAGCAAGACATGGTGGCGTTCCTCTGTTCCTTGACCGACGAAGCCAACCTTCCGGAGTTTCCGGACAAGGTGCCGTCTGGATTGGCAGTAGTTCCAAGGCTCAACAACGCGGCGCGCGAACTTGCCGCAAGGTACAACACCGGCTCGCCGAAAGAAGAAGTGGCTGAGCGAGATCCTCAAACGCTGACGGTGAAAGCCGGTGAATCGATCCAGGCCGCGGTGGATCGCGCTCGGCCGGGCGACACGATAGAGGTCATGCCGGGCGTTTACAAGGAAGAGGTGAAGATCGACCTCGACAACATTACGCTCAGGGGCGTGAAAGCCGAGGCGGCGGTCCCCGGCGGCGTATCGCGCCCGGTTCTCGACGGCGAAGGCAAGCTCTCAGATGGCGTGCTTGTAACCGGGAGTAGCTTCCGAATCGAAAACCTGGACTTGCGGAACTACATAGCGAACGGGGTCGTCGCGCAACACGCGCGCAACGTATTGTTTCGCGATTTGAACATCGACAGGACAGGCTTGTACGGCGTTTATCCCGTCAGCTGTACGGGGGTGACGATCGAGCGCTGCGTCGCAACCGGCATCGCGGACGCGGCGCTCTACGTCGGGCAATCTCGGGACATCGTTGTTCGAGACAGCGAAGTTCACGACAACGTCACTGGAATCGAGATCGAGAACTCGGTGAACGCGGTCGTCGAGAACAACTACGTTCACGACAACACCGGCGGGATTCTGGTTTTCATCCTTCCAAACAATCCGTCGAAGGTCGGGCACCACTGCATCGTTCGGAACAACCGGGTGATCAACAACAATCACGTCAACTTTGCAAACCCGAATTCGATAGTCGCGAACGTGCCGCCGGGCACAGGCGTAATGATTATGGCCGCGGACAACAATGAAGTAACCGGAAACGAGATTCGCGGCAACGACTGCTACGGAGTGGCAGTGTTTAGCCTTGAGGTTGCTTTTCCGAAGGGCACATCTTTCGACGTTGGGGCTACGCCCGAGAACAATTGGATTCACGAGAACACTTACTCGGAGAACGGTCACAACCCTGCCGGGGCGCTCAAGCGAGCGGGGATCAAAGGCGCCGACATCGTGTGGGACCTGAGCGGCTGGTCCAACCGCTGGCAAGAGACGGGCGCTACAAGATCAACGCCGATCCTGAATGGGAGTTGGCCTTCGATTGTAAGGCGAGCTTATTGGCGCGCGCTCACATTGGCCCAGCAGTACCTGTAATAGACAACGAATCACGGGGAGCACAGGGAACACGGGGCAGAAGAAAATCTTGTTGGTCCCCGTGTTCCCTGTGCTCCCCGTGGTTAGAACTCTTACCCGAGGTGAACATTGGCAAAAGCGGCGATTGAAGTTGAGACCATCACCGAAACTGTAATCGCTACCGAAGAGCGGAGCTCAGTCTTCACCGCGACACTTCCCGGAGCATGTCTCGCCGAATTCGTCGGCACTTTTATTGTGATCCTGATCGGCGATGGAGCGGTGGCCGCCGCCGTTCTGGTTAACGGGATAGACGGGTGGGGAGTAGCGGTGATGTGGGGATTAGCCGTTGCGTTCGGGATCTACGTGGCGGGGCCGGTGTCGGGCGCTCACTTCAATCCCGCGGTCACCGTCACGATGGCCATCTTCAGAGGCTTTCCTCGCGGGCGAATCCTTCCTTACATCGCGAGCCAGATCGTGGGCGCGTTCACTGGAGCGGCTTGCGTGTATGCCTTTTGGTCCGGTTACTTTCCGCGCGCGGCGGAGAAGATGGGAATCGAGATCGGGGCGGCGGGAAGCCAGAAGCTTATGATGATCTTTTCTTGTTTTTATCCCAACCCGGGCGGCATCGGCGTAGACGCCGGCGCGATGGCCACAGTCAGCCCCGGAACGGCGTTCTTTGTCGAAGTGCTGCTGACGATGTTTCTTCTATTGATGATCTTCGCGCTTACCGAGCCGGAGAATCCCGGGCTGCCCCAGGCGGGGCTTGGGCCGATCTTCATAGGCCTGACGGTTACTGCGATCGTCGGCATCGGCGGACCGTTGACGATGGACGCGGTAAATCCCGTACGCGATTTCGGACCTCGCCTGTTCGCTTATGTTGCCGGCTTCGGTCATATTGCGTTTCCGGGCCCACGCGGCAACGAGTGGTGGCTCTACATAGTCGCCCCGGTTATCGGCGGGGTGATCGGCGGAGTAGCTTATAGATATCTCGTGAGGCGGTTCCTCCCGCCGGTCGCCGTCTGATAGCGCTAGGGACAAGGCTCGCGCTTTCCAGATCACTGAGTGCTGTGTCGGGATTAGGCGGAGGCTTTCACTGCGGCTTTCTATTTGAAAAGCTTGTCAAACGCGGAACGCGCATCCTTCACTTCAGCCACTGCCGTAGTTGTCTCGCGCTCGACGGTTCTGCGGGCCTCGAACAACTCACATTCGTTGCGTACATCCTTCTTCGGTATGCGTTCGGGAATGGGTTTTCGGCATTGAAACCGAGCGCCGGGGTCGAAGCTGACGCAGTTTTTGCAGGTGTGCAGATCGCTTTTGCACTTGGGGCACTGAGCGCCAACCGCGATCCCGTCGATGTCGATGTTAACCATGGTGCCGCACATTGAGCAGCGAGTGACTTCGCGAAAGGCGGGCATCTTTGGTGTGCGAACGTCGTTCCGTTGTGGTGTTGCGGGCCGCGGTTTTTGCTCTCGTTCTTCATCTTGATAACCGCGCTGTTTGTACTTTCTATCCATAGAATCTCCTAATTGCTACTACAGGCAAGCGTGCGAATCTTACTAGCGTCCGTTTCCGGTTAGTAGTGGTTGAGTGTCAGTCGAGCAGCAGTCCGCGCCAGCGTCGGCCGTTGCCTAATCGATTCGGAACCTTGTACGGGGTTTCCAAGAACGATAGATGTGACAACTCTCTTATACAGCAAGCCACGCGCGGAATCAAACGTTTTTACGCAGTGAAGTCTTCTTTTTTGATTGCTGAAGCTATCTGATCGCCACCAGGGCGCCAGCGCACTCCCTGCGCGAAAAAGGCGCCACGATGCCGGCGCCAACACCGGGCTCACTGCCCTGGCGCAGCCCTGGTTCCTCGGGTCTTCATGCTGTCCTCATTCAGCAGGCTCCTAGAACAGTCTGATCATCAGCCACATCAAGATCACATGGAGAGACCATATGGTCAGGGCGAACGGCAGTTGAAACTTGATCACCCCGTACTGATTGCGCATGTTCAGAAGCGCCGCCGGGACGATGTTGAAGTTCGCGGCCATCGGCGTCATCAAAGTCCCGCTCGAGCCCGCCGTGAGCGTGATGATTGCAACCATCTCCGGCCTGACACCGAATGGCTGGATTATGAGCGGCGCCAGCACCCCGGTGGCAATAACCGGAAAAGCGGCGAACGAGTTTCCCATCACCATCGTGAACAAGGCCATCCCAAGACAGTTGGCCAGCACAAGAAGGAACACGCTATCCCCCGGGATGATTCGATGGATGCCGCTCGCGATCACTTCCCCGACCTTTGCGGCGGTGAAGATCACCCCAAGCGAGGCCAGCAATTGAGGCAGAATGTTTACCGCGCCCATCGCTTCGTTAAGCCGCCGTCCCTCTTGCATCAACACCGCAAACTTGTCTTTGGTGATCCAAAGGCACACGACCATCGCACAGATTCCTCCGAATCCCAGCCCGACCAGCGCGCCCCGAGTCGCATCCATTCCAAATAATTCCTGCATGTAGGGGACTCGAAACGCCAGCGCGAACGCGAAGGTCATCAGCGGGATCGTCAAAACCGGCAGGAAGATCCTTTGGCCGAGCCGTCGCGCGTGTTCGTTCTGCTCGGCCTTTGAGGATTCGTTGTAGTGGCCGCGCGTGACGCCGCCCGATCCGTCGATAAGCACCATCGAAAGGATCAGCAGCCCGGTTGTCCAGCTCGGCAGAACCTTGCCGAAGATGAATACCGCTCCCAGGATTGCCCAAAAAAGCGCGTTCGAGAGACGGCGTTTGTTGGCCTGATCGCGAACGGCGAGAACCGCAAAGATCCAGAGAACCAGTCCGGTGAGCACGTACACGGCTTCGAGGTTGAACAACGTTCCGGCAATCGTTCTTATCATCGGGTTGCCGCCGCCTTTCTTCGGTACCGGCGATCAAGCAGCCAGAATTGAAGCGCGCCCAGAATCACCGAGATCGAAGTGATGGGTATGGCAAAAATTACTAAGCTCCAGACGCTGACCGCATAGCCGAGCCCTGTCATTACGGTGAAGACGAGAAGGATCCCCGCTTGCACCGGAGACAGATTCTGGCCGTAGAAGTTGCCGTAGTTCTCGCTGGCAGCATTGGCGGCCTTTATTTCTTCAACGACGTCTTCGGGGACCTCTTCCGCGCTGGCGGCTCCAAAAGTCGCTTCCGCCGCGCCAACCGACATAGGAAAAATCAACGGCCTCACGAATGAAGGATGTCCGTTCAACCTTATTCCAAGAATCCCGGTGAGCACCCTGAAGAGTTGATAGACGATCTGCAAACGCCCGACTGTTGCGGCCGAGATGCGCCGAATGAGCGCGGCGGATTGCTCTTGCAAGCCGTATCGTTCAGCAAGCCCGATCGCCGGCAGCGTAATGATGAATAGCGTCATCAATCGGTTCTCCGCGAACGCGCGGCCCAGCATGTTTATGACCCCCTCCTGAGTCCCAGCCCTGGTGAGGAGCGGGAAGTTCTGAAGAATGCCTTCATTCGTAAACAAAGGCAGTCCGCCGACGAGGCCGGTGACAAGCGCCGCCGTCACCACCACAAGCGTAGTGCGAAGACGAAGCGCAAATCCGATGACTACGATTGCAATCCCGCTGAGCTTCAACAAATCCGTCAATCCGGTGTTCCTCCTCGAAAGGTCGAGAGTCTGAAATCCTGCGGAGTGTACTCCAATTCCCTCGGTCCAGGCACGCGGGTTTGATACTCGGGAACCTCGGGCGCTCTGACGTTCGCGCCAGGAGGTTCACCGGGTGAGGGAAGATCAGCTCACTTCAAGGTGAAGTGGAGGAGGCCGCACGTTTGGAATGCAATAAGGTTTAGCCGAACAGAGAGGGCGTCAGGGCCGACGAAGATCCGAGCGACCGGATCATGTCAGCCCAATGACGCCCTCTCTTGATTATCGGAGCATTGCCGCGGGAACTTGAAGCACTACTGATCGACGCTCGACGTCGCGGTCGCGATCTCACTCAAGACCGGCCGAACAGCGAGGCGTCTCCGCAACCACGGAGCCAGGATCACCGCCAGCGACGGTAGCCATACCCAAATAATCTCATTCTTTATTACTGCTGCGCCTTCGGGGCTGAAGAAGGCCATTCCGATCGGTGTTGAGACGATGGGCCGCCAGGGAAGAAAGAACCGTCTCGAGCTAAGTGGAGCAAGAAAAGCCACGCCCAGGGTGCCGTCCACCATCGCATCCAAAATCGAATGCGAAACAGTTGCTGCAAACAACAACGTGAACAACTTCAGTCGGCTGATGCCCGCAACCGGTTTTCGAAAGGCAAGCAGGGTGAGAAGGCCGCTCAACGCTGCCGCGAACGGCAACGAATGGGTGAGGCCGCGATGGCCGAGCATCGTCGTGTAATCGAAGCCTAGCCGGTTAGCCAATACATCAATGTCCGGCGCCGCCGAGCAAGCAATTGATAACACCCAAAAACGCATCGGGAGCCGGCGCCCGGATGCCCGGCCCAATGCGATCGATGCGACGCCATGAGAAAATGCTGTCGGCATTACTTTCCTCTCACTTCAACAGAATACTTGGGCAACCTAGCAAGGTCCCCTGAAAGACAACGTGATCTAGAATAGTACCCTCTACAGACCAAGAAGCGCCATCCAACGGTAGTAGGGTATTAGCGTGTTGAGGTGGTGGATTGAGATCTTGCCACAAGGACACCAAGTCACGAAGCTGCACCCCACAAAGCCTTTGTGGAACCTTGGTGCCCCTGGTGTCTTTGTGGCGAGCTCTTCTCAACACAATTCCACCACGACCCAGCCCTGTGTTGAACCTTGACTGATGGTGAGACCGGCGGACACGCGAACTAAGTTCGCGCCCGTCGTCTTTTGAGAACGAGAGCGCAGAAGAAGGCGGCGATCACAATGCCCGCCAGATCCGCGGCCAGATCCTGAACGGTGTCACGGGGAGTCCATATCCGCTGGCCACCAAAGAATCGCTCATCGATCAGTTCAGTAATCTCATAATAAGCCGCGAGACTGAACGCGGTCGTCGCTGAAAAGAAGGTCACAAACCCCAGTGGCAGCCGATAGTCAAAGCGTCTCAGCAGCGCCATCAACAGCCACATTACTGGAATGAACGACAACCCGCTGGATGTGAAATGCGTGATGGTGTCGTAGGGTATCAGAGCTATCCTTCGGCTGAACAACCCAAAATGGTTACCCACCACGTCGAGCAGAATAGACAGAACAAGACAGAGCAGCATCAGAGCGGGCAGCCGGATTCTCAGCCGCAACCTGAGATAAAAGTAAAAGGTCGCCAAGGCGAGCACGGAGTAGAGGCTGTTGGTGACCGGAGATCTATAGGGCAATCTCAGCAGCAGAGTCGTGTAGATGGTAAGCGCCACCATCGTGGCGAGAAGCACTTCTCCCGGTCCGATTCTGCGAGTTGGTTTATTGCCTGCGAGCGCGAGATTGTGTCGTCGCGGAACCTCCGTTGCAGTGACGCGCTGATACGAGTCCTTCTCGTCCGCCGCCGAGACCGAGCGCAGGGCACCAAGCCCCTCCAGCGAGCTCGCAGAATCGCGAGCTACGCTATCGAGGTTAGTGTTGAACAGCTCGTCTCTCTTTGTTCGCCGTGAGAACATCTCGTCCTCGCGCAAAGGTCGACATGCTCCGCAGCCCGGCAACCAGCGTTTTTCCTCGCGCGAGCGGCGTTACCCGGCTTCTGCTTCCCCGGTTTCAACCCAGCCGCCATTACCGAAGTACGCAATTGCGTCCGGGACAGCGTCGCCGATTGGTTCTTCCGCGGCATCCGGCTTGATCTCGAGTTGATTCGAGACGCCCGAAATGCCTTGAACCCTATTTACCTGTGCCGCGGCGAGCATCTTCTGAAGCTCCTGGTGAACGACGCCCTCGAGCGTCACGCGACCGTCTCTCACGATAACCTTGATGTCTTCCGCCGCCAAAAAGACGTGACTCCGGAGATTCCTCAACACCTCTCGTGCGATTTCCGCGCTGGAGCGCTCCACCGACGGCTTGACTAACAATTCATCGGCGATCGCCTTGACCCCCTGTACTTGTCTCGCGACTTCCTCGACGGCGATTCGCTCGGCATCCGTTTTCACGTACCCCGTGAGCGTGACGAGACCCTGATCAGCCGACGCGTTGACCGCTGCGTCTTTCAATCCAGGCGTTTGGTGAATCTGATTGAGCACGATATCAGATAAACTGCTCTCCTCTGCTGCGCGCTGCATAGCTGCTACCATAAATGCGGCTCCTCTCTGGAGAATAAATCTGTCGATCAGGTTCCCCCCCCCGACTGCGCCGAGCCCTGATTGGGCTTAGTAACGGCGTAATTCTTACCAAAAGAAGAAAGAGCAATGCTCGTGCCTTTATTTTTCAGGCCGACAATCACATAGCTATCGCAGTTTTTGGGTTGAATCGCGCAGATGCTGCGGAAATATCAGCTAGCGGGCCTGCGGAGACACAACTGGACCGAGCTTGCCGCGGCCCCGGGCGCCAGCGGCATCGGACTGCCTCAGCCGCCTGGACGGCGCCAGTGACGGCAGTCACGGCACGAGGTGACGCTTGTCATAGTTTCTCGATCACGAGACTCTCTACACTATCAATCGGGTGTGGGAGGAGACTTGAAGCAGCATTCGTTGCTGAAGGGGATGCTTCGCCTGAATGCAGCCGAATAAGGACGTGAGCGAGGAAGATCATTCTGTTTCTGTCTAACCTCGCTCCGTGATGTCGCTGGCGCGATGACATCGCGAGCGACGATTCCACATCTCTCGCCCTCGTTCTCGCCGCCGGACCCGCTGATAGTGATAATCCGGCAACCTCGATCCTGAACCGACCGACGCCCGGGAGTGATGGTGTCTTCACGCCCCGCTTAGTTAAGGAATGGAGGTGCAATGATGAAACGCTCAAAAACTCTGCTGGTGCTCCTCGGCAAGCGAACAAAGTCCGGGGCACGTCTGCTTCTAGTATTCGCCGCTACGGCGCTGCTTCTCTCCTGGAGCCTTCCAGTTCGGGTACAGGCAGCCGACGGCGATCTCGATTCAGGGTTTGCGGATGGCGGAAAGCTGAGCGCTGACAATGGCCGCGGCGAGGCCATTCAAGCTCTGGCTTTGCAGCTCGATGGCAAGATCATTGGGGTCGGATACATGGAAACCAAGAAGAAGGCTGAAGACTTCGCGGTCGGCCGGCTGCTGTCGGATGGTACGCCTGATAATTCGTTCGGATCAGAGGCGCTCACCGGCGTGGACTTCTTTGGAGGCACCGACGTCGCCTACTCGGTGGTAATCCAACCCGACGGCAAGATCGTAGTTGCGGGCGAGGCGGCTGTTCCTGAGCACAGCAGTTCGGACTTTGCGCTGGCGAGGTTCAACTCCGACGGGAGCCTGGACCGATCCTTCGGTTCGGATGGGACGGTGATCACCGATTTCTTTGGTAAGGCCGAGCACGTCTTCGGTCTGGCCCTGCAAACGGACGGCAAGATCGTGGCCGTGGGCTTTACGCAGGGCACCGATCAAGGACCTATCAACAGTGACTTCGCGCTGGCCCGCTACAATCCCGACGGCAGTCTCGATGCGTCGTTCGGAACCGCTGGTAAGGTGCACACAGACTTCAATTCGGGGAGTTCGGACATAGCTTACGCGACGGTGATTCAGTCTGACGGTAAGATCATCGCAGCCGGACCGGTGGCCGGTAACTTCGGGCTCGCGCGCTACAACCCCGATGGGTCGCTCGATCCGTCATTCGGCTACAGCCAGAACGGCAAGGTGAGCATCGACTTTAACGGGCACGAAGACCTTGCTTACGCGATGGCTCTGCAATCCGACGGAAAGATCGTCGTGGCGGGCTATGCTTTCAACCAGGCGAACACCAACCGCGACTTTGCGCTAGCTCGCTTTGACGGCAATGGGACTCTCGACGCTTCATTTGGAGTCGGCGGCCGGGTTACGAATGACTTTAACCAGGGACCGGATGTCGTCTGTGGCGTCGCCATTCAGCCCGACGACAAGATCGTGGCAACCGGGTCCGCCTGGGGTTTTGCAGGAAGGGATTTCGGCTTAGCTCGCTACAACACCGACGGCAGTCTGGATCCCTCGTTCGGAGCGGCGGGCAAGGTTCAAACCGACTTCTTCGGCCGCGACGATTGGGCGTGGGGCATGGCGCTTACTTCAAACGGCAGGATAGTAACTGCCGGGTATGCAATTGGCAGCGAGAACGCTGACTTCGCCGTAGCCTGTTACAAGGCCTTCTCGGTCGTTCCTCAGATCACCGGCGCGGAGGTGAGCGGCAAGAAGCTCTACGTCTACGGCAAGTACTTCGACATGGGCGCCGAGTTGCTGCTGGACGGCGAGCCTCAAGGCAAGACCCGAAACGACGGTGTGACCCCGTTCACGATGCTCATCGCAAAGAAGTCAGGCAAGAAAATCGCGCGCGGGGAAAGTGTGACCATCCAGGTGCGCAATCTCGATGGCAGGTTGTCGGACGGCTTCAAGTACACGCGGCCCGTTGAATAATAAGAGGTCAGCGCGGTGCAAGCTTAGCGGAGGAACAAGTCATAACAGTCACGCGCAAGATGCCCTCGGACTGGTGAGGACGGCACAGGCCACATTCCAACAGGGCAGCCCCGCTGCGCGCAGAAAGCAGAGAGCCCTGAGTCCCCGGCGGAGGCCGGTTATCGAGAAGATGGCCGGCCTACCGCTTACTCCCTTTGTTTTAGAAGGTGATGAAGCGCACTCGGATGCGAGTGCCGCTGGCGACTACGGGTACTTTGACGCGAGCCTCTTCACAGTATTCCAATTCCTGAGAGTTGTCTGCATTCCGAGGGTCTTTTCAAGCCGTGCGCCTGAGAATGCGGTTTCGCTGAACTTCGTACGGCATCGCCAATACACTTCTCGGCCGAACACATGAAAGTCATCAACCCTCGTGGCGCAGGCAATCAGATTCCGAGTTGCCTGGTCGTTTGGCTTTTCCGCGAGGAAACCGATATACAAAGCGCCGCCTTCGGACTTCAATTCCTCTTCGAACGGCTTGTATTCGGCTATCGAGGCCAGGTCGGTTGTCGATCTGATAAACGTCGCTACTGCGTAACCGAGTTCCTCCAGAAGCAAAGATTCGATCCTCTTCTCGAGGGCGCGGGTGCTTTTGGATGAGGAGTCAAAGATGACATTGCCGCTGGCGATGAACGTCTCCACGTTTGAGAATTCCAGAGCTTCGAAGAGCCGGCGAAGGTGGTCCATCTTAACCGTATGTCCGCCGACGTTGATGGCTCTCAAGAAGGCTACATACTTGAGCATTGCAGTAACTCCGGAGTTCTAACGATGCGGCGCGAGCAGTGTTCGAGCCCGGTCTACTTTCTCCGAAGCTTTCCTCCAGACTCCGGCTAATAGCTTTTCCGCCGAGAGCCTTTGGCCGGCTGCTGCTGCGGCGCGAAGGTCGGGATAAAGCGTCAGCACATCGACGACTGTCGGCGAGTCGGCTTCACCGATAGTGCCGTCGCTGGTGCGCCCAAACTTCAAGGTCCAAAGGATTCGTGCCCAACTGTAGTCGGTCAAGGCGCCCGCCACCAGCGAGACGACCCGCGCTTCCGACGCGTTGTCAGTCGAGCTGTACTTGCTGATGAACCGCTCGCCGGCGCGCCGTAACTCGGCCAACTGGCGCCCGTATTCGGTGTAGTCGACGCCGGTTTTCAGATTTGCGGCCAGATTGTGAAAGAACCGCAGAGCCGTTTCAGCATCCGGCGCGAAATCGGCTCGAACCGGGACCGCGGGTTGATCGGCTCCAGTGTTGGGCGCTGGCGCGCCCCCAAGCGACAGCGAAGCAATCGTGTCGAGCGCGATTGTCGATTCGAGGTTGTTCGCTCTGATTCGAACGCTGTAGGCCGTCAGCTCAAGTAGCTCGCCTGCGATGCGGTCACCGTTCTTTGTGATAATTACGACCGCCGAACCGATGATCCGGGGTTTGTTGACCGCTGTGCTCGAAGGCTGAGTGATTGTTCCACGCGAACGCGGAGCGGGCTTCTTTGTTCGCTTCTGCGCGTCCGCCGTTGAGCCGACACAAACGGAGATGATCAAGAGGGCAACAATCGATTTCATATTTCAACTTTCTCTATCGAGCGAATGGGATCTTGCTGGTTGAACTCAGCATTGACAACCTCGCCGCTTCACCGGCCTCACGAAGCTGCAGTTACTGCGACCTCGGTCGGAGAGCCGCTCGCTTCCGAATAAACGCCTCCCGCGGCTGACTCGGGCTTCGGCATGTTGGTCCTTGCGCTGTCGAGTGCTTCGTCGGCTGCTCGGTCGATCTCCTCGATGATTTGCGCTTCGAGGCGCTTAAGTATGTCCGTATTAGGCTCGCGAAGCGAATTGCTCCGCCCGGCGCGGCGTCCGGTTTCGAGATCCACCGTGCCTTCGATCAAGTAAGTCTCATACAGCCCGATTGGATCGCGCTTGCCCCAATGTTCGAATAGAGCCGCGTCGAAAGTCGCCCGCGCTTCGCGTTCGTCGTGAGTTGCATGTCCTCCCATGCGGAACGTATCGGCGATCAGCAAGACCGGGCCACGTCCTGTGCGACAAGCATCGGCGGCAAGGCTGGTTGCGGCATAAGCATCCAGAACGTTGTTGCCGTCAAACGCTGCGCCTTCGATTCCATAAGCAGCCGGCCAATCGAGGAACGAACCGCGATGGTGCTGATCCAGCCGGGTGCCAAGCGCCACTTTGTTGTCTTGAATGATGACTATCATCGGCAACCGCTGCACCGCCGCCAGATTCATGCTCTCGTGAAACACTCCAGACTTTGTCGAGCCGTCGCCGATCCAGGTGAGCGCAACCCGAGGCTCTTGCCTCAACTTGAAGCTCAGTGCGATGCCGGCAGTGACCGCCATGATGTCGCCAACGTGACTGATCGGAGCGACCACGCCGCGTTTGAAGTCTCCTATGTGAAGATCGCGTCCGCGGGTCGGCGAGTCGGCGGTGCCAAGATAACCTCGAAGCATGTCGGCCAGGGGCATTCCCATTTCGTGACACGCGCCTGCGTTTCGGATCATCGGGGCGACAAAATCAGACGGCGACCCGTCGGGTGTTGGCGCGCGATTGAGCGCGTGAACCGGCCCGATCGTCGTAGCTTCTTCACCGAAACCGAGCCACGCTTTGGAGATCACCCCTTGCTTGACCCAACGCTTCAGCGCGATGTCGTGTAACCGGTTGCGAACGAGACCCTTGTACAGCCCGAGTAACCGGTCCGCTTCGAGCGCGCGAATGATTGCCGTTCGGGCCGGAACGCGTTCGATGGTGAGAGTGAATTCCCGGTCGGCGTCAGCGTCAGGTTTCCAGTTGAGGTATTCAGGCGGATCGAATGCGGGATAGCGGATCATAAGAAAGTGGTCTTTGGTCCGGATTCCTGCGTCCAGGCTCAGTTCCAAGTCAATAGATCCCAAAACACCGGACCCAGAACTCGGAACGCGGAACCCGGAACCCGCAACTATTGCGGTCCGAGCGGCAACTTCGGATCGGCCAGCGCGATGTCTACTTCGTCGCCTACTTCGACCCCTAGCGCTTCGGCCGCGCCAGGAGATATGCCAAGGTCGAGCCCTGTATTCTCATGCGGTCCGAAATCCACCGCGCGAACAACTACGGCGCTGCCGTTCTTTGAATTGGTCACCACCAACTTCTTGTTGGCCCACCAGCGCTTCACCTCTTCAGGAGTCATGTGGTGGACGTGATAGTTCCAACGCATCGAGCAATAGAAGCCCTTCGGGTTAAGGCTGCGAACGCGCTCGTAGACTCCGTGGGGGCCAGTCGGCAACGCAAGCTTGTCATCGGGTTTGATTCCGCGATCCTTGGGTCCGCCGAACACTCCTACCTTGCCGTGAGTCGCGGGAAGGTTTGGTGATTCGTCGACTACCGGCGCTTGAGGCGCGGCAGGCGCCGCGGCGTTGTCTGGCTTGTCGGCTGCGGTTCCGGCTCCCGGTGAGTCGGCCGAGCGCCGTGTCACATCGGTGCTTTGTGCGGTTTTTGCAGATGACTTTTTCTTTGCGTCTTTCCCGGCTCCGCCCTTCGCCTCTTTCATATTTGTCCTCGCGATCAAATTGAGAATTGCGAATGATGCTGGTGAAACTAGAACCTCAATTATACACGCTCGCCGACCCGAGTCATGTGACTCCTGATGAAACCAACGGCAAAAACCACTCTGCGCGGGGACGCCGCGCCTGAAGAGGCGGTGCGTCGAACTCGGGATGATCCGGGTGTGATAGTACAAGCTACTTGTTTCGGCAGCTCCAGTTTTGTAATGTTCGTCAAATTCGTCATGTGTTCGTGAGGAGGAGCCTCGCGCACCAGGTTCGCGACTGGCTGCTCAGATCGGGATGAGGAGGTCCAGCCGAGGATGCAACCGAATCAAGCGCTGCCGGGACAACGCCTTTGCTTATTCTTCGACGGCACCTGGAACGAGCCTGGCTCACATACCAACGTATGGCGCCTCTATCTGATGCTCGGTCTGACCGGCCGGGACGGGGTGAGCCAGAAAACTTTTTACGAAGAGGGTGTCGGCACGCACTGGTACGACCGCGTCAGCGGTGGGGCTTTTGGCACAGGCCTGCCTCAGAACATTCGCGGGGCCTATCGCTGGTTGATGGAACACTACAACCCGGGCGATGAGATTTTTCTGTTTGGGTTCAGCCGAGGCGCATTCACAGCGCGAAGCCTGGCCGGTCTGATCGCTCGTTGCGGCATTCTCAGGCCCGAGGCGGCACTGTCGTTCACTCAGCTCTACAGCCGGTACGAGAAAGGCGAACAGGTGCGGCCGATCTATCAGTTGATAAGGGAAAAAGCCACGCTGAAGAATCTCGATTTCGAGGAGAAGGTCCTGCTCGATCACTCCTATTATCGGCGCAATCTCATAAAGATGATCGGTGTGTGGGACACGGTCGGGTCGCTTGGCGTGCCCGGAAGTCGGCGCAGCTCCAAGTACCACAATACCCATTTGAGCATGGTTGTTCAAAATGCGTATCAGGCGCTCGCGACTGACGAGTACCGCCAGCCTTACTGGGCGATACTCTGGACGACGTTTGTGCCCGAGGCAAAAGAACCCGAGCTTCGGCCCGACGAACGCATGATCGAGCAGCGCTGGTTTTCCGGTGCGCACGCAAATGTGGGCGGTGGTTACGCCGCCGATCTGCTTCCTCAACGGCCTCTGCGGTGGATTCAGAGCAAGGCCGAGGGATGCGGGCTGAAGTTCCGGTCGCATATCACGCCGGACGACGACGATATGCTCATGCACGAGCGTGACTCGTACGCCGAGTTCCTCCGAGGCTTCTGGAGGGTGGCGACATTGGGCAGGCGCTACACAAGATGGATCATGTCAGATCCTGTCAAGAAACTGACCGTCCTGGACGGCAAACAGCGCGCCGGGCATGTCAAAACGGTGAATGAACGAATTGACTTATCGGTATTTCGTCGCTGTCAGAAGTACCCCGAGTATCGGCCCGCCGGCCTCCGCGAATGGGCCGCCCGGAAAGGCAAGAACCTCGACGAAGTCATCACTGAGCCGGAGAGGTTTGCTGAGCTGTGGAACCCGGTGGTGACGAAGGGAATCGAATAGGTCAGCGCGCTACGACAACCTGACCGCCCTTCATGACAAAGCTCACGTGCTCCAGCGTTGTGACGTCCTTCGTAGGATCGCCGCTCACTGCGATGATGTCGGCGAACCGCCCGGCTTCGATCGAGCCCAGGCGGTCTGACCACCCCAACAGATCAGCCGCGTTCACCGTGGCCGCCTGTATCGACTGCATCGGAGTCAACCCGAGCTTCACCATCACCGCGAATTCGCGGGCGTTCAAGCCGTGCGGATACACCGCCGCGTCGGTGCCGAACGCCACTTTCACGCCGGCCTTGAATGCGCGAGCGATGTTCAGTCGCGCGGCGGGCATCACCACCCTCGCCTTTTCAACCATGAATTCGGGAACGCCCATGCGTTGATAGTTCTCCATGAACCAGTCGCCAAGAAAAATTGTCGGCACCAGATAAGTGCCCTTTTCCTTCATCAGCCTGATAGCTTCGTCGTCGATGAACGACGCGTGCTCGATCGAATCGACTCCAGCCAGCACCGCCTGTTTTATTCCTGCTGCGCCGTGCGCGTGAGCTGCGACCTTGCGACCGAGGCGATGAGCCTCGGCGACTACCGCGCGAATCTCTTCGTCGCTGAACTGCAGCGCTTCCGGCGAATCGCCCTTTGAGAGCACGCCGCCGCTCGCGCATATCTTGATGCAGTCGGCGCCGTACTTGGCGATCTCGCGAGTCTTTTGCATGAGGGCAGGGACTCCGTCGGCCACTCCGTCAGCTTTGTGATGAAACTCTGGGGCGAGCAGGCTCTCGTCGCAATGACCGCCGGTGACTCCAATCGACGGTCCCGAAGCGTCGATGCGCGGGCCTGGCACATCACCCGCGTTGATTGCGTCGCGCAGCGCGATGTCAGCGTAACCGTTGGCGCCCACGTTGCGCACGGCCGTGAAACCGGCTTCCAGAGTCACTCTTGCGTTCTTCGCTCCGTACAGCGCTTCGCGAGGCGTCGATATCCCGAGAGCGGAGTAGCCGGTATGCTGGGGGTCGAAGGTGAGATGGGTGTGGCAATCGATCAGCCCCGGAAGCACGGTAGCGCCGGACAGATCAATAACTCGCGCGTCAGAGGGAGCGTGACCCGCGACCGTCGCCGACGGCCCTACTTCCTTTATGCGATCGCCTTCTATCAGGATCGACTGATCAGTGAGCAGGCGCCCCGCCCGAACGTCGATTAGCCGGCCCGCCTTGATCAGCACGGATTGCTTTGGCGGCGACTGCGCGAACAAACAAGCCGACGTCAGTGTGAAGCCGAGCAGTAAAGCTAAAGGTCGTTGCATTGTCTGAGTTCTCCTGTGATGAACACATATCAAAAGCCGTTCTTTACGATTCGGCCGCCCTTCATGACAAACTCAACACGTTCAAGTCGAGCGATGTCGTCCAACGGATTGTCTTTCACTGCAATAATGTCTGCGTAGCGGCCGGGCTCAATCGAACCGATGTCATTCGATGCATCCAGCAAGCTCGCCGCCACTATCGTCGCGGATTGAATCGCCCGCATCGGCGTCATACCGTAGCGGACCATGTAGCTGAACTCCTTGGCTTCGTTCTCGGTCCAGGCGAACCCGCCGGCGTCAGTGCCGAAGGCTATCTTGACGCCCTTATTCACGGCTTTGCTAAAAGCCTTTGCCTCGAGCTCAAGCATCGTCTTCCAGATCGGAGCACCGGCGGCCGCGCGACCCTCAGCCACATACACACCGACGTAGATGGTAGGGCACCAGTAGGCCCCGCGTTTGATCATCAAGTCCATCATCTCATCGTCAAGCCCAAAGCCGTGTTCGATCGAGTCGACACCGGCTTTGAGAGCCGACTCTATCCCCTCGCGGCCCATCGCGTGAGCGGCGACTCTGCGACCGAGACGGTGGGCTTCGTCGACCAGCGCCCGCGCTTCTTCGTCGGTGAAGTTCACCCACGAATGCAGCGCGCCGTCTTTCATGTAGTAGCGGCGATCGGCGTAATACTTGATCCAATCGGCGCCGTACTTGACCTGTTCGCGAACCGCTCTTCGGATGTTGCCCGCCCCATCGACTATTTGAACGCCCTCGGGTACGCGCAGCTCCCAGGAGTATCCCAGCAGTGGATACATCCCGGTCGGGCTGAAGGCTCGGGTTGAAACAAACATTCGCGGCCCGTCGATATGACCTTCATTGATTGCGCGCTTAACGTCGACGTCGGCGTACATCGCGCCCTCGGTTTCGAGGTCGCGCATCGCGGTGAAGCCGTTCATCAGCCCGGTTCGCGCGGCGACGGTCGCGCGTATCGCCCGGAAGGGAATCGAATCCTTGAGCAGTTGTTGATCGTAGTCCTCGGCGGTGATGTCGCCTTGCAGCAAGATGTGGGTGTGACAGTCGATCATCCCGGGCAACACGGTGGAGTTCGTCAGGTCGATGACTCGTGCGCCGCCAGCTCTGGAGGAGAGTTGATTGTAAGGCCCGACTTCTTTGATGCGTTCGCCCTCGACGAGTATCGCCTGATCCGTCAGCACTCGCCCGCTCCTCACGTCGATCATTCGTCCCGCTTTGATCAACACGGTCTGTTTCGGTTGGGACTGTGCGAATGCGCCTAAGCAGAACACCGTCACTACCATATAAAATGCCATCAGTTGCTTGATCATTGGGTTCTCCTCGAATTACTCAGGGGCAGAAATGATCTCTCGTGCTCGGGTGAACACTCGGTCGAACATCGGCTCGGTCAGCTTCCCAGTGAAGGTGTTCTGTTGACTCGGATGAAACGAGGCGATCATCGCGACGCCTTGTTTCAAGCGGGTCTCAACTCCGTGTCCAAACTTTGGACGCGCCTTGCCATTCTCATCCAACCCCACGGATGCGATCACCGCATCGAATGCAAGACGCCCGAGCGCAACAATGACCCGCACGCGCCCCAGCAATCTCAGTTCGCGCATCAGGTAAGGCCGGCAGTTCGCAATCTCCTGGGGCAGCGGCTTGTTGAGCGGCGGCGCACATCGGACCGCCGCCGTCACGTAGCAGTCTTTGAGGCGCAGACCGTCGTCGCGAGAAACCGAACTTGGCTGATTGGCAAAGCCCGCCTTGTGCAGCGCTCGAAAAAGCCAGTCGCCGCTCCGATCTCCGGTGAAGATTCTCCCGGTGCGATTCCCGCCGTGAGCCGCGGGCGCAAGTCCCACTACCAACAATCGCGGTCGCGGGTCGCCGAAGCTGGGAACCGGCTTTCCCCAATATTTCTGATCGGCGAACCGTCGAACCTTCTCGCGAGCCACCTGTTCGCGCCACTCAACAAGACGCGGACAGAGCCGGCACCTCGTGATTTGGTCCTGCAAGGATGTTAGTAGCATAGACTTTAGTCTATGTGGGTGTGTTACTGAGATCGCGAGATACACAGACTAAAGTCTATGCTACCCGTGTCACTTCCAGTCGATGCCCACAGCTTCAAATCGCGTGGAGCCGATGTTCTTCAACGTGTGCGTTGTGGGTGCTGCGCGCCAGCGAAAATCTCCCGGATTATAGTTCATCGTCTGAGGCTTCTGCCCCGGCGACTCGACGCGCACCTTCGCCTTTGTAAGAAAGACGCTCAGCGCAGACAGGTTATGCGTATGCATTGGCGTGGATTGACCTGGCTCAAGAACGAGCCTCTCGATGTGCACTCGATCGTTGTCGAGCACGGTTGACAGCCCGGGTGAGGTGTCCCGGTTCGCAATTCCCGATGGACCCGGTGAACGGAGAATCTCGATGGTTATGTTTCGAAACGGAGTGGCCGCCACATTGCGCACGCGGTGAGTGATCGGACCTTTGGTGAATCGGGTTTCCCCGTCCTTCAATATCAAGTCGGCGGGCTGACCGCCCATCGCTTCCGCCTTGAGGGTCGCGTCGCCGATTGAAACGAAGGCGTAGTCGTTAGAGTGCACGTGAAACAAGGTTGTGTCCCCGGGCGGAACAAGCACGTCGAAGACGCGGACGTATTGGTTTTCAAACTTCAAGTGATGTTGGGTTTCCTTCTCCACCGGAACCGGAGCTTGCGCAAGGGTTGGTAACAGTCCTGCCAGTGAAAGCGCAGCGGCGGCGATCAATCGCATCATCGGACCTCCTATCGAGAGAGCAATGTATAGCTGACGCTTTGCACGCTCGCAAGGAAAAGAATCCTCTCCGCGAAACCTCGGCGCGCTCTGCGTCTCGGCGGTGAATTCATTTGCGAGCGACCTCACCGCCGAGACGCAGAGGGCGCCGAGGTTTCGCAGAGACCAGCTGTCCGCTTGGAGCGAATATCGGAAGCACGTTATTGTAATCCGAGATAGGGAGAGCAATTTGCCACGCGTAACCATTGATGAGTCGCCCTTAGCGCCGGGAGTAAGTCCGGTGGCGATCAATTATCGTGAGACGGGCTCGGGCGCGCCGCTTGTGTTCTTGCACGGCGGGTGGGGCTATGAGATTTATCCGTTCGATCGACAAATCGAGGCTCTCGGCGAGGATTTCAGAATTGTGATCCCAGATCGCACCGGATACGGCGGGTCGCTGCGTATAGATCATGTTCCTTCTGACTTTCATCGGCGTGCCGCGGTTGAAACGCTGCGCCTGCTCGATGCGATGCGCCTGGAACGGCCGGTGTTGTGGGGACATAGCGACGGGGCGGTTATCGCTGCGATGGTCGGGTTGGCGGCTCCCGAACGGATCAACGGACTGATCCTGGAAGCTTTTCACTTCTATCGAAGGAAGCCCGGCTCTCGCGAGTTCTTTGAAACGATGGCGGGCAATCCCAATCTTCTGGGCGGGCGAGTCGCGACAACGCTCGCGCGCGATCACGGCCACGACTATTGGCAAGAGCTGATCGTTGTCAACGGTCGAGCCTGGCTGCAGATTGCCGACGAAGCGATGCACGAGGGGCAGGACCTTTACGGCGGCCGGCTCTCGGAGCTTCGTGCGCCTGCGTTGTTTCTGCACGGTTCGCGTGACCCGCGAACTGAGCCGGGTGAGCTCGAAGCGGTTCGGGCGCAGTTGCCTGCCGCTTGCGTCGAAGTCATCGAAGGCGGCGGGCACAGCCCTCACAGCGAGACGTCGGCGTACGAAGCGTGCAATCGAATCGCGCGCGAGTTTCTTCAAAGCCTGGGAGCGCAAAGCGGGTGTTCAGAGTACCGGCTTTAGCCGGGTAGTTCCGGGGCAAAAGCCCGGCTAAAGCCGGTACTCTGAACGCCCGCTGCGGAAAGCCCGGCTCAAGCTACTCTTTGTGTAAAGCCGGAAAGCTCGAGTCAATAATACAAGGGATAACCAGATATGAGGTTGGAGCTTAACAAAGCTTTTCGTGCAGATCGTGGGACCGCATCGCCGGCTAACTTCGAACTGAGGCACTCCGGGGTTCTCAGATCAGCCGTCTGGGGGTCAATGTGAGTTGGAGAGTCTGTTCTCCTCGGCGGACTGAGAGTTTGTGAGGAGCGGGCTTCTCGAACAGTTCGTGCAATATGGATAGAGTCAGCTCGGCGGCCGGGCGTCCATCGACCGACATCACGATGTCACCCTGCTTGAGTCCGGCTTCGATGGCCGGGGAATCCTCCAGCAATTCATCGACGCGAAACGTCTTGTAGTCCGAACCCTCGGCGAAAAGAACCAACCCGGATGAAGCCGGCCCGATCGGGTTCTTGAAGCTGGCGTTCGGCTCGAGGATCATCCGCTCGCGGCCGTAGTCCAGGAATATTCTGAACTTCGACAATATTTGCTGGCCTATGTTGCCCTGAGTTTGCGAGCTAGCGAAGGCTCCACCCTTGTCCTCAGAGAAGGCCGTGACCGGGTCCTCAATTTGAAGTTTCCCGATCCTCAGTCCGGCCAGACGGCCGACTCGGCCGGTTACTTTTCCGCCGGCGCCGCCGGCGCCCATCAACCGGATGGTCTTTGGCGATGAGCTCCGAAGGTTCTCTTGTTCAACAAATGGCCGGTTGAGCATCAGCGATCCGCCCGATCCGATGTCGATCACAAACCTCCCGTTGAGGGGTGGCCGACCAGGCACAATGATTTCCGCGGAAATTGTCGGGTGACCCCCATTGATGAAGCTCACCGCGATGCTTTCGCCCGTACCTGAGTAGACGAATTTGTCCTTGTCATGTAAGCGCAGGACTCGAGCCTGATAATCTACCTCGACGACGAACTGTTTGATGAAATCCGCTCCGATGATGCCGTCAACATCGTGGCCAAACCTAGGAGCCATACGGCTCAAAGGAATGGCTAACACGACGGGTTGCGGGTGCCCGTCCACACCCAACACGTCTAGTGAAGCTTCGCGGACGTAGGAGCCCTTCAGCGATCCTTCGCCGGCGCCCCCGACATTGATCTCTCCCTGCAGATTCAAGCCGAGTGACCGGGCCCGGGTCGAATCGACGATGGCGACCTTGTCTCCGGTGTCGAATATGAACCAAAGCGGCGCCGAATTGTTGATGCTCGCCTTTATCAATATGTGCCGGTTGGCGAGCTCAAAAGGAATCACAACCGGCTCGGCCGTCTTCTGCGCGGCGGGAACGATCTGGTTTGAAGCCGGCGCGAGCGCAGCCGTCAGAACCAGGAGCAGCATCGTTAGTCTTCGAACGTTCATAGTCTTCCTTACAGCCTGCGATCACAGTTTACCGAATTCTGCAGGCGTAGTCTTGAACTATATTGACATTCTTTGCGCAAACCGAGCGGATGAGTTTCGCCACCAGGACGCTAAGTCACTATGAATCACGAACCGAAGAATTGAACTGGTGCGGCTTTGTGTCTTCGCGCCTTGGTGGCATTAGCCGAGAGAAAACCGTCACCTGACCCTCACGCCAAACGACGCCCTGAAATTCGCGGGCGTCAATCCGGTGTGATTACGAAAAGTTCTTGAGAAGTGTGCCTGGTCCGAGAAACCCGCGGCCAGCGCGATGTTCGAAATGGATGTTCGAGTCTCCGACAGTTGTCTCGAAGCGTATTCGATCCGGAGCCGCCGTTGATACTCGCCCACCGTGCATCGATAGCATCTCCGGAAGCTGCGCGCGAGATGCGCCGGGTGCACGCCCACCGATCGAGCGAGTTCATCAAGCGTCAGCGTCTCTTGGAATCGATCGCGCAAAAGATCCCGAGCCTCGCGAAGCCACCCCGGTATCGAGGCCGCCGGCTTATCGGTCCATCGACCGAGCTCCGACAACGTTTCGAGCATCAAGCCTTCCACCGCCAGCAGCGATACTGTGTCAGGTCTCTCGAACTCGCGGTAGAGCCTCATCGCAAGCCAGGCCAACATCCCACCGACCGAATGCAACGAGACCTCGAGCCTCACGCCTGCCGCAGCCAGTCGATCGATACACGACGATGGTATCTCGATCAAGAAGCAGCGACCACCTCGTTCATCAAACTGGTTCGAGTGTTTTTCGCCAGGCGGCGTGAAGACAACACTCGGTGGCTTGCATTCGCGTTTCGTCTGTCCGTAGAACTCGGTGAGGCTTCCGTGAAGGACGAGATAAATAGAAGCGAGATCGTGGAAATGCGCGGGGATATGAAAGCCGGGCGGATGAGAAGTCTCGGTCGAATGAAACCCGCCGATCTCTCGCTCGCGGACGTGATATTGGCGCAGACGCTCAGCAGTTGCCGCATCGGCGTCGATATGGGAACGACTAATGTATTCCAGACTCATGATTTCCTTTTTGATAAACGTTCGGGTAATTGTCAGTGTTGCCGCTTCTTGAGGAATCGGATCAACCTCCGTTTTTAGCGAGCCGATAAATTTCGATTGGGGTTCAACCGTATTCGCATGGTTTCAAATCACAGCGCCCGTCTTATTACGATACATAAGCAAGCTCGTCCTCTTGTAGACCTGGCACAATTCCGACATTATAAGGGAGGTGTTGACCAATTCCACCTCACCTCTTTGTTAGTTCTTATGGAACGCAGCAAGTGCCGGAGCGGCGATTGAAGCGCGCCGTGACTGTAGCATTCCAATTGCTGTGAACTTAGACAAAGGCGTCCGAGTCGGTCTCGCGGCAGATAGCCAGTAGGTCGGGGTTCGCAGGCACCGGCCGCGAAGCAGTAAAGAAGGAGTGAGCAGAATGAAGCAGAGTCGTACAGCTAATTCGCGCGTGTGTTTTGTGGCGACCTATCCTCCGCGCGCGTGCGGCATCGCCACCTTCACCAGTGACTTGCGTCAGGCAATTTGTCAGCTTGGCCCAGACATCCAGGCGAGCGTTATTGCCATGACCAACACGCCAGAGCGCTACGAATACCCGCCGGAGGTGGCATTCGAGATCAGGCAGAACCAGCTCGGCGATTATCGGTTAGCCGCCGAGTACATTAATTTCTCAGGCGTTGATGCGGTCTGTGTGCAACACGAGTTCGGAATATTCGGTGGTGGCGACGGCCGCTACATAATTGAGTTCCTGGAAGCATTACACAAACCTGTAGTCACAGCGCTGCACACAGTCTTGCCCGCGCCGCCGGCGGGGATCCGCGATTCGCTCGCTCGAGTCGCCGCGGCGTCCGACCGCCTTGTCGTCTTAAACAACAGGGCGGTGGGAATTCTAAGAAAGGACTACGGGATTCCGGAAGAGAAGATAACCTTCATACACCACGGTGTTCCTGACGCTCCGTTCGTCGATCCGAACTATTACAAGGACAAGTTTGGCGTCGAAGGACGGCTCGTGCTGATGACATTCGGGTTGCTGAGTCGCAACAAAGGCATCGAGATGATGCTGGAGGCGATGCCAAAAGTCGTGGCTGCGTATCCCCGCGCGGTCTACGTCGTCCTGGGAGCCACGCACCCTGAGGTCAAGCGCCGCGAAGGAGAGGATTATCGGCTGTGGTTGCGTCGCCGCGTACGCGAGCTGGGACTTGAAGAGCATGTGATGTTTTATGACCGCTACGTCGAGCTGTCCGAACTGCTCGAATTCATCGGCGCATGTGATATCTACGTCACGCCCTATAAAGGCATGGACCAAATCGTCAGCGGAACGCTCGCGTATGCGGTTGGGATGGGGAAGGCAGTCGTGTCAACGCCCTACTTGTACGCAGAGGAGCTTCTGGCCTCGGGAAGAGGCCGGCTGGTAGACGTCGGCGATTCGGATGGGCTCGGCAACACGCTGCTGAAGCTTATCGAGAACCGCGCTGGTCGTCACCGCATGCGAAAGAAGGCTTACGAGTTTGGGCGCCAGATGATCTGGAGCGAAGTGGCCGGCCGCTACATCGAGCTTTTCGAGCGGGTCTCTTCGACTTATCAAAACAAGAGACTGACCCCGCGAGTCAGGAAGCTGGTCGCTGCGGGATACGACCTCCCCGAGATCAAGCTCGATCACCTGATTCGCTTGACCGACGACACTGGCATCATTCAACACGCGAACTGTGGTGTTCCGGATCGGAGCTTTGGTTACGCGACTGATGACGCGGCTCGCGCGCTGGTGGTCACCTTGAAGTACTACGATCAGTTCGGCGATGAGGTGGCGCTCGATTTGGCGACGAGGTATCTGAGCTTTCTCGCCTACGCGCAATTACCCGACGGACGTTTCCACAACTTCATGAGTTACGCGCGAGACTTTCTGGATGAGCAGGGCAGCGAGGACACGCTCGGGCGTGCGTTGTGGGGCCTGGGTACAGCCGTCCGCTACAGCCCCACTGAGGGCGTGCGAGCGCTTGCTCGAAATATGTTCGAGCGGGGGATGCAAGCGCTTGACCTCGAGCATCCGCGAGCGATGGCTTACTCGATTTGCGGCTTATATAACTTCCTGCACCGCTACGATGGGGCCCCGCCGGTGCGCAGGAAATTGGCCGAACTGGCTCATCAACTCGCTGCGATATACGAGCGGAGCAGCGACGGCGACTGGCGGTGGTTTGGCGACGAACTAACCTACGCCAATGCGAAGATGCCCGAAGCGATGTTGCTTGCCTATCGCGCCACGGGCGATGAACAGTTCAAAAAAATCGGGTTTGACTCGTTGGAGTTTCTCCTCCAGCAGACTTATCGCGACGGCCGGTTTGACTTCATCGGCAATCAGGGATGGTATCGCCGGGGAGGGGAGCGGGCGGTGCTCAGCCAGCAACCCATCGAAGCCGGCTATACCGCCGAGGCTTGCCTGGTAGCCCAAAAAATCAGCCGGGAGCAGCGCTACCTGGAGCTGGCTGAGGCCGCCGCCGAATGGCTGCTCGGCCGAAACAGATTGGGCGTGCGACTCTACGACTTTGCAACCGGCGCTTGCGCCGACGGATTGAACCCGCACGGTCCGAGTTTGAACCAGGGGGCGGAATCGGTGATCTGCGGCCTGTTGACCTTGTTGGCTGTTTCAGAGCCGCGAGACAAAGGTTTGGAAGTCGATGAAGAAGGAATCCCGGCCGTTATGTCGGCCGTCTCGACGTTTTGAGACGATCCTTGCTGCCCGGTGATCGAGACGAGTGACATGGTTTTCTCTCCACCTGCTTTGACGCCTCTTCCCGTAACAGGAGACCATCTTGATGAACAACGATTTTCAACAACTGTTCCACCGCTATGGCAACAACCCGATCCTGACGATCGGCGACTGGCCCTATCCGGCTAACAGCGTGTTCAATGCCGGGGCCACCTGGCTGGCGACCGGCGAGACCTTGCTTCTGGTTCGAGTGGAAGACTGCCGGGGCATTTCGCATCTGACCGCAGTGCGGAGCGCCAACGGCGTTTCAGATTGGAAGATCGATCGCGAGCCGACGTTTCGGCCCGATCCAGATCAACACCCTGAGGAAGTCTGGGGAATCGAAGACCCGCGGATCACCTGGGTCCCCGAGCTGGACCGATATGCGATCGTCTACACGTCCTATTCGACCAGCGGTCCCCTAGTGTCGATGGCGATCACCGAAGACTTTCAAACGTTTGAGCGCAGGGGCGCCGTGATGCCGCCCGATGATAAAGACGCCGCGTTGTTTCCGAGGCGGTTTGGCGGACGATGGGCGCTGCTCCATCGCCCGATAGGCAGCCAGGCTGCGAACAAAGCAAACATATGGTTGTCTTTCTCGCCGGATCTGAAGCACTGGGGTGATCACACTGTCTTGTTGGAAGCGCGGCGCGGACCGTGGTGGGACGCCAACAAGATCGGTCTCTCGCCCCCGCCGATTGAGACCTCGGAGGGGTGGTTGATCATCTATCACGGCGTGCGAGTCACCTCGGCCGGGTGCATTTACAGGTTGGGACTTGCGCTTCTGGATCTAGATAATCCATGCCGCGTGCTATGGCGTGGCGATGAATGGGTCTTTGGCCCCGATGAGCCTTATGAACGAGTCGGCGATGTGGGCGACGTTGTATTTCCGTGCGGAACGATACACGATCGAATGACCGGCGAACTGCGAATGTACTACGGCGCGGCGGATACCTCGGTCGCTCTGGCCACCGCTAACGTAAACGAGTTGGTAGGCTGGCTCAAGTCAACCGAAGCGCACCGAGTGAGTTGATTCGGAGACGCTTGGAGTGAATCCGTCCTGCTCGGTGGTTTGCGCCGTAACCGATCCGCAGATGCCCGCTGATCTCCGAAGATCAGCGAACCGGAGGCTGCACAGATCAGCGGTGAATTCGCGAGTACGAGTCCCAGGCTTAATCACACCGCTCCACGGGGCCTAGCTTGACAAGGCATATCCCATCTTATAGCTTCGACTGTTATACTAACGGGCGGTTTTCTGCATGCGGCGCGCATTCATAACCGGTATCGACATGGAGGAATGAGATGGCAATCAAGGTAGGGATAAACGGCTTCGGGAGGATCGGGCGCAACGTGTTTCGCGCCGCGATGAATCGAGGCGACATAGATTTCGTGGCGGTCAACGACATCACCGACACAAAGACGCTTGCGCATCTGCTCAAGTACGACTCGGTTTTGGGGAACCTCGACGCCGACATAAAAGCCAGTGACAAAACCATAACCGTCAACGGAGATGAATTTCAGGTCTTTGCCGAGCGCGATCCTGGGAAGATTGACTGGGCTTCGGTAGGCGCCGAGATCGTCATCGAGTCCACGGGTTTGTTCACCAAGCGCGACGACGCCGCCAAGCATCTGCACGATACGGTCAAAAAGGTGATCATCAGCGCTCCAGCCAAAAACGAAGACGTGACGGTGGTGCTGGGGGTAAATGAGAAGGCTTACAATCCGAAGGAACACCACGTTATCTCGAACGCATCGTGCACTACTAACTGCCTGGCGCCGATCGCGAAGGTGCTGCACGACACTTTTACGATTCGAAAAGGCCTGATGAATACGGTGCATTCATACACGAATGACCAGCGCCTCCTTGATCTGCCTCACAAAGATTTGCGTCGCGCTCGAGCCGCAGCACTCTCGATCATTCCCACCAGCACCGGAGCGGCAAAAGCTATCGGGCTCGTGCTTCCCGAACTCAAGGGCAAACTCGACGGCATATCGCTGCGGGTCCCCACTCCAAACGTTTCGATTGTGGACTTTGTCGCTGAGGTCGCGACCAACACTACGAAGGAAGAAGTGAACGCCGCGATGAAGAAAGCCGCCGAGGGGCCGATGCGGGGGATACTCAAGTATTCCGAGGAACCGCTGGTCTCCGTCGACTTTCGCGGGAATTCTCACTCGTCGATACTGGACGCGCCTTATACGAGCGTGATCGAAGGCAATCTGGTCAAGCTGCTCTCCTGGTACGACAACGAGTGGGGCTACTCGTGCCGGGTCGTCGATCTCATCAAGTACCTCGCCGAGCAGGGGTTATGAAGAGTGAAGAGTGACGCGCGTGATACGTGATTAGTGAATGGCGATTCGAACTGAGCTTCGGGCTCACGAATCACGACACATCACGAATCACGCATCACGCATGACGTATCACGCATCACGATCACTTCTCATTCGCCATCTCGCACTATGGCCAAGCTGTCAATCACCGATCTTGATCTAAGTCGAAAGCGAGTTTTCACTCGCGTCGATTTCAACGTGCCGCTTGACGAAAGCGGACAAGTAACGGATGACACGCGTATTCGCGCGGCGATGCCGACGATCACATATGCGCTTGCTCGAGGAGCGCGCCTGGTGCTGGCTTCTCACCTTGGAAGACCGAAGGGCAAACCTGAACCGAAGTACTCGCTTGCGCCTGCGGCGAACCGGCTATCGGAGTTGCTTGGCCGCGAAGTGAAGCTCGCTCCCGACTCCATCGGGCCTCGAGCAAGCGAACTGGTCGGCGCGCTCGAGCCGGGCAGTGCGCTAATGCTGGAGAACGTGCGCTTCCACGCAGGCGAGGAAAAGAACGACCCCGAGTACGCAAGGGCGCTGGCCGATCTCGCAGATGTGTACGTGAACGACGCGTTTGGAACGGCGCATCGCGCTCACGCATCGACCGAGGGAATTACGCACTTCGTGAGTCAATCCGCCGCGGGGTTGTTGATGGAGAAAGAGCTCAAGTACCTCGGTCAGGTGCTTGAGAATCCAGAATCGCCGTTTGTGGTGATCCTCGGCGGCGCAAAGGTCTCTGACAAGATTCCAGTGATCGAGAACCTGCTGAAGTCGGCCAATGCGTTTCTAATTGGTGGCGCGATGGCTTATACGTTTTTGAAGTCCCTCGGAGTAAACATCGGCTGTTCCCTGGTCGAGGAGGAGAAACTCGCGTTCGCGCGTGATCTGCTCGATGAGGCAGCCAGGCGGAACATCGACTTCTTGCTGCCCACCGACAACCTCGTTGCTGAGAAGAACTGGAAGGACAATGCAGCGCAGAAGGTGGACTTCCGTGTATGCTCGATAAGCGAGATCAATGACGGCGAGATGGGCCTTGATATCGGCCCCGACACGGTCAATCTGTTCTCGAAGGAGATTGGGCGAGCCAAAACGATTGTCTGGAACGGACCAATGGGGATGTTCGAGCACCAACCCTTTGATCGAGGCACACGCGCGATAGCTAAAGCAGTCGCGGCGGCAGATGCAACCAGCATCGTTGGAGGGGGGGACTCGGTGGCGGCTGTGACACAGGCGGGAGTAGCGGATCAGATTACGCACATTTCGACGGGGGGAGGCGCCTCCCTCGAGTTCTTGGCTGGAGAGACCTTGCCTGGTGTCGCGGCCTTGACCGACAAATAGGGAGAGATTCTAGCGGCAAGATTGATGAAGAGAGAGTCAAAGTGGATTGCGGTGGTTGCCATGGGGTTGCTTATGGC
>DATIFP010000188.1:0-14724 GCA_035455165.1 Blastocatellia bacterium
CCTGGCTCTGCCACCCGGATTTCTGACGTGAACGAACTTGCAAGGCGTTTGTCCTTCAACCGCGCACGATGGTATCTCTTTTGGCGCTCTTTGGACATTGCCGTTGATCGTTGCCGGGACCCCTGCAGTAACGATGTTGACCTCGAAACCTATTCCATCGAGGTTCACCTTTGGCAGTATTGGGGGCGCTCCCGGGATGGTGGAATCAAACCTTCTGAATCCACCTTGGGCCGCCGTGATGGTGAGATTACCTCCAGTTCTGTTGAATGCGCCGGGCGCGCTGACGCTCGTGGGCGGGGTCGGCGGATCAAAGGCGTAGTACGCGCTGCATCCTGTGTCGTCGCACAGCGTCTTCTTCGAGATTTTTGTGTTTCCGCCATCGGCAAAAACGAGGACAGCGGCATCCCCGATGAAGAGCGTGTTGGGCGGCGCCGTCCCCGTCAGAGTTGCTCCTGAGATGCTGCCAACTGGGATATCAACTGAAACATCGGTCCCATTTTTTCGGAATCTAACCTGAAGTGGCACGGTCGGAAAATCCTTCTTCCCTGTCAGCACAAACGTGGTTCCGCCATCTGGATTCAACCTTCCCCCGGTGCTTGTCCCTATACTCCTCAGCTTCACCTTCTGAATCTCCACCTCACTAGTGCTGACCCCATCCGCGCTTGTCACAGTTATTATGGCCGTGTCAGGTTCGGATTCATCGTCCGGCACTGTGTAGCTTGCTACTGACACATCCGGGTCCGACGAAGGCTGTGGGGTGATCGTCCCAGCGCTGGCAGTAAACACAACCGCGCCTTGGCCACCACAAGTGATCACGCGAACCACGGTCGTCTCGCCGGCCTGCGTATCAATCTCGTTTGGAAACACAGTCGTATGACACATCGGCGGCCCCGGCTCGAGTGGCGTCTCGACCGGATCGGGTGTCATGGAAACGAACGAGCACGTCACGGTTCCAGGCGCTCCATTGTGTATCAGCGACAGGCACCCTTCAGCGGTGAGTCCATCGGGCGTCTGCTCGATGTATTTCTGAACGTCGAGCGTTGCGGTTCTTCCAGCCAACACGCTAACCATTTCGCTGGTCACGGGAGGCAGTGTCGAGTTGGCAAACTTCATACTGACGCCTGCCATGACGGAGCTGCTGCCCAGATTGGATATCTGAACAAACCCCGGTGTTCGCGCATCCACCCTGAAGAATGGACTCATCAGGTGTTTGCCGTCAGTTGATCTCGGTTCGACAAAGCGTGCGCCACTAGCATAGTCCTCCGCGGCAGACATCGAAACCCCGCCTGCTACGATGTCTGAACCGTTCCCGGTATAGGTCAATCTGACGTCCGCCATCGCGCTTTGATGCGCCGAGAGCACCTGACGCGGATCCACCACGATCATCTTCTGCTGCCCCGGAGCGAGCGTGACTTGCTGGGACGGTATCGGCACGCCGCTGTCGGTTTGAAAGTTTGCCGTTACGGTGCGAGTGTCCGTGCTCGAAGCGTTGCAGACCATGATGCACGGCTTCGTGAGGGAGTCATAGTCCAGCTTCAATGCGCTGGCGACTTTAGTCGTGCTGGTTGATATCCTTGGATCAACGAACGATGAGCTACACGCGACCCCTTTGACCGCGGACCTCATTACCGTGTGTGCCACGATGGATTGGGCCGGAGCGCTCACAACGATAGAACCCCACTTCGCGCCCTGGAGCTGCGCCTTGAAAGCAGCAAGGTTCGTTGACAGGCGTCCCTGCCCGCCGAGTGTGATAGTCGGCAGATAGAGAGTCCCATTCGGGGTCGCTGGATCACCGGTCCCATAAACCAGCTTCACATTCACATCTACGGGGTAGTTCCTACAGTTCTGCAGCCCCAGAGAGGTGGTCATCAAATCATCGACATAGAACAGCGGCGAACACTGCATGGTGCTGTCGGCCGCCTGCGACGACGCCGGGTAAACGAACGGAGCGGTGAACGACTGCTCTTCACCGAACTTGTTGACTACCAACATCGCTTGAACATCGGAGTCGCCGGATCCGTTGTGCCGGAGTCGTATACTGCCCTCGACGCTCCCTGTTGAGCTTCCGAGCGTAAGGTAATCGGCAACCCTGATCTTTCTTGCGTCTCCCGCGGACAAGGCAAGCTGGGCGGGCGCGCCGGCTGTGGCATCGCCTAGCGGTTGGCGGAAGTCCAGCTCAGCTACGATTGAACTCATAGACTCGTTGCAGAGGTAAATGAAAGCGTCGAAGCCGCCCGAAGTGATGTAAATCGGCGCCTCAGCGCTGTGAGTGAAACTCGCTGGCGGGTTCCATACAGTGAAATTGGCGTCACTGTTGTCGCTGCTAACGTTACACGCTGCGTCACGCGCGACTACGCGGACCTTCACGCTCTGATTGTTCACAATCACCGGCGCCGTCCACGCGTATTGGTTCACCGCACCCGCCAATCCTGCGGCTATCGTTGACCACGTGCTTCCTCCATCTGTCGAGAGCAGAACATCTTGACTGGCCACCGCTACATCGTCTGTAGCGTTCCAGGAGATCGTGAAGCTCGAGCCTGTATCAACGATTTCGCCTCCGTTCGGCGCTGTGATGTTGACCTGAGGCGGCGTGAGGTCGGTGCTGCATGATTCCGCTGCAAGGTTAGTGTCCCTGATCGTGCACTGCGTAGTGCCGGGCGGGGATTGCAAAGCTGCGGTGCCCTTCCTGGCGCACTTGTCCAAGCTGGCGGAGACCCTGCGATCGCTCGGATTGTGCTGCAACGAGACGGTACAACCCTTTACGCTCAGCGTGCCCCTGCCGGTCTTCTTCACGCAGTTGCCGCACGTGAAGATGTAGTCTCCTGTAGTCGTGTTCAAGGACAGCGTGCTGCCGTTGCTGTCGTCCTGCAAACACATGTCATAGCTAATGCTTTGAACAGCGATGCCGCCGCCGTTACTTGCAGGCGCCGGCGCGAGAGTAGTTTTCGAATGGCTCGCAGAACCGGACCGCCTCGCAACGTAAACATTGCCGAAGCGGGGAAGAGGAAACACGCTAATGACAAAGGCTGCTGTCACTGCAAACACCAGAAATCGTGATCTGCTGCGCTGCATTGTATCAAACATCGCTTCTCCTTTGTATTGAGAGTCGTGTTGACTCTCGACTGAGTTGTTTGATACAAGTGCGCTTTAGTGGAAGCGCACTTGCGTTTCTGCTTCAGGGCGCGGATGGGACGAACAGCCAATGAACGTTCCCATTCGCGCCGTACGTCAGTTAAACAAAACCGCCAAACGCCTAACTACAGACATCTGGGTGAACTCTGCGCGTTTCAAATAACTGCGAAGGCGATTTCCGCTCGAGAAAGCCCTTAGTCTTCGGTCTGCTGAACTCGTCGTCTCTGGGCAGGACAATCGGGTAGTGACTTGCTCGGTCAGTTCTTTGTGTTTCGCTTCAGGAGGTTCCGACACCGAAAGGTTTCATTCAACCTGTGAGTCTCCTCAAATCGACTTCCTCAACCGATCGACGAAATCGCCTTTGTAGTCAAGAACCTCGAATTGATCTGCTCAAAGCTGTAAGAATGGGACACGGAATCGAAAGTCGGTGCAAAGTATCACACGACGTATTGCCTGATACAACCACAAACAGGTGATCAATATTGCTATTTGTCATTCTATCTTGCTGCTCCGCACTAGAAACCCAGCTTAGTCACCAGCAGATTGAATTATCTTTCTGAACTCGGACGGTACGACTCCGAAGGACCTTTTGAAATGACGGGTGAAGTGGTTCTTATTGTTGTAGCCTGCCATTGCCATGATCTGTTTGACACTCAGCAGACTGGTTGCTAGAAGGTCGCGGGCTTCCTCCATTCTGAGCCTTCTGAGATATTCTCCTGGTGAGAGTCCGGTCTGAGTCTTAAACACGTGGGAAAGACGAAAAGGAGAAAGATTAGTCAGTTCCGCCAGGTCGGTTAAGGGAATCCCCCGATGAAGATTCTCATTCATGAAGCCAATCACGAGCCGGACTCTAGCATCGGGGATTGCGCTTGCGGAGATAACGTGGGTTCCAGTTATCTCCCTTCTTGCCAATCGTGCATTTCGTTTGTGAGCCAGGCTCTTTGCAATAGTCATAAGGAGATCACTCCTTCACTCGCAGGACATGTTGGCTCGATAGCAATTACTTCAAGAGAACGTGGGCAATCAAGTAGTGCTTCCCGAGTCAATCAATCCCGGCCCGGCGGAAAAGTCTATGAGAAAACGCCTGATCGTTGCGGCTCTGTGCATTATGCTGCACCGCCCAATGAGATTGTCTTTTGTCGCCACACCGAAGCTTGGCGGCCGAGGAAACTTGCGTCTTTGTGGCGGCTCGCATTTTATAACAATCACTGCATTATTTCACTCAAAAAGTAAAATCAGCTACAACTTCGTCTTCGACAATACGAGCACACCTCCGGACGCAAGAACCTTGGCAAGATTAGCTAGTGGCCCGGAGGGACCAGAGTTGCACATATGGCTATATCCCGGAACCGCAGGTTGGACCATTCCTACAGCAATTCGTATCCCATCCGAATAGCGGTCCTTAGTTGAGAATGCAGAGGACAAGCCGCAGATTAAACCGGTGCAGCTTGACGCGAAAACGCGTTTGCCGTACCTGCATTCCCGTGACGTTCGCTGTGACAACATTTCGGGATCATCTACGATTATCCGAACCAAACCGTTGCCCTCCTTTCCCCGCCGCATTATTACGAGATCAGAAAAGCATCCTGAGCGCTTTCTCTTTATGGCCTTGGAGACAGATTTAGAGCGTGTCTGAATGCGGCCGTGAAGAATCTGCCTGAGGTTTCGCTGAAACCTTTTTCCTGCATCCGTCACTCACCGTCGTGCCCTGAGTCTGTCCAACCGTCTGAGGCGGACTCAAAATCTCGCACCCCGGTGATATTCGGGGAACGTTATTCGGTCGAAGGTTGCATATCTTTGGCAAAACCCGCAACGGCAGTGTTAACACGGCGCGACCGTGCCGCGTCCTAACTCGGAGGCAAGAGCAACATGAGTTCATCCGATCAACCGCTGCTTCGGCTTGAAGGAGTTACCAAGGTTTTCCTGACCGATGAGGTCGAAACACACGCTCTGTCGGGCGTGCACCTGGAGATAAACAAGGGCGAATTTGTCTCGATCAACGGGCCATCGGGTTGCGGCAAATCAACCCTGCTTTCGATTCTGGGGCTGTTGGACTCTCCAACTGACGGCGACTACCGGCTCGGAGGCAAACCGGTTGCCGACTTGCCGCTCGCCGAGCGCGCGAGGATCCGCAATCGCGAAGTCGGGTTTATTTTTCAGAGCTTCAATCTGATCGGCGATCTGTCCGTCTTCGAGAACGTCGAGCTGCCGCTCACCTATCGCGGCATGAGATCAATCGACCGCAAGACCCGAGTCCGGGAAGCGCTGGAACGAGTGGGTATGGCTCACCGAGGGAAACACCTTCCAAGCCAGCTTTCGGGCGGCCAGCAACAACGCGTTGCAGTGGCGCGGGCAGTCGCCGGGGATCCGCTGATACTTCTCGCCGACGAACCCACCGGCAATCTTGATTCAACCAACGGAGAAGCCGTGATGGAACTGCTTCGCGAGCTTCACTCGCAAGGCGCCACCATCTGCATGGTAACTCACGACCAACGATACGCCGCCCACGCGGACCGCAGCGTCCATCTGTTCGACGGCCGAGTTGTTGACGAGACCGAATCGAAAGAAAAAGCGCTCGCGATGCATTAGTTCGTAGTCCCGTTTGTAGTCCCGCCTTCAGGCGGAAGTTAGTGATTGCAGTTTCGTAGTCCCGCCTTCAGGCGGAAGTTCGTTGAAGCCCAACGCGCCGGAGTTACTTCCGCCTGAAGGCGGGACTACGAACTTGTCTTCGCGGAGACACGTCATGGAACATCTCCTCAGCGACCTCCGATTCAGCGCGCGAATGCTTCGCAAGAACCCGGGATTCACGCTGGTTGCCGTTATCGCCTTAGCGCTCGGAATTGGCGCCAACAGCGCAATCTTCAGTGTCGTCAACGCAGTGCTGCTTCGGCCGCTTCCCTTCAAAGACCCTCGCGGGCTCGTCAGAATCTGGGGCAAGTATGAGAAGGAAGGCATTCCAAAAAACTGGCTCTCTCAGCCCGAGCTCCTGGATATCATCGAACAGAATCAGGTCTTCGAGGAAATCGCCGCGTTTCAAACCGGAGGCGCGAACCTGACCGGCATCGGAGATCCGGTTCGGGTCAACGCCGCTTTCGTGAACGCCAGCTTCTTCTCGATACTTGGCATTCAGGCGGGCATCGGCCGCACCTTTCTCGAAGAAGAGGATCAGCCCGGCCGCGAAAGGGTGGTGCTCGTCAGCGACGCGGTGTGGCGCAGCCGATTCGGGGCCGACCCCTCGATAATCGGAACGACCCTCGGATTGAGCGGCAACAGCTACACCATCGTCGGAATAATGCCGCCGGGTTTCCAGTTTCCGAGCCAGGAAGACATATGGGCTCCGCTGGCGATCGACAAAACAAATCCAGGAAACCGCGGGAATCACGGGCTTGAAGTGGTCGCGCGTCTCAAGCCCGGCGTTACCCCGCAACAAGCACAAACAGACTTGACCACCATCGCGGGCGTGCTCGAACAGCGTTATCCGAACAACTACGCCAATTATGGCTTTGGCTTTTATCCGGTCGGGATGCTCGATGAGCTCGTCGGTAATGTCCGCCCTGCGCTCTACATTCTTCTGGGCGCCGTGGGCTTTGTTCTTCTGATCGCGTGCACAAACGTCGCCAACCTCCTGCTGGCTCGCGCGACTGTCCGAGAAAAGGAGGTGGCAATCCGCACGGCGCTTGGCGCGCGTCGTGGGAGACTGATCCAGCAATTACTTACCGAAAGCATAATGCTGGCGGTGATCGGAAGCGGGCTCGGATTGGTCCTTGCCTGGCTGGGCGTTAAGCTGTTCGCCGCACTTGGCCCGCGAGACATTCCTCGCATTGAAGAAATCGGACTCGACCTTCGCGTCGTCGGCTTCACGGTTTTGATAGCGGTGGTGACCGGAGTGGCGTTTGGTCTCGCCCCGGCGCTTCAGATCTCGAAGCCCGACCTGCACGATACGCTCAAAGAAGGAGGCCGCGGCTCAACATCGGGCCGTCACCTCCTACGCAACGCGCTGGTTGTTTCTGAAGTCGCAATCGCGCTCGTGCTGTTGATCGGCGCGGGTCTGATGATCAAGAGCTTTCGACAACTGCTCAAGCTCGACATGGGCTTCCGCACCGAGCAGACGCTTACAATGCGTCTGACGATTCCGCCGACCAAATACAACGACAACACCAAAGTCATCGGCTTCTACCGCCCCCTGCTCGACAAGATCAAAGCGCTGCCGGGAGTGGAGTCGGCGGCGGCGATCTCGCAACTGCCTCTGAGCGGCGCTTACTCGTCGGGGACGACTGCCGTAGAGAGAGCGGACTCCGAAGAGGGCTTGAGGACTTTTCGTGGATTTCCCTTCATCGAAGCCGACCGCCGGGCAGTGTCGCCAGACTACTTCAGGACGCTCGGCATCGCGTTGAAGGATGGACGCTTGTTTACAGATGCTGACAATGAGACCGCTCCGCAGGTGGCCATTGTCGATGAAGCATTCGAGAAGCGTTTTTGGCCGGCGACCGGCGCTGTGGGCAAGCGCTTTGTCGCTCGGGTTACAGACGGCACCAACATTCAGTGGGGACAGGTAGTCGGCGTGGTGTCTCACGTGAGGCACTACGGGATCGACGAGGTTAAGCAATACGGCCTCGAACAAGAAGGCCGCGAGCAAGTTTACTTCCCCTACGCTCAGCGCCCGACCAATCAAATGTATCTGGCCATCAAGACCAGCATCGATCCGCTCGCATTGACGAGCGCCGTGCGCGGCGAAGTCCTCTCTCTCGACTCCAGCCAACCCGTGTACGCAGTCAATTCGATGGACCAGCTCCTGTCGACTTCTCTCTCGCAACGCCAGCTCAACATGGTTTTGTTTGCGGCTTTCTCGGCGATCGCTTTGATACTTGCGTCCGTCGGAATCTATGGAGTGATGTCTTACTCCGTCACGCAGCGCACTCACGAGATCGGAATAATGATGGCGTTAGGCGCCCAGCAAAAGCGGGTGCTTGGGCTTGTCGTCAGACAGGGGATGACTCTGGCGCTGGCGGGCGTCGGCATCGGGCTGGTGACCGCGTTTGCGCTGACTCGATTGATGTCCAGCCTGTTGTTCGGAGTGAGCGCGACCGATCCGATCACCTTCGCCGTGATTTCCGTGCTGCTGGCAGGAGTGGCTCTGGTAGCCTGTTTCGTGCCCGCTCGCCGAGCGACTCAAGTCGATCCGATGGTGGCGCTGCGATATGAATAGCCTCGGAGCGCGGGCGTCCCGCCCGCTTGAACCGCAAACCGCGGCTCTATAAATCCGCGGCTCTATACTGCGGGCGGGGACGCCGCGCTCCGGGGTGGGGGAAGGCTATGGAAACACTGATTCAAGACACTCGCTACGCAATTCGCACAATGCTCCAGAGTCCGGGCTTCACGGCCGTCGCCGTGCTGGCGCTCGCGCTCGGCATCGGGGCGAACACCGCAATCTTCAGCGTCGTCAACGCTGTGCTCCTTCGACCCCTCCCCTACACGGACCCCGATCGACTCGTGCACGTGCATCGCATGCAGCCTCCCATCGCGCGCGCGCCTATCTCGCGCCCCGACTATTTTGAGTGGGAGAATCAACAGCAAGTATTCCAGGGTATCGCCGCCTTCTTCTATCGGACCTACAATCTGACGGGAGTGGACCAGGCCGAAAGGCTTAACGCCGCGCGAGTGACCGGAGGCTTCTTTTCGCTCTTCGGGATCAACCCGGCAGCAGGCCGCTTCATCGACAATGACGACGACAAAGCAGGCGGAGCGCGAGTCGCGGTGATCAGCCACGGCTTGTGGCAACGCCGCTTTGGCGGGGCGCCCGACCTGATCGGCAAGACCATCGCTCTGAACGCTGATACATACACGGTCATCGGCGTCGCTCCGGCGGATTTTCAATTTCCAAGAGGCGTCGAAGTGTGGACGCCGGCCTTTCTTGCCGAGGAAAAAACGCAGCGAGGCTCCAACTACCTCAAGGTGATAGCCCGCCTCAAAGACGGCGTGACTCAACCGCGAGCGAGCGCGCAGATGAATCAGATCGCCGCGGCGCTCGCCGAGAAGTACCCGGCCAACGACACAAACCTGACCGTCGCGATTGCGCCGCTCCTCGAAGAGCAGGTCGGAAGGATTCGACCGGTGCTCCTGGTCCTCCTCGGAGCGGTTGGCTTTGTGCTGTTGATCGCGTGCGCAAACGTCGCAAATCTGTTGCTCGCTCGAGCGGCGGCGAGACAAAAAGAGTTCGCGATTCGCACCGCGCTCGGCGCAAGCCGGGTGCGGCTTGCTCGCCAATTGATGACCGAGAGCGTCTTGCTTGCGCTCGCCGGAGGCGCGCTTGGAGCGGTGCTTTCGGTGTGGGGGATCAGCGTCCTCGTCTCAATCGCGCCCGGCAATATCCCTCGCGTCAAGGAAGTCAGTCTCGACAAATGGGTGCTCGGTTTTACGTTCCTGTCGTCGCTGCTGACCGGTCTCGTGTTCGGTCTCGCCCCCTCGCTTGCCGCTTCGCGGACTGACCTGAACGAAACTCTAAAGGAAGGCGGCCGAGGCACAGCGGCGACCAGCCCTCACCGGGCGCTCGTTCGCCGAGTCCTTGTGGTAGCTGAAATAGCGCTTTCACTTGTTCTGCTTGTGAGCGCCGGGTTGCTGATCGAGAGCATCAAACGTCTCACTCAAGTGAGTCCCGGCTTCGACCCGCACAACTTGCTCACCGCGAACCTTTCGTTTCCACGCAACCCTTCGGCTAAAGACGAAGACGAAGCGGCCGCCGGATTCCTCGCCGGCGTCGAACAACGAATCGCGTCGCTTCCCGGCATAATATCCGTCGGCACCATCAATGATCTGCCGGTCACCGGTTACAGCAGCGTAAACGGTGACCTTAATGTCGAGGGCCGCCCCGCATACAAAGCCGGCGAGGCGCCGGTCGCCGAATTTCGGCTTGTCACTCCGGGGTATTTCCGCTCAATTGGGATTCCGCTATTGAGTGGTCGCGAGTTGACGGATCGCGACGATCGCAGCGCGCCACAGACAGTCTTGATCAATCACGCGCTGGCCGACGCGATATTCCCCGGCGAAGATCCAGTCGGAAAGCGGTTGCTGGCGCTAGACGACAAACCGCACGAGATCGTCGGCGTGGTCGGAGACGCGCGGCAGTGGGGACTGGACCGCCCCGCCGATCCGGAGATCTACTTCCCTTTAGCGCAGGTGAACTTCGCCTCCGAAGCCACCCTGGTTTTGCGCACTGCGGGTGATCCTTCGACTCTAGCCGGCGCACTGCGCCAGGCAGTCCGCGAAGCAAGCGCCGACGCGCCGGTCTTCCGAGTAAAGACGATGATGGAAGTCCTGGCTGATTCAACCTCGCAGCAGCGATTCAACATGTCGCTGATGACCATATTCGCGGCGGTGGCTCTGGTGATGGCGGCAATTGGTCTTTACGGCGTAATCTCATACTCGGTTACCCAGCGCACTCACGAGATCGGCGTTCGACTCGCGCTCGGAGCGAGCACCGGGGATGTTCTCAAGCTCGTGGTAGGCCAGGGCATGCTCCTTGCGGGCGCCGGCGTGGCGCTGGGCCTCTGCGCGGCATTCGGTTTGACTCGTTTGTTGTCTACGTTATTGTTCGGGGTCAGCCCGACGGACCCGCTCACGTTTGCAGTGATTTCGCTGATCCTGATCGGAGTGGCTCTGGCAGCCTGTTTCGTGCCTGCGCGTCGCGCGACGAAAGTTGATCCGATGGTGGCGTTGCGATACGAATAGGGTGTTTAGAGTACCGCCTTCAGGCGGAATTGTTAGCATCGCGATCATGCCGCCTGAAGGCGGTACTCTTAACACCCGAGGACTTATGGACACCCTGCTTCACGACATTCGATACAGCATTCGGACCTTCCTGAAGACCCCGGGCTTCACCGCGGTTGCCGTGATTGCTCTCGCCCTGGGCATAGGAGCGAACACCGCGATCTTCAGCGTCGTCAACGCGCTCCTTCTCAAGCCGCTTCCTTACAAAGAGGCGGACCGCCTGGTGTTGATCTGGCATTCATATCCGAAATTGAACCTGGAGCAAGCCTCCCTCTCGGCGCCGAGCTATGTTGAGTATCGCGACATGACCACCTCCTTCGAGCAGGTGGCTACAGCAACCGAGTGGAGCGTGAATCTCACGGGCGTGGGCGAGCCCGAACGACTCCAGGGCGCGCGTGTCTCCTACAACCTCTTCGCTACCCTTGGAGTGCAGCCCGCGCAAGGACGGAGCTTTCTAGCCGAAGAAGATCGACCCGGCAGCGATAAAGTAGTTGTGTTGAGCAATGGACTGTGGCAACGGCGATTCGGGGGAGACCCGAGCATAGTAGGCCAAACGATCACGCTCGATGGATCCAGTTACGACGTGGTAGGTGTTATGCCCGCCGGATTCGTTTTCATGGTCGAGGTCGATCTGTTCAAGCCGATCGCGTTCACGCCCGAGCAATTGGCGCCGAACAGGCACGGCAACGAATACCTCATAGGGGTGGCGCGGCTCAAGCCGGGGGTCACGTTTGCGCAGGCCTCGGCAGAGATGAACTTGCTCGCCGACCAGTTGCGCCCCCAGTTTTACGGTCCGAATTGGGGAATCACCGTCGTGCCGTTGCGAGAGCAACTCGTGGGCAACTTTCGCACAGCCCTCTTCATTCTGCTTGGAGCGGTGGGCTGCGTTTTGTTGATCGCCTGCGCGAATGTGGCGAATCTCCTGTTGGCTCGGGCCTCCTCCCGTCAGAAAGAAATCGCGGTGCGGACGGCGCTGGGCGCAAGCCGGGGGAGAATTGTCAGGCAACTCTTGACCGAGAGCGTGCTGCTGGCCGCATTGGGCGGCGCCCTCGGGTTGCTCCTGGCATTCGTCGGGATTCGCGCTCTCGTTCTTGGAGTCCCCGAGGACATCACCGGTTTCATCGTCGGGTGGAAGGACATCAGCCTGAGTGCGCCGGTGCTCGCATTCACCTTCGGAGTATCGATGCTGACTGGGGTCGTCTTTGGTCTGGTTCCCGCGCTGCGCGCTTCAAGACCCGACATGAACGAGTCGCTTAAAGAAGGCGGGCGAGGAGGCACCGAGGGACGGCACAACAATCTGGTGCGGGCCTCGCTGGTAGTCTTAGAAGTGGCCGTTGCTCTTGTGCTGCTGATCGGCGCGGGTCTGTTGATCAGGAGCTTCATGCGGCTTCAACAAGTCAGCCCGGGATTCAATCCTTCCAATGTGCTGACGATGCAGCTCTCGTTGCCGGAATCGAAGTACGGCGAGAGGGCGCAGATCGCCTCGTTCTTCGAGCAAGTAGTCGAGCGAGTTCAAAGCTTGCCCGGCGTGGCGTCGGCGGGTGTCGGCAATAACATACCGATGGGCAATGACGGCTGGAACGCTTCATTCGCGATCGAGGGCTTGCAATTAGCGCCCGGAGAGCCGAGCCCGCACGGCGATCCGCATATGGTCAGCCCGGATTACTTCAAAGCCATGGGGATCGCGCTGCTGCGAGGGCGCTATTTCACGGAGGCTGATTCGAAGGACTCGCTTCAAGTCGCGATCATTGACGAGACGCTGGCCGATCAATACTGGCCGGATCAGGACCCGATCGGCAAGCGAATTGGGTTCGGCGGCACAAGAGACCAGCGGATCTGGCACGAGATCGTCGGAGTAGTCGGACACGTCAAACAGTACGGGTTGGATGGAAAGACTAAGGTTCAATACTACTTTCCCCAGTCTCAGAGTCCGCAGCGCAATATGTATCTGATCGTTCGCACCACAGGCGAGCAGCGAAGTATTGTCTCGTCAATTCGCGGCGCCATCGATTCCATAGACAAAGACCAACCGATCTACCGGTTGATGAAGATGGACGACATCGTTGCCAACTCTGCCCTGCAGCGTCGAGTTTCGATGTTCCTCCTCGGGATCTTCGCGGCGGTAGCGCTTGTGCTGGCGGCGGTCGGGATCTACGGGGTGATGGCCTACACGGTCACGCAGCGAACGCATGAGATTGGCATAAGAATGGCTCTGGGGGCCCAACCGAAGGATGTGCTCGCTCTGGTTGTCAGGCGGGGAATGTTGATGACTTTGATTGGCGTCGGGTTAGGGCTCGCGGGCGCGTTTGCGGTTACGAAGGTGATGGCCAGCCTGTTGTTTGGAGTCGGAGCTCACGATCCGCTGACCTTCGTCGGGATCTCCGTCCTGCTTGGCGCAGTCGCGTTGATCGCGAGTCTGGTCCCCGCTCGCCGCGCGACGAGAGTAGACCCGATGATCGCGCTCCGGTACGAATAGGTTTCGCAGTACCGCCTTTAGGCGGAAGCTCGTAACGAGCCCCTCTCACGTAAAACGGTTACGAGCCTCCGCCTGAAGGCGGTACTACGAACTGCCTATCACATATCTTCCCAACCCAAACGCCGTCTGATTTCCCACGTGCACGATCTCTCCGATTCCCAGGAGTTCCTTGAATGGTGAAAAGCCGCCGGCGAATTTCATCCTTCCGGTGAAGCCCCCGAGGGGCCGCCCGGCGTGTTTTCGGTTTGAATAACCCCAGGTTCTCACCATCTCGAGCTCTCGATGAGTGGTCTCGATCTTGCGGCTCGCCTTCAGCATTTGTTCTCGCCAGCGAAAGAACCCCGCCTGGCCGGGCCAGCCCTCGCCGTAGAGTTGCCACAGCCCGCCGATTCGATTGGCAAGGTTGTAGACCAGATCGTAAAAATCGACGAACATCGTGAGGCCGCTTTCGGGGTCCCGCTCGCGTGAGTCCTTGTTGACGACGCTCACCGGGGTGATGAACTTTACGTCCAGCGCGCTGCTGCCGTCCCAGGCTCGGGCTTGCCTGGAGAACTCCGCCAGGTCTCGCGTGACCGCCGGCCCCAGCTTTCCTGCTTGAAAGATCGAGCAGCCGTCGGCGAGCAGATCGCGCACTGCGGCAAGCCGAAACCTTGCGGCTTGGGGGTTGTAATCCGGCGCGCCGGTTTGCTCGAATCGCTCGAAGGCAAGCACCGGGTAAGCGATCGAGTGACACATCGGCCCGAGAGAAACGAATCCGAACGTGAGCCGATCGCCGCGTCGATATTCGCGGGCGTCGCCGGGCGGCGGATCGATGACGAAGGCGCGGGGCAGGTGCACCTTCCCTTTGAGTGGCGCGTCGGCGGCAAGTGCGTCGTCGCGGGTGCGCACGGGCTCGAACAACCGGGGATAGTCACAGTCGCGGAGCCTCGGGCAATCGCGGCAGTCGGGGATCTCCTTGTGATCGCAGAGCCCGTCTTTCAAGACGCGCCCGTAACCTCCGCGCAATCGCGACCCCCAAAAGCCGCCGGGCGCGGAGCTGGATTCGAGCACGAGATCAATTTCCAGCTTGGAGAACTGAAACATAATCGAGGTGAGAGAGCATCAAACGGCGAAGACTTGGACTTCAGAAACGCTGCGAGCTGATTGTAGCGCAATTCAATGAGGTAGACCTAACAAAACACTAGAGCCGGAGCTGGCGGTTCTCAACGCGTGGTTTCCGGCGACAAGTTTGATCTGTAACTCGTCAATCTCGACTATGAGGTCGCTCGTGCACATTTTGGACTGCGCCGGCGTCCGCGACGGCGCTTTGCTGTTGGGCGTCGCCCTCCAATGGGACGAAGTACCTCCATACT
>DATIFP010000189.1:0-23463 GCA_035455165.1 Blastocatellia bacterium
GCTGATCACCGCTGGCGAGTGGGTCCGGTGCGGCTTATGATGATCACGTGGCCGACGGCCGATGCCGATGAGAGAAAACCTCCTCAGCTTTCTGGATGATTGCGGTAAACACGGCTCACAAACGGCGCTCGCACACCGCCGCGGCCTGCGAGTCTTGCGATGGTCTTACGCGCGGCTGCGAGCTACCGCATTCCAATTCGCGCGAGAGCTCGAAGCGCGAGGCATCTCGAAGGGCGATCGCGTTTTGTTCCGGGCCGAGAGCAGTCCTGAGTGGGTGGCCGCTTTCTTTGGCTGCCTGCTGCGGGGCGTGATCGTGGCGCCGCTGGACTTTGAAAGCTCGCCCGAGTTCGCCGCCCGCGTTCAGCAGCAGGTCGAAGCGAAGCTAATACTCTACAGCGGAGAGAACCCTTGTGAATTCGGTCTCCGCTTGCCCAGCCTGGCGCTTGAAGAACTCTCCGATGAGATCTTGCGTCACTCGCCTGAACCATATGCGGCCGCAGAGATCCTGCAGGACGACATCGCCGAGATCATTTTTACCTCAGGCACGACAGCGGAGCCAAAGGGCGTATGCATTACGCACAGAAACATCCTGGCGAATATCAACCCGCTCGAGGGTGAGATTCAAAAGTATCTCAAGTACGAAACCCTCGTTCACCCGTTGCGTTTTCTCAATCTGCTTCCGCTCAGTCACGTCTTCGGGCAGTTCATGGGCATTTTCATACCGCAATTGCTGTCGGGTGAAATATTTTTCCAAGACTCGCTGAATCCTTCAGAGATAATTGACACCGTAAAGAAGAACCGTATCTCGGTGATTGTGAGCGTGCCTCGAGTTCTCGACACGTTGCGCGACAAGATTGAGCGCGACTACGACGGGCGAAATGAAAGCGAGGCGTTCGGCCGCAAATTGCTTGCGGCCGAGGAACAACACTTCCTCAAACGGTGGTGGGTCTTTCGAAGAGTGCACCGGCAGTTCGGGTGGAAGTTTTGGGCGTTTGTGTCGGGCGGAGCAGCGCTGCCTTCTGAAACCGAAGCGTTCTGGCGAAGACTTGGGTACGCAATCGTCCAGGGCTACGGCATGACTGAAACTGCTTCGGTGATCACCGTCAATCATCCCTTCAAACTGAGCCGGAGATCGATCGGTAAGCCGCTGCCCGGCCAGGAAGTGAAGCTCGGCGAGGGGGGCGAGATTCTCGTGCGCGGCGGAAGCGTTTCGCCCGGCTATTGGAAGGGCGGCCCTCAGGCCCTCACCAATGAGGAGGGCTGGCTGCGAACCGGCGACATCGCCGAGATAGACAAACAAGGAAACCTGTTCTTCAAAAGCCGCAAGAAAGACGTAATCGTTACCGCGGCGGGCTTGAATATCTATCCCGATGATCTTGAGGCGGCGCTCAACGCGCAACCGGAAATTCGCGACAGTGCGGTCATCGGAATAGACACGCCGCAAGGCCCCGAGCCGCTTGCTGTCCTGCTTCTTAAAGACGAGAAAGTGGACGCGGCGACTGTCGTGAAACGAGCCAATGCCTCGCTCAGCCAGTATCAACAAATCAGGCGCTGGGCGATGTGGCCCGAGGAGGATTTCCCTCGCACGCCAACGCAAAAGATCCGCAAGCCTGTTGTGCTGGAGGAGTTGAAGAAGCGAGCCGAGGTCAAAGACCAGGGATCAGCGGCCGGCGACGGCGAGCGGCCAGCGGCGTCGTTCATTTTGAAAGCGATTGCACGCCTCAGCGGAGAGGCGCCCACGCAGGTGGACCCTTCGGCGAACCTCGAGGCCGACTTGAAGCTTGACTCGCTTGGACGAGTTGAGTTGCTGAGCGCGCTCGAAGACCACTATCGAGTAGACATCGATGAAGCAGCATTCACGGCTGCGACTACTGTGGGCGACCTCGAGAAGATGATTCGTGAAGGCGCTCGCGAGACTGCCTTCGAGTACGAATACCCGAAGTGGACGCAGGGGTTTCCAATGACCTGGATTCGACCCGCCGTGTTCTATCTAATCATCCTTCCGCTTACAAAGTGGATGAGCCGGGCGACGGTTGCCGGTCGCGAGCGTATTAGAAGCGAGCGCGGACCCTTGCTCATCATCGCAAACCACATCACCATGGCGGACCCGGCGCTGATTCTCCTCGCGCTGCCGGGCCCGATTCGGAGACGGCTGGCGATCGCAATGGAAGGCGAAGTCCTGCGCGGTTGGCGGCACCCGCCGGCCGGAACAGGCTGGTTCAAGCGATTGGTTGGGCTTGCCGAGTATTTCCTTGTCGTGGGGTTGTTCAACGTATTTCCGCTTCCGCAGAAGAGCGGCTTTCGAAGGAGTTTTGCGTATGCCGGTGACGCGATGGATCGCGGCTACAGCGTGCTCGTGTTTCCCGAGGGAGCGCGCACTCCGGATGGAGAGATGAAGCCGTTCAGGGAGGGCATCGGCCTGCTCGCGCAGAACCTGAATGTCCCGATCGTAGCCGTGCGCATTGACGGATTGTACGAGGTGAAGAAACGACGAAAGAAGTTCGCGCGTCGCGGGGACTTGATGGTCACGGTCGGTGAGCCGATCAGGTTCACAGCAAACGACGACCCTTCGACAATCGCGCGACAGTTAGGCGAACGAGTTGCTTCACTGTAGTCGAGGTTCATCGCGTTTGAGAGAGCCCAAGTCGCGGGACTCGGAACGTTCGCGAAACTTGTCGCGGTGCTGCCAGCAGTATCCTCCGGCTTTGACCTTGCGCTGGCACGGCTTCCCCGATTTCGTCGGCGCTCCACAGATGGCGTCGATTGCGCCGGCCTCGCGTTTAATCGCGAAGGGCTGCTTCTGCGCTTCGTCTCCGTTTACCGGACTGTTTGAGACTTCGTTTGCTGAATGCGAGCTCGTGTTCGATCCCACCGGCGTCCCAATCAGATAGAACGGCTCGCGCTTCGACGTGTAATGTCCAAGGGCGAATCCGATCGCCGTACAGGCCGCAATAATCGACAGTAAGATCAGGCGAGCGGTCCTGAATCTTGGCGAGCAGTTCCGGCAGAATGCGCGGAACGGCAGAAAGCCGGCGCGGGGAACCCTCACTAGCTCGCCGCACTCGCAGCAGAACTTCACAGCCGGCATCGAGCGCTACTCCAACTGATGATTCGTGATGAACCAGGAAGGACGGCGGCAGTATAGTCCCGCAAAGGATAAAGGGCAAAGGAAGAGTCGCCTGGGAGCGCGGGCAGCTAGCAGGAGCGTTCAGAGACTTTAGTCGGCTCTTTGGGAGCTAACAACCCGACTAAAGTCGGTACTCTGAACGTTCGCCGACATCAAGCTCGCCGGGGCCGATGCCCTTCGCATTCTCCGGGCCCTGCGTCGCTGTTGTCCTTTCGGGTCGATGTGGTACCATAGCGGTCGCTGTTAAGACGCTGGCAGCTTGGCTTGTTACACGAAACACTCGCAAACGATCAGGCTTGCAAAGACCTTGAGCGCCTCCGTCGTTTCTTGAACAAGGGAGTGATGAATGACCCAAGACAAGCGGCTCGGCAGCCGAGTCCTTCACGTTTTCGATAACATCATAGGCGATTCTCCAGAAGCGCCCGATCTCCCCGCCGAAGTGCCGTCCCGTCGATGGATGTACCGCCAGATGTTCCTTGCAGTGGTCAAGAAAGTCGCTCACGCGCCGTTTTCGATCCACACCTGGGGAGCGCTCAGGCGCACTCTGTTGGCAAACGTGCTGCCCGACAACCTGGTCTTTCGGTACAAAGCTTATCAGCGCGGGGAGTGCAATCGATGCGGGCTCTGCTGCAAGATTCAATTCCAGTGCCCCTTTTTTATAGACGAAGGCCCTTATGAAACTCGGTGCGCGATCTATACAACGCCACACGCACCGCAAGCCTGCTTGAAGTTCCCGCTCGACCCGACGGATCTGAAACTGCTGCAACGAGAGGTTGGCAACGCTTGCACCTTTTACTACGAAGGCGCGCCTCAAACCCTCTCAATTCTCGAGTTCGTGAAGCTGTACACTCAGGGTATCCGCCAGCAGTTCGCAAAACGAAAGCTCAAGGAAGTTGCCGACAGCGGCGATTGATCAAAGAAAAAGGGCGCCCCATCGGGACGCCCCTGTAAGCTCGATCGTCCGAGCGACTAGTCGCCGCTGGCACCTTTCTCTTTTCCGGGCTGCGCCACCATGCGCAGATAAGGCTTCAATGTCTTCCATCCTCCCGGGAACTTCTGCTTTGCTTCTTCGTCCGACACCGCCGGAACAATGATCACATCGTCTCCCTGCTTCCAGTTCACGGGGGTCGCCACGCTGTACTTTGCGGTCAGCTGCAGCGAATCGATCACCCGAAGCAACTCGTCGAAGTTGCGGCCGGTGCTGGCCGGATAGGTGATCATCAGCTTGACCTTCTTATCGGGTCCGATCACGTAAACCGAACGCACGGTAAATGTGTCGCTTGCGTTCGGGTGGATCATATCGTAGAGATCGGAAACCTTGCGGTCCGCGTCCGCAATCACCGGAAAATTGAGTTTATGGCCCTGCGTCTCCTCGATGTCCTCGGCCCATTTCTTGTGTGAGTTGGCCGGGTCGACGCTCAAACCAATGATTCTACAATTTCGTTTTTCGAACTCGGGTTTGAGTCGGGCGGCCTCACCCAGCTCGGTCGTGCACACCGGTGTGAAATCCTTTGGGTGAGAGAAGAGTACGGCCCACTTATCGCCGATCCAGTCGTGGAAGCGGATCGGCCCTTCGGTAGTTTCAGCTGTGAAGTCAGGTGCTGTGTCTCCAAGTCTAACTGCCATGATTCTGTTCCTCGCTTTCTTTAGACCAATTGCAGTGTCCTCGGCTATGCCAAGAGAAAACTTATGGGAATCAAATATAGTCTCGCGGAAGGCGGAATTCAACCACGCCCGACAGGTTCTGAGCTACTTCCAGGGAGAGAAGTGTCGGTTGGGTCAGTCCGGCAGTACCCCGATCAGGACATCCACCTCTTCACGAGTGTTGTAGAAGTGAGGCGAGATCCTCAGCCGATTCGCGCGTGGGGCGGTCATGATGTTCCGCGAAAGGAGAAGGCGATAGAGATCCTTAGGCGAATGGCGCTCGTGGGTACAGGTGACGATCGCGGAAGCCTCGCCGGGCCGCCGCGAACTTACGACCTGGTAACCCTTCGACGCCAGCCGCTCCGCAAGATAGTCGGTAAGGTCCAGTAGGTATGCTTCGATCTTCTCCGGGCCGACTTCATGAAGCAGATCGATCGCGGCGCCGAGGCCATATACGCCGGCCGTGTTGAGAGTCCCGCATTCGAATCTTCCGGCGCCCTCTCGGTAGTTCAATTCAAAATCGAGGTGCCGCTCGTAGTTCTTCACCGAGGTCCATCCGACGACCGTCGGCTTGATGCGATCGATCACTCGATCGGAGACGTACAGGAGCGCAACCCCCTCCGGCCCGATCAAGTATTTATGCGCGTCGGCGGCGAAAGCGTCGACGCAGTCACGCTCCACGTCGAGGTTGAGGCCCCCGAGACCTTGGATTGCATCCACGGCGAAGATGATATCGCGTTCGCGGCAGAACTTGCCGATCCGGGCGAGATCTGAACGGAAACCGCTTGCGAACTGCACCCAACTAATCGCGACCGCGCGAGTTCGATCGTCGATCAACGACAACAACTCATCGGCGTCGATTCGTCCGTCGCGCTCCTGAGCAAGCTTCATTTGAATGCCGCGCTCATCTGCGAGGCGCATCCACGGGTAGACATTGGCCGGGAACTCCACATTGCAACTGACGACATTGTCGCCCCCTCGCCACTCTATTCCGTTTGCGATAGCGGATAATCCAGCCGAGGTGTTTTGCGTGAAAGCGATCTCGTGCGAGCGACTGTTCACCAGTCGCGCCGCCGACTCGCGAACCCGCTCGTAAGTTCGCAGCCAGTCGGCGTAATTGATTGATCCGTGGCGAGTCTGGTCTTCGATAAGAGCGTTCATCGCGTCTCGAACTCGAATCGAGAGCGGCGAGACGGCGGCGTGGTTCATGTAGATATACTTCTCGGTGACCGGGAAAAGTTGGCGAATGATTTCGTTCATAGTTGAAAAACCGCGCGCACTTCGCCGACCTTGATGCCGCTGCGGTTCTCGACCGCCGGCCGGTAGAAGCTCGATAGCTGGTCTATTTCAGCCTTGACGAGAACGCCAAGCTGCGTCAGCGTTTCGATCACGGTTGGGGCCAGCCCCCGATACGAGCCGTCCTCCATTTTGAAGGAAATTCCAAGGCCGCCGGGATACTGTTCGCACGGCAGGACGCCGACTGAGTAGACGGCCTCTGCGCCGACTTTGCACACGAGCTTGCCGTGAGCCGTCCGCAACAACTCTGTGTCAAATCTTCCTTTGGTGCCGCCGACCATCTCGGGATGATTGATCATAGCGGCGACAATACGACGCGCGGCGCTGGCGACCTCGGGGTTCTGATCCGCGGGATTCACCAGTCGTGCGAAGGCTACGGCGAGCGAGCTTAGCGGAACTCCAAAAGTCGGAGCGCTGCAGCCATCAATAGCGCTCGGCAGGTCTTCGTCGAGCCCGGCGAGTCCGGCGAACGTCCGGATGATCTCGCGCTGAACCGGATGCTCAACCGAGACATAATCATCTAGGTCGAGCCCGAGAAGCACCGCGGTCATCAGCATTCCCGTATGCTTTCCAGAACAGTTGTTGTGAAGCTGATTAAACGCCTCACCTCGTTCTTCGAGATGTTTTGCAGTCTCAACACTGAAGGGAGCGTGTGCGCCACATCGCAGAGAGCTTTCATCCAACCCGGCTCGCGCGAGCATCCCGGCGACCGTTTCGGTGTGGATCGCTTCGCCTTCGTGCGAAGCGCAGACTACCGCGAGCTCGCGCTCATCCAGACTGAAGTGATCAGCGGCGCCGCTGGTGATGAATGAGATTGCTTGAATGGGCTTGATGGTCGAGCGGGTCGAAGTGATCAGAGAAGCGTCGCCAATTCCGTTGATCACCCGCCCGTCTGGTCCTGCGACTGCGACTGCCCCGCGGTGCCGCGACTCGACCATCGAGCCTCGCGTGACCTCAACCAATATTGGAAGTTGATTCTCCATTCGGCGGAACTGCGCGTCTGACGCGACGTTTACTCTACAGCACGATGGTTGCGAACGACAATCTTGGATGCTATCATCGGGGTAATTGACTAGAGTTGACCGCCGGATTGGAGGCTCGCATGAATCGATCATTGGCCACTCTTCTCGTAGGCGCGGCTGCAAGCTCTTTTGCGATGGCCCAGGACCTGGGACAATCAGCGTCCCCGGTCAACCCTTCAGCCCCGACAGTTGAGGCGATTCGGCAAAGGCCCTTCGTCCCGGATCTGCCGTTCCCATTCTCGAAGCGGCAACCCAGGACCTCGGCAAACGAGCGAGCTTGGATTCAATCCATTACGATCGTTGCCGAGACACGGATCGTAGTCAGGGACGGAGCGGTTTACTACGAGATGTTGGGGGGCACACTCATTCCGTTCCCGGGTGGAGGAGCGAGTGGGTGCTTCAGCGTTGACCTGGCAGATCGCCGTGAGAAGCTGAGGAGAACAATCGAAGCATTTCCACCGTTACCGTCTCCCACACCTCCACGCCAGTGAAGGTTGACTGCGGGCGCGCTACTCAATACAGACCAGCGTTGATATCGCGCGGTATTTGTTCTCACTGAAGCCTTCGACGATGATTATCTCCTCGGGCCGGCGAAAGCGCGCGTGACGCTCGCGATAGTCGATGATCCTGCGAGCGATTACTTCGCCGACGCCGGGCAATTGTGTCAACTCCTCCGCGGTGGCGGTGTTCAGGTTAAGGCAAACCTTCGATGAAGCGGCTTGCCTGGCTGAGGTCGTCTCGAACTGATTTGCTTGTGGCGCAGTGGAGTTCTTTGCGGGGATCTTGTCGCCTGGCCGGCATGAGCTGAACCCAAGGGCGATGAATATGAATGCGAGGAGAAAGAGCCTCATTCGATTCGCGCTTCGATTTGTGTGTAAATTCAAACTGCCGGATCGCCGGGCTCCCTGACGTTGGGCAACGGCCTCTCTGGGAAAGTCACATCCCGATAGATTTCGGTCAATTCCAGTGTGCAATCAACCGACCCAAGATGCAGGCTCGCTGAAAGCTCATTGATCTCGGAGTAGCTCCACGAACCGTCCGAGTTCTTCTCGTAGTGCGTGATGTGAGGGCGATGCTGGGCGATCAGCATGTATCCGATGAAGCTCGAAACGGATTTGTAATGAGTGAACTTGTCACCACGGTCGTAAGCTTCAGTTGAATCGGAGAGCACTTCGATGATGAGTGACGGGTTAGTCAACACGTCGACCCCACCGATCTTCTCGAACACCGGCTTGGCGCAAGCAACCGACACGTCGGCGTAACGATAGGGAGGCAGGCTCGGCACCTTGATACGCATCTTGGCCGGGAAGACTCGACACTTCTTACCCCCAAGCTTGTTGGTGAGCGATGTGATCGAATTGGTTTCGATCTGCGCGTGGGCTTCACTCACGCCGCTCATACAAAAAATGTCGCCGTCCCAATACTCGTACCGCTCATTCGACGAGCGCTCGAGATCGAAATACTCATCGAGTGAATATTTGCGCTTCGGGAATGCTGACATGACTCAAACCTCTTCTCGCTGGTTGCGTAAGCAAGAGTAACCGCCTTTGTCGAGCCGATTCAAACTCCGTAGAGCTCGATGCGAAACTCATCGCCCAGTACTGAAATGCGCGGGTCGGTTCGCGCGAATGCAAGGTGCGCGCGCTTCAAAGCCGGTACACCGCGCTGAACACTCTCAATACCGTATTCAGTGCTGGTGAAGATGTGATGAACCCTCGGGTTCGGCTGAAGTGTTGCACCGTACTCGATGGACTTCGGCGTCGCGCCGTTTGTTCGGGCTGGATTCACAAACGCGACACGGTCGTCGAATATCAACACGCGCGCGTTTGGACCCACCATCGAGTAGTCTCGATGCACCAGCATGTTGGTCAGCGCTTCCAACACCGCGGAGTTCGAATAGTTTGCGCGCGGTGGGATCGGCGTTCCCGGTCGATTGCCGCCGTTGGCCGGGGTTCGAGGGGGCCGAGAGTCCCACAAGTCAACGTAGCGCTTGAGGAACAAGAGCGCAGCATCGAACAGCCGCGTCAGGTTTCCGAATGACTCAGCGCGCTCGATAATTGGTGAGGCGGTGTCGCTGCCCGAAAACCGCGTGAGCGTGATCTGGCTCTGAGGGATGATCTGCTGAACCGCCGGAGCGCGCCCGAAGAGCAGGAGACCCGCGAGCGTGGGAGCGATACTCCCGCCGTAGTTAGTTGCCAGGCGAAGGTCTCGCAACGCTTCGCCGGTTGGGTATCCGTCGGGCTCGCGGAACGTTTCGCCTTCGAGATCTCGCACGTAGCTCCACACCAGCGCTTCGTCGGCGTCTTCAACCGCGGCGGTGACCAGAGGCATGTCTTCCAACGAAGCAACGCGCGAGCGGGCAAAAAGCGCCGCTATCTCCGCGCCATCCGCTTCCCGCTTTGTGGAGCCGATTCGGATAAAGTAGCGATGGTCTGATGTCTGATGCGGCGCGCGCCGGTCATCGACTTCAAGCACGACGATCCGGGTGCCGTTGTCGAAAGCGACCTTGTCCAGTCGTGGGAATAGCGGGGGCTTGATCTGATTCCGGCAAATGTCGATCAACTGCTCTTCGACCTGTTCGGGGTCGTCCAGGCCCTCAACTCGGCGCTGATCGTTTACTCCAAACAGGATTGCTCCGCCGCCGGCGTTCGCGAGCGCGACGATCTCGCCAACCACCTTGTCGGTGTTGACGAGCCGGATCTTGAATTCGAGGTGAGTGTCTTCTCCGCCGCGAATCAGGTTGAGCAGATCAGTTCGATCGAGTGTGCGCGAATACCGCCCGGTTAGTTTCTGCTCGAACAGAGAGCGCTCGCTGTCGGGGATCCTTCGCGTCGACCTGAACTTTCTGCCGCGTGCCATGATGGGTCCTCGCCTCGGTGGATATTTGTCGTCTTCGTTGAAGTCACTGCTGCAACGCCTGCGTTTGTTGGGATTGATCTGTTGAGTTGGATCTGCTCGAACGAGACACGGGGCCACCCTTTTTCAAACGCGTCGTTTGCGCCGTATTGGATGATAGCACGGCGACGAGCCGATTCCGAAACCACAGACTCGGACCTCTGTAGTGTGGAAATTGCCAAGTCGATAACGCGTCGGCGATGAGGCCCTAACTGCATACGAATAACTACGTTGTTGGGATTCGGGACCTGGCCCCATATCTCGTGTAGCCCGAGTCTGAAAGCACGACCAACTGCATCTGGTGGATTGCGTCCGAGTGCTCGTGAGTCATGACCTGTTTCAGCCGAGGGCTAGTGGCGGCGAAAACGAAGCCGCTATACTCAAAAGCATGAGGCGGATACTCAGCTCGGCGATGGCGAGTAGCATTGCGATGCTCGCGATCTGCTTGATTCCGTCAGCCAGTTTGTCCGGACCTGTTGCCGAATTCCAAAAGGCTCCACACGCAACCCGGCAGAGGGCTTCGCAAAAACAGAATCGAGTAACTCCAGAAATGATCCGCGAGGCGCAACAGCGCCTGATCGCTCTCGGCTACTGGATCGGAAACGCGGATGGAAAATGGGGCGAAGCCTCGAGGCACGGCCTCATTGCCCTTCAGAAGGTGGAAGGCTGGCCTCGCACTGGCAAGCTCACGCCGGGGGTCCTGACCAATCTGGCCACCGCGGCGCGTCCGAAGCCGCGCGAGGGCGGCTTCGCACACATCGAGGTCGATTTGACCCGCCAGGTGCTGTTCATAGTTGACGCCAACGGGACCGTGTCGCGTGTTCTTCCGGTTTCTACGGGCAATGGAAAGCTTTTCACCGTCGACGGGTACACTCAGCCCGCGATCACACCCGTCGGGAGGTTCCGCGTCTATCGAAAGCTCCCGGGTTGGAGAAAGAGCAAGCTCGGACTGCTGTACTATCCGAGTTACATCGTTGGCGGGATTGCGATCCACGGGAACCCTTCGGTACCGCCTCAACCCGCAAGTCACGGATGCATCCGAATCCCCATGTTCGCGGCCGTAGAGTTCAGCGAAATGGCCCCAATTGGGACGCAGGTCATAGTGTACGGCGACGGTCCGCCCCGGCAGTCGCTTCCTTCTCCCTAGTGACGCCTGTCACGACGCAATATTCCTCAGAAGTGCGCGATTAAACCCAATCAATTCTTTGTGTTTGTCCCAGAATCAAGCGTTTGTGGCGGGCACATCGGTTGCAGCTTATTTGACTCAATGTGTCGGCTTGAGCGATCGCAAGTCGGTCGAAGGGATTCGGTGAGGTCGAATATATGCCAGAAGGACAACCCAACCGCACGAAATCAGCGTCAACGTTGCAAAGCTCAAATGGAGACAATGAACGACGGTTGCTCGAGGAGCGGCGAGAGGTGATCGAGGAGATATTCGCCCAGGCGTTGAGCGGGAACGGTTCGCGCACCAGTCTCCAGGATGACGACTACGCCCAGCTCAGCCAGATCCGCGATCTCGAGTATAGCCGGCGCGAATCGCTCAACCGAAGACTTCGACAGCTCGACGAAGCACTGGGAAGAATACACTCGGGGCTCTACGGCATTTGCTCGGAGTGTGGAGCGAGCATCGCCGAGAAGCGGCTGGCTGCGGACCCGGCGGTGTTGCTGTGCATTGGTTGCCAGGCAATGAACGAGGCCGTCGTCCGGGAGTTCACTCTCTGAAGAAGCTCAGCCATGAGCGCGAGGTTTAGAAATCGAACCGAAGCGGGCCGGTCGTTAGCGGCTAAGCTGCGGCATTATTCTGGGCAGTCGGGCGTCCTTGTGCTTGCGCTGCCGCGCGGGGGAGTGCCGGTGGCCTTCGAGGTGGCCGAGTCGTTAGGCGCTCCGTTGGACGTCTTCGTTGTGCGCAAGCTCGGAACGCCCGGCCAACGTGAATTAGCCATGGGGGCGATCGCGAGCGGCGGAGTGCGGGTGTTGAATGAGGACGTCGTTCGACTGCTTCACATCCCAATCGAGACGATAGAAGAAGTGTCAGCTGAAGAGCGAGCGGAATTGAATCGTCGCGAGCGTGAATACCGCGGCGACCGGGCGCCTCTGGATCTGAGGGGGCGCACGGTGATTCTGGTGGACGACGGGCTGGCGACCGGGTCGACTATGCACGCAGCCGTCGCGGCGGTCAGACAGCAGCACCCGGCGCGAGTCGTAGTGGCCGTGCCGGTTGCTCCCCCTTCGACGCTGTTAGAGTTTAGATCTGAGGCAGATGAAGCGGTTTCGGCGCTGTTGCCAGAGGAACCGTTCGAGGGCGTCGGCCGGTGGTACCTGGACTTTTCGCAGACCACCGACGAAGAAGTGCGCGAGCTGCTGGAGCGACGTTCACGGGATTTTCGGACAGACTCTAGTTTGTCGGAAATGCCGGAGAAGGGAGGTTGATCATGCCCACACAAGAAATCCCCACTCATGAATGGGAGCGATTCTTTAACGAGTTCAGCAGACGGCACAGAGGGTGGCTCGTTACAATAGAGCTGCTGCAATCGGACTTGGGTGATCAGATACAGGCGCAAGACTTGCCGCTTGAAGGAATCACCCTCGAGGCCACCGAAGTAGGCGAGTACGACATAATCATCATGGCCGGCGCCTCCCCCGATGCGCGGATCAGTCATACCGTAGCCATGCCCCGCCGGGTCTGGGTGAAACAGAATGATGAAGGCGCCGATGAAGCGCTCGAGATCGAGTCGTTCACCGGGGCCGTGCTTGTGCGGTTCCGGTCGGCCGTTCTTTCAGAAGCGGTCGATGACATCCTCGCCGAAAAGGCAAAGGCGTAGAAGGATCGCCGGGTCCAAACATGCGAGCTCTTCAAACAGAGTTCACGCAGAAAAGAGATAAGAACAATGATGGCAGCAACCAAGAAAGTGGCGGATCGAGAGAAACGCGATGTAGCCGCTGAAGAGTTCTATCGTGCGGGCGTCAAGTATATAACCGCGCTCGATGAGTTCATCGACGCGCGCAAGGTAACCCGCGACAGCGAAGTGGTTTCGTCACGCGAGCGCGTGCGAGTGATGGAGACGTTCCTGCATCGGTTGTTCCCGGATGAATTCGCGGACACGAGCAGCGCCGCGGAGTAGGTTTACTCTGCGGGTCTTGAGCAACAAGCTGTTGGCCGATTCAACAGCGGTCCCAGTGTGAGTTGATGGGCGTCTTGAATGGCGGTGTGCTCATGAACTTTGATTGTATCTATTACTATGTGAGCGATCTGGACCGAGCAATCCGGTTCTTCTCAGACACGCTGGGCCTGTCATTGTCTTCGCGCAATCATGTCGCGCGATTCATGATCGATGGAGTCCTCTTCGAGCTGGTGCCTACGACCGATGCGTCTCGGTACTCGGGACAGGGAAACGCTCGCCTTTGCTTCGGCGTTAAGGACATTCGCGCTGCGGTGGATGAGCTTGACAGCAAGGGCGTCCAAGTCGGAGTCGTGCACGAAGTCGAGAACGGCTTCCTCGCGACCTTCACCGACCCTGACGGCAATGAGCTGGCTCTGTGGCAAGAAGCTAAACCGCGAATGCCCGCTCGGACATCGTCAGTGTGAATCCAAAAAAATGCGTGATCAGTGGTCTAAGAGTTCGGCCTCGCGATTGACGGATAGGCCACGGATGACACGGAATCGACGGATCTGCACGGATAAGCACCTTCATAGCGCGCCTTGTGTAGTTAATACCCCTTGCCAGTTTATGAAATTCAACTAGTATTCCTGTCACTGCTTTGTTTTTGGCTCCGCGACGGCGATTGATCGAACAAGGACAGAGCCCGCGAGCATTGGAAGACCGCCAAAGAGATGATCGAGCGCATGGGCTACCATAGCCGCGACAACGAAGACAAAGAGCTCGCCGAGCCAGTTAGCTTGAGTCGCGGCCCCGTAGGGGCATCCTGTCTATAGACATCCCCCGATGCAGTGTTGTTCCGGGCTCCGTCAGGAGCCACCGTTGTCGCCGAGACGACAATCGGGGACAGGTCGCTCCTACGGAGCTACACAATTCTCCGGTACCGAGTTTCTATAGACAGGCCGCTCCTATGGAGCTCGCTCGGCATAAAAGGCGATAACATCCTTCGCAGCCTCGATGACTTTCTCGCGCAGCGAATCGGGCTCCAGCACTTCCATTTTCGCGCCGAAACTCAATGCGTATTCGACCGCCATCTGTTCTACATCAAATCGGATCGCGACTCTGATCCATCCATCCGGGTCAGGCGGGTAAACGTGCTCAATGCGTGCGAACCTTCCCGCGAAGCTCATTCGAGGGAAGACTTCCGGATGCGCTCGCAGCATGGCCTGATAGCGGGGAAGCTGAGACCTGAAGCTGACGGTTGATTGTGCCCAAAACTCGGCGAGGTCGAAGTCCCTGGGTCGGACGCAAGGTTCATCGGTTAACTCTGCGCTCAAGATCCTCGATACACGATAGCTACGGATATCGGCGTCAACAACAGCCACCAGATACCAAACACTGCCTTTCGCCACGAGTCCGAGCGGCTCCGCCAATCGCTCCACCGCGTCACAGCCGCCGCCTCGTTCGTAGGTGAACCGCAGCTTGCGCTCTTGCCACACCGCTTGCTGAAGCACGGGTAAGAGCCTGGCAACCTCCTCGGCCCCACGCCAGCCGGTGATGTCGATATGGATGCGCTGACGCGCGTGCTCGGCGTTGTCTCGATGCGCAGATGGCAGCGCGGCCGAGAGCTTGAGCATCGCGGCGTCGGAGGCTTTGTCCAACCCGAGGTCCGCGAGTAACCGCAGAGGCTTGGTGAGAAACAGCGCCTGAATCTCGTCTTTGTTTAGCCCGGTGAGGTTGGTCTTATAGCCCTCAACCAGCATCCAACCCCCGCCCGTTCCGCGCTCGGCGAAAACGGGGAAACCCGCCGCGCTGAGCGCCTCCATATCACGATGAATAGTTCGTTCCGAAACCTCCAGGCGCCGCGCAAGCTCGCGCGCAGTCTGACGCCGGTGAACTTGCAGCAGCAGCAGAATCGAGAGCAATCGATCAGCGCGCATATAGCCTCCGCGAGAAGCAGGATGTCCGGACGGATGATAACTCTAGCAGAGAAATATGACAGGGGATGTCAACTAGCGCCCGCGGCTCTGCGACCTTTGCGGGTGTTTGCGTCTTTGCGCGAAACCTGACTCTCGCAAGGTTCTGTTTCGCGCAAAGACGCAAAGTACCCGCAAGGCGCAAAGGGGAGGGAACGAGTCTTGCCTTTGCTGACAGACGGTTGAGGCTCTTATTATCGATAGAGAACCTGTATGGTGATTCCCGCTGCCATCGATCCTCATCGTTCAAGCTCTCCAATCGAGCAGAGTGCGCATTCGCTCGATGCGACGGGCGTAGCGCTACAGCTCAAGGTTGATTGCTCGTTGGGGCTCACGTCGGCTGAGGCGGATGAGCGTCGAAAGCAGGTTGGAGCGAACGCGATTCAGACTATTCGCCCTCGCCCTGCGTGGCGAGTTTTGTTGGATCAGTTCGCAAGCGCGATAGTCGGGCTCCTCGCAGTCGCTGCATTGATCGCGTGGTCAACCGGCGACCATCTGGAGGCGCTGGCCATCATAGCAGTGCTCGTCATCAACGCGTTGGTTGGGTTTGCGATCGAGTGGCGAGCCTCGCAGGCCCTTGACGCGTTGCGCCGCCAGGCTCGCGCGACTGCCCGCGTGCGGCGCGACGGGCATCAGCGGAACATTGACTCGGTTGAACTGGTGCCCGGCGACGTTGTGATCCTGAACGGCGGCGATCGCGTGCCGGCTGACGCGCGATTGGTCACTGCCAGGAACCTGCGGGCTGAAGAAGCCGCGCTCACAGGCGAGAGCACCACCACGGGAAAGTCATCCGAACCCGCCGCTATCGATGCGCCGCTCGCGGAACGCCATTCGATGGTGTACCTCGGAACTACAATCACCGCTGGACACGGTGTGGCAGTGGTCACCGCCACCGGCGCGAAGACAGAACTTGGTCGGATCGGGAAGCTTGTCGCTGATGCGCCGGATGAGCGAACGCCGCTCGAACGGCGGCTCGCACAGCTCGGTCACCGACTCATCTACGTTGTGCTCGCGATAGCCGCTGCCGTCATGGTCGCCGGATTGATGCGAGGAGATGGCTTGTGGTTGATGGCCGAGGTAGCGATCAGTCTGGCGGTCGCCGCGGTGCCCGAAGGCCTTCCGGCGGTGACTACGCTTATTCTTGCGCTCGGGGTTCTCAGGATGGCGCGTCAAAACGCGATCGTTCGGAGGCTCCCGGCGGTTGAGACTCTTGGCAGCACATCGATCATCTGTGCGGACAAGACGGGCACGTTGACGGAGAATCGAATGACGGTGCGCGAGTATCGACTCGCGAGCGGGAAGGTGTTGGCGGATTGGAATTGGTCAATCGAAGACGATGAGACGCTCAAACGCGCAGTCCGCGCCTCGGTTCTTTGCAATGAAGCGTCGTTGACGGCAGAGCAAGTTGATGGCTTGCGGGCCGTCGGGGACCCGACCGAGACAGCTCTTTTGATAGCAGCGGATGAAATGGGTATCGACGTCCACGGTCTTCGCGATGAGTATCCGAAGCTCTTTGAGGTTCCGTTTGATGCGCGCACTCAGCGAATGATCACGGTTCATCGGGACAAGTCGGGGAATGATCTGGCGATGCTCAAGGGCGGTCCGGGTGTTGTGCTGAATGTGTGTTCAAGCTACACAGGGGCGGGCCTGGTCGTTCGCGGGCTCGACGACGAGATGCGCCGGCAGTTTCTCTCAGCAAATGAAGAGATGGCTGGGCGCGCCCTCAGGGTCCTCGCCCTCGCCGATAAGAATCTCGATTCCCGCCACCCCGTTGCCCTCGGGTCCGTTTCGGACCTGGAAACGAATCCCGAATTGCAGAGCGGATACACATTCCTCGGGTTCGTTGGAATGATAGATCCGCCTCGAGCAGAGGTGCCCGACGCAATTGAACGAGCCCGCGCGGCGGGGATCCGGGTCGTCATGCTCACCGGTGACCAGATCAACACCGCCCGCGCGATTGCTCGCGAGTTGAGATTGAACGGCGATCAGGAAGTCACCGCGATGCATGCGCGCGACCTGGAAGGTACGGGCCGCGATCACCTGGCGGGACTTGCTCGAACGGTGAACGTGTTCGCGCGCGTTTCTCCCGAGGACAAACTGCGAATCGTAGAAGCCCTTGTCCTATCCGGTGAAGTGGTAGCCGTCACCGGAGACGGGGTGAACGACGCGCCGGCGCTCAAGCGGGCGAGCACCGGGATTGCGATGGGCGAGCGCGGAACCGAAGCGGCTAAGGAGGCGGCAGACATCGTGCTGGCCGACGACAACTTCGCCACCATCCTCACGGCGGTTGAAGGCGGTCGCGCGATCTACGCGAACATCTTGAAGTTCGTTCACATGATGTTCTCGCATAACCTCGCGGAAGTGCTGGTGATCTTCTTGAGCATCGTCGTTGGATGGCCGTTGCCGCTCTTGCCGTTGCAAATACTTTGGATGAATCTGGTGACCGACGTATTCCCCGCGCTTGCTCTGGCGGTTGAGCCTCCGGCCCCGGATTTGATGCGTCGTCCGCCCCGTTCTCCGACAACGTCGTTGTTGTCCAGGAATCTGGCGATGCTCATCGGCTGGCAGGCCTGCGTTCTTGCCGCGATCACCCTCGTGATCTACGCGTGGGCTATGGCGGAGTATGGAGAAGGCGCTCACGCGCGCACCGTGGCGCTCATGGCGATTATCGGCGTGCAGCTCGGACATGTGTTCAACTGTCGTTCGCGAACTCGATCCGCGTTTGCCGGACTCTCGCGCAATCCCTATGTATGGGTCGCAAGCGCAATCGTGATAGGTCTCCAGCTGGTAGCCATCTACGTTACGCCGCTTGCTCGAGTGCTGAACACTACGCGGCTCACTGCGACGGATTGGTCGCTGGGCGCCGGAGCGGTCATCGCACCGATCGTGGTCGTCGAAGCCACAAAATTGGTTGCTCGGTGGCGCCGCAATGTCCAACACCAAATTGAATAACGATGATCCGGCGGTCAGCGGTAAAGGTAAGTCGTACTTTTCTTCTGATGCCACTCGACCGTGTCTACATTGTGTGGATCGGCCGAGAATATCTCTTCGCTCAACTGATCTGTGTTTACCGCGGTGCTGACAGTCGCGTGGTAGACGATGCGCCCGAGCGGGTTGTCCTCGTCTTCGCGGTCGATCTCGCGCAGTTCTGCGCTGATGTTGTGCCTGTCGAAGACCCTGCGAACTATCTCATCCGTCGCGGTGACGTTGTGAGTCTTCAGCTTCAACTGCATCTCCCGGACCAATTGTTTTGATTCATACTTCTCCAGCACCCATAGCGTCGCCAGCACAAACACTCCGAGCATCACCGCAAGCTCGAAGCGCCCGACGCCGGCTGCGAGCCCGATTGCGAGGTTGATCAACAGTACGGTTATCTCTTTAGGGTCGCGGATGTTGGTACGGAATCTCACGAGTGAGGCCGCAGCAAATATCCCGAAGGCCCGTGCGGCGTTGTCGGCAACTATCATCATCAGCGCGGACGCTACTACGGCGAGAAGGATATGCGTCTCCGCCACATATGGGTTGCGGTGCAGCAACCGCGCCTGTCTGTGTGGGCGGTAAGCGAGCATCGCAGCCAGCAGCGCTGCAACCAACAGCCGCAGAGCCATTCTAGTTGCTCTCAACAACAGGCCGTCACGCACCGGTTCGCCCGTCGATGCCGACGACGAGCCGAAGATCCGCGAGATGATCGAAGGCTCGCGGCCTTCGGTCGAGGGCGCTGTTTGGCGATTGCTGTCGCTGGCTTGTGCCGCGGACTGAGGGGGCTGGGAAAACACGGTTGAGGATTTATCGAACACCACGTGAGCCGTGAAGGATAAGACGGCGATCGTCAGCAACACTCCTCCCAACAACGCCACTCTCCTGCCAGCGCCGATCTTATCCCGCGAATAGACCGCTCTGGATTCCGGAACAGACGAACATCCACCCGCTTCGTTGGTTGTCTTGACGGAAACGGCGCGGTCGGTCCTGAAATGTTTTCTCTCTGTCGCGTTCATCAGTGACACACATTCACCTTTGATATCAATATTAAGCAACGGCTGTGCCCCGATTATGACCCACCCGTTTACGGAATCAACGAACGAATGGCGAACGTGAAGCTGCTAACAATGAATAATGTCGTTTGTGAGGGTTTTCGCGCAGCTCCAGCGGAACTTTGCGCAGGCCAGGGGCTCCTTCTCACGCACAGGCTCGGTGACGTTGCGGTACGTTTGTTGCCCGGTGAAAAGCCGTGAAAAGAGGTGCCTCATGAATAAGCGTGCGCTACTCTCGTCGCTCGGAGTTTTGTGCCTGCTAGGCTCGGCAGTCTCTGAGGTCGTACCTTCCGATCCCGGAGGCCGGTTCGCGGCAACGACAGAGGCACAACGGACCGAATCTGAGCAAGCTCTCGAAGGACGGCCGGTAATGTGGGAGGAGCCTGTTGATCTGGAGAGCCGCGATTTGTTTCACGGGATAGGTGACGCGAAAGGGGCGCCCGATGCGAATGGTAGATTCAAATTCATCGAGCGCGACTTATCGGGCAACTCGGAAAAAATAATCGTGGAGGACGAACGCGACCGCCGGTGGACCGTCAAATTCGGTCCCGAAGCGAAACCCGAGACTACAGCCTCGCGGATCGTGTGGGCGGTTGGCTATCACACGGATCAGGATTACCTGGTCAAGCGTGCGCACATCGACGGGCGAGGAGGCTTCGAGGTGTGGGACGTCAGGTTCGAGCGAGACAACGATGGATTCAAGAAGGCCGGACGCTGGTCGTGGCAGGACAATCCGTTCGCCGGCACTCGTGAGTTTGACGGACTCAAGGTGCTGATGGGACTGCTGAACAACTTCGACCTCAAGACGCTGAACAACAAGATCGCTCGACCCGGTAAGAAGAAGAGCAGTGAGGAAACGCGGCTGATCTATTACGTAAACGATCTGGGGGCGACGCTCGGTTCCACGGGAGCCTGGTACACGGACGCTCCCATTCTTGGGGAGATACCCACCGGAACGAAAGGCAACGCCAAAGACTTTGCCAGCTCGAAGTTCATCGACGGCGTTAGCAACGGCAAGCTCTCTCTTCATAGCGCTCGCAGACGCGCAAAGCGGGCGATTTCCGGCGTGGCTGTTCAGAACGCACGGTGGATGGGTAACCTGCTCGCCCGGCTTTCGGACAAACAGTTCGCGGATGCGTTTCGCGCCGGGGGCTTCGATGAGAAGGAAACCGCCATCTATATCCGCACGCTTCGGAGCCGTATCAAGCAGCTTCAGGAACTGAAGTAGCGACGAATCCAGGAGAAGGCAACGTTGGGGCGTCGGATGCTTTCCCGCCACAACTGCACAACATTACGGAGCTGCGTGAAGCCGGGCTTTCGTGAATCGTCGGGTCCTGGCTTCTTTGATCGCGATCTCTCTCGACGCAACTCCATACACCCGTCATTTGACCCCTTGCGCTGGGGAGACGCTCCGGGTTACTATTCTTCACCCGCTGAAAGTCAGAAGTGAATTCCCGATCAATCTAAGGAAGGTATGTAATGCGCGTGAAACATGCTCATTGTGCCCGGATGTCCGCAATCGCGTTGGTTGTCTCGCTGACCGTCGCCGTCGCCGCGGAAAACAAAGCCAACAAACCCCCTGGAATCGCAATCAAGAACTTTGGTTGTGTGAACGAAACCTATTACCGGGGCGCCCAGCCGGAGGGCAAAGATTATTTGGCGCTGGCTTCCCTGGGAATCAAGACCGTGATTGACCTCGAGCGCGAAGGCGAGGCAAACGAGCAGAGTATGGTCGAGTCAAACGGAATGAAGTTCTTTCGGCTTCCGATGGATACGACCTCCAGACCGGATGTGGAAACGGTCGACCGCTTTCTGGGCCTCGTAAACGACCCCGCAAACCAGCCGGTGTTCGTTCACTGTCACGGCGGGCGCCATCGAACGGGCGTTATGACCGCGATCTACCGCTTGACGCACGACCGCTGGACTCCCGAGCAGGCGTATGGCGAGATGAAGCAGTACGAGTTCGGCAAGGGGTTCGGCCACGGGGCACTCAAAGACTATGTCTACGCATACGAGCGTATCCAGGATAGTCGGAATAGTTCAGGCGGGTCGCAATCGATAAAGGCTACGGCAGGAGGCGGCTCGAAGAACAGGTGAGATCTCGGTTTTAAAACTCGTTCGACAAGAATCCTCTGTTTGGAAGGTGAGTAGTCATTCATCTGGTAAGGGTACAAGTCGGGAAGAGGGGCTTGCCCCCGCTCTTTCTACTGCTCTTATTGAATTTGGATCTAGCGAGGGCTTCCCGACCTGTACCCTTCCCAGGCAAGGTATGTGCTCGGCCGATATGAGACGAGGCACCCGGCCGCCGAGTTCAGGGCTGTAAGGATCAGCACCTTAGCAGCAAGATGATGATTGCGAGTATCAGCAAACCCAGCTGTATTGGAATACCAGCAGTAATCAGGCTCCGGCGACCATCCTTCTCTTTTTTGTGAATCCAAATTGACATGCTTCGCTCCTCCGGACTCTCAGCTTAGGTCAATCAACACCCCTCAACGTGTTTTTGGCCGCGGCATAGGCGTCGAGCGGCGATAGCAATACAATCATCAGCCAGATAGGGATCATGATGATTGCCTGGATCAGACTCAGAACAACTCGACCGTGGCCCTTTGCGGTTGAGTTCGCCGACATTTCAATCAGCAGCGTCTTAATCAACGGACCAGATATCGGATGGCCCTGGTAGCTATCATAGGTTTCTTCGGAGGCACTGCGGCTGGCGAACCCACGAGTTTGGCGCACCCCACACCACCGGCAGAAGTTATCCTGTTCAAGAAGGCCCGCGCTGCACGCATAGCACGCTCTAAGGGCGACAGTCTTGGTTCGGTCCGCAAGGCCTGTGGTATCGCCCTCAGCGTGGACTCCATCAATTGCTGGTTCCCGCCGCAATCGCCTCTTTGTTTGTGATGTTAGAGGTTTCACAATCTCACCTTTATCGGCATCACCAACACAATCGGGCTTATTGCCCGATGTTTGTCGCAGGGGAATTCATGATCCCCTTAACCTAAGGGACGGATTTGGCGAATCCGGGAATGCGCTTTCGATAAGAGGTGTGACGGCTGTCACCAAGGTCGGATTTTGACTACGCTGAACGCGCCGGTGACAGCCGCCACTTCAGCCCTCGCGCGGATCCATCGAGCCGAGCAAGGAGCTGTTCACTTCAAACTGGCCAACTCGTCGATCCTTGCCCGAAGAGTCTTCCCAATCGACTGAGCCTCGTCGTTGGAATAACCTCCGGCGCGCAACGCATCGTTGATTTGCCGATCGTTGAGTCGCGTCAGCCAGCCTCCGATCCATCGGGCCTGTTCTACCGTGATGCCTGACACCCTCTCTTTGTGCTTGCCGTTGTATCCGAAGTCGACAACGTTGTCCTTCACTTGAGCGATTAGCTTTGCGGTCGTCGGCTTCGTCAACTGCCACAGCCCGGGCGAGGCGCCAGTCTTGTCGAACTTCGTGTCGAGATCGCTGATGATGTAGCGCAGTTCGCTCGAGCCTCCCTCGTCGTCGCGGACAAACAAGATCTTATTGTTCTCGTTTTTCAGATTCCAATTGTCCAGCAACGCCAGAAGCACCTTCAGGCCTTGCATCTCTCGTGTTCCGAGGAAGGGGTTGTTGTCCCACATCCATTCGTCGAGGCGTTTCACTCCCTTTTGCCGGGCCTCGAAGCGAGCGTTCTGAAAAACGCCCTTATTCTCGATTTCAACGCGAGGCACGAGATAGCTGATATCCGTGAAATAGCCGACGGCCCAAATCAAGCGGCCCGCTGCCACCTCGCTCCGAGCCTCGCCGCCGACTTTGACCGACCACTCACGGCCGGACCCGTCGCGCACACGGAATTTCGGCGAGCTTGCACTCTCCTTTTCTTCGATCAGTGTCACTTTGCTCAAGTTGGGCTTCATCGCTTCAGACCCGGGACCAAGGAACAGATTGCGGGAGGCGATGTCAGACGGCTCGCGCCATAGAACCGGCGTGCCAACTGTTCCCTGCGCGGCTGGTTTTGTCTGGCCCTGCAGAGCGGAAACGAACAGCGACAGGCTGACAAAAAGCCCCAGCAAATAAATCGCCCGATAAACGGCGTGGTTCGATGACATTACTTCACCCTCCCTCCGAGATCTCTGGCGACTCTCATCTCAGCTTGAGCGGGTCAGGACACTTCAGAGATCAGAACATCGGATCGACGAACAGATTCTCATGCACCGCCCGCACTCCGGGCGCGTGGTTGACGATTCCAAGAATCGCCCGCTTTTCGGCCCAAGATCGGACTCGGCCCGAGAGCGTCACCTGATTGTCGTGAACCTCGACCTGGATTCGTCGAGCTTCCCGCTCCGCCCGTCGCTCGAGCGCTCGCTCGATTGCTTCTCGTAAGTCCTCAGCCGCGAC
>DATIFP010000190.1:0-15437 GCA_035455165.1 Blastocatellia bacterium
ATACCGGAACGGCTGAACCTATCAGGGGCAAGCGAAGCGCCGCCCCTGGTCAACGCGACAACGCCGCCAAAAGCCCTGCAAGGGCGCAATAGAATTCAGCCCCTTCAGGGCTGATGCGTTCGACGGCCAAACCACCCGGCGCGTTGCGCCGGGCTTTTGAATCTCCGCCCTTCGGGCCTCTTCCAGATACTTCTCCAATGGTCTCGGCAGTCGATGGGTCATCCTCACGCACGCGAGTCACGAGATCAAAGATCCAGCACCGCGGGGTCGTGTGCACGGAGAGGCCACCGCAGAGGTGATCGTATCTACCTCAACGGGGAGTCCCCGGGTATCTGGCCATCAAAAAACAGCTTTGCCTTTCCGCGAAATCGCTGTATAGTTGCCTACCGCAGGAGAGGCTTTCTCCAGGTCAGCCTTTGGCGGGCTGAAGTTCGGGCCCCAACCCAAGCAAGGAACTGAGCATTGTCAGCGTTGTTGGCAAGCGAATGGGCTTTCCCCAATCACAAACGACCGCACTCGACCGGTTCTTTTCGAGACCGCAAGAGCTCTCATACGTGGATCGGCGAAGGTACCATGAAGGCCACGCTCTCATAATCGCCGCTGCGCGGATGTGAAGCTATGGTGCTGAAGGACACTCCCGCTCCGACGGCATAAACAGATGGAGGCATGCCGCCATGTCACGTTCCGGAATTAAACGAAGTTTTACAGCCAGGCTGAACTCACCTCGGCCCGCGCTTTGTGTTTTGCTAATCGCTCTGTGTCTCGTGGCAATTCCGGGGCGAAGTGCTGACGCCTCGCGAATGCGGATTTCCCTACCGGCGCGAGATGGCGCCGGGTCTGGCCGCGCCGACAACCTGAGGCGGCGCATGACAATTAGTCGCCTTTCCGCGCCCGACGGATTGCCGGGCACGGCGCGGGCGATGGCCACCGGTGATTTCGACGAGGATGGCGTCCCGGATTTGATTATGGGTTACGGCTCGGGTGCAGATTCGTCTTTGAGTCTTTATCGAGGTAACGCTGATGCTCTCGATTCAACCCGTTCAGGAAACCACCGGGAATCCCTCGCCAGGGTCAATGCGGCTTCTCTAAGGCCCGCAAGATCTATTCCGTTGACCGACGCACCGGATTTCTTGGCGACTGGCGACTTCAATGGTGACGGACACATCGACATTGCCACAACAACGCGCACAGACAGCGGGCTCCGTCTGCTATTGGGTGACGGACACGGCCGGTACCCTTCGACAACGTACCTGGCGTTAGGCGGAAGAGTGACGGCCATGGCCGCCAACGACGATGGCGCTTCATCGTGTCTTGCGATTGGCCTCGTCGATCAGACGGGCCCATCATTGATGGTCTTCAAATCGACCGATGCTATCGCGGCCGGCGCGGCCGAAGTCATTCAATTGCCCGCCGAGACGGCGGCAATAGCGTTCCGGCACCCATCTTTGGGTGACTCAACCGATCTGTTAATTGGAGCGGGGCGCGAACTACTGCTTGTTCGATCACAAACCGAGATGAAAGTCATTCGCCGACACCAGTTCTCGTCGGCAATCAGCTCGATGACGACGGGCTATTTTGGAGATGACAGCGCACCTGACGTAGCCGTGTTGACATCGGATGGTGCGGTCTCGCTGCTCGAGGAAAGTGATTCGAGCATAGAAAACAGCGATTGGGTGGATAGTTTCACCCTGGGAGTGTGGCCGCAATCAACTCAACTAATCCGAGCGCGTGTCTCCGGAAACAAAACCGACGATCTCGTCCTGATCGATCCCGCCGGTCAAAGCATACATTTGCTTGTGGACGACGGTGACGCGCTTGCGGGTTCATCTGGGCACGGGGTCGCTCGTGGCCGGGTCTCCGTTCAACTCGAAATCGATGGCGAACCCGTCGCGATCGCACCCGTGCGCTTGAATGAGGATGCTCTTAGCGATCTCGTGATTCTCAAGGCGGGCGCGACAGCCCCAACGTTAGTGCACCCACAAGCTGCGATGACGTTTGTGGTGCTGAACACGAACGACTCGGGCCCCGATTCGCTCAGGCAAGCAATCCTCGACGCAAACGCCAACGCGGGGACGGACACGATCAATTTCAACATCCCGGGTCCTGTGCCTCAGACCATCACGCCTCTCACCCCTCTCCCGGCGATCACGGAGTCGATCACCATAAACGGAACCAGCCAGCCGGGGTTTGCAGGCACGCCTGTCATTGAGTTGAACGGGCTCAACGCCGGCGCTGCTGCCGATGGACTGACAATCAATGCTTCAAGCTGCGCGGTTCGCGGTCTGGTCATCAATCGCTTCAGCGGCAACGGCATGGTGATCAACGGCATCGCAAACATAATCGAAGGCAATTATATCGGCACGAACACCGGCGGGAGCTTCGCGCTCGCTAATTCCCAGGACGGCATAGTCATCGCCGGCGGCACCAGCAACGCGGTCGGGGGAACAACGGCGGCGGCACGCAACCTTCTCTCAGGCAATCGGAACGGCATTCAGATAGCCGCGGGAAGCGGGACCCAGGTCCGCGGCAACTTCATCGGTACAAATGCATCGGGCACCGGTTCGGTCGGTAACTCCGTCGTTGGAGTGCTGATCGGCTCTTCCGGCAATGCAGTCGGCGCGGTCGGGTCCGCCTCCAGTAACACCATCGCGTTCAACGGAGCAGCAGGTGTGGCGGTGACGTCGGGCGCCGGCAATTCGATCCTCTCGAATTCGATCTTCCTCAATGGGGGTCTCGGAATCGATCTTGGCCTGACTGGTGTTACGCCAAACGATACCGGCGACGGCGATAGCGGCGCCAACAATCTTCAAAACTTCCCGGTGCTTGATTCAGCAAGTTCCGTTGGCGCAAGCACGGCAGTTATCGGAAGCCTCAACAGTACCGCCGCCACCTCATTCAGGCTCGAGTTTTTCTCTAATCCTGTTCCCAATCCATCTGGATTTGGAGACGGCCAGACGTTCATCGGCGCAATCACGGTCACGACCGACGCCGGCGGTAACGCAAGCTTCAATCCGACATTTCCGGTAACCGTAGCCCCGGGACAAGTGGTCACCGCGACGGCGACTTCCACTACAGCAAATAACACGTCCGAGTTCTCAAAGGCTATTCAGGTTGGCGGGGTCACCGGGGGGACGCCGGCGGACCTGTCCCTGATCACCAATATCGCACCCAATCCGGTTCAGACCGGCTCTAACATCACCAAGACGATCGTGATCACAAACGCGGGACCGGCAACGGCGACCTCGGTCACGGTTACGGATGTTCTGTCCGCAAGCCTCACATTCCTCACGTGCGATTCGACGGCAGGCGGAGTGTGCGGTGGAACGGGCAACAATCGAACGATAACCTTTGCCTCGCTGGCGCCCGCCTCAACGGCGATCATAACCATCGTGGCAGAAGTGAAGTGCTCGGTGGCCGGCGGGACAGTCATTGGCAACACCGCGACTGTCTTTAGTTCTTCGACGCCGGACACAAATCCGGGCAACAACGTTGGCACGGCAACGACGGTTGCTAACAACCTCGGCCCCAGAATCGCTTGCCCCGGAGCAATCACGCAGGGGAACGATACTGGCAAGTGTTCGGCGGTGGTTAACTACGTGACACCGTTTGCGGTCGACAACTGTACGGGCACCGGTGTCGTTTGCACGCCGCCGAGCGGCTCGAGTTTCGCTATTGGGACCACGACCGTGACCTGCCTTGCTACGGACGCAGGCGGAGCGACGGCGAGCTGCTCATTCACAGTCACCGTAAACGACGTCGAGCCAATCAGCCTCATCTGTCCGTCCAACGTGGTGGTTACGGCAACGCCCGGCAATTGCACGCCAATTGTGAACTTCGGCGGGCCCACTGTTCTGGACAACTGTCCTGGAGGAAGCGTCACCTGCGTGCCTCCCTCCGGCTCGTCCTTCCCGCTGGGAATTACGAACGTGAGATGCACGGCTGTCGACGCCAAGGGCGGCCAGGCAAGCTGCGGCTTCACCGTCACCGTCAACGGCGCTCCACAGGCGGTGGTTCGACTGGAGGGCGACGGGCCAACCCTCGAGTTCGGGCCAATAAACGCATTGAAGAAGGTCAAGAAGCTGAAGAAGCAGCCTGCGCGCAATTTTACAGTCGAGAACGTCGGCTGTCTTCCGCTGGTTCTTACGTTTGATTCGCTCCGCCGCATCGGGGAGGACGTCGATCGAGGCAGAATCGGCGATCCGGATGACAGGGATGTTTTCACCCTCTACCGGGTAGACTCGAGCGGCAATCAGACCGAGCTCGAAATCCTTTCCGATGTTCTGATCAATCCCGGTCAAAAGCAGAACTTCCGGGTCCGCTTCCATCCGGTGATCCCGACCGTTGAGAACGAAACTCGCGGACTCCCGGCCGGTCAGGTGCTGCCGGACGTCATCACGTCAAGAATCACTTTCTCACAGAATTCTGGGCCGCCTATCGCGATCGATCTCGTGGGCCACCTGAACACGGCAGTCTTGCTGACCGATCCCGGTAATCCGAGGAACGGCGCCACAATAGTGTTCTCGCGAGTCGAAGATGAGTTTGTCATTGAGTACACGGTCTTCGATTCGGACCTGGATGTGAACAAGGCCACCTATCAGTTCGCCGACAGCCATAACCGGCCCGTTGGGCAACTCATCAGCGTAGGTCTTACTTCGTTGATTCAGCAGGCCGGCTTCGTGACCGGACAGACCTTCACGATACGCCAGCGAATCACCGGAGCGGAGGGTCACGGTGAAATCGCCCTCGTCGTCGTAACCGTCTTCGACGGCGAATCCAGCGACTCGGCCAGTTCCGTGCTCGGCGCTTCGGCGAATGCCGTGGCAACCCCGCTGTCGCGTACCGGTTTGCGGTTCGGCCCAAGGTTCTTATACGCTCCGGTTGTCCGTCTGCCGGATGACGCGGCTCTTAATCGTGCGAGAAGGTAACAAGAGTTTGCAGCGTCGGATTAGTTAGCAGTAATAGGAGAAGCGACAATGACCAAGGACAAAGTGATCTCACTCGTTCTCTGCGGCACTCTGTTGTTAACGATCGGTCTTGCCCCGAAGCCGGCACGCGCAGATAGCGGCAGTGGTGAAGACAGCGCGCCTATTCGTCTTTATGCTACGGCTTATCCTGGCCCGATCGGGACGGTCGCCGCCACGGCTCTGGTCGATGGCGGTTTGACCGTCAACGGTCGAGCGGCCTCCGACGGCCAAGCGGTGTGGTCGGGTGATTTGATCCAATCCGGCTCAGTTTCGCGAGCGACGGTGTCGCTCGACTCGATAGGTGCGTTGACGCTCTCCAAAGGAAGCTCTGTCCGGGTTGCCACTAAACCTGTGAAGCTCGATGACGGCTCAAGGCGCTTCGTGCTGATCGCTTCGTTGGATCGAGGCGAAATAGGAGTGACCCTCGAACCGACTGCCAGCGCATACCTAAGAGTCGCAAGTTCGACTTATTCGTCTTCTGAGGGAGCCTCGTTTCTCGCAACCGCGAGTCAAGGGCATGCCTCAATCGCGGTCAAGGCCGGCGACGTAAGGGCAGAACAGCAACCGGCTCAACACGAATACAAGATCCGCCCCGTCGGGCACGATTCGAACATCACTGTTCCGGTCCGGGGCGTCCGGCAAATTCAGGTTGAGGTCCTCGAAGACGACAGACCGGTGCCCGACATCGGCGTTTCATTTGTGCTCGACACAACAGGAGCGCTACCCGGTCGCCTGGGAATGGGAACGCTGACAAACACCAATCTGAATGTGGTGACAAATGCGAACGGGATTGCAGCCCTCCATTTTGTGGCCGGCGATGACGCGGGTACCGTGCCCATCGTGGCCACCATCGAGGGCACCCGCGTGTCGTGGTCGGGAGTCATAACAGTCAAAGCGAGCCGGGGACCGTCCAAGAATATGGGATGGACCATCGCGGCCCTCCTGGGAGCAGGGGCGGCTGCCGGGATAGCCTTCGCATTGAGCAGAGAGGATAAGGGCACGCTTCAGGCTCAGCCACCCGAGGTCAAGAACCCATAGTGTTCAGAGGTGTTCGGGACATTGTTGTGACATCGCTCCAATCGGCCGCGCAAGCGATCTGACTCGCGACGCGGTCGCGGAGTGATAAACGCCGTCAAGCAGGATCAAGCGCCCCAAGGAGTAGAACGGATAATGAAAACTTGTGTGAAACTTCTTCTGCTGCTGCTATTGTTTTCCGCACCCTGCCTCGCCCAGAGCAGTCACCCGCTGCTCGAGGTCTACAGCGGTTTCTCATATGTGAGACTTGACGGCGACGAGCGCGATAACCGGAACCTGTATGGCTGGAGCGGGGCTTTCAGCGTGAACGCCAATAAGACGTTTGGCTTCACGGTCGACGCCAGCGGGCATTACCAGGACAACATTATCGCGCGCACGAGGTTCTTCTCGATCGCGGCCGGACCAAGATTCACCGCCCGGAACGAGCACGCAACCACCTTCGCCCACATACTATTCGGCGGAACTCACCTGCATGAAAGGGTCAACACGCTGACCGATCACTTCACCACACACGGGAACACCTTCGCGGTGGCAATGGGCGGCGGGTTTGACGTCAACGTCACTCCGCATTTCGGCGTCCGCGTGATCCAGGCCGAATACGTCCTCTCGAAATTCAATCGAGCCCTGTCAGGGAAGTCGGTTCAACACAATGCGCGGGTCGGAATCGGCATCGTGTTCAGGTTCGCAAACCGGAGCGACTAGATCCGGGCGGCTGCGCCGACTGGGAGACCCCTCAGCTTCGAAAGACGGATTGTTATTTGGATTTGCAGAGGACCGTCCGTAAGTCTTCTTCGAGCTCGCACGGGACCGGCGGTGCCCAGGCTGAGCCATCGGCGTATGACACTCTGACGAGTTGAAGCAAGATCACCATCCTATCGGGCAACACCGCGCCAAACCTCGCGGACGCCGACGCCGTTTCATTCGAGTAGATGTTCAACTTATCCTCCTGGAGGACGCGAACGCTCAGCGTGTGCAGCGATTCGTCATAGACATCAAGACGCCATTCAATCTCGGTGATTCTTCGGGTGGCATCAATGTTGGCAATCGTAAGCACCGACCGGAGTCGCGTAGTGGCGCCCATGGGGTCCGCTTCGAGTCTTGCGTTGCGCAGGACAAAAGGCGCGGCTTCGGATTTGTCCTCTGAACGAATCTTTATCGGCAATTCGCTGCTGAAAGTTCCTTCGAGGTGAAAGAGGAGCACGAGGCTCTTGCGAGTCTCCTGCGCATGAGATGGCGGGAGGCAAGCGGAAGAAACCAGCACAAACCCGAGTAAACACTGTCTGACGAATCCAAACTTCACGCGATTGCAGGTCCTCTCCGTGGTCGGATATTCCCGGAGTATCGATTGTAGCACTGCATTCCTGATAAGTAGGGTTGAACTGCTGAGAGCGTCACAGGCGATCAACTGTAGTGCAGCCACCGGCCGAGTTCGACCAGTGAAGGACGCTTGCCGTACATAAGAATGCCCACGCGATAGATTTTTGCAGCGACCCACAGGAATCCGAGGATCGTCAGGAGCATGATCGCCATCGAGAGGAGAACCTGCCAGAGCGGTGGATTGATTACCGCGATCCGCAGCATCATCAACGTCGGGGCGAAAAACGGAACCATTGAAAGGACTATCGACGAGGTGCTGTTTGGATTTGACATCACCAGTCCAAAGATCATCATCGGCACGACTATCAGCATGGTCACCGGCATTTGCGCTTGCTGAGCATCCTCCTCACTCGACACGATCGAGCCAACCACCGCGTATAGCATCGCATAAAGGAAGAAACCGAGGATGAAGAAAAGCACAAAATAAACCAGCAGTCTAAGCGGGATGTCAGGCACCTGTGTCTTCTGCGAGGCGAAAATCGCCGCTCCGAACGCTGAAAGCAACCCGGCCGAGAGCGCCCAGATGCCGATCTGAGTCAAGCCGACCAGGCCTATGCCAATCACTTTGCCCAGCATCATCTGGGTGGGCTTTATCGAAGAGATCACTACCTCGACGATTCGGGAGTGTTTTTCTTCGATCACGCCGCGCATCACGAACAGCCCATAGAACAAAACGGTGATGTACAGGAAGAAGAGCAGCGCGAATGCGACCATAAAGTCTTGTCGCATTCCTCCTTCTTTAGATTCGCCGCCCGCGCCCAACTTGAACATCCGCAGATCGATCGGCTTCATGTACTGACCAATCTTTGCCGCGTCAAACCCGGCGCGCATCAGCCTGCGCTCGGAGATTGCGGAGCTGACAGATTCTTCAAGCGCTCGTATCGAAAAATCACTCAGGTTTCTGGCGTAATACCCCGGCTGTAGAGAGTCGAGCACGCCTGGGCTCAAGGTAAGATAAGCCTTCTCCGAACGTCTTTCTGATACGCCTTCCGAGTCTCGTTTTATCCAGTCGCCAACATTCTCGTCCGGGGACAAGATCTGCCGGGTGAGGACAAACCGCGTGCTGTTAGGAAAACCGTTGTCGACGTCGGTCGTGGAATTTGAGCCGCGTGATTCCAGCCGTGCCTTTATTGCGTCGAACAGCTTTGGATCGCCGCTTTGATCGAGAACGGTTATTTGTCTTTGACCGCCGCTGCCTCGCCCGGCGAGAAAACCGGGAAGGACTATGACGCCAATCAGGAACAGAGGGCTTATTAGCGTCCCTATGAGAAAGGCGCGCGTCCGTACGCGAACGAGGTATTCGCGTTTGATGATGATAAGGACTTTGTTCATGCTTGGCTCGCGCCTCCGTTTGCGCCGACGGCTTTACCGGTCACGCTCTCAATGAAGATATCATTCAGCGACGGCTCGACCAGCTCGAAGCGATTGACTCGCGCGCCCGACGCAAGCGTTCGTTTGAGCACTTCCTGCGCGTCGGCCCCATCGTTCAACACGATCTCGGTGTAGTTCGCGAATCGATTAACTCGCTTGACTAAATCGTCGCCGAGGAACGAATCGTGGCCTTCGCAGTCCAGGATAACCGTATTCTTGCCGTAGCGCCGCTTTACCTCCTTCAATCCGCCGCTCAGCACCCGGGTCGCGTGGTTGATCAAGCAGATGTCGTCGCACATCTGCTCGACCTGCTCCATCTGATGGGTCGAGAAGATGATTGTCTTGCCACGCTCTTTCAGATCGAGGATGACCCCCTTGAGAAGATTGACGCTGACGGGATCAAGTCCCGAGAACGGTTCGTCCAGGATCATCACCTCGGGGTCGTGTATCACGCTGCCGATGAATTGAATCTTCTGCTGCATTCCCTTGGAGAGATCGGTGGGCTTCTTGTTCCTCCACTCCGAGAGTTCGAGCCGTTCGAGCCATTGATCGACTCGCCTTGAGGCTTCGGCTGAGCTGAGCCCCTTCAGGTTTGCGAAGAACACCAGCTGGTCGCCCACTTTCATCTTCTTGTACAGGCCGCGTTCCTCGGGCAGGTATCCGATGCGCTGCTGAAGCTCGGTCGAAACGTGCTGACCCATAACCAGAACCTCGCCTTCGTCGGGGGCAAAGATGTTTACGATCATGCGAATCGTTGTTGTCTTACCCGCGCCGTTTGGTCCGAGCAAGCCGAAGATCGTCCCGCGCCGCACTTCAAAAGACAGATCCTTGACCGCGAAGAAATGATCGAATCGCTTGGTGACGTTCTTTAGTTCTACGACATTCATCTACTGTCCTCCGCTGAGGCGCTATCGGGATCACAATCGACTTTGGGGAACCTGAACCTGCACGACGCGGGGCTCGCATCGTTTCTGACGTAAAGCAGCAGGTGAAGGCATCATTCGCGAACGCTCTTGTCTCTATAAGCGGGATCGAAATTCCGCGTCGTGTTCTCAGTAACGCTTGGCATGCTGACCGGCGACGGCGGCAATTGCGATGGTATGTACTCGCGGATGACCGGCCTCTCCGCCTTTGGTTGTACCTGCGGCCGGTTTGAAGATGATACTCGAAGCAACAGCCATACGAAGAGTCCTACTACGCCGAAGACGGTGGCTCCGCCGAACGCCATTATTGCTATCAGGGCCCGTGGATCGAACGCCTGGCGTTCTCCGAGGTTGAACACGGTTGCGAACAGCGCAATGAACCCGGCAATGCTGACAACCGAGAGCAGGAAAGTCATAACCCCCAGCGTTTTTCCAGAAGCAGTCGGCGCCTCGAAGGGAGCAGTCGATGCGCTCAATCCTGCCCCGCATCGCTTGCAGTAGTTCAACCCCTGGGTTGATTCGGCTCCGCAAATCGGACAGTACATAACCTCCTCCATCGGGTCGCCCGATGACCCTGGCCGCCAGTCACTCGCTCGTATCGCGCTGGCGGACTCGCGGCTCAAAGTTCCGTGTTGTGTGCTCGGTCACGCTGTGCATTGCGAGGGGCGGCGGCGAAATCTGTCCGACGCTATGGCTCGCCGGAAAGATTGGCGCGCGCCGCGCGGGTTTTTCCGGATTTGAACCGAAGCCCATCACTCGAGCGAACAGCTTTATCAGCAAAAACGTTGCAAGAACGATTGCGGCCGAACCGAACAGCACCATCATTCCTGCTATTGCTGTGGCATCGTGGACCGGGGGTGCGTATCCGGGAGGCTGAGGGCCAATGAGCGCGGTGGCGAAATTGAACACTATGGCGATTCCTCCGAGCACGATGCCCACAGTAGCGGCGGCGAGGATGAATGCTGCGAATATGTTCCTCGCAGCCGTCGGAGCCGGCTGCGTTGCGTCCGACAGACTGCCGCCACAGTGCTTGCAGTAGTTCAGGCCAATGGTTGATTCTGCGCCACAGTTCGGACAGAACATCGAGCCTCCCTGAAGAGTTATCATCTGTGTCAGTCAAGCTAACCGGCAAGCTAACCGGAACCCAGTCTTACTACGATACCCTAAACATCCAAGTTCACGAGCGCAACCCATATTTAGATAGTGGTACGTTAGACGTCGGTGGGTGCAGATATCTCGCGACGCGCTCCCTATCAACGGGACGATGCCGAACCTTGCGACTCGCTAAATTCGCGTGTTAGATTGAAGATCACATCACGCTTATATTTTGACGCAGCACCTCAGGGGAGAATGCCAATGTCACAACCGGCTTCGTCTATATCTGAAACCGCGCCGCGCCCGCTCACATCGCTAACCGACGAAGAGTCGCTCTTTCAACAGACAGTTCGAGAGTTTGCCTTACAAGAAGTTCGTCCGCTTGCGGCTGAAATGGACGAGACAGCGAAGTTTTCTCCCGATCTGATTCGACAATTCTTCGACCTGGGACTGATGGGCATCGAAGTCCCCGAGGAGTACGGCGGCCAGGGAGGCAGCTTCTTCACTGCCATCCTCGCAGTCGAGGAGCTGTCTCGCGTCGATGCCTCGGCAGGCGTGATCGTCGATGTGCAGAACACCCTGGTCAATAACTGCCTCTTGCGTTGGGCGAACGATGAGCAGAAGCGCCGCTGCTTCGCCCGCTTGACGACCGACACAGTCGGGGCGTACGCGCTCTCTGAAGCCGGCTCGGGCAGCGATGCGTTCGCGCTCGCGACAAAAGCCGAAGACAAAGGCGACGCGTTCCTGCTCAACGGGCAGAAGCTCTGGATCACCAACGGAGCCGAAGCAGGAATCTTCATTGTGTTCGCTAACGCCGCTCCCGAAAAAGGCTATCGAGGCATAACCGCGTTCATAGTCGAAAGAGATACTCCGGGCTTTACCGTCGGAAAGAAGGAGAACAAGCTTGGCATTCGCGCCAGCTCAACCTCCGAGCTGATTCTCGAAGATTGTCTGGTCAAGAAAGACAATGTTCTGGGCGAAGTAGGGAAGGGCTACAAGATCGCCATTGAGACCCTCAACGAAGGACGCATCGGTATCGGAGCTCAGATGGTCGGCGTCTCGCAGGGCGCGTTGGATTGCGGGATAAATTACTCGAAGGAACGCGGGCAATTCGGAAAACCGATCGCGTCATTCCAGGGCCTGCAGTTCCAGATCGCCCAGATCGCTACGGAGCTCGAAGCCGCCCGGCTGATGGTGTATAACTGCGCGCGGTTGAAAGACGCGAGAGAAGACTTTGTGAAGCAAGCGGCAATGGCCAAGCTGTTCACCTCTCAAGTCGCCGAACACGTCACTTCCCAGATAGTCGAGCTGTACGGCGGCTACGGCTACACCAAGGACTACCCCGCCGAGAAGTATTACCGCGACGCGAAGATCGGCAAAATCTACGAAGGCACGTCGAACATGCAGCTTCAGACAATCGCAAAGTTGCTCCTGGGCGATGTGTAGCTTGCTTCGTTAGTCGGGAACTCTTGCCCGGTGAACGGAGAGACGAAACGGGGGCGATTGGACCCCCTCATACTTTTGTAGCGGTGCCTCAGGCACTGACTCTCAAACTGCTATCCTCTCCTGGAAAGAATCATTGTGGCTATGGCTTATTGCGTCGCGAGTTTACCCAGGCATAGGATAGAAGCGGACGTCGTGAGCAAACGGGAAACTGCCGGGAGGTTCACAATACCATGCGATGGAGGGGGCAACGAGAGAGCGATAACGTAGAGGACCGTCGAGGGATGCCGCGCGCGGGTCTTGCGATCGGAGGCGGTCTCGGCACAATCGTGCTTTTAATCGTGGCGATGCTTCTCGGAGCCGACCCTCGGTCGCTGCTTCCTCAGGGCGGCGACGAAACGTCGCTGAGTACGGATAACCCGCGAGCGGCAACGCCAGGCGAAGACGAGCTCAGACAATTCGTCTCCGTCGTCCTGGCAGACACCGAGGACGCGTGGACTGAGATCTTCAATCAGACCGGCAAAGCGTATTCCAAACCCAAGCTGGTCCTGTTCACCGATCAAGTCCAATCAGCCTGCGGGATCGCAGGGGCCGCGGTCGGACCTTTCTACTGCCCCGCCGATCAGAAGGTCTACATTGACCTGGCGTTCTATCGCGATCTGAGAGAGCACCTGGGCGCGCCAGGCGATTTCGCTCAGGCGTATGTGATAGCGCACGAGGTCGGACACCACGTGCAGAGGCTCCTCGGGATTTCGGAGAGGGTGAGCTCTGCGCAGCGCCGCGTTAGCAGGACTGAGGCGAATGAGCTTTCTGTTCGCCTTGAGCTTCAAGCCGACTTCCTGGCGGGGGTGTGGGCCAATCACGCGAACAAGAAGGGTCTGCTCGAAGCCGGCGATGTTGAGGAGGCCCTCGTCGCGGCCAGCGCTATCGGCGATGATCGTCTGCAGCGCCAATCCCAGGGCCGTGTCGTGCCGGACTCATTCACCCACGGGACGTCCGAGCAAAGAGTGCGATGGTTTCGCAAAGGCCTTGATACGGGCGACATCAGGCAGGGCGACACCTTCAACGCGAGAAGCCTGTAGGTTCTCGGTCCCGGCTTTCAACTCCTCACTTCAATTGTTGCTGCGCACTCATTCCGTTTGCGGCGGCCCGCCAGCTCAGGAAGTTAGTCGATGATCGTCGAACCCGAAATGATCGTCATCCCGGCAGGTGAGTTCCTGATGGGTTGCGACACCGGCTCCGGCAACGAAGCCCCCGGGCATCGCGTGTTTGTCGATGAGTTCGCGATAGGCCGTTTCGCGATCACCAATCGCCTCTATCAGTCCTTCCTCGAGGATTCGGGATATCGACCGCCGCCGGGCTGGAGCGAGACGCGCTTCAACGACCCAGATCAGCCGGTCACCAGCGTCAGTTGGTTCGATGCGGTTGCATACTGCGAGTGGCTCTCCGGGCAAACGAGCAAGCCCTACCGCCTTCCGACTGAAGCCGAGTGGGAGCGCGCGGCGCGCGGCGGACTCGAAGGCAAGCTCTACACCTGGGGCGATGAACGTCCCGAGCTCCAGCCCAACTACTCGGAGCTATGGGTGAGCGGACCCGAACGAGTGGGTCAGCGGCCGCCGAACGGATTCGGGCTTCGCGACATCTCGGAAAACGTTCACGAGTGGTGTTCGGATTGGTATGACGAGCACTACTATCTAAATTCGCCTTCGCGAAATCCGCAGGGTCCGGAGACGGGAGAACGACGCGCGTCGCGCGGGGGCTCGTGGAGGCACCAGATCAAGATCACCCGAGTCGCGGCACGCAGCAGCATCCCTCCCGAGTTCAAGTACAACGACTACGGCTTCCGCTGCGCGCTGAGCTTGTGATCCAGCGACTGGCGGTTTCGACCGGCAGTTGAAGGCACGACCAGCCGCAAAATTCATCAAGCTTCGCGAGAGCTCTGAGCGACGAGATCTGCACCGGTTGCCAAACTCCGGCTCGAAAGATATAAATTCGCGCACAAAAGGGCCGGTGAGTTCTTCAAGCCCATCCTTCGTACATGGCTCGAAGACAGGAGGTCGAAGAATGGCGGAACCAACTCTATATCGACGAGCGGCGGCCGAGTTCCTCGGAACTTCGTGGCTCGTGTTTGGCGGTTGTGGGAGCGCGGTGCTTGCAGCGGCCTTTCCCAACGTTGGCATCGGGCTTCACGGAGTCGCGCTCGCTTTCGGACTGACAGTGCTCACCATGGCCTATGCGATCGGCCACGTGTCGGGCTGTCATTTGAACCCCGCGGTGTCAATCGGGCTCTGGGCCGGTCGACGATTCCCCGCCCGCGATCTGCTCCCCTACATCATCGCGCAAGTTCTGGGCGCGGTAGCGGGAGCCGCGGTGCTGTATGTAATCGCAAGCGGAAAAGCGGGCTTTAGCGTGGCGGCTGGGTTTGCTTCCAACGGATACGGCGATCATTCGCCTGGAGGATACAACCTTACAGCGGCGCTGGTGGCGGAACTGGTTTTGACCTTCGCTTTTCTGATCATCATTCTCGGATCAACCGATAGCCGCGCGCCAAAGGGCTTCGCGCCGATAGCGATCGGACTCGGTCTCACCTTGATTCATTTGATCAGCATCCCGGTGACGAATACTTCAGTGAACCCGGCGCGGAGTACTGGACCGGCTTTGTTTGTCGGCGGTTGGGCACTGTCGCAACTTTGGCTGTTCTGGATCGCGCCCGCTGCGGGAGCCATTATTGCGGGGCTGGTCTACCCAGCGGTCGCCGGCGCAGCCGACGACAAGTAGCAGCAACCAGTCGAGAAACATATCCTCCAATCTACTGACCTAGCGTTTTAAGGTAAGCAATGTGCTTCGTAAGGCCAATGCAGGGAGCGCAGGCGTTTCGACTGCCTGATCTCGTGTTTGCCGCATCGCAAGCAAGCCGGAGAGGCGCCTGCGCTCTGCGTTTTTCTGTCCAGCTAACCGTACTCGACCGCCTCCGCCTCCACCATTGACAAGCACTGGGTTTTCTAATTTAATGTCCTCGGACGCTTACCACGCACGTTACGGCTTCGACCCTTAACTTCGTGAAGCTCCCGCGTGCGAATCGACACGCATACTGCGTGTCGCAAATCCTGGATTCCCGCAAAGAGTATTCGCCGTTCAACAGCGAACGACTGTTCAACGGCAAGCGTCAAAACAGGAGAGGATCCAATGGCTGACAGCGTCGTGGAGCCGGCGGCCAGCAGAACGGCTG
>DATIFP010000191.1:0-35673 GCA_035455165.1 Blastocatellia bacterium
ATTCGCAAAGACGCCTACGCCAACAGACACCGCATTCAAGTTGAAGAGACAAAGCCGGAAGCCGAGCGCGGCTACTTCTTGCACCCCGAGGCGTTCGACCAGCCCGAAGAGAAGGGAGTCATGTTCGTCAACAACGCCGAGCTAAAATCGCGTCTCAAACAATCGCAAATCGAATCAGAGCAGCCGCGAAAGCAGCGAGCCAATCAGCAGTAGGCGCGCACCTGTCAGCGAATGGCTTCAGCACTGTGCTGGAGCCATTCGTTCATCATTGCGGCTTCGCGGTCGGCTTCGAGGTCTTGGACAAGCTCACAAGGTTCGCGAACAGACGATAAGCCCCGGCAGTTCCGGCCAGAAGCTGTCTCCGAAACGAAAGACTCGTGAAGATATAGGTGCCTTCCCCATAGCGTGCGACGAGTAATGCTCCGCGACTGGGATCTTCGCCGGGATCACTCGTTTCCAGCAGAGGAAAAAACTCCGCCGCCCACTCCCTCGGCACGTTTACCGCGCGCTCGACGATCCATCCGTCGAAATCCCTGAACGTAATTTGATTGGGCTTTGACGCCAGCGCGTGTTCCGAGTCGAGTATTTTTACTCGCGCGCTCTCAAAGGTCAGCCGGTCACTGGACAGCTTTATCGAGTAGGGAGCCAACCGTTGGCCCGATGTTACTAGAATCCAGTCATCGGGTCGTTGGGAAAGCACCACGAGATTGCCCCCCTGCTTTGCGTAACCCAATAAGCACTGGTTCTGGAGAATGAGGCCCGGGCTTTCCAGATACGCATTCTCATCCACGATTATTGCGTCGAAGTTCGACAGGTCGCTGCAGGCAGGGCGCACTTGACTCGCATCGGTCCCATGTTTGATCGAGCTGATGTCTGCCGCGTTCAACTCACGGTGATCGAGCCCAAGTTCCGCGAGCGCGTTTGCGAGCCAATGGGACGGCCCCGAGATGTAACCCACTCTCAGCCCCTCGGCGACCGCGAACTCAATCGCCTTCACCGCGATCTTAGCCGAGCCCAGCGGGTCGGGCGGCGAGGGCTTCTCGCGGCGAAACTCGAGCAGCACATCGGGAGCAAGCGGGGGTTTTAGAATCGGAAGACGAAGCTTCAATTTGGCGGTGACCTCCTGGTCCTCTGCGGTAAAGGCGAGGTGGAGAGGCTCATACTCGTCTTGTGAGACCGCCAGCGGCACGACCCACAGCGCCCCGGCCAGAGCGCCCGGCGTCCGATTGCAAACTCGCACCACAAACTCGAAGTCTCGGGTTGTAGACCAATCCCTCACCACTGCAAATGGGACGGTTGATATTTCCACCGGGGGTGCGATGTCGAAGCGCGCCAAAGCGGCCAGATGAATGCTCGCCTGGCCGAGCCCAACCTCTGCCGACAGAATCAACTGAGCGCCGAAGGGGTCGCCTGGCTGCGCTCCCGGCAACGACGAGCCGACCGCGTAATAGTCTTCATCGAAACGATGGGTGGAAGCGGGTAAGGTCTGTGGCGAGTCCTTTGCGACTTCGTATTCGAATTCCTGCGAGACCACCGCTCCAGATCCAAGGCCTATTACGTCCGACTCTTTGTAGCCGGGAGCCTTGTCACCGGTTGTGAGTTGCTGGGGCCCCCTGAACACGACCGGAAACGCGCGGACGCTTCCGTTTTTGAGGGCGATGCGGGCGGTAAGCTTCTGACCTGGCACGACAATTCGATCTGATACCGTAACCTGAAGGTCCAGCCCAAGCGTCAACGCGAGCGCGCGCTCGATGGCCGCGGTGAATCGAGCGACGCGAACGAACTGGGAGCCGTACCGCTCGCGAAGATCGGCGACGGTTCCTTCAGCGCGCTTCTCGATGAGCTTCTCTACAAGGGCCTCGACAAGCCGGTCGCCGGCGCTGATGGCATCAAGGATTTTCTGATCGCCGACACGTGGCGGAGGGATCGAACGAGCGACCCTTTCAGGAATCGCAAGCCCGTCGAGAAGACCAGCGCCGCGCTTCAGCTTCTCATCGGAAGCCGAAGCGAGAAGTTTGTACGAGCTCCCCTCACGGTCCGGAGTGAGCCGGTCTGAACTCGCGCCGCGCGATGCAAACCGGTTATGCGCGGCAAGACCCATTTGCGCGTAGGTCCGGCCGCGAACGCGGTCATACTCATTCAAATTAAGATCTACATCGCCGTTGGCGTCATTTGTAAGGCGAAAGAAGCGTTGCACTTCCCATGCCTCAGAACCGGCTTCCGGGGCCAGTTTCGCGTTTGCCGACACAGCGAAGGCTTCAAAGGCCAATCGCGCCGTGGCCTGCGCGAGGCCCTCTCCCGTTCTCGAGTCGTGTCTGGTGATGATCACATCGGGGCGCAACGAGCGATAGGCCCGCACGAACCGGCGCAAAGCCTCGTCGCGTTCCCAGGCGGCAAAAGCTTCCTCCGCCGATTTGGAGTATCCGGGATCCGGGAGGTTCAGGAACATGACATCAGCGCCGAGCAACCGCGCGGCTTCGATGGCCTCCCGCGTGTGAACCGCACCCAACTCGGCGTCCATTTCTGCAGAGTTCGGGCTGTCTTCGCCCTCTCCCCGAGTGGCGAAAAGCATGACCGTCCGCGCGCCGAACTTCTTGCGCAAGCACGCGAGCGCTCCATCGTCCTCGTCGCCCGGACGAGCTCCAACGCAGACTATGGTGAACGGGTTGGCTATCTCTCGGAGTGTCTGATCGAGAGCAACCAATCCGCGCTCGTCTTCGATAGGGCTCCCGGGATACACCGCAATGTGCGCGAGCGAAAGCCTGGGTACCGTGAAGCAGGTTCCAATTGACAGGAGGAATGTGACGATCAGTGCGAGAGCAGGTTTCATCTTCCAGTTAATCTAACGCGCGTTGTTCGGCAGCGATCATTTTATCATCGAGTCATTCGTTCAGCCGAAGCGGCTTCGACAGACGGGGTGCGGCGTTTCACGCTAACGCGACACACATGTTAGCATTCCGCCGCTTGCAGAAGGCCCATTGCAATCAGTGTTGAGATGCAAACAACGGTGTGGCGGAGTTTGTCCCGAATGACAGAGACCAGGGAGATTGAGGTTGGTGACGCAGGCAAGTCCGCGGACGAAGCGGGCGCTCGGGGCCGGCGAAGGCAGGTGCTGGTCGCGCTGTTATGCCTGGGACTCTCTGCGGTGGCGGTGGTCCCATTCTTCTTCATGGGTCAGTCTGAGTCAGGCGGTGGCGCCCTCGAGCTGAGAATGCCCACCACTCACGACATGTTCCTCCACTTCGATCAGATGAAATCGTTTTACAACGGATTGGCTGCCGGCGAAGTGTATCCAAGGTGGGAGGAAGACACAAACAGAGGATTCGGCGCCCCGACTACTAGCTACTACCCGCCGGGGATCTACTATCTGACCGCCGCTTGCTTCGCGTTCGCTCGCGATTGGCTGAGAGCGCTGGTAGGTGCGCACCTGGTGATGATGATCGCATCCGCTGCCGCGCTTTACTTCTACGCAAGAGAGACGATGGGACGTGCGGCGGCAACCGCGTCGATGGCGACGTACATATTCCTGCCGTACCACCTGGCGGACCTCTATCAAAGGGGCGCGATAGCCGAGCTGCTCGGATTCATCTGGATGCCGATGATGCTGCGGTTTGCCGATCGACTGTTGAAGGCTCCGCGCGCGGAGGATCCGGCTCGCGCGGCGACTTCTGGCTCATCGTTGCTCGGCGTGGCCGGTCTTGCGTTGAGCTATGGAGCCTTCGTGTGGTCGCATCCGCCGACCGCCTTTCAGTTCACGCTTGGCTTTGGTGTTTACGTATTGGTCCTCAGTCTTATCGGCAGACAATGGAAGCGGCTGCCGGTGATCGTGTTGGCGCTGGCCCTTGGGATCGGAGTGTCGGCGGTTTATTTGGGGCCGGCGGCAATCGAGCAGAACCTGATTCACAAAGAGTTCATCTTCGAAACGTGGCCCTATCACAAAACATATATCTTCGTTCACGACCTATACAGCGCCGATTTTTACGGCGGCTTCTTCAAGCTCCTCGATTGGATCTGGATCACGGGCACGATAGTGATCGCGGGTGCGGCGCTCGTGCTGCTTTGGTTCAAGAGACAAACGCTCGCAGATCTGCCGGTGCTGCATCGGCGAGTGGCGGCGTGGGTGATCGTCGGCGGCCTTGCAAGCTTCATGATGACCAAAGCTTCGATGCCGGTTGGGAAACTCATACCCAAGATCGAAATCGGGGTTTTTACGTGGCGGATGCTGTCGATCACGACTCTCGTAGTTGCGCTTCTGGCCGGCGCTTTCGTGGAGGCCGCGATCGCGGCGAGGAGGGAAGGGCGTCGTTCGGAGCGATTGCTGTTTACCTCGATCTTCCTCGTCGTACTCGTTGGATCTGTGATCTTCAGCGCCATTGCGGTAATCCGGCCGGTCGCAAGCTACTCGACGTTCGAGCCCGAGCAAGAGCACATCAACTACGCCACGATCCCGATCACCGCTCCGGCCGATCCGGAAGAACTGCCGGTTGACACGCCACCGGCAGAGCTCGCGGACGAGAACGGCGGGGTCAGCGTCGAAGAGTGGAAGCCTGAGCATCGGGTTGTTCGGGCCGAGCTGACAAGCGATGATCAATTGTTGCTGCGCACGTTCAACTTCCCTGGATGGACGGCAACTGTGGATGGACGAGAGGTGCCGATCAGGACTGCCGAGGAGCTGGGCGACATGGAGATCGATCTCGTAGCGGGCTCGCACACTGTAGAGCTGGATTTTCTCGACACACCGGCGCGGCGTTACGGCAGGGTCACGACTCTGGTGTCTCTAGGGTTGGTGTTCGGGCTTGGTTGTGCGGGGTTCGCGCGCCGCTTCAAACGTGGCAGGGTCAGCGCTTCTGCTTGACAGTCGCAGATGGCTATCTGACAATGACACCACAATCACAGAAGATAGATCCTCGGCCTCAGGATGGAGGAGATATGCCCCATAACTACACCGATGTAGCGGCGTTGGAGTCGCTGCGCGAATCGGGGGACTACGATAAGATCGCGAGCCTGCTGGGTGATCGCTGGCAAGGGGCTTGCGAGTTCGACGATGAAGCAGTACGGCTCAGATTGTTGGCCGCCGAAGTTGCGGGTCGAAATGGAAAACTCGAAGAGATGGAAGCGGCGCTCGGCCCATTCCTCGAGAACGTCGACCGCGTGCCCTTCTCGCTAGCCGCTCGAGTGCTGCTGACGACGGCTCAATATCACTATCGTCGCAACGAGCCGAGCGAGGCGGTCAGGCTTGCATCCATCGCCGAGACCGTTGCCGGCGCTCGAGACGACGAGGTGACGACAGGTGAGGCAGTGCAGCTCCAGGGCCAAGGCTTGTGGTCGCTCGAGCGATGGGAGGAAGCGGCTCGTTGTTTCGAAAGGGCTATAGAAACCTACGCCGGAGGCTCGCGGTCATACAGGCTGGGGCTTGCGTATTTGTGTCTGGGCGCGGTGCGGAATCGAATGGGCGCGGTCGAAGAAGCGCGGACGACGCTGGAACGAGCAATCAAGATACTGCTCAAGAGCCACGATGAGTACAATCTCGCGGTCGCCCGAGTCAACGTGGCGCTGGCCCTCAACGTGATCGGAGAACACGAGACAGCCCTGAACTATCTTACCTTTGCGCATGGAACCTTCGAGCAGATGGGCCACGAACAGTACGCGTATCTCACGCTGAATAGCATCTCGGCGACGCTGATGTGGCTCAAAGAGTACAACCGCGCTGAGACGTTCGCGAACCGGGCGATCGAAACCGGTGTAAAAGTGCGCACCACCCAGATCGCGTCTACTTACGAGATCAAGGCGCGAATTCATCTCGCGCGGCGAGAGTGGGACAAGACGCAAAAGGCGCTGGCGAGCGCATTGGAAATAGCCGAACAAGCCAACAGCCAATCGCAAAGGGCCGATGTGCGGCGGACGCTTGGCAAGTACTATTTATCACAGGACCGCTATGAAGACGCAGCAGAAGTGCTATGGCAGGCGCTGGACATCGCCCAGGACCTGCGGGCGTCGCTGCTGGAGTTGGAGATCAAAGCGCTGCTCGCCCAGGCTATTTGCACCTCGAATCCGGTTGAAGCTTGCAAGCTGTTGAGCGATGTCGAGGCGGCGGTTGGGTCGCGGCCGCTGAACGAGTTGAAGAAGGAAGTTCAGGCGGCTCGCCGGCGCATCAACGCGCTCAACCAGGAGCAGTACTTTATTGTGTCGGACGCCAAGATCCCGCTGCTCGCGGACGCGAAGATATCGCTGTTGAAGTGGTTGTGGGCCAGGGCGCTCCACAAGGCAAAAGGCAACGCGCGAGACGCAGCTTCGATACTGGGCGTAACCCCGACCTACATACGCAAACTCACAAAGGTTATTCCCAGAGACTTGTTGCGCCCGGGAAAAAAGAGATCCAAGAGGAAGTGAGCTCGCGGGACGCGAGTAATCATCCGGACCTTGGGAGCACGTAAAACATCACCGCGAAGTAGTGACAAATGCTCCCGGCCATGACGAACACGTGCCAGATGGCGTGATTGTACGGCAAACGCTTCATTGCGAAGAACAACACGCCGACGGTATAGAACAATCCCCCCGCCACTAACCAGACGATTCCCCACATCGGCACTGCCGCCAGCAGCGGCTTGACTGCGATCAGCACGAGCCAGCCCATCGCCACGTACACCAGTGTCGATATGATTTGAAATCGCTCGACATGGAAAAGCTTCCATAAGATCCCGAACACGGACAGGACCCACACCAGCGAGAACAAGGTCCATCCCCAGAAGCCCCGCAGGTTGACCAGAGTGAACGGCGTGTATGTCCCGGCGATCAGCAGATAAATTGCGGCGTGATCGAGTATCTTGAGGATGCGCTTCAATCGCCGAGTGTGGAAGGTGTGATAAAGCGTTGAGGCGGTATACAGGAGCACAAGCGTTACCCCAAAGGTCGTACAACCGGCGATGTGCCAGGCGTTTCCACGAAGGATCGAAAGGACGATCAACACCCCGAGGCCGACTACGCTCAAGGCCAGCCCGATGCCATGCGTTATGCTGTTCGCGAGTTCTTCGATCCGGCCTTCGTTATCAGTCATTGACCGCCTTGTGTCGCGCTGAAGCAGGAGAGAATCTCCTCCATTCTGCTGGCGCGCATGGATATCCGCCAAGATCCATAGCGCGCTCAAAGAACCTCGTAGCTCTAACTACCTTATGAACGCTCGCAGCGATTCGATCCGCTGACTCAACTCAACCGGCGACAGATGACGATATTGCTCGGGAACCATTTCTCTCGATGTAGCCTCTCGAGCAGCCACCAGGATCTGATACTCGACCGCCATTTCGTCGCGAGCCGGGCTGAACTCGTTTGCGACCTGTTCGATGTCCGGTTGACTGGTCTTGTCGCGGCCGGCGATTCGACCCATGCGCCGAGCGCGTATGAGCATCGACTCGATGTCGGCGCCCGACAGCGTCAGCTTATTCTTTGTTATCGGCGACCAGTCGGTCACGTCGTGCGCGATCTTATGCTTGCGCACCATCGCCTCGATGACCGCCAGGCGATCTTCTTCCGAGTCCGGATAGAACAGTGATATGTGCTCTTCGGCGCGGCCCTGGCGCTTGAGGTCGATGGGCAACAGATCGGGACGGCTGGTCATCAATATCCAGAGAATTCGCCCTCGGTTTCGCGTATCCCCCATCGCATTCGCGAGCTTTGAGAAGATCCGCGCGTCAACACCCGAATCGCCGCCGGTCTCGCGCGACCCAAGCGTCGCATCGGCTTCGTCTACGAGCACGACGATAGGCGCGAGAGTCTGTAGGAGGTTCAGAATCTTCTCCAGATTGGCCTCGCTCGAGCCCACCCAGCGCTCGCGAAAGTTCTTGAACGCGACGACGTTCAACCCGCAATCGTGCGCGAAGCATTCGGCCAGAAAAGTCTTGCCCGTTCCGACCGGCCCCGAGATGAGGATTCCCATCGGCGCTTCTTCGGTGCTGCCGGCACGAATGGTGTCCGCGATCGTGCGCATGAAATCTTTTGCCTTGGCCATTCCGCCTACCGCGTCGAGTCCATAGCGCGGGTGCACGAATTCGACCAGCCCCACGCACTCGGCTTCGATCAGTTCTTTCTTTTTCTGCCGGATGGTATCGAGCGTCAGCGGGTTGTTTTCGGTGGCCGCGCTGCGCATCAACGAATTCAAATGTACTCGATTGAGGCCGGAGGTGGTCAGCGCCAATTGTTCTTCGGTGACCTCCAGTTGAAGCTGCTGCAATTGAGCTCGCAGATGGCCGATGAACTCGAGTCGCTCGGCGTCGTCGGGGTAGGGGATATCTATCGCCGCGAGCCGCGAGTTCTGTCTTATGCGCGGATGAACTTCGGCGACGCTTTCGGCGATCAACACCACGATGTTGTCTTTTTTGAGCAGGCGGGAGCTTGTGATCCATCGCTGAAGGGCGACGAGATTCGTGCGGTCATCTCCAGACATGTAGCTGACGTCGCCCGCGGGAATGATGGTATCCAGAAAGTTGATGATCACCGCGACCTGATCGCCGTAGAGCAAAAAGTGCTCGATGAGCGGCAGCGCGCGAGCGGGGTCCCTGGGGAGTTGGCGGAGCGCGTCCCGGCTCATCAGCGGGTCGGAAACGCGAAGCAGCGCGCCGAATTGACGCTCGGCGTCGGACGAGCCGAACTTGATTCCTTCGCTTCGATTGTAAGTCAGCAGATGCTTGGTGCCCACCAGTTCTCGCTGAAGGTAGTTCGGGAGGCTGATGTATTCCGAGCCGGACTTAACCAGGTCGTAGATGTTGTTGTAGAGAAGGAAATGGCTTGCCTCGCCGGCGTAGTACTTGCGTGCCATGCGCGCCGCCCACGAGGGGAGTTGATCGATCTCGTCTATCAGTAATCTTGTCCGTTGGGATGACATCGTTCTGATGCGTGATCCGTGATTCGTGATTGCGCTATCCGGTCACGAATCACGCATCACGTATCAATTCATTGTCTCTGCGCAAGCGGCGGACGCGCGGCCTGTGACGACGAGCGGTCTGCTACATCCAACTGATTCATGATCGGAGCGGTCTCGTCGAGTATTTCCTTGGTGAGCTCGATCGACGACAGCAGCGACTCGAAGTCCAGCGAAGAGATGTGCTCTGGCGTCGGCATCGTTATCACCTGGTCGTTCACCAGCCCGAAAAAGCTCTCGATCGATTGAAGCTGCGCTTCAACGCGTTTGAGGGAGCGCTCCATATCGTCATAGGTCTTCATCCGCTTTTGAAGGAACTCGAGGTTTGTTTGATAGAGTCTCCTGGTATCTTCATCCGGGGCCGCGGCTATCGCTCGTTCGGCTTGCTGAATTTGATTCTGAATCGTCTGGCGGTTGATTGACCGCATATGGTTCTTGCGCCGCCGATAGGTGTCCAGCAGATCGACGTACGACTCCCAGTACACGTCCAGCGTTCGGATTCGCTCCGGCACCTCTGCCATACCGGTAAATTTTTGATAGTTCTGGTAAATCTGGTTCTTCATCCAACTCAGGTATTCAACAGCCTCGCGTTCGCGCGGATCGAACTTGAGGATCAAGTCCTTGCGTCTCCGCTCGCGTTCGACCAGAGCGCGGCGGCGCGCGCGTTGATCCACTATCCGTCGATAGCCCGGCGTATTCGGAATCGAGGACAAGTAGAGGGCCTCAGCCGCGCCCCCGGCCAGGAGGGGCCCCCACCATGCGAGCCAGGTCAGAAAGGCGAAATCCGGCGCCGCCGTCCGCGCGAACACCGCAAGCGCCACGAATATCACCATCGCCCAAATGTTGAGCGGTTCCTTTATCGCTTCTTTGACGTAGCTTACATTCTCAGGCATTTGGTTCTTTGGATGCTCGGTTTGATTCGTGATGCGTGATCCGTGACAAAACCTTCCGGGTCACCAATCGCGCATCACGAATAGCTCGTACCTCCTACTCCAGCGCCTTCGCTCTGTCGGACGGTCCGAGCGACTTCTCAGCCGGTTCACTCTGCACCGAAGGCGGAGCGGGCGATGCGGACACCTCGGGCATGAGACCCATCTGCCGTTTGTACGCGGTCAATGTGTCTTCGACCTGAATGTTCAGCGATTCGCGCTCGATGTCCTGAATCTGCGCTTCGACTCCGCCAGTGGCGAGATCCATCCGCGCTTCGGCGGCCGCGGACCTCCGCTGAATTCGCTCCCGCATCTCCTGGAAAGTGCCCGCGTCATCGCCAATCTGGAAGGAAGCCATCGCTTGCGAGAGCTGTTCCTGCATCTTCGCGGCGCGAGCCTCGTTCACCAGTTGTTGGGCCTCCGCCGTTCGCTTCTTTACCTGGAGGATGTAATTGTCGAGGAACTTCTTCGCTTGCTCGGAGGCCGCGTGCGAGGTCTCAAGCTGCTGGCGCGCCCGATCGAGCGCCGTCTGCTTCTCCTGCAGCGCGGTGATGTAGGTGCGCGCGATGTCATCTCGGTTCGTCGTAATCGCAGCCTTGACCTTCAGGTCGTAGTCCTTGATCTCGCGCTCGAGCGTGACGACTTCCTTCTGGAGAAGCTTTTCAGTCGCCATCACCTGCACGACGTTGTTCTGCATTTGAGGGACCTTCTCGCGCATATCGCGGATGGTCTGTTGCAGGATCAACTCGGGGTCTTCGGCCTTTTCGATGAGTCCGCCGAAAATCGAACGGAACAGCCGCTTTAGTCTAGCCCACATTTCCCCTCCTAACGGGCGGCCTCGTTTTCCACGCTTGCGGCCCTCCTGACCAGCCGGGCGGCTTTCGACTTCGCTTAGACAAGGCGCGCGGGGCGAGGCACATTGAATTTCGTCATTAGTCTAGCATAAGAAAACAGACCGAAAAAATTAAAGTCGAGGGGCAGAGGAACGCCTGAGCATCTGATGACCTTCACAAGCGTACCCCTTCCCGTCGCGGCATCTCCACATACGTCGTCGGAGCGAACAGCGTTCTGACAATGGGGAAGTTGCCTGTACTATGGGGAGTCGTTAAGGTTGGATCAGGACAGCTTTCCTGACGCGTGCCTCCGAGGGCCGAAGTCTATTGTACTTTTGCCTCGCAGCGGGAATTTGCTATGATTCCCCACGCGCGCGGCGCGACGTTTCGCCTACAGGAAAAGGCTGGCAACTCGAGACATCTGATGCAGACCCAACTGCGAGTACCCGAAGCCGAAGACTCCGTGATGACGCCAGAAGAAATCTTCGCCCTGGTGCATCGGGACCTTGCGCTGGTCGAGGAGGAATTCGACCGGAACATCTCCGATGCTTCCACGCTGGTGTCCTCAATCGCTCGTTACTTACAAGAGGGTGGAGGAAAGCGGGTTCGCCCGGCGCTGTTGCTGCTCGCTTCGCGGCTGGTGAACGGAGAAGCTCCTCCGGCTGCTGTCCGAATGGCCGCCGTCATGGAAATGCTGCACACCGCGACGCTGGTCCACGACGACATAATCGACGAGGCGAGAGTTCGAAGGGGCCGGGCCTCGGCCAACGCGCGGTGGGGGAACGACCGCACCGTACTGGTTGGCGACTGGCTCTACATGACCGCGTTCGATATGAGCCTGCGCGAACGAAACTTCGACATCCTCGACGCGATGACGCGGATGACTCGATTGATGGTCGAAGGCGAGATAATGCAGCTCTCGCTGGTTGGGAACAGCTACATAACCGAAGAGGAGCACCTGGACATCGTCCGCCGCAAAACGGCATACATGTTCAGCGTCTGCGCGGAGGTTGGAGCGATCGTCGCGGACGCGAGTGACGATGAGCGGAGTTCGTTGGCTCAATACGGATTGTCGGTTGGGATTGCATTTCAGTTGATCGATGACGTGCTTGATTTCGTATCCACTGAGGCGAAGCTTGGAAAGCCCGTTGCAAACGACATTCGCGAGGGCAAGCTGACTCTTCCACTGATCTATCTGATGGAAGAGGGAGACGATGAGCAGAGACGAATGATTGAGACCGTAATGAAGGAACGAGGGTTTCATTCCGTGCGGCGCGAGGAGGTGCTTCGATTGATTCGCGAGACCGGCACGTTGTCTCGCGCGCGCGCGGCCGCACAACGTTATGCCAATGAAGCGATAGAATGCTTAAGCCTTTTTCCACCATCCCCTTATCGCCAGGCTCTTCTCAGCGTGCCTCGCTTCATCGTAGAGCGCGAGATGTGATATTAATTTAGGTGGTCGGGTGTCGGGACTTAGGGGTTCGAATCATTCGATCCCAACGCCTAACTCACCATATCCGACGCTTTTCAGTTATGCATTGCGACAAATGCAACGTCGATTTTGGTGAGGGTCTGCGCTACTGCAAGTGGTGCGGCGAGTCGCTGGTCGATGTTCCACGAGTAACAAGCGAACTACACACCTGTCCGAGTTGCGCTGCCGCTGTCCAACCCACCTGGGCCTACTGCAAGTCCTGTGGCGAACGACTGCATGCCGCTGCTCGCGAGCCGGTGAGCGCGGTTTGTCCGCGCTGCGGAGCAGTGACCAGTCCGGGTGCGCTGAATTGTTTGCGTTGTGGAGAAGACCTCACCGACGGAGCCGCCGCCAGCGTCGCGCAAGAATCTGCGGACACCTCGATCATCGCGATGTGCTCGTCGTGCGGTGAACGGCTCGATACGGGTTCGTTGTATTGCAAGGCGTGCGGCTCCGCCGTCTACAATCAACAAGTGCCCTTCGGCGGGTCCGCTATGCTGTGCGGGGCGTGCAATAGCTACAGTCCCTTTGGCTCGCGCGCCTGTAGAGTATGCGGAGCTCCTTTCGCCCAGTCGCAGCAGACGGTCGTTGATCGACCGATACTTCACCCCGTAGTTCAACACAAGCCGCCGACGCTGCCGGACCTCGACGAAAAACTTCCTCAGCGCCAACCTCCGGCGATTCAGGAGCAACCAGAAGTCACATCAGGAGCGAACACTCTTGTTTTCACGGGGCCGCAACAAGAGGAACAAAGGACCGCCCGTAACCGAGCAACCGTTGAGACCAATATGCTGCCGGGTACGCCGGGTGAGAGGTCAGAACACCCGACGTCAATCATGCAGATGGGCCGAATCACCGGCCCTGTCGAGGGAGAAGTCAATCAACCCCCGCCCGCGGCCGCCGAGCCGACGTCGGGTGGGCTCGGGGGCGCGACCGGCGCCGACCAATTTCCGCTCGCGGCGGAGCCGGCGGCTGAGGTGCCGGTAGTCTCCGCTCAAGAGCCACCAGCCGAACCGACGACGTTGGGGTTTGGCACCGAGTCAGAGGCGAGGACGGCGGGTTCCGAAAGCAAGACCGAGGTTTTCGTGTCGCGACCTCAGGAAGCCCAATCCGCCCCTCGGCCTAAGAACCCGGAAGACGAGGTCAGGACCCGAGAGTTCGCTCCGCCGGAGCGACCGCGGGACCTCGAGCAGACGCGACAGATACCCGCGATTGGGACCGCCGCGCAAGACCTCCAGCCCACGAGGCAGATCAGCAGTTGGTCTCCCGGCCCCGGCGTCCCAAGTGCAGAGCCGATATCCACTCGCGAGTATGGCCAAAGTGAACCTTTCCCTTCGGCGCCGGCGCATGGCTCTTCACAGCCCCTTCCAAAAAAGCGCACAGGTGTAACCATAGCCTCCCTGGTGGTCGCTGCAATGGTTATCGGCGCCGCGATTTTCGTGGCGTGGTGGTTCCTTTTTGCCAGGGCGAAGCCGGCACCCAAGCCGGTGGTTGTTGCAGATCAACCGGCGCCTGCGCCGCCTGTCTCGACGCTACCTGAGAAACCCCCGGCTCCCGTCGTTCCGGAAGGAATGGTGATGGTCTCCGCCGGGACGTACACCGTCGGCAGAGATGATGGCGACCCAATTGAACAGCCGCAGCACAGGATCGATCTGCCCGCTTTCTTTATCGATCGGACCGAAGTCACCAACGCTTCTTACAAGAAGTTCATAGACGCGACTGGTCACAAGCCGCCCAGCAACTGGAGCGGCGCCACCTACCCGGAAGGCCGCGGCGAGGCCCCGGTCACCAGCGTCACCTGGCAAGACGCCACAGACTACGCCCGATGGGCGAACAAGCGTTTGCCCACCGAATCCGAATGGGAAGCCGCCGCTCGCGGACCCGAAGGAAGGATCTATCCGTGGGGCAGTGATTGGCGGGGGGGCGTCGCAAACATAGGCTTGAAGCCTGACAAGCCAAGAGCGGAACAGTATCCGGCGGGGCTGAGAGACGTCGCCGGCTACCCGCAGGGCGCAAGCCCGTTCGGTGCGGTCGATATGATCGGCAACGCCTGGGAATGGGTGGCTGATGAGATCAAACTCTATCCGGGAAACACGGTGAGTTCGCTCGAGATTGAACCCGGCTATCGGGTGATCCGCGGTGGGGCGTATGACGGCAACAAGGTTCACGACGCGACCTATCGTGGCTATCTGGACGGCAGCGTAGCATACCCCAAGGTTGGATTTCGGTGCGCCAAAGATGCTAAGTAGTCAATGGTCCGTAGTCTGTAGTCCGCAGAGCTATCGGCGAGCTTATGTCTCAGATGTGATGCGACTGGCCATTAACAGCGGACCAAGGACTAAGGACTAAGGACTACTGACCAGCTCTTATGCGATTGAGCCTAAAGCTTGGAGCACTCTGCGCAGCCGCCGCGTTCCTCCCAACCTTCATAATCCTACTGGTTGTTGGGTCCAAGGTTTCCAGCGACGCTCGCGAGCGTTCCCTGGAGCAGCTCCGCCGTGATTCTCGAGGTGCCTATTCCCTTTTCGAAAAGCGGGTCGTTGAGCTGCGTGCGTCAGCCCAGATGCTCGCACTTGAGATCGCGACCCGCGCACTGGTAAGCGCTGACACTCCTGACCGAAACAGCCCGGCCGCGTTGGCGCGACTTCAAGATATGTTGCCACGGGCCCAAAACGACGCGTCGCTCGATCTGGTGATGGTTACTGATCCGTTGGGGCGAGTTATCGCGCGTCACAATGATCGGCCTGTTCCGGGCGAAACGCTTCTCGGACTCGAGGACAAGAATCCGGTTGCGGAAAAAGTAATCACGGGGGGCAACCAGCCCGTCGCTTCATGTGTGATTGAGCGTGGCGAACGATATGGGCGTCTCGGTTTGGATCGAATCGCGCCGGTGCGTCTGCCCGACGGCACGACGACTGACGAAGCTCTGATGATCGAGGCGGGGGCGCCTATATTCAGTGGAGGACGGATTGTCGGCGTGGCGCTCATCGGACAGATGCTGAACACTTATTACAAGCCCCGCGCGGGTGCAACCTCCCTGCTGACCCCACTGGTCGCCGAGGCGCGTCAGACGCTCTACGGTGGAGGGGAAGAAGATGCCGGCGCAGTCATCGCTCTGGGCAAAGTAATCGTTGCGTCGAGCATACCCCCGGTCGACACCGCCGCGCCGGCGCTGTCCGGTTTGCTCCATGATCCCAGCAAGGCCGAAGAGGAGTTTCGGCGAGGAGCGCGCAGCTACATAGTCGCCTGGCAGCCGCTGAAGTTGCTCGACGGGACAGCTGTTGGCGCAATAGGTGTAGCTCGACCGGCATCGGAGTTCGAAGGCGTAGCTGGCCCAGTGCGCTCCACGATCCTTCTGGTCGCCGTTATTGCGACATTGCTGGCGGCAGGCGCGGGATTCTGGTTCGGTCTCGTGCTGGGCGCGAGGCTTGATGATCTGACCGAAGCCGCGAGGCGTTGGGGCCTGGGCGAGCTTAGCGCGCCTGCGGGCGACAGGACTCTGCTTGCGAGATGGGTGCCCGATCGTCACTTGCGCGACGAGATAAACCGCTTGGCGGGACAGCTCGAAGAGATGCGAGAGAGTTTCAGGCAGGCGATCGAACGGATGAAAAAGAGATAACCACACGGCTTCGCCCGGCAGCCGCAATAAGGTCGCATCTTCCCTGACATTGCGCATATTTAGTCGTATAATCGTCAACGCGTGGGCACGACCGATAGATGATGAGTTCAATCTTTCTGGGTATTTTGCCTTCCCAATTCAGGACGACGCACACCAACGGAGGTTTCTATATGAGAGCGAAACTCGCGATGTTCGCAATCACCGCAGTAGCAGTTCTAGCGTTAGTGCTCGAGGCCGTACCGCAGGCTAACGCGCAGGGAAATGCCAACAAAGCCGGCGCTGCAAAGAAATCGAAACCCGCGGCCGCAAAACCGACGCCGCCCCCACCACCGCCGCAGGCGGCAGCGCCGGCCCAGCAACCTCCGGCGAAGAAGCCTGTTCGCGCGAAGAAGAAACCGGCAGCGATGAAGGGAGTGCCCTCGGGTGTTGCCAACTGCCTCAAGCACCTTTCTCAGATGGCCTCCAAAGATCCCTTGATCGCATATGAGGGACACCCGGAGGAGATCATCAATAACGGATTGCTCTGGAACGATCCAAAATCGAAATGTTCCGTGGGGAGCGATGAGAGCGCCAGGAAGAAGGTCGTGGAGCTTGCGAACGCGTGGCGCATGAAGGACGCCGCGAAGGTCCGATCGCTCATCCAGGAACTCGAGGGAATGCCGCACTAAGAGTGCGAAGCTCAGAGCCGGTGTCAGTTTGAATAACGAAGGCCTCGTACGGCACAGAAGCGCGAGCGGCCGCTCGCGCTTCTGTGCTGTGTTGAACGCTCGGTCTGTTCCATCCCGCCCGGCATTGTGCCGTTCCTTGACACGCCGAGTCCCGCTCGGATAGTTTGAAAACAACTCCAAGCAATTGCATGCAATACTCGAGAACTTTCATCAAGCCGGTTATTGTCGTCTGCGCCGTGGGGCTTGCTGCGCTGTTGCTTGGAGCCTGCGGGTTCCTCTCGAGCGATTCGAAGATCGATGAAGGGATCGTCATCACTACGAAAGAGAACATTCGTTCCTCAACCGCGCCCGCAGCGCTGCCGCTCGCCGAGGTCAAGCGCGGCGACAGGTTGGACATTCTCGAGCAGACTCAAATCAAAACTCCAACTCGCACCGCCGAGTGGTACAAGGTCAGGACCAAGACCAAAGACGTCATCGAAGGCTGGATAGAAGCTCGCTACGTCATCAGCAAATCGCTCGTCAACAAGTCGCAGGAACTGTACGAGAAGTGCCAGGCGATTCCTTCGCAGGGCACCGGCCGGCTGAAGGTTCAAACCAAGCTACGAATCGAACCCGGCGGCGACGTCGTAACTTATTTGAGCCGCGGGATGATGGTCGACATAGTCGGCAAGACTCGAACCACGATCAAACCCGATAAGCCGCAGGATGCCGACAGCGAAGACACCGACGAACCCGAGACCCGGACCGTGATCTGGTATCAGGTTCGATTGCCCGAATCAGAAGTTTTGCGCTCCGGGTGGGTTGGCGCACAACAGGTTCAACTCGACACGCCTGACGAGATACTCTATCTGGAAGGTGAGGGCCGGCGTTTCACCGGTTGGGTCGTGTTCGATCAAACGAAAGCCAGGAAGGGCGAGATGAAGGACAACTACATCGCCCTGATGAAGAATCTGTCGACAGAAGGCCCAATCGATTTCACCCGGTTGTGGATATTGATCTATTCTCCTGAGCAGGGGCGATACATCAGCGCCCCGATCGACGGTAAAACGGTGGAGGACGGATTGCGCGGCGTTTTGCCGATCACCATAAATGCCAACCACAGAGGATTCACAATCCACGAGCTCGACGAGAACGGGAAACCCGTTTCTGCTGAATATGAAGCCATCCGAACCGATGCCTCCCACTTGCGCGTGCGGCGCCTCACGCCAAGGCTCACTTACAAGAAACTGCCGGCCAAGGTGAAAGCAAAGAGGCGATAGTTCCCGCTTCTCGAAGCAGGTAGGTAGAGTGGAAGAGCGGGCTGACGTGGCGAATGCTATCTTGCCACCAGGACACCAGGTCACGAAGCTGCACAAAGACAGGCTTTGTGACCCTTCGTGCCTGTTCCGGTGGCGAGCTCTTTGCTGGCCGCCGGCAGTATTACGCTGCAATCGCCAGGAGCTGATCCAGGGTGCGTGAAACCGCTTCAGCAACCAGCTCCACCATCGGCTTTGTGTTCATTCGAAACCCTTCATCGATCGCGTTGCGGTACGCAGGCTCCATGGCGGGCGTGACGATTACCGGTGGAAGCTCGCGTCGAAGCGTGAAAAGACTCGCAGCCAACAACGCGGTTCGCTCATGGCCTTCTTCAAACGGCTGGATCTCAATAAGTCGCAGGAAGACTATGGCACCCTGCTCGACCGGATGAAGCTCATCGAATGATTCGGCGCTGAACCACCGGCACGCCGCGTCCACGGCTGCCGGCAGATGTTCAGCCAGAACCGGTTGATGCCCGCGTGAAGCAACGCCGCCACTCGCGCGAAAACCCAAGCTGTCGTCTGACGCGTTGTGGATTCTGATGAGCAGGTCGGGAGTAAGCGAGGCTTTGCGACCTTCCTCACGAGCGAGAGATTCTACGACGCGCAAAGACTCGATCAGGCGGATGATAATCGAGTCAGCTCCGATAGATGCCTCGCCGGCCAGCGAAGGCATCGAGACCAATCGGGCAATCTCTTGTCGCGAGACCGCAACGCCTCCGAGCTGCAAAGTCGAATCAGTAAACTCGACCTCGGTCCATCCTCTGAGCCGATCTTTCGCTTCCGCCGAAAGCTCGATTGCCGAAAGCTGTTTTAGCCTCTGATCGACGCGGCTTATCCACTCGTGGGTGGGCCGGCCAAACAGGATTGGTGGACTGCGTCTGTCGGGAGGTCTTTGCACATCTTCATTTATAGCGAGTTCCGTGCTTGATAACCATAGCGACGTTCTGAAGCAGGTCGATGTAACGAAGCACATCCCCGCGAACCGCGATTATGTCCGCGTACTTCCCGGCAGTGACGGTACCCACCTGACTGTCTACCTTCATCAGCACCGACGGCCAATAGGTAGCGGCTCGAATGGCGGCCATTGGTTCGACGCCGAAGTGATTCACCCACGCGTCCAACTCGCGCCAGGTGCTCTGGCTGTGAAAGTTCATCGGAATTCCGCTGTCGGTGCCGATCAGCAGCACGACGCCTGATTCGCTGAGTTGTTGAAATTTTCGCTTGAGAGTGGGCCTTCGATTGGGTGTGATTTGAAAATAGGAGAGCCGGTCGAGGTGCTCGAGCGATCCCTTGATGTCCGCGATGATCGAATCGGGTAAGCCGGCGTGCCACGCGGGATCGTCCAACGCTTCGGGGTTGTCGCGCAGGTACTCGTAGTTCAACAGTCCTTCGACGGTGGGAGTCCAGAACAGCGGGCCGAGGCTCATCTTGGCTGTCCGCTCGCGGATCATAGCGATGACGTCCGGCGGATATTCGGGCGCTGCGGCCAGGCCGGTGTGCTCGAAGCAATCGACGCCCGCTTGAAGCCCTCGCCGAATCTCTTCAGGTCTGTGTGAATGCGCAACCACGGTGAGCCTGTGCTTGTGAGCTTCATCGACGACGGCTTGTACCTCCTCCATGGTCATCTGGTCCTGATCGATCAGCTTGATGCAGTTGACTCCCGCGTCCGCGAGCTTTCGCACTTTCTCACGAGCGTCGGCCGCGCCGTTGGTCCCCCATCGAAAATACTCGGTGCCTGGATAAGGCTCGTGTTGAATGAACGGCCCAGATACATAAAGTGTAGGTCCGGGGATCTTGCCGGAGTTTATTCGATCGCGAATCGAGATGCTTTCTTTGAGCGGCGCGCCAAGATCCCGCGCGCTGGTGATGCCTGCCATTAGCAACTGCTTTGCTGAAGCCGGCATAATCACCGACTCCAATTGCGGCGGATAAGTCTTGTCCCAATGCGCGTAGTCGCTATGCCCGTTGATCATCAGGTGAACGTGCATGTCCCACAGTCCCGGCAGGACGCTCATGCCTTCGGTGGAAATCACCTCCGCGCCTTTGGGGATCGCAAGCTCGCCGGCTTTTCCCACCGCCTTGATCCGCTCGCCCTCGATCAGGATTACGCTGTTCGCGATGGGTTTGCTGCCGTAGCCGTCTATGAGCGTGCCTCCAACAAGCGCCTTGATGCTTTGTGATTGGGCGGGCGCCGGGATGTTTATCGCTAGAAGGGCACCCGCGCTCGCAAGGGCGAGCAGTCGAACTGAAGATGAGAAACGCCGCGATGGTTTCATTCGATTCTCCTAACATGATTTGCCTGGGAGCGCGCGCGGCCCGCGTGCTTGCTCAAAAAGGGAGTTGCAATCAAGCACGCGAGCCGCGTGCGCTCCCAGGTCCGTGAAGTTTGTGTTATGTGATCAGATTGCGATCCGCAATATCGTATCCCGTCGGATGAAAGTCAAGACAGCGGACTTTATGAAGTGCGGCGACTGGTCGCCGCTCTTGCATCAAAGCGAGAAGAACCAAACAGCAATAAGTCACCGGACTCCGAGCGTGAAGTGGGGTGTTAATCGGAGGGACGCTAGTTGGTCCAGACTCACGTCCCACGTTTCACTTGGAGATGTTGTATGATGGTTCTGCGAACGCAGGCATCCATTGCCTGCTGGCTTGTTCGAGGCGGGTTAACGAGAGACTAATCTCGAGGGAGAAGGCGGGCAGCGATGCCCGCGCTCCCAGGATCAGGAGACTCCAATGAAAAGATCACGTTTCGCTCTCTTGTGTGGTGTCGCCGTGTTCGTTCTGCTCGCTTCCAGCGACAGTTTTGCTCAGAGCAACTCATCAGCCGTCGCCGGAACGCAACCAGAACAAGTCATCAAAGACCTGCTCAGCGAAGTGCACCAGCTTCGAGTTGCAATGCAGCACATGAGCGTGAACGCTTACCGCGCACAGATAATGGTCGAGCGGCTGCGATTGCAGCAAGACCAGGTCACCCGGCTGGCCAGGGAGCTCAGTGATACCAGAAACGGGATTGCCGAACTCAAGGCCTATGAACCGGTCGCAAAGGAGCGGCTCGAAGACGCCGAGAATCAGTTTGATAGGGGAGTGTTGGCGGAACCGCAGCTGAAGCAGATTCGTGCTAATCTGGCTGACATGAAGCGACGGCAGCAGGCCCTGATTGACCGTGAGGCTCAGTTGTCGCTCGAGCTTGATCAGGAGCGAAACAACCTTGCAGAGCTCAACAAACGTCTCGACGCGCTTGAACGAGAGATGATGATGACGGGTCTGGTTGATGCGGGGAAAGGAAATGCGAAGGAGTGAATCGCGCTACTTCTTCTGAGGTTGATACCACTAAGGCTTCGTCGCTCTGAGGACGAGCAGCACCGGGAAGTTCAAATACTTCGCGGCGGCCGGCACCGATCTGGCCAGCTCCTGATCGCCTGAAAACTCGCTGACTCCGATGTCCGCGAGGCCCGTATCTTCAAGGAGACGGATGTGTTCTTCAACCGAATAGTGAACCGCGCCCAGGCGATACTCGATTCCCAATCGCTCGAAGTTGGCTTCGATTCCCGCGGCCGACATCGCCGGGTGATAGACCGAGAAGACAAGCCTGCCGCCTTTTCTCAGAACTCTTAAGAACTCCCCCAAGACCGATGACAGGTTGCTCAGATGTTCGCCGATGAGCGCGCAGAGCACTGCATCGAAGGTCGCGCTCGCAAACGGCAGAGGCTGCTCGAGATCAGCCAATGCCAGCGGCGCATCTGGATGTTCGCGGCCCGCGACTTTCAGCATGCCGAGCGAAAAATCTATGCCGATTGGTCTGCTCCCGGCGGAAAAGAGCTGCTTCAGATTTCGACCGGTGCCGCACCCTGCGTCAAGTATCACCTCGCCCTCACACGGAGCAAGTAGTTTGATCGTGTGTCGCGAATCCATCGCGACCACCGGATTGGGAGTAACGTCGTAAGTCTGCGACCAGAGATCGTAACCCTCTCTGGCGCCAACACGTTGAATCTCTTTCTTGGTCATTGTCTGACCGGCGGGCGAGATTCTACCACATTCACTCCAGGCCCTCCTGAACGGAGGACAGCCTCATCCGGTTATGGGATCTATGAACCTGGCACTCATGAGGTCCGATCACAGGAGACCAGGATGCATGACTGACTAATCGCTTGACAGCAACTCCAGTGGCACGTGACACTTTGAGACGCTCATCGCGATTGGTACAATCGAGCAGGGATTAGCAGTTCCCCCACAGGTAAAACGCCGCGTCAATGCAGACAGAACGTGAACTTAGACAGCAGATAGTTGAAATCGGACGCCGGATCTACGAGCACGGGTTCGTGGCTGCTTCCGACGGCAACGTAAGTGCCAGGCTCGCGAACGGTTCGATACTGACGACGCCGACAATGGTCTGTAAGGGCCGCATGACTGAAGACATGCTCGTGCTGGTCGACGTTGACGGCAACAAGCTTCGTCGCGACGAGCGAAACCCTTCGTCTGAATTCGCAATGCACAAGCAGATTTATCAGCTGCGTCCGGATGTTCATGCCGTTGTGCACGCTCATCCGCCTTTTGGTACGGGCTTCGCGGTGGCGAATGTTCCGCTCGATAAACCCTTGCTTTCCGAAGTGATTTTGACGCTCGGATGCGTGCCGCTGACGGGCTACGGCACGCCCTCCACCGAGGAGCTCCCTAAGTCGCTTGCGCCCTTCATCCCGCATCATGATGCATTGTTGCTTGCGAATCACGGAGCAGTCGCCTACGGGCCCGATCTCGACCTGGCATTCGCACGGATGGAGACGCTCGAACACTTCGCGAAGATTACGCTGGTCGCTCGACTGGTCGGGCGGCCGCACGAGCTGCCGCCGGAGGCGATCGAAAAGCTGCTCGATGTGCGGGAGCGCGCGGGCTACATGCCGGCGGGCGCGAGAGGCTGTCAGGCTTGCGGGTTTTCGCAAGGACATTCATCGACTTGTGCGGTGGGCAGCGCGACTCGCTCGTACGGCGCCAACGGCGACGATACGGTTACCTTGACTCGCAGGGAATTGACCGCGTTGATAACCGAAGCAGCGAGATTGGTCGCGCGAGAAATGAAGAATTAATCTTTAGTCTTTTGTCGTTAGTCACCGTGAAGCGCCAATGAAATGACACATGAGCAATGACCAATCACTGATGACCAACAAGGAGATTCAATGGAAGCTCTTGGAATGATCGAAACGAAGGGACTGGTCGCGATGATAGAAGCGGCCGATGCAATGGTGAAGGCCGCTAACGTGACGCTGATCGGTTATGAGAAGATCGGCGCCGGACTGGTGACCGCGATCGTGCGCGGCGACGTTGCCGCGGTGAAAGCCGCAACCGACGCCGGCGCCGCGGCGGCGCGTCGAGTGGGTGAGCTTGTGAGCGTTCACGTCATTCCGCGCCCCCACAGCGCGGTAGACGAGAACATGCCCGTCACCTTTGAAACTCGCGAAAAGTAGAGTACAGGCTGCAGGGCACAGGTAAAACAGGGGCGACCCGAGCCTGCGTTCTGTAACATCACCTCTACCCTGGAACCTGAATGATTCTTGCTCGAATAGTTGGAACTGTGGTGGCCACCCGCAAAGACGAGCGTCTTCACGGACGCAAGCTGCTCGTCGCGCGGCTGGTGGGCGTGGATGGCAGCGACGAGAAGGGCCACATAGTTGCAGTCGATACCGTGGGCGCGGGTGTGCACGAAGTTGTCTTGATCGTGCAGGGCAGCTCGGCGCGAATGGCCTTCGGCTGCAAAGAATGCCCCATCGACGCCGCGGTCGTCGGTATCGTTGATACGGTCGAAGTAACAGGTCCGTAGCCGGTGGTCCGTAGTGCCGGCTGCCGTTGACTACGGACCACGGACTACTGACTACTGACCTCGGACTTATAATGAAGACAATCCGAGTAGCGCTGGCCCAGATCAATCCAACAGTGGGTGATCTCCCGGGCAACGTTGCGCTGGTGCTTGATTACATAGCGCGGAGCCGAACGGTCGGCGCCGACATCGTTGCGTTTCCTGAACTCGCGCTGACCGGCTACCCGCCCGAAGACCTCCTCCTCAAGCCACACTTCGTAAGCGATAACCTCGAAGCACTCGAGCGGATTATTTCTGCCGCAGGCGAGCTGATCGTGATTGTCGGGTTCGTAGACTCGGACGGCTCGGACATCTACAACGCCGCGGCGGTTATCGCCGGGGGCAAGCTCGTCAATGCTTATCACAAGAACTTCCTGCCAAACTATGGAGTGTTTGACGAGGAGCGCTATTTTCAGCGAGGCACCCGCTGTCCAGTCATCTCGATCGGCGAAGCCCGCATAGGCCTCAACATCTGCGAAGACATCTGGTACCCTGGCGGCCCCGCAAAGCTCCAGGCGCTGGCCGGCGATGCTCATCTTCTTATCAATATCTCTTCGTCGCCGTATCACGCCCGCAAGAGTCTCGATCGCGAACGAATGCTCTGCACGCGCGCCGAGGACAACGCGGTTGCCCTGGCTTACTGCAATCTCGTCGGCGGCCAGGACGAACTGGTCTTCGATGGCAACAGCTTGATTATCGATCAGGACGGACGCCCGATCGCCCGAGGACTCTCCTTTGCCGAAGATCTTGTAGTCGCGGACATCGACATCGAGCGAGTCTTTTCAGAACGTTTGCACGATCCACGCCGCCGCCGCGAAAGGCTCAGAGTCGAAACCGACGGATTGCTTTACTCGATCGAGCTTCAGGACATCGACACCTCACAGGAAAAGCCCCCGCTGCCAGTGCGCTCAGCTGGAGGCCTTTCGGATATCGAAGAGGTTTACACGGCTCTGGTGATCGGAACTCGCGACTACGTGAGAAAGAATGGGTTCGATAAGGTCTATTTTGGCCTGTCGGGCGGGATCGATTCGGCGTTGACTGCGGTTGTGGCGGCGGACGCGATCGGCGCCGACGCGGTCAACGCGGTATTCATGCCTACTCGCTATTCGTCTTCCGAGTCCGCTCGCGATGCCCGCCAGCTCGCGGATAATCTCGGCATACATTTTCAAATCATCGAGATCGAGGAAACCTTCAAGGTCTATCTACGGATGATGGCCCCGAGTTTTAATGGCCTTCCTGAGGACACGACTGAAGAAAACCTGCAGGCGCGAATTCGCGGAAACATCTTGATGGCATTGTCCAACAAGTTTCGCGGGCTGGTGCTTTCAACCGGCAATAAGAGCGAGATGAGCGTTGGCTATTCGACGCTTTACGGTGACATGGTGGGCGGGTTCGCCGTTTTGAAGGACGTACCAAAGACGCTCGTCTACGAGCTTGCTGGGTTCATAAACTCGCGCGGGACACGGCCAGTGATTCCCGAATACGTGATTACACGCCCGCCGTCGGCCGAGCTCCGTCCGAATCAGAAGGACCAGGACACGCTCCCGCCGTATGCTGTTCTCGACCCGATCCTCGAAGCTTACATCGAGAAGGACATGAGCGCTGAAGCCATCGCCGAGTCGGGCTTTCCTATTGAAACAGTTCAATGGGTAGTCGATCGAGTCGATTCCGCGGAGTACAAGCGGCGCCAATCACCACCCGGAATAAAGATCACTCCTCGAGCCTTTGGGCGCGACCGCCGCATGCCGATCACAAACAAGTATCACAATTGAGTGTTCCGGGTTCTAAGGGTTCGGCCGATCTGGCAAGGGTTAAGTGATCTGACAAGGGTTAAGTCATCTGGCAAGGGTTAAGTCATCTGGCAAGGGTTGAGTCTGATTTGCTGCGATTAAGAGCAGCGGGGACAAGTCCCTCTTCCCGACCAAACCCTTACCAGAGCGCTAACCTTATTCATGTCTCAACGCGGTCAGCGGGTCCACACGCGACGCCCGTCTTGCCGGGAGATAACCTGCGAACGCGGAAACGCAGATCATAAGTAAGACTCCGAGCAAGATACTCACAGGATCGTTTGGGGTCAATCCGAAGAGCATGCTCTCAATCAACCGTGTCGTAGCGATGGCCGCGCCCACGCCGATGGCGACCCCAACGATCACCAGCAACATTGTCTCGCGAAGAACCATTGATACGACCTGCGGCGGCCGCGCGCCCAACGCCATCCGAATCCCGATCTCGTTCGTGCGCCGCGCAACGCCATAAGACATCACGCCGTAGAGTCCAATGGTCGCGAGCAGCAGCGCAAGAACTCCGAAAAACCCTGACAGCGAAGCGAACAAACGCTCCGATGCCAGCGATAAGTCTGCCTGTTGAAGCTGTGTGTACATGCCGAACAGCGGCAGGTTGGCGTCCACCTCGCGGACGGCTTCGCGTATGGATCCGGCAAGCTGAGCAGGATCGCCGGACGTTCGGACTTCGAAGTTCATCTGGCCGAGGCCCTGCAGATCTTGAAGGTAAGGCAAGTAAACCGTGCTCGGCACCTCCATTCGAAGGCTGCTGTATTTCGCATCGCGCGCCACGCCGACTATTTCGATGTCACGGCTGTGTTCTGGACTCTCGAAGCCAAAGCGTTTTCCAATGGGATTCTCGTCGCCGAACTGCTTGCGGGCCATTGTTTGATTGATCACCGCGACTCTGGGACCGCGTTCGTCATCCGTATCCTGAAGTCCACGCCCCGTCATGATTGGAATCTCCATCGTGTCCAGGAAATTCGCCCTGACGCGCTGCATCCAGGTCATATCTTTGAACGAGGTTGGAGCTGCCGGTGTTGGCTTGTCTTCGATGAACGCCATATCTATGGCGGCGCTGCCGCTGAGCAATGGATGCCGCGACAGTGTGGCTCGCGTGACGCCGGGAACGGCCTCGATACGCTCGAGCAAGCGTTGATAGAGATTTGCGATTTGATCTTTCTTGTACCCGCTCAGTCGCGGATCGACTCTGAATAACAACAGATTCCGGGCGTTGAATCCGAGATCCACGCTATGCAGATTTGAGAGAGTCCGGACAAAAAGCCCGGCTCCGATCAACAACAGCAGTGAGAGCGCGACTTGCACAATCACTAACCCCTTCGTCAGTCCGATGTGCGCGCCGCCAATCAGGCTGCGACCGGTTTCCTTGAGCGCACTGCCGAGTTCCACTCTGGTCGCGCGAAGCGCAGGAGCAATCCCGAAGAGCAGAGCGGTCAAAAGAGAGAGCAGCGCCGTGAACCCCAGGACTCGAGGGTCGAGCTTGAGCTCCAACTCGAGTTCTTCGCCACCCCAGGGCCTCAATGCGAGCAGCACGTCCTTTCCCCAGAACGCGAGGACCACTCCGAGCGCGGCCCCGAGAATCGCCAGCAGCACGCTTTCAGTCAGCAGTTGTCTGATCACACGCCAGCGGCTGGCTCCGAGCGCGAGCCGCACGGCTATTTCCTTTTGGCGGCTTGTGGCGCGGGATAGCAGTAGCGTCGCGACGTTTGCGCAAGCGATCAGCAGCACGAGCCCTACCACCGCCGCCAGGATCAGCAATGATAGGGAATATTCTGCGCGCGCTTCGTTGAGCCCCTGGCTTCCCGACGCCACCCTCAGCGTCGGTACAGACGGCTCGCCTCGCTCTTCAGTCTTTCCCTTAGGCTTTCTCGCCTTCTGCGCAAGCGACTCCTGATAACCTTCCAGCGCGCTTTGCTGAAACAGGCGCTCGAGCTCAACTCGCGTCTGCTCACGCGTCGCCGCCGGCTTCAAGCGACCCATGATCCGAAGCCACCACGCGCCTCGCTCATTCATGAGCGAGCCGCTCAATGCCCTGACGCGCGGCTCCATAGCCAGCGGGATCGTAAAGTCCGGTGATTGGCCGACCTGCAGGGTACCTTCGAATCCATGCGGGGCGACGCCGATGAGTTTGAACGAAACGCCGTTTATGTCCACCGTTTTGCCGATTGTGTTTGGATCGAGCCCAAACCTACGCTGCCAGTATCGATAGCTGATAACCGCCACCGGATCAGCCCCGACTTGATCGTCATCTTCGGTTATCGGGCGCCCAGCCATCGGAGAAACGCCGAGGGCGGAATAGTAGCTGCCGGATACGACCTGTCCCGTCGTGATCGTCGCTTGCCCGTCTGCCTTAACCGTGAGTTGTTCGAGTTCGGCAAACGCAAGCACGTCGGTCAGCGTCTGGCTGTGATCCCGAAACTGGTTGAACGTGTCGTACGAAAACGAGGTGCTGGTCGAGAGCCCGGTTGCTTTGTCCTTTTTGAGCGTGCCGCTAATGGTCGATGCCATGAACTCTTCTCCCGAGAGCCAACTGAACAAGACCAGCTCGTTGGGCTTCCTGACTGGAAGGGTCTTGAGCACGACTGCATCGACCAGGCTGAAGATCGCGGTGTTCGCTCCGATCGCGAGTCCCAGGGAGACGACTGCCACGGCGGTAAATGCCCTGCTCCTGGCCAGCATTCGAATGCCGTAACGCAGGTCTTGTAGAAAGGATCCCATCGTGGTTCCTGCCTTTCTTGTCTCTGATTGAAGCCGCGCTTCGCGCGCTACACGGTTGTTGATCAGCGGTCCGGCGACTGGCCTTTTTGAGCGGATCAATTCACACTCCAGCAGGCGCCAATCCTTGATGTGCGCCACAGTTCGCGTCAATGCTTCGTGTTCAGGTAAGCCGTCCGAAAGCGCCTCTTCGTAAACGGCTTCGAGATGCTGCGCCATCTCGTCAACCATCTGCGCCTCGCGTTCCGCGCCCAGCGCGAGAGGCGCAAGATGATCTCGAACGTATTTCTTCCAGTCCGGCATGTGCGTCTTTCGACTTCAGGCGGTGTTGACTCCCGCCACGCGATCAAGCGCCGCGAAGAAATCAGACCAGGTCTGCCGCTGCTCGGTGAGCACCCTTCGCCCGGCGGCGGTCAACTTGTAATAACGCCGGCGACGTTGTCCGGCCTTTTCGACCCAGCGCCCTTGAATCCAGCCGCGAGTCTCCAGGCGATAAAGCAACGGATAGAGCGAAGCGACGTGGAACTGGAGCACGCCATCGGAGCGCTGCTCGATGAGTTTTGCGATTTCGTATCCGTGTCGCGAGCGCTCCTCGACCAGCGCAAGTATCAGCATCTCAGCGCTGCCTCTTTTGACTTCCTGGTTTAGCATAAGCCGTCTCAATATATGGTGTCGCCATATATACCCCGGCTACTATTGGGCAGTCAAGGAGTATTCTCGGTGTTTTGCTTGTCTCATGAGACTTGGCGAGCCTTGCGGATCTTTGCGCGGAACAGAACGGGCTCGCGCACGGCTCGCTAAGGACCGCAAAGCTCGCTGGCTGATTTCACACGGAGCCAATGAGAAAAGGGCTGCCGCTCATCGCGCTTCTGCTCAGCCGCACTACTTTGTCCGAGAGCATTCCCTTTGATTGATAGACCCTTGTTGATTGCAGCCATTGGGGCAGGACGCGTCCCTGGGAATCCGTGACCTGCCACGGTTCCATGATCGCGAAGCGTTCTTCTTCGGAATCAAAGTCAGCTTCGGTCAGGGGGACGCTGGACATCTCCGGCGGCACTACGTCGGTTTGCGAAAGGTAAGTACGATCCGGATGCGGCGGGCGGTAGACGACTGAAAACTGCTGAATCAAGTCCGTGGCGATGGACTCCCAGTAACCGCGGCGAATGAATCTGGGAATGTCATCGGCGAGCTTTCTGATTTTGGCGGTGGCCCTGAATGTCGCGTCAAGCACTGCCTGGTAGCCCGCGATGAAGTCAGCGACGGACTCTCGCTTTGGTCTTACAACCAGCGTGTATCCGGTGAAGTCGCGCAGGAGGGTGTTCGGCATGAAAGCGGGCTCGAGTTGCGAAGCGAGCCGGTTGAAATACGGAGTGCCGGGGATTGGACACTCGAAGCAAATGAAACTCGGAAGATGCAGCCCGCATTCGCGGAGGCGCCGCGGGATCGTCTCGACATAGGTGAGATCGTCGATCAAGGGGTTTATCAGAAGCCCCGACTGAATGAGAATCCCGTGATTGCGGCATTGATCCAAAACAGATTTGGTCTTATCCACCGCATTCTGGTACTTGCGCATGTCGGCTATGCTTTCGGCGTTGAAGCTCTCGAGTCCCGTATAGAGAAACCGGCAACCGGCGCGCTCCAGCATCCGAACAATATCCCGATCGCTGACTGCATTGAATGTGATCGCCGCTCCCCATCGCAGCTTGAGCGGAGTGAGAGCCTCCAACAGTTTTGCCAGATGCGGAAGATTCCCGCCGATGTTGTTATCGACAAATGCGGCGCCGTATCGCTTCCAGTCGGGAACCAGACCCTTTAGCATTTGCTGCCCGGCCTGGATGTCGCGCACAACCATCTCGACGGGCCGAGTGTGGAATCGAGTACCGGCTCCCGTCAGCGCGCAGAACTCGCAGGTGAATGGACATCCGCGAGTGGCCTCCAGCGACAGGGGCAGCATTTGTTTTGCCAGCAGATCGAATCGGGGCACCGGTACGGAAGCCGGATCGTAAGGCTTGGAAACGTAGAGCGGTTTCAGCTCGCCTTCGCAGAAGTCCTTGTAGATTTGCTGGACGACTCCTTCGGCGTCGCCGACTACTACCGAATCAAAGAACGGCTGGCAGATCGAGAAATAGGTGCTCGCCATGATGCCGCCGAAAACGGTCTTCGCTCCGCGACGTCGCCAATAGTGAGAGATTTGCCGCGCGCGGTCGAAGTCCGAGTGAGCGCAGGACATGAACAGAAGATCGTAGTCCCTGGTCCAGTCAGGTTCCTCAAGCGTGTCGTTGATGACTTCGACTTCGACGGTGGAGGGGAGAAGAGCGCCAATCAGCGGGCCGATCTGCGGTTGAAGGACGCCCCGATAATGCGCGCCCTTTCGATTGTAGTCCACATAGGCAAACAGTACACCGACTCTCATCAGCGGGGCCTTTCAGTTCGGAGTTCCGGGTTCCGAGTCTGGGAAGGGTTCAGTCGGGAAGTGGGACTTGTCCCCGCTGTTCTATTAAGCAGACAAATCGAACAGCAAAGAACCAGAGCGTGGACAAGTCCCTCTTCCCAACTAAACCCTTGCCAGAATGAATACTCAAAACCCGGAACCCGGGACTATCTCGCCTCGGGCAGTCCGATGCGTCGCACCAAATCCTTGTACCTCGGGTCCGAATGAAATCGTTCAAAGGCGTGCTCACAATTTATGAAAGTCAGAAAACCGTTGCGTTCCTCATAAGCCTTTTCGAGCCATTCAAACACTTTGTCAGCGTCATCCAGAGCTGAATAGAGTGCTGCAAGGAAGTACGCCGGAATGAACTTCTGCTTCTTTATCTCCAGCAGTTTTGCCAGCCCCGCGCGCGCTTCGTCCAACTTGCCCAGACGACCGTTGGTGAAGGTCAGAATGTTCAACGCCATCGCTCCTCCACCCAGAGCGATGGACTTCCTAAGGTATTCCTGAGCTTCGGCATACATTTCCTTGCCGCTCAGCGCGTAGCCGATAACGGTGTAGCCTCCGTGGAATTGCGGCTCGAGCGCGATCACGCGATGTCCCTGTTCTATCGCGCGATCGTATTGATTGGCGTACGAGAAGATAAACCCCAGGTTCATGTTGAGCGGCAATGAAAGCGGATCCATTTCGAGCGCGCGATAGAATGCCGCGATTGCTTCATCCGCTCGGCCGGTTGAAATCAGCGCATAGCCGTATGTCTCGTGAGCCAATGGACTCTGCGGGTTCAACTTGATACCAAGTTTGAACTCTTCTTCGGCGCCCTCCCAATCCCAATCGTGGAGCGACTTGATCGACCCCATCGAAACGTGTGCAGCGGCGAGCCCGGGATCCAGCTCGATCGCCTTTGCGGTGGCTGCTCTCCAGTGGGGCACGGCCTCGTCCGGACGTAGAAAGCCGAAGAACCAGAGCCTCCGGTAAGCATCGGCGAGCCCGCTATATGCCAGCGCGTACTCCGGCTCTATCGCAATCGCCTGCTCGAAGTATTCGACAGCTTTCTTGCCTCCCTCTTCCGTGTATTTGTTCAGGTAGTATCGTCCGAGGAGGTATATCTGATAGGCCTCGGGATTGTCTGTGCGTCGCCTCAGGAGTGAGACCTTCTCCGCGTCGAGCAGTTTCACTTTCAGGACGTCGGTGATTGCAAGCGATATCTCGTCCTGAATGTCGAATATGTCTTCCATCTGGCGGTCGTAGCGCTCGGACCAAATGTGATAACCGTCGGCAACGTTGATGAGCTGCGCCGAGATTCGCAATCGCTGTCCCGCTTTCCTGACGCTGCCTTCGAGCACCGTGCTCACGTTGAGCTTTGAACCGATCACGCGCACATCAGCGTCTTTGCCTTTGAATGAAAACGCCGATGTTCGTGCCGCCACCCGCAGGCCATCCAGTTTCGCCAGCGCGTTAATCAAATCTTCAGCCAGCCCTTCACAGAAGTACTCGTTCTCTGCATCGGCGCTCATGTTCACAAACGGCAAGACGGCGATGGAAGGAAGCGGTTTCGGCGACTCGCCCGTAGTTTGTCCGGCAATCCCCGACGGGTAACTGCGCTCGATTTCTGCCTGGACCTCCAGCCGCTGCTTCAATCGTTTGAGGTCGGCCAATAAGTCCTTCGCCGTTTGATACCTCGCCGCGCGGTCCTTGGCCATTGACTTGGCGACGATTCGTTCCAGATCGACCGGGACGCCGGGCGCATGATCGGCGAGGGGCGCCGGCTCCTCTGTCACCATTGCAACGATCAAGTCCGTGGGCGTCGCGCCTTGAAACGGCGGGCGCCCCGCAATCATCTCGTATAGCACGATGCCAAGACTGAAGATATCGCTTCGGCCGTCAACGTCGAGACCTCGAGCCTGCTCCGGTGACATGTAGGTGACCGTGCCCAACACCGTGCCCGGCTCTGTATTCAATTTGGCAAGGGTAGCGGCTTCCGGATCCGATGACTGGTTTATCGGTTCGCTCAGCTTCGCGAGTCCGAAGTCGAGAACTTTCACGTATCCATCGTCCCGGAGCATGATGTTTTCGGGCTTGATGTCGCGATGGGCGATTCCAGCATGGTGCGCAGCGGACAAAGCATTCGCAACTTGAATGCTGACATCCAATGCCGTGTGCAAATCGATCGGCGTCTCGGCGGAGTATTGGCGGAGGGTCTTGCCCTCGATGTATTCGGTGGCGATGAAATGAATATCCTCGCTATGACCAACTTCAAAAACCGTCAGGATGCCGGGATGGTTGAGCGCGGAAGCCGCTCGAGCCTCCTGCTCGAACCGCCGCAAGCGGCTTTCGTCCTTGGTGAATTCGGCCGGCAGCACCTTGAGCGCGACCTTGCGGCCCAGCCGCGTGTCCTCGGCCAGATAGACCTCGCCCATTCCGCCGACGCCAATTCTCCTTATGATCCGATAGTGGGAAATGCTCTGAGATACCATGCGGCGTCACGCCTTGATTGAAACTTGAGAGTCACCGCTCAACATCCGCTGAAGGTTCAGGAGTGGTTGGTCAAGGCTTACCTGATCCGTCTTCAACGACGATATTATACGCGATTTGGAGATTCAGGCCAGTTGCCAACGCTCTCAGTCGTGGTGGACCGGCGTGTTGACGTGGCGAATGATTATTTGCCACCAGGACACCAGGTCACCAACTGCACGAAGACAGGTTCTAGTGGATCTTTGTGTCCTGGGGCGAGCTCCGAGTCTGACAATAAGCGACTGAATCTAAGACCGAAGGAATGGTGAATGCCGGTCCTGCTCGCCTTTTAGGGAAGAGGATTTCCACCAGCCGCGTCTAAGGATCAACATCAACTAAAAGGAGACTGCTCATGCACCACAAGTCTATTGTTTGCAGCGCAGTGGCCGCCTGCTTCGCGCTTTCGCTGATAACCGTCGAAACGCCTGCGTTCTCCGATTGGATCGCCGTGTACGCCAGAATCGACAAGGTAGTGCTTGAACCTAACGATACGGCCCCCGAGCGAATACAGATCTGGGGTGCGTTCGCGTTGGCAAACAAGCTGAACAACAACGACTACCAGCCGGCGCAGCGCGGCTATCTCTACTATTCGATCAAGCCGGGCAAGGAAACCGCTTGTCGAGCAGAATGGTCCGACCTTAAGAAGATCGCGGGCACCGAGTCAATCGTCGGCTTCGGGTCTCGCAGCTCCGCTGGCCGATTGCGGAAGGCAGACGAGAAGCCGGCCGATCCCGATGTCTATGGCGGAGGGTTTGGACTCGTCAAGATGAGCGATCGAGGCACCGAGTATCCGCCGATTCGTGAGTTGAGAGCTCTGCCAAAGAGGTAGATCAAGTGGCGACCTCGGTTCTGGTGAACGCAAAGAGAGGCCGGTGGGATGGGCTGCTCGTGTCGTTGTCGCTCGCACACGGCTGGCTGCTTGTTGGGCGACCTTCCGCCATTGTCATTGCCCTCGGGCTTTGGTGGAACGCGAATACGATTTCACACAACTTCATTCACCGTCCGTTCTTCGGGTCTCGGGCGATGAACACCGGCTTCTCGTTATACCTCAGTCTATTGCTGGGCTTTCCCCAGTCGTTCTGGCGCAAGCGACACCTGGCGCATCATGGCATCCACCGCAAGCTTAAGATGCGGAGGCTGGACTTTGCCGGAGTTATTGCCTTGTGGGTATCGCTGCTCGTCTCGGCGCCTGACTACACGCTGGCCGTATACTTGCCCGGTTTTCTTCTTGGTCTTGCTTTGTGCTTCTTGCAGGGGCACTACGAGCACGCTCACGGAACAACCAGCCACTACGGTTCATTGTACAACTTGCTGTTGTTCAATGATGGGTATCACGCTGAGCATCATTTGCACCCTGGTGTTCACTGGAGCGAGCTGCCGGCCAGGAAGATCGGAGAATCGAAGACCAGCCGCTGGCCGCCGGTGTTGCGATGGCTCGACTGCCTGAATCTTTGCGGGCTCGAGCGGCTTGTGCTGCGCTCGTCGTTGCTGCGCCGTCTTGTTGTGGATAAACACGAACGGGCGCTGCGCCGATTGTCGATCGACACCCAGTGCGTGGAAACCGTTGGCATAGTCGGCGGGGGATTGTTTCCGAGGTCCGCGATCATCCTCCGTCGTTTGTTGCCGAGCGCAAGACTCACGATTGTCGATATGAACGCCGGCAATATCGCCGTCGCGCGAGCCTTTATCGATAACGAAATCGAGTGCGTGACAGAGCGCTTCAACCCGGACGCGCGGTGCCCGTACGATTTGCTGGTAATTCCGCTGGCTTTTGTAGGCCGTCGCGAGTCGATCTATCGCGATCCCCCGTCCAGACTGGTTCTGGTGCACGACTGGATCTGGCGGCGGCGGGGCCACAGCGCGATCGTCTCGTGGCTGCTGCTGAAACGGATTAATCTGGTGAAGCAATGAGAGCGCTTGCCCTGCTCGGTGTGTTCATCGTGGCCAAGCTGCTGATTCTGTCGGGACGCCCGCTTGAGGTCTCACCCTGGGCGCCGATCGCGTACTTCTGGCAAGACGTGCTGGTCGCGTTGGTGTTCGCCTTGCTCGACCGGTTTGTCAGGCGGCCGTGGTTTGGATGGACCGTCTATGTTGCGTGCGTCACCTATGTGACAATCAACGTCCCGATCGGACGGGTCCTCTCCTCGCCGCTCACCTGGCCAATGCTCGACGCCGCGGGTTCGGCGCTCTCGGATTCGATCAAGCGTCACGTGACGCCGGCGAATCTCTTGTTGATGTCGCTGGTAATTGTGTCGGGCATCGCGACTCCTTTTCTTCTTCGTCGCTTTGATGCGAAAGGCGGGATTGCAGCGCTCATCTCCGCGCTGCTGCTCGTAGCGATAGGTCCGATGGCGACCTCACGAGTGGAGACCGTCGGGCTTGGCCGCAACGCGATCATGGCGCTGGCTACCTCCGCGCTTCCGCGCATCTCCGCGCGGACTGAGGGAGATACGGGCATCGACTGGAGAGAAAGTCCGATTGAAACAAACACGAATGCCGAGGATATGTCCGAGTTGTCCGGTGCGGCCGCTGGCCGCAATGTTGTGTTGATAGTCCTGGAATCGGCCGGCGCCCATTACCTGCAACCATACGGAGCGAGCCGCGACCCCATGCCGAATCTATCCGATCTGGCCG
>DATIFP010000192.1:0-15967 GCA_035455165.1 Blastocatellia bacterium
AAGTCGGTACTCTGAACGCCCGCGTGCTCAGGTCGAGCCTCAGTTTGAATTGTTCCCACGCGGTTGAGGCGTCGGAGGCTGCTGCGGCGTTGCCCCCGGTCTCGGGGGAAGCGGAGGCATGTTCTCCTTCGTGAAACGCGGCAGCGCGTCATCACGCATGGCAAGCTGATAAACCGCCGCCGCAATTGCCATCGCAGACTTCTTCGCGTCGTCTTCGATGATCCGCTCGTAAGAATCCAGGTTCGTGTGCCACGTCGCCGAGTTGTACTCGATCGGGTCCTGCCCCATTCCGATTCCCGGGAGGCCCGCCTGATTGAACGACCCGTTGTCCGAGCCGCCAAGAGCCCGGCTCTTCGAGGCTATCGCGCCCATGACCCCGATGTCTTCAAATGGAGCCAGCGCGGCTCTTACGATTGTCGCCCCTTCCGGCGGGCCAAACACGCTCGCGCCGCGCGCGCGGCCAGTTCCCGAGTCGATGTTGAAGTAGCCGGCAAACTTGAAGTAGTCCGGCTTCGGGGTTTCGAACGAACCGAAGTGTTCCTTCACATATGCCTGTGACCCCAGGAGGCCTTGCTCTTCGCCGCTCCACAACGCCACTCGAATCGTGCGGCGAGGCTTGACCCCGATCGCCTTGAGTATTCGCGCGGCTTCCATCATCACCGCGCAGCCGATCGCATTGTCCGTAGCTCCGGTCGCCGAGTGCCACGAATCGAGGTGTCCCCCAAGCATGACCACTTCGTCTTTCTTGTCGGAGCCCGGAATCTCCGAGATCGTGTTGTAAGCAGTCTTGCCTTCGGGAAACCAGCGATTGACGATGTTGAATTCGAGTTCGACCGGCGCGCCGTCGGCGAGAATGCGCGAGATGCGGCCGTAGTCCTCGTTGCTCATTACAACCGACGGGATCGCTTTCGCGGCGTCGAACGTTCGGTTATTGAAGGCGCGAATCTGACGGTGCTCGCGGCCGGCATCGGTCACTCGGATGAGCGCCCCGCTTGAAACCAGAAACTGATCGAGCTGTTCGTCGATCTGCCGAGCGGTCAACTTTGTCGGATCTTCAGGTTGCTGATTCCCTCGCGGCCCTCCGCGAAACTGACCCGCGTTCGGATTGTTCGGATCGTAGCGGTCCTTTGCCTGTTTATCGTCCTGCCGGCGCGGCGGTGGAGTGAGATTCACCGCGACGATCTGATTCTTACCCGCAAGCACAATCTTGCCTTTCACCTTATCTTTGATCGTCGCAAGGTAAGCAGTGAATTCCTCCTGGGTCGGTTTTTCGGGGAGTATGATTTGCACGGCTCGAGCGGCCACCGGCCCGTTCGTGCCCGGCGTCCACGCAAGCACTTCGCAGGTGAGGGTGTCCTTGATCGGCGAAACAATGAACCCCGAGAAGCGCTCGTTGGCCCAACCCGGATGCCCGAAGTCCCACGGCTCCAGATGACCGTTTTCAAATCCCCACGCGGTCATCTGCTTGACCGCCCACTCGCCGGCGGCTTTCAGATTAGGCGAGCCGGTCAATCGCGGACCATAAACGTCGGTCAGGAAGTGCATTGTCCGCATGATCTGCGAGTTGTCCGTCGCTTCCTTGCGAATCCTTGCGTTGATGTCGGCCCCGTCCTGCGCGAAGATCGGCGCGAGCCCGACCATCGAAACGCACAACATAACCAGCGCCCGAACTCTAAGCATTGCTCTTCTCCTGTCAGCCTGTGAGTTTCCACTGAGTATGACGAGCGAGGATTATATGACTGCACTACGCAAGCTGCCAGCTTGCGGAGAAGCTGGCTGGGGTAGTTGAAAGCGGACTCGGCTCGAGTGATCCCGGTGCGGCTCTCATTCGCACCTCGATTCATCGAGGTGTTGGAAGGAACGACGGGACTTGTAACTGTTTCAACAGTTTTTTGGGGCCCGGCAAACCGTTGAAGCGGTTCCGCGAGGAGCGCAGCGGCGCGACATCCAACTTGAAGTTGGGTATTAGTGCCGAGATTCAGATGCCGCGAACTCCGTTAGGAGTTCCATGTTTATAGCAGCGTGCCGTGAGACCGCACGAACTCCTTTAGGAGTTCCATGACTCCAGGGCGGGCGGTGAGAAAAGACCAGTTAGGAATCAAATGTGCGGGTTAGCCGGGTAACCCAGATCACTCCTAAAGGAGTGAGGATCCTCGCAGCGCTCATTGCTATAAACATGCAACCACTACGTGGTTGTCCGACCTCGGAGGACGCCCCGAGTGAAAAGGGAATCGGCGCATCCGGCCAGAAGAACTCCAGCCACGCGATATTAGACATCTCCCATCGTTTGATCGCTTCTCGTGACTCTATGACGCACTTAGTCTGGAATCTCCGCGAGCCTGGCGGTCCTTAGCGGTCTTTGCGCGAACCCGTTCTCTCTAGCGCAGAATCCTCCGCGGCGTAGTCGAAACGCGCGCCGTCCAGTTGCTCCGGCGGATGAGCGCGCTCCCAATCAACGGTTTCCCTCAGGGCTTCAACACGCGAGACGGATTCGGAGTAGCCTAGCTCTGACCGAATGCTGCTCGTTTCGCCTTGAAGGTGGTGATCGAAGTTATAAGGCAAAGCCAGATGTTCAGGCATAAGCTCTTTGGGCAGCGTGACAACCTCTCCCCTCCATCCTGCCGCGCGGCCAATTTCCCTGACCCATTCGGCTTCTGTCAGCGCGTCCTTCTCACCGACATTGAAAATTCGATTCGACGCTCGATCGTCCGCCACCGCGAGCGCTAACGCGTGCGCTACGTTCTCGACATGTCCGCGAGTCCAGCGCCAGCCCGCGTGGTTCCGTTCGAGCAGGATGAACGGACGCCCATCGTCCATACGCTTGAGGTATTCAAAAAGGCGGTGATCGCCGGGACCATAGACCGCAGGCAAGCGCAACACGGTGCCCGCCAGATCAGCGTCGCGCAGGACTGCTTGCTCGACCGGAATCTTGTCATAATCGTAAGCCATATCGTCCGGACCCTTGGCCTGCGCCCGATATGTGAACCGGCTCTCGCGAAGCGGCGACTTTTCGTTGAGTGGATTCGGATCCGGCGGACCGGAGTCCAAACCGAGCAGGCACCCATACGCTTTGTAGACATCCATGCTGCTGGCCACGACCACTCGCTTCGCGATGCCCTTGAACGTTCGCATCAAGTCCGACGCCTCGCGCTCGTTGTAACAAATCATGTCCAGGACAATATCGGGCGCGACTTCCTTGAACTCTGAAGCAAAACTCGAGAGAGCGCGCCGGTCGCCGTAGATGTGCCTGACCGAAGCGGGGAGATTGGTTTCGGTTTGGCCTCGATGGAAGAGCGTCACGGAGTGACGATCATCGATCAAGCGCCGCGCGACTCGCGGGCCAATGAAGTGCGTTCCGCCGATGATGAGAACATTCATCGCATCTACGGGATGGAGCTCTCCCGCTCCTGATCTTCTTCGGCGCCTTCACCGCGGATCAATTTGCCAAACACTCCATTCCAGGGCGGGATGACGATTGAGACGTTTCCGTAGGCCTGGGCCTGGCAGGCGAGCCTTATCAGAGGCTGTGTCTCGCCGGTGTCGATGTAGCCGAACTCCTTGATCCTTCTCGACTCGAGAGACCGGACTTTGGAAAGCTTCTCCGCGCCTGCAAGGACCCCGACCCAGCAGGTCCCGCAAGAAGCAGAGCGGCACTGCACGGGGATCGGCCCTTCGCCCGGGATACAACGAGGCTCGCGCAGATGATGCTGGCGTTTGTCGTTTGCGGCGGCGGTTGTCAGGTGCTGAGTGTTAATGAGAGTGAACTTCGCCGTAGGGTCTTGCTCATCGAACGTGATCGTGAAGATCTTGTCCGGACGAAGGAAGCTGAGCAGACCCTGCCTATCGTCGCGAGCTCGCGCACGAAGGATCTCCTCGGGAGACCTGTGCGAGGTGGTTCCTGTTTCCTCTGGCGATGACTTGAAATGTTCGGCGCCGACTTGCTGGAGCGTCATAAACGCAACCGCGGCAATTCCGGCCACCAGCGACCGATCAACCTTCACGCGGGTCGCAATGTCGGCCGCCACCTGGCGTATCAGCGCCGTGAGATCAAGGCTTGCGGGAGCAATGGTGGACGCCGCAAGCTCACTCACCGCAGCTTTGACCTGTGGCCAGTAGCGATGCCCAAAAAGGAACGAGTGCGACGAGTCGATTTGATCTTCGAGCAGATACCTCCCGTCGAGTGAGAGCCGGCGCGCCAGGCGTTCCGGATCTTCAGCGCGCTGCAAGGCCCTGGCAAGCGCGACCGGAAAGAAGTGGAACCAAATCTGGGTAGCGGTTCTGTCTACCTCGTGGATATGCGGCAGCAGCGCGCGAATGATTTCGCGCCAGTCCTGATCGTCGTGGCGATTCAAGAAAGCTTCGAACAACGATTCGCCGCCTCCCATCGCCGCTCCCGGTTGACTCATTGATGTCTCCTAAATGGGAAAGCGTGATTGTAACAGATTGGGAAGAGGCACTTGTGCCCGCCGATTCGGAAATCCAAACGATCACAATCAGCGGGGACAAGTCCCGCTTCCCAACCGGTGATTATCTTGCGGCTCGAGGTGCTCGGATTCACTCGCGGCGGAAGGGAGCAGTCAAGGCTGCCAGGTGAAGTAAAACTCGCAGGCGTCGTCGCCGCGGGCGCGGCAACGGGTGTGTGTCACGCGAGCCGAGCGCGCGCCGCAGAGCTCAACCGCGTGGCGGAAATAGGAAGAACCGCTCACGCAGAAGCTGACCGGTGGCGCCTTATCGTACTGGATCGTAAGCAGCCCGCTTGTCTCGCTCAGAGGGGCGTAGGAAGGCTTGCCAAAATCCTGGTACGCGTGATGAATCAATGCCGATTGAGTCAGGAAGCTGTGAACATCGGGGTTGATCAGGCTGCTGTAAGGGCCCGACAGACTGGAGGTCGCAGAAAACTCACCGAGCCGATCGAATACTTCATCTTCATTGTCTCCGTCGCCAAGCTCTTCGGCAATCGCGCGATCGACAAGATCGAGCGTAGCCAGCGGATACCAATCGTCCAGGACGATTTCATTGAGCGATTCACGTTCCTCCTTCGGCAAGGCCGCCAGTACACGCGCCCAGGTATCGACCCCGTGATTGAGCACTACAAAGAGGAACCGCGCTCGGAGCAGACCTCCTTTGACGTGCATGCCCGAATAGCCCGGCTGCGGAGAAGAAGACATGGCGGTGACTCCATTCGGAACTTGTGGCACAGGAAGCGAGCGGCGCGATTATAGCACGAAGGGCGTCAATGTCAGGACCGTATTTCTCTTTATTGATTGTGCATTGGAACCGTGGCCCTCATCATCGCTATTATGTGACACGTGCAATATGTCGTCATTCTCTTCGATGATTTGTCTCAGACTATAAACGCGTTGATTCTTCGGCTCATTGAATTTCCATATCGACATTAAGCACCAACCCGCCGCAGGTTAACAGCCGAGGGCGCACAAGCTTAGGCGAGCCCCGCGGGCGCAGCGCGGGTAAACTCTGCGTTCTTCGGATCGCGCGGCTCGGGATCAACAAACTCGCGAGCTCGGAGCGCATCGGGCGGGACTCCAAGCTCGATCATCGAAGCGAAGTACTCGTCGATTTGATCGTAAATTTCAGAAATCGTCTGCGAATGAAACACTCGCTCGCGAAGCCGCGCGCCGCCCGCAAGCCCATGCGTGAAATAGCCGCACATCTGCTTGAGCTTCCCGGTGAGCGCGCGCTCGGGCAACTCATCTCGAAGCAGCTCGTGATAGCGATGCAACACTCGCCGCTTCTCGGCAAGCGGCGGTTGATACGCGGACTCGCCGCGCATCATCTCTGAAGTTTGCCGGAAGATCCACGGGTTTGCGATCGCACCGCGGCCGATCATTACTCCGTCAACGCCGGTCTCGGCGAGACGCTCGAGCGCGTGCTCGGGAGCCGTGATATCACCGCAGCCGATCACCGGAATTGAGATCGCTCGCTTCACTGCGGCGATCACGTCCCAGTTAGCCCTTCCGCTGTAGCCCTGCAGGCGGGTGCGCCCGTGAATCGCAACCATGTTTCCGCCGCAGTCTTCGATGATCCGCGCGACCTCGACCGCATTGATCGTGGAATCATCCCAGCCGGTTCGAATCTTCATCGTGACTGGGATCGAGACCGCTTTGCGGATTCGACGCAGAATCTTCTCGAGCTGCGGCAAGTCTCGCAGCAGCGATGAGCCGCCGCCGCCGTTGACGACTTTCTTCGCGGGACAGCCGCAGTTGATGTCCACGATGTCGGCGCCGCTCTCTTCGATGATCTCGGCGGCTGCGACCATGCGCTCGTCGTTGTAACCGAATATTTGAATCGACAGCGGACGCTCCTCCGGTAGGAACTTCATCATTCGATGAGTGCGCATGTTGCCGCGAGTGATTCCCTCGACGGAGATGAATTCAGTGACGATCAGCCCAACGCCGTCGAGTTCCTTGATCAATCTCCGAAAAGACGAATCCGTGACGCCCGCCATCGGCGCAAGCACCAGGTTTGGAGCGATCTTGACGTTGCCTATGTTGATCCCGTTCGCCATACGAAAGATAAGAGTGTAGCACGGCTCGCCGGGAGCGGGAACGTCGTCACGCTCAGGGAACTCAGGCGCCGCTCGGCTGATTCCATCAAACACCGAGCGTTCGCTGATGGCTTTGCGTCTTGGCGGTTCTTTGCGACTTTGCGCGAAATAGCCATTCGCATGACCGATTTCGCGCAAAGACGCCAAGAACCGCGAAGATGCAAAGCTCGGCGCTCGAGTTTTCTCGGTTTTAATTGCGCCCGCCCAGTTCCTGGAATACCGCTGCTGTTTTGCCCTCGCCGCGGCGCTGGTGCTAGGATGCTGAAGCCCTGATTGCTCGACGGCAACTGCGAACTAATGAACCTGGCCCGAACTACAATCATCCTCGCATTATCAGCCTCACGCGGTGCGTTCATATACGTGCTCGTGATCTGTACCTCTGTGCTGATTGGGAACGCGACGCAATCAAACAAACAGTCAGACAAGAAAGAAGAGAAGAAAACCGAGCCCTTCAAGATCCAAAAGCTCACTCAGGGAATGGGGCTCTATTCGATAGGCCCCGTTTCGCCGGATAAGAAATCCATTCTTTTGATTGCGCGCAAGCCCGAGGCTGCGCCTAACCTGTACGTGATGAACATCGGCGATCATTCGATCCGGCCGCCGCTGACGAATTTGCAGTGGGGGGTCGCCGACCCGGTCTGGTCTCCTGACGGCCAGTCAGTCGCGTTCGCGGGTTTCAACGAGACCGCGAGCTTTCCTGAGATCTACATTCTTCCGCTCAAGGGCGGCGGTATGCGCCAGCTGACAAAGAACGGCTTTGTCGATAAGGAACCGGCGTTCAGCCCGGACGGTAAGCGGATACTTTACACTTCGGACGAGAGCCCGCTTCCGGACGCGGCATTTGGAATCCTGCACGTCGCAACGATCCCGGTCGCGGGAGGTAAACCGGACTTCTTCACCGAAGATGAGTGCTCGTCCATCCGGCCGGTGATCGCGGCGGATGGTAAAAGCGTTCTATTAGTAAAAATCAGTGATGCAAGCGGCAGGCATTCGCTCTGGCAATACAGTCTTGACGGCAAGGCGCTGCGAGACTTGACCGAGACAAGGTATGCGCGCATTCGCGCCTTTATACCCGGCGCCGCCGGCGGATCGATTGTGCTCTGGGCCCAAGAGGAGGCCGAGCAGCAGGACAACGTCTATCTTTTCGACCCTGCGGTGCCTCGCGCGCGCGAGCTGCCCGAACCCGATCTGCCCAAGGTCAGCCCGACGCTTTCACCCGACGGCAAGCTCATCGCGTTCGTCGGTCCAACGGGCGCCGGCTCGCAACTCTTTCTTTACGACTCGACGACCGAACAGATAAAACAACTCACCTACAAGCCTGCGAACACACACTCGCCCAGGTTCGTCTCGAACACCGAAATCCTCTTCGGTTCGGACCGCGATAGTGTGAGCGAGCTTTATCTGCTGGACCTGTCGCAGCCGGTTGAGGAGAAGAAGAAGAAGTAGCCTCAGGGAGCGCGGCTTTCCGCCTGCTTGACTCGCCTACGGTGTGTGTGAACTCAAGCAGGCTAGAAGCCTGCGATCCTGGGACCTGGAACGGTCTGACCGACGGTCACAATAGACTCCCCTACCCTCGGATATTCTTTTATTAGCGTTGCCGGGCCGGGAACTTTTTCTTCATTGAGCATCGCCTTGATCTCCAACGCGTTCACTACTCCTTTCCCACGAAAATGGTTGTTGGTTACGACGTAGGTCTCTTCGGCGTCGCGAGAAACTTTTTTGATCTTCTCTACCCAGGGTTCGAGCTCTTCGGGCGAATACAGGTAGTCATAGCGATCGTGTGGCGCAGCGGTTTCTCGAAACCAATTCTCGTAGTTGCGCCCGTGCAGCCGGACATAACCCACTCGCGAAGTGGCGCGCGCCGAAGGCTTGATCGAACGCGAAAAGAGCGGCTGATCGATGTTGCAGAATCCGACGCCGCGACGCTCGAACGACTGATAGACCGCCGGCTCGTTCCACGACGCATGTCGAAGCTCGACCACCAACGGATAATCCTTGAATCGATCGAGCAAGCTTGAAAGATAATCCCGCTCGTCATCGGTGTTTTTGAACGACCATGGAAACTGCAACAGCAACGCTCCAAACCTTCCGGCATCGACGAGCGGATCGATGCCTTCGCGAAAGGCTATTTCGTCTTCAGCGGTCGCCTCTCCACGCTCGTGCGTGAACTTTTGATAGAGCTTGGCGGTGAATTTGAAATCTCGATTCGCGGCGACACGCTTCGCCCACGACTTTGAAGCCGAAGCCGCCGGCGGACGGTAGTAAGTGCTGTTGATCTCGATCGTGTCGAAGAAGCCGGCGAGATAAGAGAGCGGATCGAATTTCGAGCCCGCTTTCGGCGGATATACAATTCCGTTCCAGTCCTTGTATGACCATCCCGCGGGTCCGACGCGGATCTTGTGCTTCATCCTTCAACAATAAAACACAAGTCTTACAGTGTGAAACACGAGCGCCTTTCGGCGATTAGGGTTGCTTGCCGCGAAGGTCCTTTGCCTTCTGGTACTCGCGGTTCGCTTCGTCCTGAAGCCCCTGACTGTAGAGGGCATGCCCCAGCTTGGTATGGAGAGTGTCATCGGAAGGTTTGAGCGAAACAGCCCTTCGATATGCTTCAGTCGCTTGCTTGAATTGCTGGCGTGTGAAGTACTCCTCGCCGAGCGCGGCGACCAGGTAAACATTGTTCGGATCCAGCGCAGCCGCCGCCTCGAGCTCCTCGAGCGACGCAAGATTCTGCTGACTTCGATACAGAAGCGCGAGGTTGTAGTGCGGAGCGGCCCACTTCGAGTCCAACTCGATCGCCCGCTTGAAGGCGCGTTCGGCTCTCCACGAGTCGAGTTGTCCCTGATAGACGAGCCCCATCGCGTTCTCAACTGCTGCCAGTTTTGCACTTTGAAGTTGGGCCAGTGCCCGCGCGGCTTCGTCATAGAACTGGAGAGATATCAATGCCTCGGCGGCGCTCAGCTTTTCAAGCGAGACTACATCTCCATTGTCCGGCGCAAGGCTGCGCGCTCGTGCGAGCATCTGGCCTGCACGTTTGAAATCGTCGACCTTGTCCGAGATGTTATCGGCGCGCACGTCACCGCTGACGATCGCGCGTCCCTCAGCCCCAAGCGCCGCGGCAAGCATCGGCTTCAGGCGGGCGACGTCCGATGAGGCGCCCGGTTCTGATGCGAGCCGTTGATAAAAGTCCCAGGCGCTGGAATTCTTCGGCTCGATCAACCGCTTCAAGGTTATTGCCGCCTCGAGTTGCAGGACCAGAGGCGTTGGAGCCGGTTCCGGTCTGCTTGCCGGCACCGATGAAGCGAGAGTCTCGGGTTGACTATCCGCGCGTTCCGCCGAAACGACCACCGCGGTCGGAAAACTAACCGCGGGTTTCGGCGCGGGTGAGATTTCAGGAACCTTGACCTCCGCGCGCGCACTCTCGCGAGGTGGTGAAGGCGACGGCTGAGTAGCACTAACGGCTTCAGTTCCGGGCGGCTTTGCCGACCGAGTCGTCGAGGGCTTTGACGCAGGCGGTTCGACCGAGCTCGGAGCACCGACCTTGGCACTCTCGGAAGGCTTGGGCGGCGGATTATCGGCGGAGATTCTACCGGGCAATGCAGCGACCGTATCGTGCTCCGGCGCCGGGACGGGCGCCGTTCTATTGTCTCTACCGGTCTGCGTGGATTGTACGGTTCTTTGATTTGCCGGATTCGTGGGCGACTGCGCCGGAGCATTCTGACCGATTTGAACTCGCGGCGATTCCCGGTTTGCGTTTGCGCCTCGGCTAGACGAACCGGCGGGCTCGCCGGCAGCCGGCTTTGGCCCCGAGTCTGGCTGGGGTGCGGGGTCTCGAGCGGTAGGTCTCGCTGCAACCTGCGTTGTAGGCCGATTCTCACTCACTGGCGGTAACTTCCTTTGATCCGAGGCCTCAGGATGCGCTGTGGCGCCAACCGATGCCGTCTGCGATTGGCGTTCAACTCGGGCAAGGGCGACCTGGTCGAGCGCCGCTCCGCTTCTCCAAACGTGTTGCTTGTTGGAAGTATCCGCCGACACGCGGGCGGCCAGAGCTTCGAAAACTTCGTCCGCCGTTAGCGTACCGTCGGCGTTTCTATCGGCTCCTTCGGTCAGCACATCGGCCAGATGCTTGGCGAAGACGCCATGGCCGGCCCACCGTTGTCCCTCCCGCGAGAACTCGCCGGGGCCGCTCGCGAGTATGGCTGACACACCGTGTCTGGCTGCTGTCAGCTGATCGAACGCTTGCGCAAATGATTTGGCAGAGCCCGGGTCGGTCTCGGGATCGAAGAAGTCGCGTCTCATTGCGTCAGCGATAATCAATACATGTCCCGCGCGGATCCTGCTTGCCAGCGCCTGACGCAACTCACTGAGCGCAAGCGCGGTACCGAACGGATCTTTTGTATCCGAGTCGAAACCGAGCAGATACGATTCGCCGAACTCCTTCTCAAATAACCCGTGACCCGAAAAGAAGAAGATGACCGTATCTGACGTTGAGACCGAGCGGGCGAGCCAGGTGCCGACCGCGGACTTGATTGCCGCGACGGTCGCATCGGCGCCGGTCAGCAATCGCACATTGTAGGTCCCAACTCCGCGTTTTTGAACTGCCTCTGCGAACAGGGCGGCGTCCCGGTCGCCGAATTGAAGCTGTTGCCCGCCTGGTAGCTTTTGATACTTGGAGATGCCGACCACAACCGCCCACGTCTTGCCCTGTTGGCCGGTCTGCTGAGCGCTGGCGGTGATTGCCAGCGCCGCAAGCATTATCACAAGGGTCTGGGCTGGTTGAAACATCGAACACCAATTGATCGCCGGCGATTACAAACGGGAGAGGGCGCAACCTTCTACGTCGCGTAGAGGCTTGCGCCCTCGATCAGCATAAACATCTGTGCCGCAGACGGCAAACGGCGTTAACACTAATTGAAGCTTGACACCGCGGCCGCCTCGTCGTCGAACGACTCGAACACCGTCAGCAGTTTGGTGATCGTGAGAAGATCGTGAATCTTCTTGGTCTGATTCAGAAGCTTCAACTGGCCGCCGTTATGGTTGGTCGTTGTATAAGAGCTTACCAACTCGCCGATGCCTGAGCTATCCACATACGATACATCGCCGAGGTTTAGCAGGATTTTCTTCTTGCCCTCATCGAGCAGGCGACGGACCGCCTCGCGCAACTGAACGCTCCCCTCGCCGATCGTTATCTTGCCCGACAGATCCAGTATTGTCACATCACCCGCCGGGCGGTCCTTAATATTCAGATTAGCCATCGTCTACGTCTCCTTTTCACATCCTCTCAGATTCAGATCTAATGTTCAGCGCCTGATCTTTCTCATTCGCACGAGGCTGCCACCTTCCGGGTGAGTCGAATGCTCGACCTCATCCATGAAGGTGCGCATGTAAAAAATCCCTCGACCAGTTGGGTTCAGCAGGTTATCGGAGTTTGTCGGGTCCGGCAAATGCGCCGGGTCGAACCCCGCTCCGTGGTCTCTGACATAAACAGTCAACGCGTCCTGCTCGGTAACGAATCGAACATCCACTTGCTTATCCGCGGCGCTCTTGTTTCCGTGCATTATTGCGTTTATGACGGCCTCGTGCACCGCAAGCTCGATCCAGCTTGCATCGTCTTCGTCGAAACCCATCTTGGCCGTCACGCTCTTGGTAACCGACGCGACCAAATCAACGAATTCAAGTTTACTATCGATTGAAAGCTCGATGGTCTCCGTCATCGGCTCGCGGGATGCCTTTCGATCTAACCTTATCAGCCCCTGGTCGAACCGCGCAACATAACCCAAAGGTGGTCACAAAGCGCGCCATTGTGTAACATGCGGCCAGTTGCGATGTCAAGATCGGTCAGAATCGAGGGTCCGGCACAACTGCGCGGCTCGCTTAGGCTTCCCGGGGACAAATCGATCTCTCATCGAATAATGATGCTCGCGTCTATCGCTGGCGGCGCGTCGCGCATCGTCGGACTTGCTTCCAGCGCCGATTGCAGGGCCACGCTCGATTGCATCCGCAGACTTGGTGTTAGGGTTGAACAGGCAGGCTCAGACGTCACCATTCACGGCCGAGGTCTGTTCGGATACCGGCCTTCTGAGCCTCGGGTTCATCTCGATGCCGGCAACTCCGGATCAACTATAAGGATGCTCAGCGGCTTGCTCGCTGGACAGCATTTCGTCTCGCAGATCGATGGAGACGCTAGCCTCCGCAAAAGACCGATGGCGCGCATTATTGAACCGCTCCGCACGATGGGCGCGCGAGTCGAAGCCGAGAACGGAAACTTCGCGCCGCTCATAATTCACGGCGACGAGCTTCGCGCCATCGACTATGTGAGTTCCGTCGCGAGCGCTCAAGTCAAAACCTGCGTGCTGTTTGCTGGACTGCTGGCTGGAGGCCGGACGACTTTCACTGAGCCCGCCCAGTCGCGCAATCATACCGAACTGATGCTCGGCGAGTTGGGCGCTCGTATTGAAACTGGGCCGCCCGGGACGGTGAGCCTGGAAGGAAGGCACGAGCTCGAGCCCGTTGATTACCGCGTGCCGGGTGACGTGTCGTCGGCTGCGTTCTTTATCGCCGCCGCGAGCGTCCTGCCGGGCTCGGATTTGCTCATCGAAGACGTAAACCTGAACCCAACCCGGACCGCTTTCATCGACGTGCTGGAAAGATTTGGCTCTGTAGTCGAGAGGATAAACGTCCGGCGACAACACGGCGAACCGGTGGGAGACCTGGTCATAGCCAATCGCCGGCTGACCGCCGCGCGTACGGTGTTGTCGGGCCGTATGATACCGAACCTAATCGACGAGATCCCGATTCTCGCCGTCGTCGCCACTCAGGTCGAAGGGCGAGTGGAAATACGCGATGCGAAGGAATTGCGCGTCAAGGAAAGCGATCGGATTCGGACCGTGGTCGATGGCATTCGAGCGATGGGCGGACGGATCGAAGAGTTCGAAGACGGGTTCGCGGTTGAAGGTCCTCAGCGGCTTTCAGGCGGACGCATTGAGACCATGGAGGACCATCGAATCGCGATGGCATTCTCAGTTGCGGGCTTGATGGCAACGGGAACAACTGAAATTTTCGACGCCAGCTGTGTCGGCGTTTCCTTCCCGGGCTTCTACGAGGCACTGGCCACACTGACTCGTTGAGCGGGTACTAAGAACATGATCGCGCAAAAGGACTCGCCGATTTTCCTGGTCGGATTCATGGGCGCCGGAAAGACCACTGTCGGGGAAGCGCTTGCGCGACTCCTCGATTTTGACTTCTTTGATCTGGATCGATTGATTGAAGCGCGAGCCGGGAAAACAGTGGCCCGGATCTTCAGCGACCTGGGCGAGCCGGAGTTTCGCCGGCTCGAGCGCAAAGCAATTCATTCGTTCCGCGATCAGAGACGAGCGGTGATCGCGCTTGGCGGGGGGGCCTATGTTGCGGAAGAGAACCGGAGCGTTCTACGCGCAATCGGCAAGACCGTCTGGCTCGACTGCCCACTCGAGATTTGCCTTCGAAGAATCAGTGATGATAAATCGCGCCCCTTACTTGGGGACTACGACCAGATGAGGACACTTCTAGCACAGAGGCGCGTGTCGTACGAAAAAGCGGATTACGTTATCGGATCCGGCGAACTGACTCCCGAAGAACTGGCTCAAACGATATCGCGCCTTCTGAGACAATGAGCTCGCGCATACGGCGAGCCCATTCAAATCGCATAACCTAATAACCCTTGCGTCTATTGAGCGGGCTCAGTGTTTGCGTCTTTGCGCGAGACGCCCCCGTCTGAGTCTGTCCCAGATGCCAGGATAGTCGTCTCTAGCGGCTCGAGTAGAACTCGCAGTAATCGACCAGACAGCACTGTTCGCACAGCGGATCGCGCGGACGGCAGATCTTACGGCCGTGGCGGATGAGATTGATGTGAACCTCGAAGTAGCGCTTTTTGGGAATCATCTGGCCGAGCAAGTCATGAGCCTCCTCGTCTGAGCACTTCTCCGGAAGGAGTCCGAGTCTTCGAGCAATTCGAAAGATGTGAGTGTCCATAGGAAATAGGGGACGATTGCAGGCGAACAGCAACGTACAGGCAACAGTTTTCGGGCCGACGCCTCTGAAGCTCGAGAGGAATTGTTTGGCTTCTTTCAGCGGGGCTGTAGTGAGGAACGAGAGGTCGAGTGATCTCCGACGTTTGTGAATCTGAGCCAACAGCTCGCGTATTCGAACCGACTTCTGTCGCGCAAGCCCGCCTGATTTGATTGCCTGTTCGATTGAAGAGACGCGAGCCCTTCTTGCGGCTTCCCAGGTTGGAAACCTCCGCTTCAAGGCTTCGAAGGCTCGGCGGCTGTTCGCGTTAGTAGTCGATTGAGAGAGTATGGTCTCAATAAGTACGTCGAGTGGGTCGAGCCCTTGCTCTGGTTTGGGCTCCCCGTATACGGCCTTGAGGTTTTGAATAACATAAGGGATCGCTTCGGGGGTATAGGGGCTGGGAGCTTGATGTTTCACCTTAAACTGTCTAGCAGGCGGCATGCACGCGCGCAACTATTGGTGAGCGGTTGGATCTTGCGCCTCTCGTGTTTTGGGGTTTCAAGTTTTGATTTACGATGAAGTGCGGTTCGATGAAGTGCGTTTCGTTGACACTATCGCGGGGAGCTTGCAATAATCCGAGAGCAACAAAGCGCATTGAAGCTAGCGCGTGAATGCGCCCGTAGCTCAGCCGGATAGAGCGTTTGCCTACGAAGCAAAAGGTCGCACGTTCGAGTCGTGCCGGGCGCACTTAGTTTCAATTGTTTAGCGCCATTTTTGAATCACCTGTTCGCGTCATCCCCACATTCATCCCCACATTGAAAGTGCTCTTGGTAAAAGGTGCGGACTTGAATTTCCGCGCTCCCAACTCTTGTCTCATGCTTCGCTTCATGGGAATTGATTGATGCTTTCAGCCACCGCGGTCTTTTTTCGGGAAGACTTTCCGGGAAGCACATATGGTCCTTTCCCGGTCGCTAAAGCGGGCGGTGCGGTGGAGGCTTATCACTTTCAACCCGGCGAAGCATGCGATGCTGCCCAAGAAGGTAAGAACGTGAATGAAGACCATGACGCCGCAACAGGCACAGAGGTTTCTAAGCAACGAGGAGGTTAGAGGTGTCCTTCAGCGGCCAGCCAACACAGATGTTTTGTGGTGGCGTTCCAACGTCCAGATGCATTCTTAGGTTGCCTCACTACCTACAATCCCAAGGTGCGCCCAAACGCAGGTCGAAAAGCGATGCAAGAGAAGACACTTGCCTGCGGGCAGAAATAGCATTTCTCACCGTCTTAACATGTGTGGTGTGGAATTCCTGAGCGGTACGAGTGACCGGCTGATGAATAAGCTGTTCAGGATTGCCCACAAGCGCGGCCCGAGATGCACACGAGAAGCTGCGCAGCGTTTCTGTGGAGAGGTTCCTCCAT
>DATIFP010000193.1:0-26713 GCA_035455165.1 Blastocatellia bacterium
GGTCTTGCCCGCGTGCCCGAATTGAGCCAGGAACTTTCCATCCTGGGTGAACTTCAGCACGTGCGCGTCGTTTGTCCCGTTGCCGCCGATCCACACGTTGCCTTTGTAGTCGATTGTGATGCCGTGATTGGACTCGGGCCACTCGTAACCTTGCCCCGGTCCGCCCCAGTGCCCGATCAGATTGCCCGCCTGATCGAATTCAAGAACCGGCGGCGCCTTCGAACAGCAGGCGCCGGTTTTCTGGTCCGCGGCTGACTCGTTGGCAGAGACCGTGTCGGGGCGATGAACGATCCAGACGTGGTCCTGGGCGTCTACGCCTACGCCGATGGTCATCCCGATGTACCAGTGATTGGGCAACGGTTTAGGCCAGAGTGGGTCGACCTCGAATCTCGGCGCCATCACCACCGCCCCTTCGACCGAAGTTGTTTTGTCCAGCACGCTCTGACCGACGAACAGCGCGACCAGAAGCACAAGAAAGATCGCGCCGATGTAGATGTTGCGGTTTGTCTTCATCTCATGATCCCCTGAGCAAAACCAGACAACCACGGGAATCAAAGGGAACACGAAGAAGAAACGAGGGTTTCTTCTGAGGTCCTCGTGAGCGCGGTGCTCCCCGTGGTTCGATCATCTGCCCTTGTTCACAAACTTCTGAACGCGTTTTCCTTCGTAGGTCTCGCCGGTGTAGACGTTGCCTTTCGAGTCTACTGCAATGCTTCCGACACCGTAGAACTGCCCCGGCATGCGCCCGCCATCACCGAAGCTCGAAACAATTTCCAGAGTGTCCCGGCGCAGGACGAAAACTTTCTTATCGTGACCGTCGGCGACGTAGACGAAGCGTTGCTGAGGATCATTCGAAAACGCGATGTCCCACACCGAACCGTCGCCGAGTGTGGTCTTCGAAACGAAAGCCTCTTTGACGAATTTGCCGTCCGTCTGGAAGACCTGGATCCGATCGTTCTGGCGGTCGCAAACATACACCATTCCGTCCTTCGAGATCGCCGCGCAGCTGACGGTGTGGAACTGTTTCGCCGGCGGAGCATTGGGATCGTACCGGCCACTGCTCGCGTCATCGGGCTTCTCGCCATATGCGCCCCAATGCCGTTTGTAAGCGCCGGTCTCCGCGTCGAACACCGCAACGCGATGGTTTCCGAATCCGTCGGCGACATAAACCTCATTTGACGAAGGATCAACCCTCACGCCGGCTGGCCGATTGAAGCCGGTCTTGCTGTCGCTGCCTTCCGGTTTGCCCGCGTGTCCGATCTGCAAAAGGAACGCGCCGGTCCGCGAGAACTTCAGGACGTGCGCATCTTGAGGCCGAGGGGCCGACGGTCTTGCGGCGCCCGGAGCTCCCGCCGGCCTCGCAGCAGACTCGGGTGGACCCGCAGCCGCGATCCACAGGTTTCCTTTGTGATCGACGGTGATCCCGCCGGGAGACTGAGGCCAGTCGAAGCCCTGTCCGGGACCTCCCCAGTGACTGAGCAGGTTACCCGCCGAATCGAACTCGAGAACTTGTGGAGCCGGAACACAGCACCCGGTAGGCGGGTTCAGTATCGCGCCTTTCTCGTTGTTGCCGAGCGAGTCCGCGCCTCGATGCGTAATCCAGATGTGGTCCTGGCTGTCGACCGCGACCCCCGTCACCGACCCGAGTACCCAGTGATTGGGCAATGGCTTCGGCCAGAAGGGATCGACCTGGAACCTGGGCGGCTGTATCGTGGCTGCGCGCTTCTGAGCGGCGGTCGTCTCTTGCAGCACCACCTGGCCTCCGATAGCCAAGAAAACTGCGATGAAGATTGCACCGGCATAAACATTACGCAACCGCTTCTTGTTTCTCATTTCTCTCCCTCTTCGGATGATGCAAGCTGCGTTGTGACGGGCGCCGTGTCTCGCGGGCCACTGATCCCATTCGAAAACGACGATTCAGACTTCCCCGGAGACCTTGGTGCGCGCAGTATACATTCGATCCCGGTTGGTCTCAAGCTTGGAGCGGCCGTTATTGATGACTAGCCGAACCCTCAGCGACCGCCTACATCGAGCGCCATAATATTGACCCGGTCACGCAGATATAGCGTCGTGACAATCAGGGTAGGCACGGTCCACGACGTCGCCGTGGCGACTGTCGCTCTCGCCAAAACTTTTATACCTTCCGGCGACATCGTTGCCAGGCCGAGATTGCCATCTTCATCCAGCAGGATCACCTTCCCCTCGGCGAGAACAAAGCTCACCTTTGCAAAGCTCCGATCCTGCCACGCGATCTGGCCGGTTCGCGCATTGATTGCGGTCAGAAATGATGGCCCGAAATCGCCGCTGCTGCCGATGAAGAAGTCTCCGATCCGCAGCACGTTTCCGAAGTGCACGCGCATCTTGTTGCTGAACCAGAGTTCCTTCGCCACCGTGCGGTCGCCTGACCTGGTGAGTTCGAGGACTCGCGACCCGCCATCGTATGCCGCCGAGTGAAACAGGAGGCGATCCTCAGGGCACCAGACCGGGCTGCTAATATTGACGCCGGCCCTGGTCGGGAATAAATACTCCCACAGCGGCTTCCCAGTGTTTGGTTCGTAACCGTGCAGACCATCGCCCGTGGTGACGACAAGCTGTTCTTGTCCGTCGAGTGAAATGATAAGCGGCGAGGCTGGGGCGATGTCAGAAAAACTGCCGGCGTGCCAAACCACGCGACCGTCGTCCTGCCGAAACGCGACCACGCCGTAATCGGGCCCACCGACCATCGCAATTACCGTGTCCTTGTAGGCGATCGGGCTCGCGGAATAGCCGGGCTTCACCGCCCACCGCATCTGGTTCGGCAGCGCGTTGTATTCCTTCACGAAGCTATGCGACCAGAGAAGCTTGCCGGTCTGTTTATCGAGCGCGAAGAACTGCTTATCGGTTGCGGCCGCAAACAGCCGACTTCCCGCGATCAACGGCGTCGAGTGTGGACCCGCGCCCCGGCTGAAATTCATGGTGTCGAGCGATGCCGGATACCTATACTCCCAAATAGTCTTCCCCGACGCGGCGTCCAGCGCGATCACCACCTCTTCATCTTTCCACTTGTTCCGAATCCCGGTTGGCGGCCTGTACATTGTGTACAAGCGCCCGGCTTCGCCGATGATGCTCGAGTGCCCTTCGCCGAGCGGGCGACTCCACATACGCTTGGGACCTTCGGGCGGCCAGACGTTCGCGAGTCCTTTTACGTCGCTTGTGAAGTTATGCCTCGGCCCTCCCCACCCAAGCCAGCTCTGCGCCGCGCTCGCAGAACTGCTAACGGTCTGCGCGGGGGCTGGGGCCGGCCACGCAAGCCCCGACGAGAGCAGCACCAATGCCGCCGCCCTCATGCGGGGCGTGCAAGGGTGAACCCGCGTGTCCGCCATTGATGATCTCTTGGAAGAGAGCGCACACATGGGTGCGCCCCTATGTGCTCGCATAGAATCTCCTCGTTCGTATCAATGAGTGTTCTGACATCTGTGCTTTTGCCAGATTCCGGGACCGAGTGCAAGGACGAAAGCTTCAACTTACTTGTCGTCCCTTGACTCCAACGCAGGCCGTCAACATTGCCAGCTCACGGTCTGTCGCTGCGGTATAATCTGCGGCAACCGTGTTGAACTATGCGCGCGGTTTAGGCGGGCGATGCGGACGATCTAATTGATTTATGAATCGTCCTGGATGCCAACGGAGGCGAAAAATGAGCGGGGGAACGATTCATCTTCAGCGGCCGGCGGATCACGTGGCTTTGCTGGAGATCGACAACGCACCGATGAACACCATGGGGCACGCGATGCGGGAACTCTTTCTTCAACATCTTGGCGCGCTCGAAACAGATCTCGAAATTCGCGCGGTTGTCATCACCGGCCGCGGAAAGGCTTTTTGCAGCGGCGACGACCTCAAGGAGAAGCGAGACGCAGCCGCCGCCGCGCTCAGCGAGAACGGGTTGACGAGCAGCCTCACAGGATTCGGACAGCTGCTCGAGCGGGTCGAATCCTTTCGCGCGCCGATCATCGCGGCGATCAACGGTTGGTGTGTGGGCGGGGGCCTGGAACTGGCTGTATGTTGCGACATTCGCATCGCGTCTGCGGAGGCGCAGTTCGTTTGCGCCGGAGTCAACGTTGGGTTGATGGCTTCGGCTTATCGGTTGCCGCGTCTGATCGGAGTCGCTCGGGCAAAGGCGATGTTGCTCACCGGATTGCCCTACGATGCCGAGACGGCAGAGCGCTTCGGACTCGTGACTGAAGTTTACAAAGCCGAAGAACTGGTCGACTCGGCGGTGAACCTCGCGAAGCGCATCGCCTCGCGCGCGCCTCTGTCAGTCGAAGCAACCAAGCGAATGGCGGGGCGGGCAATCGACCTTTCCCCCGAGGATGTTGCCGAACTACAAACCAGTGAGTTGAGCGCGCTCGCGCGAAGCGCCGACCATGCCGAGGCGCTGGCCGCCTTCCGGGAAAAGCGCGAACCGTCATTCAAACGTCGTTGAACCTGTCGAGCTTGTCAGTCGCCGCGCGGTCCCATTACTATGCGTTTGCGCAGTAAGGCTCGCGAGGCGGTTTGAGTTTTCCGAAGCGTGAGACCTTCGACTCAAGCGTCGCGCTCGTTCAGCTCCAGGATTCAACCCTAGACAACGCAGAAAAGACAACGCAGGAACTCAGGAGCGAAGAGGCTAGTGCTGAAGGACGGCCACAGATTCGTCAAGCCGGGGGTGCCCGCCGCTTTAGTGGCCGCGCTCGTCTTCGCGCTTCAATTCGGCGCGTCGGCTCATGACATCCCGAACGACGTGACTGTTCAGGCGTTCCTCAAACCCGAAGGCCAGCGACTGCGTCTGCTTGTTCGTGTGCCGCTGAGGGCGTGCCGTGACGTCGATTTTCCGACGCGCGGGCCGGGGTACCTCGACATAGCCCGAGCCGATTCGTCGCTTCGAGATGCGGCAACCCTTTGGATCTCAGATAACGTCGAGTTGCTAGAAGGCGACTCGAAGCTCCAGGATCCAAAGGTTGTGAGCGCGCGAGTCTCACTGGAATCCGAGCGGTACTTTGAATCCTACGAGGAGGCGCTCTCACACGTCACCGGTCCGCGACTACCCGACAATACAGACCTCTATTGGAACCAGGGACTGCTTGATGTGCTGTTTGATTACTCAATTCAGTCCGAAGAGTCTCGTTTTTCGATACGCCCGGCGTTCTCGCGATTGGGCATTCAGGTAGCGACCGTTGTCCGAATTGTTTTACCCGGGGGCTCGATTCGCGCCTTCGAGTTTGCGGGTGACCCGGGCCTGGTGAGGTTGGACCCTCGATGGCACCAGGCGGCGCTCCGATTTGTCGGCACAGGATTCCTGCACATATTGGACGGAACCGATCACCTGCTGTTTCTCTTTTGTCTGGTCATTCCGTTTCGGCGGTTCCGGCCCCTGATTATGATCGTAACGGCATTCACGATCGCACACTCGTTTACGCTTACTGCCGCCGCGTACAACCTTGGGCCCGACGCGTTGTGGTTTCCACCGCTGGTCGAGACGCTCATCGCGGTCTCAATTGTCTATATGGCGCTGGAGAACATCGTCGGGAGTAAGGTCGAGCGTCGCTGGATGATAGCGCTCGGATTCGGTCTCGTTCACGGGTTTGGGTTTTCATTCGCGTTGAGGCAGACGATGCAGTTCGCGGGGTCTCATCTGTTGACGTCGCTTTTGTCTTTCAACGTAGGTGTCGAGCTTGGGCAGCTTTTGGTGCTGGCGGTTTTACTCCCGGCGCTCGAGCTGCTGTTCCGTTTCGTTGTTGCGGAACGCACGGGGACGATCATCTTATCGGCGCTTGTGGCTCACACCGGTTGGCATTGGATGCTGGAACGCGGAGATCGCTTGCGACAATTCGGGTGGCCGGCGATCACGGGCCCACAGATCGCGACTGTGATGCGATGGCTGATCTTGGTTCTAATTTTCGCTTGCGCGATTTGGGTCATCCGAATGCTTCGTCGGCGAGGGGATCAGTCCGCTAACGACAACAATAGCGTCGATCTGCGCAAAGACGTCGTACGAGACAGCAATCGGATGGACCGTGCAAAAGTAAGTGCGGAGTGATATGTTGGGGCCATCAAGGTAGCGATATTATGGAAGTCACAATTGCTGAAGACCGACTGAAGGAAGTTCTCAAGACGGCCGTTATCGAGGTCCTTGAAGAACGTGCCGATCTGCTGCGAGAGATCGTGGAGGAAGCACTGGAAGATATCGCGTTGGCCCGCGCAATAGAAGAAGGTGAAAGCTCGGAGCTTGTCGGCCGCGATCACGTCTTCGGTCTGCTCGAGGGTGAAGCGTGAATGTTCAGTTCAGAGCAAGCTTTGCCAAGGACCTAAAGAAGATCAGCAACAAAGACATCTTGAACAATGTACGCGAGACGATCGACCAGATCGGGCGAGCACCAGGTCCTCAAGATATATCGGGACTCACAAAGCTCAAAGGCGCTCGTAACTATTATCGAGTCAGAGTCGGCGAGTATCGCATCGGGTTGATCCTCGAGGGCGACACTGTTGTTTTCGTGCGTTGTCTGGACCGCAAAGAGATTTACCGCTACTTTCCATAACCAACACCGAGGCTGTCATCAGAGTGCGAAGCCTGCATTTCGTTGATTGCTTCTACGGAGGATCAGCGATGTCGAAACCAAATCAAGTGAGATTCACGCTCTCGCTGGCCGTTGTCCTGGCGATTTCAGCCGGCAGGGCTTACACACAAAGCACTACGCAGCCGGTCAACGACTTGCCCAACCCGTATCAAACGGTCGAAGGGTGGGCGAAGATGCCCGAAGGCCGAACCTGGGGAGCGACCAGCGCCGTCGATATTGCTCCCGACGGTAAGTCGATATGGGTAGCCGAACGGTGCGGCGGGAACAGTTGCGCCGGTTCGAACCTGCCCGTGGTGCTGAAGTTCGACGAAACCGGCAAGCTCGTGAAGAGCTTCGGCGCCGGAATGTTCGTCTTCCCGCACGGAATTCACGTCGACAGGCAGGGAAACGTTTGGGTCACCGACGGCATTCCTCCGGGCGCCGCGGCAGCTCAAGCGGCTGCCGGAAAGGGACACATCGTCGTTAAATTTAGTCCCGACGGCGAAGTGCTTCTTACGCTCGGCAAGGCCGGAACTCCCGGCGACACCCCGGACACATTCAATCAGCCTTCCGATGTGATCACCGCCCCCAACGGCGACATCTTCGTCGCGGACGGACACGGCGGCAACACCAACGCGCGCATAGTGAAGTTCGATAAGAACGGGAAGTTCATCAAGACCTGGGGAAAGAAAGGAACGGCTCCCGGCGAGTTCGACACGCCTCACAGTCTTGCGATGGATTCCAAGGGCCGTCTGTTCGTCGCAGACCGCAACAACAATCGGATTCAGATATTCGATCAAGATGGAAAGTTCCTCGAAGAGTGGAAGCAGTTTAGCCGGATCAGCGGGCTGTACATCAGGAACGATGTCCTGTACGCCGCCGATTCTGAGTCCAACACAGCCCGCCATGCAGGCTGGAAGCGTGGCATCAGGATCGGCAGCGCCAAGGACGGCAAAGTCACGGCGTTTATTCCTGACCCCGAAGCCAATCCTGATCGCGCGGCTACGAGCGCGGCTGAAGGCGTTGCCGCGGATGCCAGGGGCAACATCTACGGCGCGGAAGTCGGCCCGCGCGCGCTGAAGCGATACGTCAAAAAGTGAGGTTTTCGGCTGATGGCGAAAGAGACGGAAGGGAAGAGCGGTGAACATTGCGCTAAGGATCAGTATTGCGGTATGGATGGCGGCGACCGCCTTCACGCAACAACCCCCAGGCGGGTCCGTGGACTCAGCCGACGTCAAGGAGCTGTCCAGGCTCGAGAAGGTTTGGAACGAAGCTCACGTGCGTGGCGACGCGGATGCGCTTGACCGGCTATGGGCGGAGGATCTCACCGTCACGGTGCCGAACATGGCGGTGATGAACAAGCAGAACGCGATCGCCATCGCGAAATCGGGAAGGATCAAGTTCAAGCGTTACGAGACGTCCGAAATCGGCATTCGGGTTTACAGTGATGCGGCGATTGTAACGGGACTTCTCGAAAGAACGCGCAGTCTCAACGGCCGCGACATCGACGACAGGTGGCGGTTCACGAAGGTCTATATTCGGCGCGCCGGCAAATGGCAAGTTGTCGCCTGGCACGCTTCTACAATCGATCAGTAGCGCACACTCAGGAGGTTCCCATGAAACGCTCGCTAGTACTGTTGTTTGTCTTGTTTGGAGCCATCACCGCGCGGGCTCAAACTCCGGTTCCCGAAATCAAGGCCGACGCAGATGTGAACTTCCTCAAGCCGCCGCCCGACCTTCATCTCGGCGAAGCGACCGGCGTCGCCGTCAATTCGAAGGGCCACGTGTTTGTTTTTTCGCGCGGGAACACGACCGGACCGGCTTACGCGGCGTCGGCCGCGCAGCTTCTGGAGTTCGATCGCAACGGCAAGTTCATCCGCGAGATAGGCAAGAACCTTTATGCCTGGTCGTATGCGCACGTCGTGCGAGTCGACAAGGACGACAACATCTGGGCGGTGGACAAGGGCTCGGACATGGTCGTGAAGTTCAACCCTGAAGGCCGAGTCGTTATGGTGTTCGGCCGCAAGAAGGAAGCGTCTGATGAAGCCGCCCCGTGGACCCGCGTGAACCCGCCGCGGCCCGCGGTCGACGGAATGTTTCGCCAACCAACCGACGTGACGTGGGACACCGAAGGAAACATATTCATCAGCGATGGGTACATCAACTCTCGCGTTGCGAAATTCGACAAGTACGGGAACTGGGTGAAGCAGTGGGGAGAACGAGGCAAACAACCCGGCGAGTTCAACACTCCGCACAGCATCGCCTCGGATGTGAAAGGGAACATCTACGTTGCGGATCGAGCTAACCGGCGGATTCAGGTGTTCGATCCAAATGGAACATTCATTCGCGCGATCACGATCGACGTGCCTTTCGATCCCGCGACGCGTCCGGCGATCGGCAATATGCCCTCGCCCGAGTTTGCGGCGGCGCAAAGCGGGGCCCCGTGGGCGATTTGTATAACTCCAGGCCCGAATCAAGTTCTATTCTCGGCCGATGCTTATCCAGGGCGAGTCTACAAACTGACTCTAGACGGGAAGGTGTTGGGGATGTTTGGAAGATCCGGAAAGCAGCCGGGTCAGTTCGGATGGATTCACGAGATCGCGTGTCCTTCGGAGAACGAGCTGTACGTCGCGGAGATTCTGAACTGGCGGGTACAAAAGCTCACGCTGCGTTCCAATGGGGCGTTGTCCAGTCGATGAGGAATCGTGCAAGCTAACTCTTCCTCGGACGCAGCCGCCTCCGACTTGCTCGGTGCTTTCAGTTCGAATCGGATTTCTCAATCAAGATAGACGCCGGGGGTCAGGTCGGGGTGGCCTCTAAGCACAACTCACTTACGGCCCGTCTGATGATCCAAACAAAGCGAGCCACTGCTTGCCGCCAATCCGTCCAAGCGGCGTCGGCTGTGCTAGAATGAGGCAACTAGCTTTGGAGTTGGAGACTGATATGGCAAGAAGGCTTAAGGACATCAAGGAAATCAAAATCGAAAGGCCGCAACGGGCTAAGCTATCCGCAAAAGAAGTCATTAAGCGCATGGAAGAGTTTCCCAAGCGAAGGGAGCAATTCATTGCCACTGTCCGAAAACGTAAGAATTGAAGTTTATCTTTCCGACCTACCAACTCCATCATATCGAGACGTGTTCGAGGCTTTGGAGCGAGAATTCACCTACACTTTCGGTGGCTGCACCATTGTTCGCGGACTTGATGGAAGCTACCTATCGAAGGCCGGATTGCCAATGCAGGACAAAGTGAACATCATCTTCACGGATCTCCCGTTGGATCTGAAGCGCAACTTGACTCGGCTATCACGATATACTGACCACCTGACAAGTGCTGCGTTCGACGCATTGCAGGAAGAGGCAATACTCGTAACAGCCTTCAATGTGTATCACGCCGAGTTGAGCTAGCCTTCTCAATCCCGGGGGGCTCTTGATCCGCGAAAAGTGTTAGACTTCTCGCGCCTTTGATGCTAAATTGTGGCCCAGTTGAACAAGGCTCAGACACCCATTTCAGGAGGAGTCTGGTATGAAATCCACGTGGAAGCTCGCAGTCGTCGCAGCGTTTGCACTTGTCGCTGCGGCCATCGCCATTCCTGCCGCCGCTGATTCAAACGAGAGCGCCGTTCCAGCGAAGCCGACCTTCGCCAAAGACATCGCTCGAATCTTTCAGGAGAAGTGCGAGGAATGTCACCGAAAAGGGACCGCGGCGCCGATGTCGCTTGCGACTTATCAAGAGGTGCGCCCGTGGGCCAAGTCCATCAGGGAGCGCGTGGTCACGCGGAACATGCCGCCGTGGCATCTGGACAAGACTGTTGGAATCCAGAGCTTTCAGAACGACCGTTCGTTGACCGACGACCAGATCAACACCATCGTTCGTTGGGTTGATTCCGGCGCGCCGATGGGAGACCCGAAGGATCTTCCGCCCGCCAAGATTTGGCCGGATGAACAAGGCTGGGTGCTCGCCAAACAATTCGGCCCACCCGATCTGGTGCTCAAGTCCGATGATTACACGATGCCGGCTCAGGCGCAGGACGCGTGGTTCAGACCGATCACCGACGTCCCGCTCACCGAGCCACGCTGGGTGCGGGCAGTCGAGATGCGGCCGGGGTCCGTGAAAGGTCGCAAGATCATGCATCACGTCCTTGCCGGTCTGATACAGGAAGAGCCCAGCGCGCAGGCGAGCCGCGCGAACGCGGCGGACCCCAATGCGTCCGACACCGCTAACTCGGGAGCGGGCGGCCCCGGGCTGTTGATGGAATGGGCGATCGGGAAGAACTACGATACATATCGTCCCAACACCGGCAAACTCCTGCTGCCGGGATCGCGAATCTCCTGGGAACTTCACCTTCACGCAGTCGGCGAGGAGATTCGAGATCACGCCGAGTTGGCCGTCTATCTCTACCCAAGGGGCGAGACGCCGAAGTACCGGACCCGTTTGACTCTCTTTGGCGCGACGGCCAATACAAGCAGCCGGCTCGATATCCCTCCCAACACGGTCGCGGTGACTCAGGGATTTCACGTGCTGCGACAGCCCGCGCGGCTCGAGAACTTCCAACCGCACATGCATCTGCGTGGGAAGGCGATGTCGATAGAGGCGATTTTGCCAAACGGCACCACTCAGGTTTTGAGCTACGTGAACAATTTCAACTTCAACTGGATGAACAACTACATCTATGCGGAGGATGCGGCGCCGGTGCTGCCAAAGGGTACAATCATCCACGTTACCGCATGGCACGACAACACGTCCGCCAACAAGAACAACCCTGACCCCGACCAGTGGGTCGGATGGGGAGACCGCACAGTTGATGAGATGGCACACGCGTGGGTGAACGTGACTTATATTTCCGAAGAAGATTATCAGGCGTGGGTCGCAAAGAATAAATCGAAGGCACTCGCGCCCACCGCCTCTCGGTAAAAGTCCACCTGCTCGGAACTCAACACGCTTGCAAGAGGCGGCGCTCTCGGAGCTGCTGCCTCTTTGAGCGCACGTTCGGGCTTCACATCAAAAGGAGACCTGTGAGATGCAATCGCGGCGGTCAGCGGTTTTACCTTTGCCCATCGTGATCCTGCTCGCAAGCTGGGCATTCGTGCCGGGGAGTCAGTTGCCGATGGAGCCCGCGCACGAATCGGGTCAGAGCATCACCGGCGCTTTCGAAGGATGGTTTGGTAATCCGGACGGGAGCTTCAGTCTCCTTCTGGGCTACTACAATCGGAATACCAAGGTTGAGCTGGACATCCCGATTGGGCCGAACAACCGGATCGAACCGGGTGGGCCAGACCAGGGTCAGCCGACCCACTTCCTGACGGGCAGACAATGGGGCCTCTTCACTGTGACGGTGCCGAAGGATTTCGGGACGAAGAAACTCACCTGGACGCTCACCGTCAACGGGCAGACCACCGTAATTCCGATGAGCCTGAATCCCCTGTGGGAGGTCTCGCCTTTCATCGAGGCGAGCGGAAACACCCCTCCCTTCATCAGCTTCGAAGAAGGGAAGCTCGGAGTACAAGGCCCGCGCGGGAGCAGCGCGACGTTGGGGACCACGTTGCCGAATCCGCTGACGCTTACAGTGTGGGTTGCGGATGATGCCAAGGCGCCCCGCTCGGCAACCCAGGGGCTCAGGAACGCTCCGGTAACGGTGTCATGGAGCAAGTTTCGCGGACCAGGCCGTGTGACCTTCGCCAATATCAGACCGACCGTAGAAAAAACAGAGAGTAAAGTTACGCCGGCGCCGGCGTTCATCGGCAAGGCGACGACGACCGCTACTTTCAGCGAGCCCGGGCAGTACGTATTGCGGCTGGTGGCCAACGATGCATCCGGAGACGGAGGCCGCGGGTTCCAGTGTTGCTGGTCCAATGCTCAGGTGAAGGTGGCCGTGAAGCCGGAGGTCGCAAACGGCCGGTAAGGCCTTGTTGGTCCGAGTGTATTTTCCCCCGCGCGTATGCCTTCGCCGATGCATCGACTTCATTCGCACGATCCTCGCAAGCATTCCGGTCCTCGTGAATCTTTGTCTCTTCGTGACTTGGTGGAAAAACCCGTCGAGGAGTATGCCGGACCTCAGTATCTCATCGTAATCACCAGCCTGGCTGACTCCAATCGGGGAGAACAACAGGTTTCAACCTACGCTTGCACTGTCCACCGTAAGCCGGTATCTCTGAAGCTCTTTGATCGCGCAGTCAACCACCGACGCGACTTCCATCAATTAAGACAACGCAAGACGAGGAAACTTACATGCACACGCTTAGAACGCTCGCGGTCATTCTGATGGTTGCTTTCACCGTCGTCTTCGCCGCCGACATTGTGGACTGCTCTGCGCAGGAACCAGCTCCATTTCTGCCGCCAAAAAAGGAACCGCCCAGTGTTACCCCGGGAAAGACAAATAGCGACCCGCCCAGCGATGCGATCGTTCTGTTCGATGGTAAGGACCTGTCGAAGTGGCGCAGCGCGAACGATGGCCGGGATGCGAAGTGGCTCGTGAAGGACGGTTATGTGCAGGTGGTCGCGGGCACGGGCGACATCGCCACTCGTCAGGAATTCGGTGATTGCCAGTTGCACATCGAGTGGGCCACGCCGGCAGAGGTCAAAGGTGAGGGGCAGGAGCGCGGCAACAGCGGCGTCTTTCTGATGGAGAGATACGAGGTCCAGATTCTCGATTCGTACAACAACAAGACCTACTATCACGGACAGGCGGGAGCGATCTACAACCAGTTCGCGCCGCTGGTCAACGCCAGCCGCAAGCCCGGCGAATGGCAGAGCTACGATATCATCTTCAAGTGTCCGAAGTTTGACGAGCAGGGCAAAGTTACCGAGCGCGCGCGAATCACGGTGTTGCACAACGGCGTGCTGATTCAAAACAACGTCGAGATCTACGGCAACACGTGGCACGACCGGGCTGCTCTCTACATTGCTCACGGGCCGAAGGCGTCACTGAAGCTCCAGGACCACGGCAATCCGATGCGGTTCCGGAACATCTGGATCAGGGAGTTGTGATCCCGGCGGCGTGTGAACCTGCGCCCGAGTAGCAAGCAAGAGCGTGTTATGAACGACGCAGGATTCGCGCAATGACCGCAAGCTCAGGCTCGGTCCGTGATAACATTTATTCCGGTGCGGCAATAAGACGGTGTGGAGTCGCTTTTGACAATTTGATGAGCAGAGCGGAGGCGTAATGAAGAAAGTGCTCAAATGGACCGGCATCAGCCTGATTGTCGTCCTTGTTGTTATTCAAGCTATTCGTCCCGCAAAGACGAATCCCGAGGTCGATGAAGCCAGGACGGTTCAGGCACACACGAGCATAAGTCCCGAGGTTTCGGCGATACTCGAGCGGTCTTGCTACGATTGTCACTCGAGCAAAACAACGTGGCCGTGGTATAGCCAGGTCGCCCCGGTCTCGTGGTTGCTTGTGCGCGATGTGAACCAGGGACGCAGGGAGTTGTCGTTCTCAGATTGGGCGAGACTCGACGCACGGAGAGCAGCTCGAAAGCTCCAGGAGATATGCGAACAAGTTGAGAAAGGTGAGATGCCCATGTCCTCCTACGTCCTTCTTCACCCTGACGCCAAGCTCTCCGATTCGGACAAGCAGCTTCTTTGCGATTGGGCGAAGCGGGAACGCGACCGCGTCCTCGCAGCGCAGCCGGCCAATCCCCAGTAAGCCCGAAGGCGATCCGATTGCCGGTTAGAGTTTACGCCTATCCGTCGCTTTCTACATTTATCTCCGGCGCGTTTGAAATCCATGAGCTCGACGGTGAATCATTCCTGAGTCGCTTTTATCGCAGTTATCCCGAGGCGCAATCGTACATAAAGCGCGCGCGCTTCTATGCGCGAACAATCGAGCTTCGTTGGGTCCTAAACGGGATTGAAAGAAACGATCCGATGTGGTTCACGGTTCACATCGGCGACGCGAAGGATATCGGATACAATTGGTGATTTGAAAAACCAAACCTCGGAGGATCTCGTGCCGGACAAAGCCAATTTCGCAACAGTATTCTCGAAGCTCAAAGCGATTCTCGAACCCTACGCATCCAAGCTCGTTGTTAGCGCGGACACCCCCGGCAACTACTCGCTGGAGACTCGTCACATAATGAAGAACAAGAAGCCCCTCTTCTTCGCGGGTGTGAGAAAGGGAAAGAACTATGTCAGCTTTTACCTCATGTCGGTTTACGCGAGTCCGGATGTGCACGACGACATTTCCCCCGAGCTGAAGAAACGCATGCAAGGTAAGTCGTGCTTCAACTTCGCCACCGTCGACGAGAAGCTGTTCAAAGAGCTCGCGAAGCTAACCAAAACCGGGTTCGCCAGATTCAGCGATGAGAGGTTCATCGCCGCCTTAAGAAACCTCCAGTGAACCGAGGCGTGTCAACCCCGTTCGAGACTTCCGCGTTTAGAGGAGCGCCTGTGAAACGAATCTCCTTGATTCTGGCTCTGGCGGTTTCCGTCGTCCCGGTTCCTCGCGCTGCTTCTCAATCGCGCTCCGCACCCGATCTCGTTCTGCTCAACGCGCACATCATAACGATGAACCGGAAGCGCCCGGCGGAGGAGAGCGCCGCGATCAAGGACGGTCGGATAAGCTGGCTTGGGTCGACGGCCGCCGCGAAGAAGCGCTTTCGCAATGCCGCTCAGATCATCGATCTGAAGGGCGCCACGGTTCTGCCGGGCTTCATCGACGCTCACGGCCATCTGATGAGTCTCGGTGAGAGCTTTCTCAAATTGAACTTGAAAGACGTCGCCACGCCCGAAGAAGCGGCTGCGCGCGTCAAGGAGAGGGCGGCAGCCGTCCGGCCAGGCGAATGGATTCTTGGCTGGGGATGGGATGAAGGGAAATGGGCGGCTCACTATCCGACTCATCAACTGCTGACTGACGCCGCGCCTGACAATCCGGTTTTTCTTACCGGGCTTCACAGCTTTGCCGCCTGGGCAAACAAGAAAGCGCTCGATATTGCAGGCATCCGCACAGATACCCCCGACCCGGAGAACGGCAAGATAATCCGAGACGAGAAGACCGGCGAACCGGCCGGCGTGCTGACAAACCGCGCGCAGGAGCTCGTTGCAAAGCAGATTCCGCCGCTTGATCTCGAACAGGTCAAAACAGCCCTGGAGCTTGCGGCGCGCGAGTGCGTTCGCAACGGGCTGACTTCGGTGCACGAGGCTCGGGTCACGCCAATCATGCTTCAGGCGTTCAGGGAGCTGATCAAAGAAGGCCGCATGCCGCTGCGCATCTACGCAATGCTCGACGGAGCGAACAAGCCATGGGTGGATGAATGGCTCGAGCGCGGGCCTGAGATCGACCCGCAGCATCGGCTTACCATCCGCAGCGTGAAGGTGTTCGCGGACGGGGCGTTGGGATCTCGTGGCGCGGCTCTGTTCGAGCCGTACAGCGACGCGCCAAACACAAAGGGTTTGACCACAACATCCGAGGCTGAAATCTATTCGTTGACGAGTCGATGTCTGGCGCGAGGTTTTCAGGTGGTGACACACTCGATCGGCGATGCCGCGAACCATCAAGTGCTGGACGCCTACGAAAAGGCGCTGAAAGCGGCTCCTGGAGCCACTTCTGGGAAGCGCGTTCGGAGCATTGATCCGCGGCTTCGAATCGAGCACGCACAGGTGTTGGCGCCGGCCGACATACCACGCTTTGCGAAACTCGGGGTCATCGCCTCCATGCAACCGACCCACTGCACCTCGGACATGGCCTGGGCGGAGAAACGTCTCGGCCCGATCCGCATCAAAGGGGCGTACGCCTGGCGCTCGGTACTGAAGACCGGCGCTCATCTGCCGATCAGCAGTGATTTTCCGGGCGAGACACTGAATCCATTTTATGGAATCTACGCGGCGGTGACGCGCCAGGACCCGGAAGGCAAACCCGAAGGCGGCTGGTATCCGGCCGAGCGTTTGACGGTAATGGAAGCGCTGCGCGGCTACACGGTCGAAGCGGCATATGCCGAATTTGAGACCTTGGCCAAAGGTACGATCGATTATGGAAGACTCGCGGACCTCATCGTAGTGTCGGAAGATCCTATCAAGGTTGGGCCCGGCGAGTTGTTGTCCGCGCGCGTGTTGAAGACGTTCATTGGGGGCAAGCTGGTTTACTCGATTGACCCATCCAATTGACAAAAGGAGAGGTCCGTGCGATTGCTTACCGTTGTCGTTGAGTTCGTTTGTGCGAAGCAAAGAAGGAAACCTGCCAGATCGATTTGCTTTCGATAAAGAGGAGACAGCCATGGATTCACTACGCTTGAAGTCGTTCAAGGTTGTTCCGGGAACTCTGTACGGTACGCCGAAAGAGATTTGGGGATTCCGTACCGGGTTGCGACGCGCGCAACCGGTTCACATTGCTGAGCGGTTTCTCAAGGTGAACCAGGAGTTGCTGTCGCTCAAGGGGATTCGATTGCGGCGCACGCGGATCATTGAGAGTCTGGGCGCGCATCACATCATCTTTCAGCAGCGGCTCAAAGGGATCCCGATTCTTCGGGCATACGTTACGGTACATATCGCTCGCGACCGGCGCGTCTACCTGGTGAAGAATCGCGCCGTACCCATCGAGCTCTTCGAACCGGCTGCCCAGTTCACCGTGACCCAGGCGGCCGCGCGACAGACAGCGCTGAAGAGCGTGTCGAAGAAGACCGGTTCGGCGCGCGTCGTAAGGACCGAGCGTTTTTGGTTTCCACTCAAATCAAAACTGCGGCCTGCTTACCGGGTGAATGTGCAGCGCGTGGACCCGCGTCAGGATTGGATCATATATGTTGATGCGGACAGCGGACGGATCTTGCGCAAGTATGACAACCTCGCTTCGGCGACGGCGACGGCCCGGGTCTTCGATCCCAACCCGGTGATCGCGCTGGGCGGTTCGGGCCGGCTGATCCGCGATGGCAAAGTCCAGGCTCCCCCAGAAACCGCCTATTCAAAAGTCACCCTGCGCGATCTCGACAAAAGCGGCCGGCTCGATGGCCGCCGGGTCACAACAAAGCCGACGCGCAGGCGGACTCAGCAGGACGACGGTCAGTTTTGCTTTACCAGCGACCAGCCGGCCTTCGAGGAAGTGATGACCTACTTTCACATTGACCGCGCTCTCGGATATCTCGAATCGCTCGGCTTTCGCAGCTCGCGCGCGATCTTCAGTGAGCCCATTCCAGTGGACGCCAACGGCACCGAAGAGGACAACTCCTGGTACAGCCCGCACGAGCGGAGTTTGACGTTCGGCCTTGGCGGCATCGACGATGCTGAGGATGCGGAAGTCATCCTCCACGAGTTGGGACACGCAATCCAGGACGCGATCTGTCCGGGGTTTGGTCAGTCGCACGAAGCGGCAGCGATGGGCGAAGGCTTCGGCGATTATTTCGCAGCGAGTTTCTTCGCCGCGAGCAAGCCTCGGCGCTACCGGGATTCATTCGGCTCGTGGGACGGGATCGAGGATACGGAACACGATCCCCCTTGCGTGAGGCGCCTGGACGGACAGCTCACCTATGAGGTATTTGACCACACCGATGGCGCGGATGAGCACGACAACGGCCAGATCTGGTCGGCCACGCTGTGGGACATTTGGACGGCGCTCGGTCGCGAAGTCGCGGACCCGATCATTCTCGAGAGTCATTTCCAGCTCGATGGATTCACGACCTTTGCCCGGGGTGCAAGAGCTATCATCGACGCCGACCGAAATCTCAACCGAGGCCGGCACGTCGCGCGGTTGAAGCGTATCTTCCATCAACGCGGCATCGGCCCAGTCGAGTAGCGGCGAGTGATGCCTGAGCCGTCGCGACAAACCCGTCAAGCTTCCGCTCGCCATCGAAGCACACTTTGTCTTAAGGGCTGCTCGTCGGCGCAGGTTTACGACACACGCGCCCGAAATCGCGCCGGTTGAATCCACTCAAACTCGCACTCACTGCAGGAACGGGATTTGTGTTATAACTAGACCATTGTACGGAATCAGGTGGGGTCATTGCTCGAAAGCGAGGAGCAAAATGAAACTACTCTCCTGCCTGTTCTCAATGGCACTCGGAGTCGGACTACTACTCATCACCCCGGCAACGGTTTTCGCGCAAGAGCCTGGCCCAGCGGAGACGATCAACATCAAGACCGGCCAGACTGTTTTCGTTGTCGCGGTCAGGGGCGACTGCGCCCGGGCTCGGCCGAACGGGTTGATTAACGGAAGAGAGTTCTACCATACGGGCGGCCGCTCGGTTGAAGATCGAGCGGCCCTCGATCGTCCCTGGCGCGGCTTCGAGATCAGCGAGCGGCTGGAACCTGACCCGAGCGTAAAGCGCGAGCTCGAAGCAGAGCTGAGAAAAGGAAGGAAGTTCCAACCAGTCGAATCGGCGGACGAGGCCGATTTCGTCGTTCACGCATGCGGCCGCTATCTCTACGATGTTTTTCCAACGGCCCCGCGCAATGGTACTAACTCAAGGCTTCCTAACCGGCGCCTGTCGGCGCAGTTGTTGCTCTTACCGGTCACGTTCTACAAAGAGCATCAGAGATCATACAATCAGCTTCTGGGTGTCGCTCTTTGGAAGGCGGACGCGCCTGAGTTCGCTCTCAATAGCAAAGACGCCAGAGTGAAAGAGCTTCCGCCGGCCCCCGGACGAGAGAACCGCGAGGTTGTAATAAGCGGAGGACCGGCGCAGCCGCCACCGACAACCGACGCTTCGGCGAAACAGCTTGCTGCCGACTTTGTTAAGATGATCGACAAAGCCGGCGGCTCGATCGCGCTGAAGTCGCATCCTTATCAAGTTGCGGCTGGAGCGCCCGCGACGACTGCACCCGGACCCGGTTCAAGGACGTCGCCCGTTCCGTCCGCTGCCTTGCCGGCGCCCTCGTCAAACTCGACCGAGCTGACCGCCAGAGGCGGTTCGCTTCGACTCGAAACGCTGCTTGTGTCCGTCCCGGTGATGGTGCTGGATCAGCATGGCAAGTACGTTCCGGGTTTGAACAAAAGCGACTTCAAGGTGTTCGAGGACGGAATCGAGCAAACGGTCGAACACTTCACGGCGGTCGAGGAGCCTTTCAGCGTCGTGCTCATGCTCGACAGCTCGCAGAGCACGAAGTTCAGCCTTCCCGACATCAAAGCGGCGGCGCTGGCTTTTGTTGAGCAGCTTCGGCCGCAAGACGAAGTGATGATTGTCTCGTTCGACAGCCGCGTCTGGGTCGATGCGGAGCTCACGGGAGACCGCGACGAGTTGCGCTCGGCGATCAAGAACACACACACCGGGTTCGCTACCAGGCTCTATGATGCGCTTTACCTGGTGCTGACCGACCGGCTGAGAGATGTCCGCGGCCGCAAGGCCATCGTACTGTTCTCTGACGGATTGGACTCGATCAGCATGATCAGCGACGCGGCCGGCGCGCTCGAGCGCGCCGAGAAGTATGGTGTGTTCGTCTATCCGATCCAGTACGGGACCGAGCGCGCTAAACTTGATCGCCTTGACCCGCGGTCCAGCTTGAACACGGGCCCCGGCCAGTTTCGTGAGCGAGCCGCATTCGACACCGCAGTCGAGTTCATGAAAGGCCTCGCTGCTCGAACGGGCGCGAACTATTACGAGGCGAATACGCTAGGCGACGTCGATCAGGCATTTACCCGGATAGCAGCGGAGCTTCGCCAGCAGTACTTGCTTACATATTACCCGAGCAACACCAAGCGAGACGGCCGGTTCCGGCGAATCACCGTCAAAGCTCCAACGCAGCCCAGTGCAATCATTCGCGCTCGCGAGGGTTATCAGGCGAAGGGAAGTTCTTCCATTAAATAGAAGCACTGCCAGAGTATTTCGAACCACTGCGAAAGGAAACCACGAGGAGCACCGGAGCACGGGGAATACAAAGAGGGAACAGAGAATTGATCAGAGGTGTAGGAATTAGTCCCCGTGATCCGTCTGCTCCCGTGGTTTACTCTTTGGGAGAGAATATTGACTCTTGCAATTGAGACAACGGGACTTCGAAAGGTGTTCGGGGAACTGGCGGCAGTCGACGGTATCGACCTGGCGGTGCCACAGGGAAGCTTCTACGGGTTTCTTGGCCCGAACGGCGCCGGCAAATCGACTACGATCAAGTGCCTCACCGGGCTGCTGCGTCCAACCGACGGAAGCTTTCGCATTCTGGATATCGACCCATTGCGAGATCCGGTCGCCGTAAAGAAGAAGATAGGCGTGGTGCCCGAAGACCTGGCCCTGTTCGAGCGGCTGACCGGCGCCGAGACCCTGTCTTTCGTCGGCCAGGTGTACGGGTTGAACACCGTCGAGACTCGCTCGCGCTCGGCAGAATTGTTCGAGCTGATGGCTCTCGATCAAGCCGCGGGCGATCTGGTCGCTGATTACTCACACGGCATGCGCAAGAAACTTTCGCTTGCCGCGGCGTTGCTGCCGGCTCCTCGTCTCTTGTTTCTCGACGAACCCTTTGAGGGCATCGACGCGGTGGCGTCCAGGCAGATAAGGGAACTGCTGGCCCAGTTCGTAAGGCGAGGCGGCACGATCTTCCTGACGTCTCATATTCTAGAGATCGTCGAACGGCTTTGTGATCAAATCGGCGTGATACACAAAGGAAGGCTGGTGTCTCAGGGACCAATTGGCCAGCTTCGGGCTGGACTGGGAGAAGGCAAAACGCTCGAGGAAGTCTTTCTTGAGCTTGTCGGCGCCGAGAGCTCTCGCGCACCCGCAATGGAATGGTTATGACCACCATCCGCTTCTTAAGATCATTCGCCTGGATGCGCTGGAGACTATTGATCAACAGCATCAAGGGCGGTCGTCGCCGTGATGCTGTTGAACGGCTTTCGCGCCTCGCGGCGGTTCTGGTTCCGGCGCTTGTTGTTCTTTTCTCGATTATTTTGAGTTTGGTATTCAGCGTGTTGGGAGGCGCTGGCGGATGGGCTGCTGGCTCTGGCACGGTCCAGCAAGCGGTCATCCTGTTGATTGCGCGGATTATCCTGCTCTGCATGCTTGCAGTTGTGTTATTTGTGCCATTGGCAGCGCCTGCCCGTGGCGCGATCGGCGGGTACAGGCGGTTGCTGTTGCTGCCGATCTCGCGGCGCGTCCTGCACCTGATCGAGATGATCGCGTGCGCGGCCGACCCCTGGCTGGTATTCGTTATCCCCGGGATTCTCTTCTTCGCGATGGGATTGTTGATAGCGCAACAAGTGTTCGCTTCCATTATTGCGCTCGCTGCCGGAATGACAGTCATCGTCGTGTACTGCTCTCTGTTCTCGCTAATGACTTTTCTCGTGAATTGGCTGATGCTGAGCAGACGGCGAGGCGAGCTGTTCACGCTGGCCTTCGTCCTGGGGTTCTCCTTGTTGGGTCTGATCCCGGCCTTTCTTTCCGGAAACCTCGACCGGCGATCGAGGGAAGCCAGGACGAAGAGCGAGCCTCGCGAGAGGTTTTCCGTCGACAAACTCGACGATGCGCTTCCGATCTGGACTCGCGTGATACCGTCGGAGTTGTACGGACGGGCAATCGGCTTCGATCTCGAGGGTAGCCACGGGATCGCGTGGATTTGTGTCGGAGGATTGGCGGCGGAGGCGGCGATCCTCTACAGGGTGTCAGCGGCAATGCACGGGAAGCTGCTGGACTCGGTTGAGAGCAGCGGTGTACGCCGAACGAGTCGACGCCGGATCGAGCGTCTGCCCTTGCCGGGATTGTCGCAAGCGGCGGCGGCGGTCGCGTTCGCGCAGGCGCGCAGCGGCCTGCGTTCGGTGAGGGGACGGCTGATTGTTTTCATGACGGGGCCGCTGGTTGCGGCCATGGCGTTAGTGTCGCGTCGAGCGCCTGAGGCGGTGCCCGGGGGCAGCTTTCTTGGATCTGATGGGTACGTCGCACTTGGCGCCGGAATAGTATTTAGCCTTTACGCCATGCAGGCGTTCACGATGAACCAGTTTGCTTCGGATCGCGCGGCGCTCACGCTCGAGTTTCTCGCGCCGATATCGGATGAGGATTTGGTTAGGGGTAAGACCGCGGGCTGCGCGATGATGCTCGGGGTGACGGTATCGGTTTGCCTGGTGTGCTCTCTGATCGTAGGACCGGGAGGCTCGCCGCTGCTCTGGTTGTCCGTGCTGTTAGGCGGGGCGGCGTCCTACATGCTATTGAGTCCGGTGGCGACTTTCTTGTCGGCAGTGTTCCCGGCCGCTTCGGACCTCAGCAAGACCGGGACTGGCGGAAACCCGCACGGCTTCGCGTTCCTTGTTGGCTCGCTGATGACGATCGTGATCTCGGGCATCACCGGCATGTTGATTGCCCTCGGCCGCAGTGTTTTCGAGAGCACGGAGCTAACACTGTTGCTGATGGCACTGTGGACAATTCTGGCTGGGGCGGTTTCAATTCCACTTCTCAGGCTGGCCGCTCGGGCGGTGTCCCCTCGTCGCGAAAATCTTGCACTCGTGGCACAAGGACGATAAGGCGGCGAAGCCGGCCAATGCCGTTGATGGCTGGAATTTGGACATTGTGAGAATTTTATCGGCGGAACTCCGTTCAGGAGTTCCATGTTAATAGCAAACGAATTCCCGGATTGCGCGCGAACTCCTTTAGGAGTTCCATGTCGAGCAGATTTGATGACGAGAACAAAACCACTTTGGACCTCTTGTGTCACAGTAGTGATGTGCGTTCTTACAAGCGCCGGCAACATGGCGCCCGACAAAGGAACCGAACTTATGTCTAGGATCGACCACCTCGTCTATGCGACGCCGGATCTCGCGCGGGGCATAGAAGAAGTCGAAAAGCTTCTCGGAGTGCGCGCCGTGTCCGGAGGACAGCATCCGGGCGGCGGCACTCGCAATGCGCTGATCGGATTGGGCGACCGTGTGTACCTGGAGATCATCGGACCCGACCCGGATCAACCAAAGCCTAACCGCCCGCGGCGTTTCTCGATCGACGAGCTCGAATCTCCCCGGCTGGTCACGTGGGCGGCCAAAGCAACTGACCTCGCGCGAGTTGTCGATGATGCAAAGCGCAACGGCATAGAGCTCGGCCAGGTCCAATCGGGGAGCCGCCGCCGGCCCGACGGCGTGATGCTGTCGTGGAAGCTGACCGTTTCGTCAGAGCTGACCGCGGGCGGAGTCATTCCGTTTTTCATTGACTGGGGAGAGACCGAGCATCCGGCGGCGTCGTTGCCGAAGGGTTGCAGGCTTGTTTCTCTTCGCGCCGAACATCCGGATGCCGACCGTGTCGGGAAAATGCTGGCGGGGATTGGTTTGGATTTGCTGGTGGAGAAGGGGCCGGCTCCGGCGCTCATTGCGACAATTTCAACGCCTCGCGGGACAGTCGAGCTTCGATGACCTCGGGCTCCGAGCGGCTTGACCGCGGGAACACGGGCAACACAGGCGAACTTGGAGAAAGTGGGCGGATGTAAGACGGCGCCCCTCTTGGTTCATGGCCTGAGTGACTGCCAGGTGACCGCCGTCACTTGAACGAGTGACGCTCGTCATATTCTCGAGACCCATCGAGGTCTATCCTTCCTCAAGGGAAGCAGTTCACTCCCCAAGCCAAAATCTAGGAGACATTGACTATGGTAGCGAAGAAACAAGATCTCGCCGGGCCCGGAATCGGCGACTACACCGAGCTGGAGAAGATTCTGCCGGCGGATTACAGCTCTCTGCTGACGCCCAAAGAAACGCAGAAGGCCATTTTCGCGGTCAAGAACTACATCGAAGAGAACCTTTGCAAGGAACTCAATTTGATGATGGTCACCGTTCCGCTGATTGTGGACGTTGACAGCGGCGTCAACGACCTGCTGGACCGAGACGGGTCGCGCACGCCGATTCAGTTTCACATTTCGAACGACTACGACAAGCATCCCATCGACGCGCAAGTCGTGCAGGCGGCGACCAAATGGAAACGTGTAGCATTGAAGCAATTCGGAATGGAAATCGGGGAAGGCCTGTGCACTGACATGCGCGCGGTCCGCAAAGACTATTTCCTCGATCACGACCACAGCGCTTACGTCGATCAATGGGATTGGGAGAAGACCATCAGCGCCGAACAGCGCAATCTGGACTTTCTGACGAAGACGGTCGAAAGCATCTGGAAGGTCCTCAAGGGAGCTGAGACGTTTGCGCAGGAACTCTTCCCCGCTCTCAAATCTGAGAAGTATCCCAACCTTCCTGAGAAGCTGACGTTCATACACGCTGAAGACATTCTCGAAAAATATCCCGACCTGCCTCGCAAGGCGCGAGAGACGGCGATTCTGCAAGAGTACCCGGCGGTGTTTATCTATGGTATTGGATGGACGCTCAATGATGGCTATCCGCACGAGCTGAGAGCCGCGGACTACGACGATTGGGTCACGGAAACAAGATCGAAAGATGGACGGCCGATGCACGGACTGAACGGCGACATTCTGGTTTGGAATCCGGTGACAAAGCGTCGACACGAACTGTCGTCGATGGGCGTTCGGGTGAACGCCGAGACGCTCAAGAAGCAGCTCGAGATGACCGGGCAGCTCGATTTTCTCAAGCTGCCTTATCACAGGGGAATCATTGACAATGATCTGCCGCTCAGCATCGGCGGAGGCATCGGCCAGTCACGCACTTACATGTCCCTGCTCAAAAAGGCGCACCTCGGCGAGGTAAGCGTGACGGTGTGGCCGAAGGTGCTCAAAGAGATGTGCGGCAAGAAGCACATCGATGTGTTGGAATAGAGTGTTGGAATAAGCCTCCAGCCATTGCTCTAATTCGTGTTCGGACTGATTGCGACTCGCGCCGTGGCCACGCGGCGCGAGTTCGCGCTTGCGACCAAATCGCTTGATGCCTACGCCCGGGAGGAGTAGCATTCTCGGCGTCACGCAGTTCTCCCCCGACGGCACGAACCACTTCTCCTCAACAAACCGATAGGATACCAGGAGCCATGCGAAGCATAGCGATTGTATGGAGCGTGTCGCTCGTTTTGATCATGTCGCCTTCAGCGCAGCGCGCCCACGCACAGGCAGACAAACGCGAGGTCAATCAACGCACTCCGAACCTTCGACAGCTCGCGGCAGTTCGCGGTGAGATAACCAGGATGGCGGCGGCCGGCAAAGGGATGTTGTTCATCACCGTGAGGCCTGCGAAGGACTTTCAAGAGGTGACGGTGCAGGCTCGAGAAAACGACTTTGTAGGAACGGCTGTCGGCCGGTCGGGTGAACCGGACTTGCTGGGCCTGCTCTCCGATGACGCGCACGATGGCGAAACGATAACCGCGGCCGAGCTGAACCAGGGCGATCTGGTGTCGGTCATCTACGATCCGCAGCTTCGGAATCGCGCGCTGGAGATATACTTGCACTGACCTTCGCCCTGCGCCTTTTGCGACTTTTGCGCGCTGTTCTGCGCATCTGTATAATCAACCGTGGCATTCAGCCAGTTAGACAAACGAAGGAGTCAGACACCCAACATGCGAAAGATCGCCTATAGCGTACTATTTGTAGCAATGCTGGCCGGCGTCGTCTCGGCGCGCGCGTGGTCGGATGGAACGGAAAAGAAGAACGTCACGAACAAAATGTGTCCGGTGAGCGGCGGTCCGGTGAGCGAGAAGTATCGCGCCGAATATAAGGGGCAGTACGTCTACATGTGTTGCGAAGGCTGCCTCACTGAATTCAGCAAGAGCCCGGAGACGTTTGTGGCGAAGCTTTCGAAAGAAGACCAGGAGGCCATCAAGGCTAACGAGCTTTGTCCCATCACAAAGGAGCCGATAGACAAGAAACTCTCTGTCGAGTTCGAAGGCCGCAAGATTTATTTCTGCTGCGACCATTGCGTCGAGGGTTATAAGAAGGATCATCCAACGGCGAAGTGAATCGAACTTCGATGAGCCCAGTCTGAACCGATTGAGTCAGACCTAGACAACCGAAAGAAAAACCGGCGGCGAGCGCACGCTCATGGAGTTGCGTGGGAGGCTCGCCGCCTTTTGCTTGGAGGAATCGACTCGTGATTTCCAGAATGTGGATTCGCGCGATGAAGGACGGCGGTTTGCTATTGGCGACGCTGAGTGTGGTTTTTTTGGCCGCATGCGGCCAGAACGGTCAGGGCGGTCCAAACAGGATCGCGGTGATAGAAACGGAACTGGGCACGATAAAGTTTGAGCTGCTGGCGGACCAGGCTCCCGAGACCGCCGAGAACTTTCGTCTGCTCGCAGAGCGTGGCTATTACGATGGCACGATCTTTCATCGCGTCATCAGCGGCTTCATGATTCAGGGCGGCGACCCCAAGGGAAACGGCAC
>DATIFP010000194.1:0-25699 GCA_035455165.1 Blastocatellia bacterium
AATTACGAAAGCCTTGACGACCTCCATCGCAACCGGGTCGGGCTTGCCGATGACTCCCGCTTCGGCGACTGCCGGATGCTCCATCAAAACGCTTTCCACTTCGAACGGTCCGACCAAATGACCCGAGGTCTTGATGACGTCATCCTTGCGTCCGACGAACCAGAAGTAGCCATCGCGATCACGCTTCGCAAGGTCGCCTGTCAAATAGAAGGCGTCGGCAAAGCACTTCTTGTAGCGCGCCGCGTCGTTCAGGTAACCGCGAAACATCGAAGGCCAGCCCGGGCGCAATGCCAGCTCGCCTTGAACGTCTGGCTCTGCGATTTGCTCGATGCGGCCGTCTTCCCTCTTGTGCACGATTGCGGCCTCGATACCCGGCAGCGGGCGGCCCATCGAGCCCGGGCGAATATCCATCGAAGGAAAGTTTGCGATCATGATTCCGCCCGTTTCCGTCTGCCACCAGTTGTCGTGAAACGGCAGCCCGAATGCCTCCTTGCCCCACACGACGGCTTCCGGATTGAGCGGCTCGCCCACGCTTGAAAGGAATCTGAGCGAGGCCAGATCATACTTGCGGACAATGTCTTTCCCTGCCTTCATCATCATCCGAATCGCCGTCGGAGCGGTGTACCACACCGAGACCTTCTGATCCTGAAGGATGCGATACCAGCGCTCCGCATCGAAATCCGCTTCGTCCAGGATGCTGGTCACGCCGTTCGTCAGAGGCGCGATGATCCCGTAGGAAGTTCCGGTCACCCAGCCGGGATCGGCCGTGCACCAGTAGATGTCCTCAGGGTGAAAATCGAGCGCAAGCTTGCCGGTGATGTGATGGGCGACAACCGCTTCGTGAACGTGAACGGCGCCCTTTGGAGTCCCGGTCGTTCCACTGGTGAAGTGAAGCAGCGCCATATCTTCGGGATCAGTCGGGCCGATAGCAAACCGGTCGTCCGCTTCGTCCATCATCCGATGATAGTCCCTGGTATCAGGGACATTGGTGGATTTGCGGTCGTCTCCGATCAACAGCACGTGCGTGAGCGAAGGCATCGAAGCGCGAATTCGCTTCACCTTTCGTTCGTACAGCGCTTCGGTCGTAACAAGCAGCCGCGCCTCGCCAATCATCACTCGTGACTTGATGGGTTCCGGACCGAATGCCGAGAAGAGCGGGCAGAAGACGCTGCGGTTCTTCAACGTTCCGAGCGCGGTAACGTAGAGTTCGGGAATGCGCCCCGCAAGACTGTAAACTCGATCGCCTTGCCCGATGCCCAGACGCTGCAGGACATTTGCGAATTGGTTTGAAAGCGCCTGAAGCTGAGCGTAGGTATAATCCCGGACTTCGCCCTTCTTTCCGAGCCACCTTATGGCGAGACGATCGCGAAGCGGTCCACCGGCATGACGGTCCAGGGCTTCGTGAGCGATGTTGAGACCGTGACCATCCGGAAGTCCTTCAAGCTCGCGGCGCGCATCGAGCCAGGAAAAACTCCCTCGGGCCTGCGCATAGTCTAGAAGATTCGGAACCACGCGCCAGTCGCGGGGCGACTTGACGATCGTCTCCCAAGGCATCTTCTTTCCCCGCTCTATTCTGGCGGCAGTCCGAAGCCTGGCGCGGCTTCGGCCTTCTCGTCGGGTATCTCCGTGAGCGTCGCCTCGGTCAGCAGGAGCACGCTGGCCACCGAGACCGCGTTCTCCAGAGCGATGCGAACAACCTTGGTTGGATCGATGATGCCGGCCTCCATAAGGTCGACGTACACGTTGCGCGCTGCGTCGAAGCCAAAGTTGCCGCTGCCCGAACGCATACGGTCGACAACCACGCCGCCGTCCGCCGCCGAGTTCTCGGCTATTTGTCTGGTTGGCGTCTCAAGCGCGCGCTTGAGGATGAGCAGTCCGGTGTGCTCGTCGCCTTCGCACTTCGCGGCCTCTCGCTCGATGCCGTCGATCGCGCGCAGGAGAGAGAGTCCTCCGCCGGGAACGATCCCTTCGGCCATCGCGGCCTTGGTCGCGCTGATCGCATCTTCGAAGGCTTCCTTGCGACTCTTCATCTCGGCTTCCGACGGCGCGCCTACGCGTATCACCGCGACTCCGCCCGCAAGCTTTGCGAGCCGTTCCTGGAGCTTCTCGCGATCGTATTCCGAGGTCGCATCGGCAATCTGTTTGCGAAGATCGTTGCAGCGGGCGTCGATTGTTGCCTTTTCGCCTGCGCCGCCGATGATCGTCGTGTTGTCCTTGTCGATAACCGCCCGCTTGGCCCGGCCAAGGTCGGCCGTGGTTATGTTCTCGATCTTGATGCCCAGCTCTTCGGCGATGACTTTCCCGCCCGTCAGGGCCGCCATGTCCTCCAACATCGCCTTGCGACGGTCGCCGAAACCCGGCGCCTTCACGGCCGCGCAAGACAGCACGCCGCGGAGCTTGTTCACTACGAGCGTAGCCAGAGCCTCGGCTTCGACTTCTTCGGCGACGATCAGCAATGAGCGGCTCATCCTCGCGACCTGCTCCAGGATTGGCAGCAGATCCTTCATCGTCGTGATCCTTTTCTCGTATAGCAGGATGAAAGGATCGTCCAGCGCCGCCTGCATCTTTTCGGCATCGGTGATGAAGTAGGGGGAAAGGTATCCTCGATCGAACTGCATTCCTTCGACGACCTCCAGCACGGTCTCGGTCGCCTTAGCCTCTTCAACCGAGATCACGCCTTCCGCCCCGACCTTCTCGACCGCGTCCGCGACGAGTTCTCCGATAGCCGTGTCGTTGTGAGCTGAGATCGCAGCAACCTGGACTTTTTCGCGGCGGCTTTGTACCGGGCGGGACAGAGCGCGCAATGTTTCAACCGCCACCTTGAGACCTCGGTCCAGGCCTCGCTTCAAGTCAATTGCGCTCGCGCCGGCTGCGACGTTTCGCACCCCGTCAGCCAGGATAGCGTGGGCCAGGACAGTCGCGGTGCTCGTTCCATCTCCGACTGCCTCCCCGGTTCGCTCGGCGGCTTCACGCATCATCTGCGCGCCGAGGTTCTCTTCGGGCGACTCGAGGTCGATTTCCTTCGCGATAGTGACGCCGTCATTGCACACGATTGGGCGGCCATACTTCTTCTCGATCAAGACGCACTTTGATTTCGGTCCAAGCGTCACGCGAACTGCATCGGCCAACTCGGACGCGCCCCGCAGGATCTTTTCGCGAGCCGCGGCCCTGAACCGCAACTGTTTATGAGCCATGAGTCACTTCCTTTCCGCCGCGTCCCGCGCATACGGCGCCGCCAGATTCCATCAGACATACGACCCTGTTACCCCGCGTCTTCGTCGTACTCCTCTTGGCAGTCATCGCATCGAAATGGATTATCGGTAGGGTCGAATTCAACAGCCGAGCGCACCCGGTCGTAAGTCGTTTCGTCAACGTAGAACAGCTCATCGCAAACGCCGCAACGCATTTCGTATTTGTTGCGTTCAGTCGGAAACGTCGTTGGGGTTTCGATGGCGGCTGGTATCTCATCCAATGTCTCTCTGAGTGTCGGCATACATCCTCCTTTTGCCCGCGGCCCGGTTGCAGCGCTTGCGGAGCGCCCAGGTCGGGTGGCGGTTCGGATCCACGCGCTTGTTCAGCTGGCCGCGCCTTCCTTCACCCAAACCTGAGAAAGGCGCCGAAGTTCGCGTCCGGCGGCTCGCTCCACCGATGCGATATTCTCGTGGAGTTTATCCGTTGCGGCCTCTTCGTCTTCAATCCGGATGGTTGTCAGCACGTGCGGAGACAGTGTGCGCGCCTGATCGTGGCAACGCTTGACCAGCGGCATGATCTCGTCCCATTGGCCTTCGATACAGGTCCCAAAAGGTGTAAGGACATAGCGAAGCCCGCTGTCATCGATAAGCTTCAGTATCGCTGCGAGATCGCGGCTGATGTGAGCTCCACGGCCGAGCGGGTTGATGCTCAATTCGACTAACATATCTTGTCCTCCTTGTTGCTGCGATCCTGCTGTTGACGCTTGATCCGGGGTGTACCCTTCATTCTTGACCGGTTAATTCTAGGAGCGGCGCTTCCCTTGATGGAACTATAGACCGGACGGGGGTGAGAGGCTATGACTGACATCACCACAGGCCGTGACGGGCGTCACAAGCTCGATGCGACAAGACTCCGTGGGACTCACAAGGCTTCACTGCGCAGGCTCACCGCCAGCGATAAACGCAGCTTGAGCGGCGCAGTTATCGGTAACGACCGGTTAATTCAATCTTGTCTCCGCGCCAATCTATGGCCGCGGCATTACGATGAACTCCTTTGTCGGGGTGATCATATTGGCCTTTTCGTTTCCGCTGAAACGCATTCTGCATTGTATGCTCCAGGGACCGGTAGAAGTGGCTTTGTATTTACAGTCAAAGGTGGCCATTCCGCCACCACCCTCGATCGTGACACGGGATTGTGTCCAAATCTCGCCCCAGGCGCTGTCCCCACTGGGCCCACAATAGAGCTCTATTTCCCGGATGGTGACATCCCTCGTACCGTTGTTCACCACATACAACTCGATCTGGAACTCCTCGCCGACTGTCACCGTTGCAGGTAGCATTACTAGGGCAGCGACGTCGTGACGCTTCTGGGCCACCGCGACGGTCATCAAGGCGAAAACAGCGAGGACACAGAGCATTCTGGCTTTCATGATTTCCTCCCTCTTCTTTGCGCGGGGATTGGTTTGAATATTGGGTCGGTTCAAAGAGCCAGATCCAAAGAGAAACCCGGTATGCGATCGTGCCGCCCGTAAGTGCTCGCGGCCTCCGATCAATAGGACGCTCAGTCGCGGACGCTATCGGGAGGTGTTTGAATAAGCGGTCGCATCCATAGTGGAGTATAGGAGGCTGACACAAGTGAAAGCAGTGACAGCAGTCACTACTGGTGGTGACTGGTATCACTCAAGCCGAATGCTAATGCGCTACGATCGCGCTCGCACGACCTCAACCGAACAGTGAGCGCGGGACACGACCGCCGTAGAAATGCTGCCGAGAAAGAACCGCTCCATCCGGCCCAGTCCGCGAGCGCCTACAAAGATCGAGTCCGCGTCCCATCGCTCCGCCTCGGCTACTAACAGGACTTTGGGGTCTTCCTCCTTGATCAGAGATGCGACTTGAAGGCCTGCCGCATGCAGAAGTGTCTCGGCGGCGCGGTGAAAGGACCGCGCAAAGCCGAATCTGTCCTCGGGCTCCATCGCATACTTGTGTAGCGGGTCTACGGAGGTGACCAGCAGCACCTCGCTTTCTTTCGGCCAATTGCGCGAGGCCACGGATCGCACTGCACACTCGGCTTCCGACGATCCGTCCAGGCCTATGATCAGCCTCGCCGGGGAGCCTTTTTGTCTGACAAGATGCCTTGCGACTCGCACCGAACAGGATGCGTCGGTCACCACTCTCTGTGATACGCTTCCCAGTATCAACCGTCCGAACGGGGAGCGCCCGTGCGAGCCTACGAAGATCAGATCCGCTCCCCACTCGTCAGCCCTGTCGAGGATCTCTCTGGCTGGAGACCCGGAATAAGCCTCAGAACTCACGGTCCAGGCCGGAAAGAGCGATTGCACTGCTTTGCTAGCCTGAAATGCCATCGCGTTTGCGGCCTCAACCGCTTCTCGCGCTTGTCTTTTCGCTTCTATGACCCCGCCTAGGACCCCTTCCGGCAAGGCCCCCTCCGGGATCTCGTAACTTGAAGGAGGTGGCGGGAGCCACAGCTCGGCCACGGTGATCAACAGGGCCTCTGCGGTGCGCGGTAATCCCGCTCGCTGCAGATCGTCGAGCGCTGCATGCGCACAATCGGAACCGTCATAGCCAATCAATATCTTCATCTTGGTGCCTCTCCCGGGTCGCAGCTTCGAAAGCAACATTCGTCGTTGCGATGTCAGCCGGATTCCGAATTGCCCGTTTCAACCGGCGCGAACGTTCCTGCCTGCGACAATGACGCAGCCGTCTCACAATTACTGACTGCCCTTCTAAGAAGATTCTCCAGCCCCTGGGTCACGCTTCAAACTTCCGGCGGCGCGCGAAACCGGCTCGACGTCGGGACGCCGCGCGCTCCCCATGAGGACCCCCACGCGATGCTCGCGGCCGTCATCGCTGAGAGGAATCTCGGCCCCGTCAAGAAGGGCACCGTCCAGCGTGACTTCAGCCACACCGGTGCATATGCCATCCGGATTTCGCACGTCGATCAAATAGACTGCGGTTCCATGCCGATAAGTGATTCGGAACTCTCGCCAGCTCTTCGGGATGCAGGGCTCAATGCGAAGCAAGCGGCCTCGCAGCGTGAAACCCAACACAGACTCGAGCGCCGCGCGATACATCCAGGCGGCGGCGCCGGTGTACCACGTCCATCCGCCCCGCCCGGTGTGCGGAGGCAGGGAATAGACATCGCCCGCCACAACATAAGGCTCGACTCTGTAACGATGCATCCCGGCCCTTGTCGCAGTATGACCAATAGGGTTAAGCAGCGCGAGCAGCTCCGCGGCTTTGTCTCCATCGCCAAGCATCGCGAACGCAATCACAACCCACATCGCTGCGTGAGAATACTGACCTCCGTTTTCTCGAACACCCGGCAGATATCCCTTTATGTAGCCAGGCTCCAACACGCCCTTGTCGAATGGAGGAGTAAGCAGACGAACGATTGCGTCGCGGCGTACGACAAGGTGTTCATCCACGGAGGCCATTGCTAGCGCCTGGCGACGCGGATCCGCGGCTCGGGAGAGCACAGACCAGGACTGCGAAATCGAGTCTATGCGGCATTCCCTGTTCTCGGACGAGCCGAGCGGTGTGCCGTCATCAAAGTATGCGCGGCGATACCAACTGCCATCCCAGCCGCTCTTGGCTAGTGCTTGCTTCAGCCTTCGCATATGCCCGGCGAACAGATCACTCCTTTCCTTCTGGCCACGTTGACCGCACAACCGCTGCAGGCCGTCGAGCGAAGCATACAGAAACCAACCAAGCCAAACGCTTTCGCCTCTGCCCTGAACGCCGACTTTGTTCATTCCATCGTTCCAGTCGCCGGTCCCAATCAGAGGCAAGCCGTGACTGCCCACGTGGAGGCTCCGCTCGAGCGCCCTGGCACAGTGTTCGAACAAGGTGACCGTCTCTCCTGATTGCACGGGCTGTGCGTAAGACTCATTCTCATCGGCTCCAGGCGCCGGAGCTTCGATAAACGGGACCTCTTCATCGAAAATCGAGAGGTCACCGGTTACGTCCGCGTAGAAACAGCTCACATAAGGAAGCCAGATCGCATCGTCTGAAATTCGCGTCCTCAATCCGCGCCCCGACGGCGGGTGCCACCAATGCTGAACATCTCCCTCTTTGAACTGGCGCCCTCCCGCGCGGAGGATGTGTGCGCGCGCCAGAGCCGGCCTGCTGTACACCAGCGCCATCACGTCCTGCAACTGGTCCCGAAATCCATAGGCTCCGGCAGACTGGTAGAACCCCGATCGCGCAAGGAGCCTGCAGGAGAGAGCCTGGTAAAGCAGCCACCGATTCATCATCACGTCCAGTGCGGAGTCGGGTGTACGAACCTGTATAGCGCTCAGCACACCGTCCCAGTAACCTTTTACGTCTTCGAGCGCGGCTTCGGCATTCGCAACATTGGTAAAACGCGAGACAACAGCGCGCATTTCGTCGAGCGTTTTAGCCTGCCCGAGTAACACGACAACTCGCACTGTCTCCTGCGGCGCAAGCTCCAAACTCGTTTGCATCGCGATGCACGGATCGAAGCCATTCGTTACCGTGTCCGAGAAACTCGCTCTGCTCAGCCCTGCGGGACGGCTCGGCGATCCGCCCGGGCCGAGGAACTCCAGCCGATCACACGTATAGGTCCGCGTTTCCCCGCTGATCGCCGAAAACGCCAGCAGTCCCCTGAAGTCCGCGCTGAAGTAATTGCGGGCCACGATGGCGCCGCTTTCCTTGTCTGCCTCGGTGATTATGAACGGCGCCGTTTGCTCTCTTCGCTCTCCGAGGACAGGCTCGGAATAGGAAGTAACCGACAGTCGTCTTGAGCGGTCAGTGTTATTAGTAAGCTTTAGCAGTGAGATTTTGACGTTGTGATCCGTAGGAACGAACTGTATCAACTCCTGACTAATGCCGCGACTTGTGTGTTCGAATACGGTATAGCCCTGGCCGTGCCTGGTGATATAAGACGAAGGGTGGCGAATGGGCAACGGAGTCGGGGTCCATAAAGAGCCGCTGTCTTCGTCTCGAATATAGATCACTTCGCCGGGTTGGTCGCTCACCGCGTCATTGGACCACGGCGTCAATCGATTCTCATGACTATTCAGGAACCAGGTGAAGCCCGAGCCCGTCTCCGAGACTACGAATCCGAAGCCCGCGTCATTTGATATCACGTTTATCCACGGGGCCGGAGTCCACTGCTTCTCGCCGAGCGAAATCACATACTCATGATCTCGCTGACTAAAGCCGCCAAGCCCGTTGAAGAAGGCGAGCGTCCGCTGCTCGGCTGCCTTCTCGACATAGCTTCGTCGTGGCCATCGCGGTATGAGAGCTCGAGGCAGTTCACGTTCGCCTGATTTTCTATTGAGTTGGGCCTCGAGCGATCCGCGACTGCCAATCGCTGAGACCCGCGCGACAGTCTGAAGGAGAACGCGGTCTTCGGCGGGCATAATATCGGCACGCAACAAATGTATTCCGCCGCGCTTCTCCAGCCACGGCTGCAATCCGCTCTTCCGCGCAAGCGCCAGTATGTCATCCTGAAGCGATTGCAAATAACTCGCGGGGTACTCGTTGAGGATCACGAGATCGACAGCAAGCCCCTTCATCTTCCAGTATTGATAGGCGCGAAAGAGCTGAACCGCCAGGTCGAGCTCGCGCGAATGAGCCAGGCGCACCAGCACTATCGGCAGATCTCCGCTGATGCCATATGCCCAAAGCCCGGACTGCGACTTTGTATTCTGTGCCACGATCCAGGGCGGCGGACGCATGCCGCCTTCCGGGAATATCACACGGCTGGCGAGACGCTGAAAGACATGGGCGTCCTCAGGCTCGACCCCGAGGTGTCGCAGCTCCACACGTGAACGAGTCCAGGCCAGGCTTTCCTCGCGCTCAAAGATTGCCGGGTCGCTGTACTTGTCGGCACTCGCGACAGCTTCTTCGCGAGAATCCGAAACGCCCATCGCCAGGCAAACCCGAACTGTTTCGTTTCGTTTGACCCGCACCTTCTGTCTGAGGCAGAAGACCGGATCAAGCACCGCTCCAATCGTATTCGATAAAGCAACGTCGTCCATCAAGGCTAGAGGGTCGGCGCTCGTTCGCCCCCGCCCGATGAATCTGGCCCGATCTGTTTCGTACTGGCGCGCGCCCACACTTTCGCCAGTGACTGCGATTGTGTGCCAGCACCAGATCGGCTTCTCCTCACTCGAGCGCGGCCGGCGCCTGGCGAGAAGCGAGCGGCCACCGACAACCTCCGTTTCAACGAACAGGTTGCTAAACGCCCTGTGCGCGGCGTCGGACTGAGGAGTGGCAAGCACGATTTCGGCGTAGCTGGTCAGCTCGATCTCCCGAGTGCGTGTCGATCGGTTGGTTATCGAGACCCGGCGAAGCTCGGCTGCGTCCTCGGACGATACGATGATCTCGGTTTGAGTTGTTAATCCAACATCCTCGCGCATTATTTCGGCCCGGTGCTCCGAGAATGAAACCTCATACGATTCCGGTGATCGAAGAGTCGGCTGAAATCCAGAGGACCACACCGCGCCGCTACGAGAGTCGCGGAGGTAGCAAAAGAACCCGCAGTTATCGCGGGTCGGATCTTCACGCCACCTGTTGACGGCCAGCCCATCACGCATCGAATAACCCGAGCCGCTCGCGGTGATCATTACAGAGTACGTCCCGTTGGAGAGTAAGTGCGTCCTTGGAAAGGCGAGATCGGTAAAGTGATAGCGGCGCGCCAATGCTTCGCCGGCGGCCTTTGACTCGCGACTGATGTTGACCTCCTCAGCGCGAGGATGTGCGGTCGGGACGCCACGAGGCAACCGCTCCTGTAATAGCAATTCGGTGGCCTGAACTTTCGCTTCCGAGTGAAAGCGACGCTGAATGACGCGTCGGTGCAAAAGGTTGTCCAGGGCGACAAGATTCATCCCCTGGTGATGAGTCATGAACGCGCGTATCACGACACGCGTCTCATTCTCCCGCACTCGCTCGGGAGTGTAGTCGATCGACTCATAGAGCCCGTATCGGCCGACCGCGCCCTCCTGTGCAAGGCGCCTCAGGTTCTCCACCGCCGCGTTTGGCCGAACCATCGCGGCCAGCAAGGTGGCGTATGGAGCAACCACCAGGTCTTCGCTCAGGCCGCGCTTGAGCCCCATCCCCGGGATGCCAAAGGGTCCGTACTGATAGTTCTGGCCAAGATCTCTGGCATTGTAAGCCGATTCCGAAACTCCCCACGGCACGCCTCGCTCGCGACCGTACTCAATCTGACGATCAACTACTGTGCGATAAGTCTCATCGAGTAAAGTACCATCGTAAGAGCGCATCACTAGCAGCGGCATCAGGTACTCGAACATGGATGCCGTCCACGATACCAGTGCGCGGCTGCCGTTTACCGAGGCAAGCTGTCGACCCAGCCGGAACCAGTGGTCCGCGGGCACGTCCCCGGTAGCAATCGCGATGAAGCTGCCAAGCCGCGCTTCCGAAGCCAGCAGATCGTAGAAGGACTCATCTCGCCGCCCGTCAGTAACATTGAATCCGATCGTCAGCACGTGCCGCCGCTCGTCAAACAGGAAGGCAAAGTCCATCTCGTCAACGAAGCGGTCTACAAGTTGCGCCAGCGTGTTTGTCCGATTCAGTAGATCAGTCGCCGCCTGGCGCGCTCTTTTGACGGCGGCTTCCATCGCTTCTGATTCAGCGACGAACTGCTCCAGCTCATCCGTCGGAATGGAGTGTCGGGTCAGGTCCTCTCGGAGCGCTTGAAGCTCGGAAATCACCTGCTCGCACTGCTCACCCAGACGATCGGGAGCAGGAATGGAGTTGAAAACGCCGTCGAGGAACTCGAATGTCCCCAAAGCATCGGGGTCTATCAGCCTCGCCATCGAGATCAGCTTATCGGTTGCGCTCCCAGCCCAGGGAGTCAATGTTTGGAGGTCGCGCCGCCATGTGTGAGCCTGATGTAGAAGCGCGGCTCCCCAGAACTGCAACTCGCCAAAGTTTGTGCCCCCGTGCTCGTCCACGAGCACGTTGATCATGTCGTGGATGATTTCCAGTTTAGAAACCAGCGACTCGAGCAGCCTATTCCATTCGCTCAAGCTCCGCGGCGAATCGCCTCGCAGCAACTGATATACGTCCTCTATCTGTTGGACCAACTGCCCCGTCCTGAGACCGGGAGCGCGTTCGGGGAGCGACCCGATCTGGCGGGCCTCCCGGCGCAGCAATGCAGCCGAGTCGGCCAGGCCGGACAAGCACCGCTTCCCAAAGACCGGCTGGCGTCCAAGATCGAGACATGCCTGCTTGACCGCGATCAGGTGCCCCGCAAGATTGCCGCTGTCAACTGTCGATATGTATCGGGGCTTGAGCGGCTCGAGCGAATGGGTGTCGTACCAGTTAAAGAAGTGACCTCGATAACGGGGGAGCTTTTCGAAGGCGGCGAATGTCAGCTCCAATCGCTCAATCAATTCCAGAGTCGCGGTGTAGCCAAAATCATGCGCGGCGGTGGTGGCAAGCAAAAGCAGTCCGACGTTGGTTGGCGACGTGCGGTGCGCCACTACGCTCCTCGGGACCTCCTGAAAATTGTCGGGCGGAAGCCAGTGGTCCTCCTCACCAACGAACGTTTCGAAGTATCGCCACGTCCGCCGCGCCAGCAGCCGGCACTCCTTGATGTCATCCTTGTTCAATGGACCCGGCCGCTGCCAGGGAGAGCGACCCGTGAGGTAAGCAATTGACGGTGACACCAGCCACAGAGCCAGAAACGGCGATGCAACAAAGAGAGCACTCGGCTCGAACAGAAGCACGAGCAGCGCGCTCACCAATGCGAAGGCGGGCGCTCCAAACATCAATCGCCAAAACCCGGCATGGCTTGTCGCCGCGTCTTTTCCAACCTCAGCGGCGGTTACCCACTCGAGCAGACGACGATGAGAGACAAACATTCGCCAGATAGTCCGAAAGATTGCATCCAGCGACATAAGCGAGCCGTGCGCCAAGAATGTGAGACTCAGAGCTGACCGCCTGGCGCTCAGGCCTACGCTGTCCCACACGGCTTCAAGATGCACGGCCCATCTGACACCGCGCTGCCGCTGCAACAGAGTAGCAGTGCCTTGAGCGTAAACCGGAAACAACATCATCAGAGCCGCCACCACCGTCCAAAAGAGAGGCGATCCGGGAAGCACTGTCCAACTCAGCAAAAGCCACACGAGCACCGCCGGCGTCATAAGGCTGCGCCGCAGATTATCGAGAATCTTCCAGCGCGAGATTATTGGGAGCCTATTGCGGACCCGTCGGCCGCCCGCATCGCGAGCTCGCAGCATAAGCCACCGCGCCGCCTGCCAATCTCCCCTGATCCAACGATGGTGAATTCTGGTATAAGCGTCGTACTGTGCAGGGTGGTCGTCCAGAAGCTCGATGTCGGTGATCAGCGCCGTGCGCGCCAGCAGCCCTTCAAGCAGATCGTGACTCAGCAGCGTGTTCTCGGGAAACCTCGATCCGAGCGCTGTCTCAAAGGCGTCTACCTCGTAAAGCCCTTTCCCGGTATAGCTGCCCTCGCCGAACAGATCCTGATAAACATCCGAAACTGCGGTTGTGTACGGATCGACCCCCGTGCTTCCTGAAAAAGCTAGGGCGAAGCGTGATCGCGATGCGCTCGTCAGAGAGATCCCGATACGAGGTTGCAGAATCGCATAGCCGCGGGTGATACGCCCTACACGCGCGTCGAACTGCGGCTGGTTTAACGGATGCAGTATCGTTCCAACCAGTCGCCGAGCCCCGTCTCGAGGTAACTGCGTGTCCGTATCAAGAGTGATGACATAACGCACCCGTTCGAGGAGAGAGCGTTCGGCGGTTATCAGAGTAAAACTCGTCGTCTGATCACCTCTCAGCAGTTGGTTGAATTCACGCAGCTTTCCTCGCTTACGCTCCCATCCAATCCAAGCGCCTTCGCACGGGTTCCACAGGCGCCGGCGGTGGAGCAGATGAAACCTCGGCGGTCCGGCCTCGACCGGATATCGCGCGTTCAACGTGGAAACGCCTTCGGTGGCGGCCTGCAACACGCCTTCATCCGCTGGTGTAGTCTCGCTCGGAGCATCCGGGAAGTCGCTCAATATAGCGAAGTAGATGTTGTCATCTTCATTGGCTATGTGAAGCACTTCGATCTTTTCAACCAGCAGTTGAACCGCCGCTTCGTCCACAAGCATCGTTGGAATTACTATCATCGTTGTCGCCCTTTCGGGGACGCCCGACGACGTGTCCATGCGCGGTAAACGAACCGGCTTGAAGATCTGGGTGACCACCCAGTTCACGACGCTGATTGCCATCTCGCTGGCAGGTATCAGCGAGACCGCGATGACCGACAAGTGCAACAAGAGCCCGGCATTGCCGGGAAGCGTGAAATAAACGGGGACGCTGGCAAAGGCGACGGTCAGCAACGCTAGCATTGCAAAGTAAAAAACTGAAGGCGATCGCAGAACTGCGCGCTCCGCACGCTCGCTCAGCGTCGGCTTGTATCCACAGACTCTCTCGAGTTCCACAGAGCCGTCATCGACGATGTAGTACCCGACGTGGCGGAGAAAATCTTCCTTCCCTCCGGTTTCAGCCGCGCGGCGCGCGAGTGACATGGCGTGTCGCGCGACGTCCAGCTCACCAACGCTTGTTCGTTTGTTTATTCGCTCAATCTCGTGTCGATAGCGGTCGCGCGTCTTGAAGTCCATTTCGGCATAAGTGCCCGCCGGGTCTTCACGCAGTATCGGCTCAATGAGGCTTACGCTTTCAAAGAACTCCTCCCAATCGACCGCGGGAAACCCGCGCATGCTGGTGATGATGTTCGCGACTGTTATTTGATTCTCGGCTTGCCGCTCGTGTTCCAGGTGCGCGGCTTCAGCGATCGTCTTCCCTTGTTCTGAAAGCCGCCTCTCGATCCAGTCAAGGACTGGCGCGACAGCGGCTTGCTGGTCGCGCAGACGCTGCGCCAGTTCAACCAGGAATGTATCGCCGAGCAGTTCTTTCTTGCCGATTTGGCTGCGCAAAAAACCAACAATATCCTCAGGCTGGCGCGAAGCGATCTCGAGCAGCCGATTTGCCTGCTCGTCAGCGCCTTCGCGCTCATCGCGATTCGAGACAATAAGAAGCGCGAGGCGCCTGAGATTCTCAACCAGCGCCAAACGCAACGAGATTGCCATCGCCCACAACTCACCTATCGTAAGCACGGTGACTTCCTGATAGGCACTGACGAATTGCTTGAGCAGTTCGACGTCGAGACGGCTGTCGCAATGCGCAACCACTTCCAGCGCAATTGCGTAAACGCGCGGATAGCCGGCGAGCACGCCGTGGGTCAGCTTCGGCAGCTCGCGGTAATACGTGCGCGGGAGGTCCTCGCGAATCTCGCGCAGTTGTTCCTCAACGATGTGGAAATTGTCGACCAGCCACTCTGCGGCGGGCGAACCGGCCTCCTCGACACCGGCTTCTGTCAATCTGAGATAGGACTCGTGAAGCAATCGGCTGTTGTCGTCAAGCCGGCCAAGCAAATCGCGCCCAGCTTCAGGAGCCGTCGAGAACCTGTGGGCTGCCGCGAGCTCTCGTGCGAGATGCTGGAGGCGCTCGACGCCGAGGAGCTCGCCTCGAATAGGCTCCTCGGCAAGGAGATCACTTGCCCGATTGGTCCTATTGAATCTCGCTATCGGAAGCATGGTCGGCGCCGATCTCATTGAGGACTGATGCCTCTTACCTGGACGGCCGTAACCGAATTACCTCTACAGAGCAATGGGCGCGCGCAACGACTGCGGTTGCAACGTCCCCGAGTGCGGAAAGAGTCGAAGCCGACCCCGCGGCGCCAATGACTATGCAGTCGGCGCCCCATTCACCGGCACTGGCGACGAGCACAGATTTTGGGTTGCCTCCTTCGACTTTTTGGGAGACATTCAAGTCAACCGCGCGCAGACTCTTCTCGGCAGCCGACACGAATTCCTGGATCCATTCGCTATTGTAAGATTTGCTATCCTGCCCCGCCGCCGCGTTGCGCTCAGGCGCCGAGGGATCATACACCGCAATCAAACGAACCTCGCTTCCGATCGGCCATACGCGACCCGCTACTACTCTCACTGCTTCTTCCGATGAGCGAGACCCATCCAGACCTATCACTATCCGCACCGGCGCCGCGCTTTTCCACGCCGTCCCTCGACAGACTCGCACCGAGCAGGGCGCTTCATTCAATACTTTCTGAGAGACACTCCCGAGCAAGAACCGTCCGATATTCGATCGTCCCTGACATCCGAGAACTATGAGGTCCGGCTTCCACTCGTTGGCTACCCTCAGTATTTCGCGAGCGGGCGACCCGGACGCCACGACTACTTCGAGTTTCCAACTGGCGAAATAGGACTGTAACCGCAACTTTGCCTCTGACGCCAGCGCGTACGCCTTCTTGATGTCGTCGGTCATTTCGGGAGCCCGAACCGCTGCGGTTCCTGAGCTGCCCTCCCCAGCTTGAACGGTCACGCTTGGCCACGGGAGCCATCTTTCGGCAACGCTAATGACCAACGCCTCGGCCTCGCTAGGCAGTCCAGCGCGATGCAGGTCATTAAGCGCTTCATCAGCACAATGAGATCCATCGTAGCTAATCATGACTTTCATTTCCCAACTCCTTTCCCCGATGGCTGGCGGGAAGCGCACCCGGGCTCAAAATGCGTCATTCAACCCTGGGTTCGACACTGTGGACGGACGGGGCCGCCGTCGAGGGCCCAGCGTTCCTGGTCTCGCAGTGAGTACGCCGGCAAAGACCGTGCCGCGTCTCCAGCAAGCCGCCTCAGTCGGAAAAAAGGGCGCGAGCAGCTGGCGCACTGCTCGATGCCGTGCCCTCTTTTAGTGCAACCTATGGGACAACGTTGATGAAGTTCTCCACATTGGAGACTCCTGGCGCAGCCCACGCGGCTCGCTCAGCCTCCTGCTTTTCAAACCAAGAGCGAACATTGCCCCAGAGCTTGACCGTGCTGCCGGCCGCTTCGACTACTATACGGCGCGCCTCAAGCTCGGCGTTTCGCTCGAGCGCTTCCTCGATCCTGGTCTTCACCTGAACTGGAGAGACTCTGGTCTTGATCTCAATCTGATTTGTGACGCCTTTCACGCCGGTCAAGGTCCTAACCGCCGATTCCGCGGCAGCCTTCTGGTATTGCCATTCAACATCACCTTCGAGGGTGATCCATCGGTCTTTGACAGTTACCTTGATTCTATTGTCAGGCACGTTCGCGCGGTTTTCAAGCGCGGTTACGGCATTCCGTGCTAACTCCGGATCACTCATCTCAATCCCGAGTTTGACTTCGATGTCGTTAGCAACGCCTTTGATCCCATAGATTCGTTTTGCAGCGCGCTCGGCCGCAAGCTTCTCTCCATAGCTGTGAACAAAACCGGTCAAGGCAACAACGGCGTCCTCAACCGACACAGCTATATCGGTAGATGTTATCTCCGGATCCCACTCAACCTCACGCATCACGCGTTCGCGAAGCTGGTTGTCCGGCACCATTTGCACTCTGGCTACCATGGTTGCACCTCCTGATCGAATTTAAGCGGGGAATCATCTGACTAGCGTCTACGGGACGGCGTCGGGCGGCGCCGGTGGCTGACCCCGAGTCGATTCTCAGGGTCAGCCCGTGTAACTCCTCACCGGAGTCCTTCGCCTTCTCCTTGACGCCGGGCGATCTATTTCGCGGCCGACAGGGTTGTCAGGTGAGGATGCTCGCAGACGGCTTTGAAAGTGCTTACAACGTCATCGTAATCGAGTTCTTTGTTGCCCTTCCGCGCGTGGAGCACTACATCGTTTAGCGAGAGAATTCCTTTAAGCACGCCGTCACCCGTCAACACTGGCAGGCGCCGGACCTTATCCTTGCGCATCGTCTCAAGCGCGGTGTGAATATCATCTTCCGGCAAGCAGGCGACAACCGGCCCCTGGATCACTTCGTCAACTCGAAGTTCTTGCGGGGCGCGGCCCCTCGTTCCCACCGCGATGGCGATGTCCCGGTCGGTGATCACGCCGACCGCGTTTCCGCCGTTGACAACTACCGGCAGGATCCCGCAATCGTGCTCCAACATAAGAGCCGCTGCGGCCGCTAGATTTGTGTCGGGAAAGCACGCTTTAACATCCTCTGTCATTACCTCTTGAACTTTCATCACTTGACTTCCTTTCTGTCGCAGGTTGTTCCAGCACAAATCGAACCTGCAACGCTGTTTCCTCACATTCTCGGTTTCCGCTACAAGAGTCTGCGCGAAGTCCGCTCAGAATTGCGCGAGATGACGCTTGGGTCACATCAACGAGCCCTTGCGACTCCATGCTGACCGATCCGCGTCTGGAGCAACCTCAACACTGGCCGGCTGGCACGCGACCTGCCTGTGCGCGATGCGACCGGCATTCTCCGCCGCCGCCCGCGGCGGCTATTTGACCGCGCTCGCAATCGATCGCTTCTCTGCCGCGTCGTGCGGCACATGCCCGGTTTCAATGAATGACTTCATTCGCATGAGGTCCTCATCCATTTCCCTCTTGGGGTCAGCGCCAAACAACATCGCCACCAGATGACCTACCGCTCCGCCCGGCGGATTGTAGGACATCTTGATGTCTACCGATGTGTCACCTTCCGCTGTCGAGGTGAAGTGGATGAGCCCTCTCTGTTCGATGGCTGATCCGGGCAGACTCTTGAAAGCGATCGACCGGTTCGGCACGAGCCGCGTTATCTCGGCATCCCATTCAACCGACACTCCGCCAGGACCGGCAACGACCCAGTGATACTTGCCCTCATCGATCTTTCTTACTTCCCGCACCCTCGACATAAATTGCGGAAACCTCTCGTGGTGAGCCCAAAAGTCGAATACTTCTTCGACCGGAGCGGCGATGTTGATCGTCTTCTCTATATCGATCGTACGAGGGCCCGTTTCCAGGCCGACGATGCGTTTGATCTCGAGGTTCGTCAGCGAGCGCGACAGCATGGCGATTCCGACAGGTCCGATCGCGGCGCCTAGCAAGCCTCTCCGCTTCGCCGCGTATGTCACCAGCGCGGTGCCCGTGGCGCCGGCGAGCAGCCGAGTCGTCGGCGACCAGTTGGTTTGCATCAAGGCGGATCTTTCGCCACGATTCACTCGGCCACCTTGCAGACCCGCAACCTTGCCTGGCTCCGCATGCACTTCGAGCTTGTTTTCAATGCTCCGCACACCATTGATGCAAGACACCCGGTCAAGCAGTCGATCAACCTCTCTTGCCAGAATTGGCCCGCTAAGGGTCACGCGACCATCCTCGGCCGCGACTTCGATTGAGCTCGGGTGCGAAACGATTCGCCCAAGCTTTGACCTTACTCGGGCAACCAGCACTTCATCGATTGCTTCGCCGCACGTAAGAAAGGATTCTACTTCAGCGACAATACCGTCGAGTCGGTTGGAGAAGTCTCGCGAGGTCTTGCCAATCGCATCGTTCGTTTTTTTGGCCACGTGTCTGGCTTGGTTGGTTAGCTGTGCTCGGCGTCGCTTGCCTCTGTCAGGATCGAAGATATACATAAGCCCGGCGCCGATGCCTAAACCGCTTATCACTCCTATCGCCTTGTTCATGATTCACCTCCCTCTCATAAACCGATGTGGCGTTGACCAACGACACGGTTCGATTAAGCCCCGAAAAACCTCTGTTGATTGAAAGTAAGCGCCGTCCTTCTTACTTGCTATCAGCTCTGGTCGAAGCGGACGCGGACTTGTGCTCCTCATTCTAGGCGCCGACTCTCAAAGCTATGGACTCAAAGTGTCCCTTGAACCACTCCGCCGCAAGCCGCGCCACTTCTTCCAGCGTTCCCGGCTCTTCGAATAAGTGGGTAGCACGGTCAACTATCTCGACCTTCTTTTCACAGTGTAGCCGCCCGTAAGCTTCCCAGTTGAGCTTTATCACTTCTTCGTCGCCCGCTCCGACGATCAGTAGAGTCGATGCTTTAACTTTGGAAAGCGACACTCCGGCCAAATCAGGCCTGCCGCCGCGCGAGACGACGACCGCGACCCGTTCGCCAAGCTCTGCCGCCGCAACCAGCGCTGCCGCAGCCCCGGTGCTCGAACCAAAGTAGCCGATCGGCAAACTCTCGACCTCGGCGTGCGTCTTAAGCCAGTTGGTCGCGTCCACCAGCCGCGTCGAAAGCAGAGGGATGTCGAAGCGCAAGTGGCGGGTGTATTTTTCTTCTTCCTCCTCCTCCCGTGTCAGAAGGTCGAAGAGCAATGTGCCTACTTCAGATTCGTGCAAGGCACGCGCGACGTACTTGTTGCGCGGACTATGACGGCTGCTTCCGCTTCCGTGCGCGAAGAGCACAACACCGCTCGCTCCTGCCGGGATGATCAACTCGCCCTCGAGCTGGACCTTCCCCGAGGGGATAACAACATCACGCACAATCCTGACTCCTGGTTTCGTCGGACTCATGTCGGTACCTCCTGAAGCGCGAAATGAAGATCGCGCTCGATTGGTTCAATCTCGATGCCAATAGACCCGGGCGAGTTTGTTCTCGTGCGAGAAGTGATAGCGCACCTCGCCTTCAAAAGCCTTCTCCAGCGCGTGGCCCAACCGCTGGGCAAGATGTTCCGTCGTTGTGGAGACAACCAGACGCCCGTTTTCATCCATCTCCCGCTTCATTATTCTCGCGAGCGGATTATCCACAGCTGCGCGCTCGGCTTCCTTCTGGAGGAGACGCTCGATCTCCTCGCGGTGCGATGGGAGAAAAGCACCAGAGGCGTAAACGAAACCGGCAGGGAGTCCTTCCTGCTGCTTCTTGCAGGCCGGGCATACGGTTACCGTTTGCGGATGCCAGCTCTTGTGTTTGTCTTTCTTCGGTGCGCCTGCCCGCGTCCAACGCCGATCAGAGTAAACCGCTCCGCACACGCTGCATGTTGCCGGTTCACTTGCGGCGCGCGCGCCACGATGTCGCCCTGCCTCGTGGTCAACTCGCTTGGTGAAAGTCGCATTGGAGTATTGCTTTTTGCTTCTCATCTATGACCTTCCTTCGCATGATCCTACTACTCGTCGGCGGTGACGGGTATCACCTTCTCAAACCCTCTTTTGCGCAGTGATCGAACTCGCTCCGGCGTGTAAACACATACACACCGATTTCAGGGTGATCATTGTCTTTGACTCCTGTTGGAACCTTCAGTTCGCCCCTCCAAGATGTATCAGCATTTATCAATTTTGTATGTGCCCGCTGTCACAACAACTGACCGCGCAGGTCGCGATGCGCGGTGATGTCGAGAACAGAGAACGGGAATAGCCGCGTTGTTCGACCTCCCTTGGCTGCCAGATACGGTCAGGAAATGGGCGCTTTCACGCAAGAGCATGAGAAGAGTTGCGCATCAATCCGCGATATATTCGCACGGGTGGACATGATCTTATCGGCGGCTCGCTTGCACAACACTTGAATGCTCAACTGTATCCCGGGTTCGCTTCTTTCCCGATTCCGTTGGACCCGGATCGGCATCACTATTGCGTTAATCTGTAGAGCTTGGTGTTGCCAGCCGGCGATCGTTGAAAGCCGCACCCGTTGCTTGAAGTTTCGTTGCAGGTGAGCGACGCCCGCTTCGTCGCGCAAGGCGCTCTTCTCGGTCACTAACAGTCGAGGCGCCAAAGAGATGGCGGAGAAACACTGGTCCCATTTTCATCACGGAGCCGACATAGGCGTGCGGGGCGTCGGCGCCTCGAGGGAGGAGGCGTTTGAACAGGCGGCCATCGCATTGACCGCGGTGATCACTGAGCCGGAGAGAGTATCGCCCAAAGAGGCTGTTACGCTCAGATGCGAAGGGCCTGACGACGGGCTTCTGTTTGCGGATTGGCTGAACTCTCTGGTCTACGAGATGGCAACACGAAAGATGCTGTTCAGCCGTTTTGAAGTCCACTGCGACGACAACCGTCTTGAGGCAACGGTGTGGGGCGAAAAGGTGAGCGTGACAAAACACGAGCCCGCCGTTGAGGTCAAAGGCGCTACGTATACGAGTCTTAAGGTGAAGCGAGATAAAAGCGGGACCTGGGTTGCCCAGTGTGTGGTGGATGTGTGAGAGCCGGCATTAGAGGCGTTATGGACCTGGAATTATTGACCCGGAAATCTGAGTCGGAATGGTGGATCCCGCGCGCGGGCAAGATGCATGTGCCCGGTATCATCTACGCCAGCGATCAATTGATTCGCGACATGGATCTCAAGGTCTACGAACAGATCGTCAACGTGGCTACGCTTCCGGGAATTCAGAAGGCATCTTACGCGATGCCCGACGCTCATTGGGGATATGGCTTCCCGATCGGAGGAGTCGCGGCATTCGATCCTGAACACGGCGGAGTCGTTTCGGCTGGCGGAGTCGGTTTTGATATTTCGTGCGGAGTTCGCACGCTGCGAACGGGGATGGTCGCAGACGACATTCAACCCTGCAAGAAGCAACTCGCCGACGCGCTGTATCGGGCCGTCCCCGCAGGCGTCGGGAGCACGGGCAAGGTACATCTTACTTCCACCGACACGGATGACATGCTCATCGGAGGTGCCGAGTGGGCAGTGAATTCCAGTTACGGCCTGGCAGAAGACCTCGAGCGCACGGAGGAGCACGGCCGGATGAAGGGCGCAAGACCTGAAGAGGTTTCCTATCGCGCGAAGAAACGCCAGCAGGATGAGATGGGCACGCTTGGCTCGGGCAATCACTATCTTGAAGTCCAGGAGGTAAAGAAAGTGTTTGACCCGAAGACCGCTGCGGCATTTGGCATCCGCGAGGGCGACATTCTGGTCAGCATACATTGCGGCTCGCGGGGACTGGGCCATCAGATCGGAACCGAGTTCTTGAAACAGATGGCCATTGCGGCCACAAGCCTCGGCATAGAGTTCCCTGATCGCGAACTGGCTTATGCTCCCATCAAGTCAGAAGTTGGTGAGAAATACCTTGGAGCAATGCGCGCCGCCATCAACTGCGCGCTCGCCAATCGCGAGATCATTACTCACCTGGTGAGGCAAGCCTTTGCCGAAGTGCTTCCGACGGCGGAACTCGTGTTGATCTACGACGTCTCGCACAACACCTGCAAGGTTGAGGAGCACGCCGTTGACGGAGTCTCTAAGCGCCTGTTCGTTCATCGCAAAGGCGCGACACGCGCCTTTGGCCCCGGTCATCCCGACCTTCCGGCTGCGCTCAAAGATATTGGTCAGCCTGTCTTAATTGGCGGCACGATGGGCACGGCTTCATACATTCTGGTGGGGACGCGTGAGAGCGAGGCGCTCTCATTCAGTTCTTCCTGCCATGGGGCCGGCCGGAGCATGAGTCGCCATCAAGCTACAAGGCAGTGGCGCGGACGCGCGCTGGTGGATGAGCTGGCCGGCCGAGGCATCATCATACGCAGCCCATCTATGAGAGGCGTCGCCGAAGAGGCACCGGGGGCTTACAAAGACGTGACCGCGGTTGTTGACGCGGCTGACCAGGCGAAGATCTCTCGCAAGGTGGCGAGACTTGAACCGCTGGTTTGCGTCAAGGGGTGAGATGAACAGAACACCCAAAGAACTTAAATAATGATGAGGTGCAGACATGATACTTCCAGTGCAAGTTTCGTTTCGCAACATGCCTCGTTCGGATGCAATTGAGGCAATGGTCCGCGAGGAGGCCGCGCATCTTGACAGGTACTACAACCACATAATGGGTTGTCGGGTGATGATTGAGGTGCCGCATCGGCATCGCGAGGAAGGCGAACACCATCACGTGCGGATCTACCTGACGGTGCCCGGCGGTGAGATAGTGGTCAAGCGCGAACCGAGTCTTCATTCTCGCAAGCGCGACGTTCAGGAGGAAGAGCTCACAAAGGACAGTGAGATCGAGCGCTCGCATAAGCACGTGCAGGTCGCAATACGTGAGGCCTTTGATACGGTGCGGCGGCGATTGCAAGACTATGCCCGGCGCCAGCGTTTGGATGTGAAGACTCACGAAGGCCAGCCGTACGCGCGGGTTTGCAGGCTGTACCCGGAAGAGGGATACGCCTACATCGAAACGATTGACGGCCGAGAAGTGTACTTTCACAAGAATAGCGTGCTGGGTGACGACTTCAAGCACGTGAAAGTCGGGAGCGAAGTGACTTTCGTTGAAGAGGAAGGCGAGCACGGACCCCAGGCAAGCTCGGTGAAGCTCGTGGGTCGCCACCGACGGCACAGAACCGTCAGCCAGAAGGCCCAGGTGTAACGCCTTTAAGTGGAGGTGAGGCCATGCGGACAGGACGTATCAAAAGAGCGCCCGACGCCGCTGGTGATCGCATGAGTCGAGGCAGCCAGGCAGCGTTTGATCCCCTGACTGCTGAACCGAATGTTTTGCGCGACAGAGTCTGCAAGGCTCTATCGTTACTCGCAGAAGATGAGCGTTCCGGTGTACGTGACAGGATTCTCGTCGATCTCACCAGAGCCGGCCTGAACATAGGACAGTGTCTGCTGCTCCTCGGCATTCCAGCCAGAACAGCCGATGAACTGACCGCGCCCGAGATGGCTACGCTGATCCGCTACGTGCGAATCAATGAGCCGAAAGCGATGACGGCGCTAGTCCCGGTTCTCAGCGAGATGCTCACTCTGCATCCCGCCCAGTCGCGGGGATTGAGAGTTTCCCGAGCTGCTTAACCTGATGCAGCTTGGTACTGCGCGCAAAGCGAATGTGGTCGCCAGCCGGGCCGAAGAAGGATAAAACCGTGAAGACACTCATGGCAACTGACGGCTCGCAGGAAGCGACGACGGCGCTGCGAACTGCGAGCCGTCTACTGCGGAAGACCAGAAACGAAGTTGAGGTGTTATGCGTCGCCCCGCCACTCGGCCGGCCCGCGGTTCAGGGAAAAGGAACGCGAGCGAAAGGCAGCCAGACTCGTGAACGCTATAGCCGGCGAATCACCCGAGAAACCAAGGCGATTCTGGATGAGGCAGCGAAGATTCTGGGCACCGAAGGAGTCAACGCAAACTTTTTCTCCGAGATCGGCTCGCCGGCCGATGTAATTGTGAAGCTCGCCGAAGACCATGATGTGACGGTTATCGGGGCCGCAAGCCGCAATCATCCGGCGTGGGCCGGGCTGGGGTCCGTGGCCAGCCGTGTAGTGGAGCATGCGGAAGGCACGGTGCTGGTCGCCAGAGAACTCTCGGCCGGAGATAGAGTACGGGTGCTTGTCGGATTGGACGGTTCGCTTGCCTCCAAGCACGCCTTGAGCGCGATGGCAGCTTACTTCGATATTGATTCGGCCGAGGTTACGTTGATGCATGTCAAGGAAACTCCCTGGATTCATCTTGGCCTCGACCGCGAATGGTTTGATTCGCCAGGAGACGTCTTCGATCAAGCCAATCCGGAGATTCAACTCGAGGAGGAGTTGCAACGCGAGGCCGAAGACCTGCTCGAAGACGCGCAAGCCAGACTGGCGAAGTATAACTACTCAGTGTTGACTCAAATCGAAGACGGGAATCCGGCGACGGAGATTCTGGGCGAAGCCGAAAGCGGCGGGTACGACCTCATCGTTCTCGGAGCGGCCGACTCGATGGACACGAAGCACAACATGGTGGGCAGCGTCTCAGCCCGGGTTGCGTGGCAGGCGCCCTGTTCGGTCGCGGTCGTGAAAAGCTCCGGGTGAAAATTGGAGCATCTATATGCAAATCAAAAAGAAGACGGTCGCGCTGGTGGAACCTGCAGCCGGGAATGTTGACCCGGTTTCCCAAAAGGCGATTCTGGCGCGCTACGCAAACAAGCATAGACTCGATGTAGACCTCGTGATCGGCGAATGGAGTCCGAGCTTGGGCACGGCTGGAGAGCCGGAACACCGTAACTTGCTAAACGATATCCGAGACGGAGGAGTCGGCCGCTTGCTGGTGCTTGCGGACGTTCGGCATGCGGTTCCGGACAACGTGCTCGCGGAATGCCGCAAGGCTGGAGTCAAGGTGGACTTCATCGATGTCCTGCAAGAGAGGGGTCTCGCCTGACCTTCCTTCGCCCGGACGGTCCCCATGCGCACGACCCTTCTCAGTTTTATTGATGACCTCGGCGCGCGCGGCGCAGAGACTGCGTTCGCGCGCAAGGTGGGGCTGCGAGTAGTTCGCTGGTCGCGACAACGTATTCGCGCCACCGCATTTCAATTCGCTCGCGAGTTGGAAGCCCTGGGCATCGCGAAAGGAGACCGCGTACTGTTCTGGGCGGCAAACACTCCGGAATGGGTTGCTGCGTTCTTCGGCTGCCTGATTCGCGGCGTGATAGTAGTGCCGCTCGACTCACAAAGCGTGCCCGGTTTTGTCGCGAGGGTGGCGGAGCAAACGGAACCGAAGCTGTTGCTTCATCGCGGCGACCATAGCGGCGATGTCGATGCGCATCTTCACCGCATCAGGCTTGAAGAGCTGAGCGAGATAGTCGCGAATCGCTCGGCTGATGCTTATCCTGCCAAGGACATTGATGAGAACGATCTGGTCGAAATAATCTACACGTCCGGCACAACAGGCGAACCCAAAGGCGTTTGCATCACTCATCGTAACCTGCTGGCGAACATCACTCCGCTCGAGCAATACGTGGAGAAGTACATCAAGTGGGAACGCTTTGTTCATCCGATACGCTTGCTG
>DATIFP010000195.1:0-2709 GCA_035455165.1 Blastocatellia bacterium
CCCTCCAGCGAAAGCGTTCACATCGAGGACCTGGAGATTCGCGTCGCAATACTCGAAGCGCTCGCTCATAGCCGCGAACTCGGGGGGAAGAGCATCGACGTTACCGTCGAGAACAGATCAGTCACTCTGTCCGGATCAGTCGAGACGCCAGCCCAACGCAGCGGTGCTGAGCAGATCGCTCGCGCGGTGGATGGCGTTGCCGGCGTGACGAACAATCTCGCGGTCTCGAACCCGCAGGCCGCCACTGAGCCGCCGGCTGTGAGCGTCCCTCCGGCCGATTCGAACGTCGATCTTGCTAAGCGGGTAGAGTTTGAGCTCTATCGAACAAATGCGTTTGACACCCTGAGAATGCAAGTTAGAGCGGAGGAAGGCGTGGTCGTGCTTGCTGGCAGCGTGAGGTCTCGCGCTGAACAATTGCTCGCCGAACGAGTGGCGCAGAGTGTCTCTGGCGTAAAGAAAGTCACAAATGACTTGAAGGTGGCGGTTTCAACTTCCCGACAATAATATGGTCTAGGGCGAAGGTGAGGCGAGCAGACATCATAAAACGGTGGCAACGCGTAGAGCTTAATGCGACCCGCTTATTCCAGCGTCTTCGCCTCCCAACCAATCAAAAGTATTTCGTCCTCACGATTACGATAGCCATTGCCTGCGGTTTGGTTGCGGTCAGCTATCACCTCATGATCAAGCTGATCTCTGCCAATATGATCGAGCGGGCGCTCGCGATTCAGGGGCCGGGTCGGGCCGCGTGGATTCTAATCATTCCGATCGTCGGGGGACTCGCCGCCGGACTGTTGCTGTTCTTCTTCGCGCCCGATGCGCGAGGCAGCGGGATTCCGCAGGTCAAAATCGCCTACGCGATGAACTACGGGCGAGTCCCAATGCGCACCGCTGCGGCTAAGGCAGTGATCTCAGCGCTCTGCGTGGGGTCAGGCGCAAGCCTCGGCCGTGAAGGTCCTACCGTACAGATTTGCGCGGCGTTGTCGCACGCACTAGCGCGCATGTTTTCAATTCCGCGGCGAAAGCAGATGAACCAGCTTCCGGTCGGAGCCGCGGCCGCCATCGCCGCAGCATTCAACACCCCCATCGCCGCGGTAACGTTTGCTCTCGAAGAAATAATAGGTGATCTCAATCAGAAGCTGGCGGCTTCGATAGTGATTGCAGCGGTCATCTCGGCTACGATCGAGCGTGCGCTGTTGGGCAAGAACCCGCTGTTCACCGGCGCCAATATCTATGCCCTCAATGCTGCCAAAGAGCTGTTGGCCTACGCGGCGCTTGGCCTAACCGCGGGAGTTGTCGGCGTCATTTTCTCGAAGCTGATCCTATGGCTGCGCTTCGCATTCCGAGATCGCGTTCACGTGCCGGGTTGGTCGAAGCCCGCGGTGGGCGGTGCGGTAATTGGCGCGATCGGTCTATGGCAGCCGCACGCGCTCGGCATTGGGTACGACTTTCTGGGAACTGTGTTAAGGGGCGAAGATCAGCTGGTGCTCAAGGCGGTATTGGCCTTAATGCTGGCGAAGATACTTGCCTCGGCGTTCAGCTACGGGTCGGGAATGTCGGGCGGCGTCTTAGGACCCTCATTGTTCGTTGGCGCGATGCTCGGTGTCGCGGTATGGCACGCGCTCATATATGTGGAGCCCGGCGCTGCTATCGCTCGCGGAGCATTTGCGCTCGTGGGAATGGGGGCTGTATTCGCCGCAGTGATCCGCGTCCCGATAACTTCGATCCTGCTGATCTTCGAGATGACCTACAACTATGAAATCATTCTGCCGTTGATGGTTGCGAACGCGATCGCCTATGCGGTAGCTTCGCGGCTCACCCCGCTTTCCATCTACGAGGCGTTCTTGTTTCAAGACGGCATTCACCTTGGCCAGACGCCCGATACTGATGTGTTGTCACGGGTGACGGCGGCTTCGGTGATGACTCAGGACGTGGTGACGCTGCCCGACGACATCACCGTAAGAGAGGCGCTCGATGTCGTTGGGCGGCTCGAGTTCAATGGGTATCCGGTGCTGCGCGATGGTGTAATGGCCGGGTTAATCACCACTGGCGATCTTAGACGGCTCGAAGCAGAGGGCCGCCAGGATGAAATGATAGAAGCGGTGATGATCAGGAAAGTTGTTCACGCGCATCCGGACCAAACCCTCGACACGGTGGTTCTTAAGCTGGCGCAGCGCGAGTTTTCTCAGCTTCCGGTTGTCTCACGTCTCGATGACACTCGGTTGTTGGGGATTATTACGTTGCGAGACGTGGCTCGCGCGCAGGCGAGGCTAGCCGCTATGCAATACTCACTGGGCCCGGACGATACAATCCGGCCGGCGAGTGTTTAGGCCGTCCGCTAAGACGTCCACGCAGGTTACACTAATCTCGTTCCGCAAAACCCGCAGTAGTCAAATGATCCGGGAAGGTCTTGCGCGCCGCAGGAGTAACAAGAGCGAGCCTCGGCTTTTTTCTTCAACTCGGTTAGACTGCCGGATTCGTCCGGCGGGCGTGGCGCGTGGCGCGCTGCATCAACGTCCGCGCGAAATGCTCGATAGTCAACTTCCCGGTTTTCAGCAAGTGCTCGGAGTCCCTCACTGGCTTCTTCTCCTGCGAAGTGCGACTCGAGTTGGTCGGTAGCTCGTTTCGTCATCGAGGTCCAAGCCAGGTCTTTCCAAAAGCTCAAGTGCTCTCTGGTAATCCGGGTGCTCTCGGGAAATCGATCTATCAGCT
>DATIFP010000196.1:0-93796 GCA_035455165.1 Blastocatellia bacterium
TTCGGGAAGCGCTTGTTGAGCTTCTTGTCGACGCTGGACACTTTCTTGAACGTGCCGTCGCCGGTGCTGTACTTGTCGTCGAAGCGGATCTTCTTGAGTTGAACGCCGTCCACCCATATCTCTGTTTCGCCGGGACGGAAGTTCCTTCCCTTCAACTCCACCTCCGCTCTGTCCCCTTCATTGTAGGTTACTTCGTTGATGATCGGCATTGGCCAGATCTCGAACTTGTCACGCGAGGTCGTCGTTGCGGAGTTGCCCGCTCCGTCGTAAACGGTTATTCGCATCCTTCCTTTGACCGACATCAGTTCAGCAGGGACTTGCCAGTCGTAGCTCTGCGTGTCTCCGGACCCGGGCGCAACCGTCGTTATTATCTCCTGGAACGTGAATCCGTTGTCGGTCGATACTTCTATCACGCGGCGAATCACACCCACGTTGTCAGTCTCGCGCCATTGGATCGAGCTGACTAGCCCTCCTCCCACCGGCGCGTCACCGTTGTGCGAAAGAAGAGTCACCGCGGGCGGCGTAGTATCGGGAGGTCCGTTCACTATTTCGAACGGTGAGGCGGTCATCGATGAGACCGGAAGGTTGACCCCATCCAGCGCGGTGACTCTGATCCTGGCGGAGGAGGTCGGCCAGCCGGGAACTCGCCAGTCGAAACTCCGAGCTGAGCCGTTCAGGTTTGCAATCGTGCTGAATGAAACACCGTCGGGCGAGAACTCGACCTTCTGGCTTTGGATTCCTTTGTCGTCCGAAGCGCTCCACAGAATTCGAAACGTGCTTCCCACGGTGAAGTGCTCGCCTCCGACTGGATACGTCAGGTTGACGTTTGGAGGCAGATCGATCGGGCCTCCTGAGCCGTCACTCGATTGGGCGTTGTAGACCACCAGGGCGAAGTCCTGATCGGTGAGGTCGCCGTTGCCCGGCACGCCGTCGCCGGCGATATTCGCGGCGACGATCCGAATTGTGAAGTCCCCCGAGGCCCCGGGCGAGAACCAGACCGCTTCCACGTTGTTAAGGTGATCGGCCGTGCCGCCCTCGACTGATACCGCTCCTGAGAACTGATTGCCGAGATACGTCTTGTTTCCGAGATCGACTTGCAAGTCCAGATCGTTCACCGCCGCGCTGGCCAGCGGTGTGCCTGGCGCGTCCGTCCACGCCAGAGTCACGCGAAACGGCTTCGATGGATCCGCGACCTTTCCTTTTATTTCTACGGTCTGACCCGAGCTCGAAAGCAACTGATTCTGATCGACGAGTATTCTCGGGGTCCCGTCCAGGGCACGCGCTATGCTCATCATTCCCCAGCCTTGCGACAATCCTGGCAGATTATCTCCAGCCCGCTGTCCGGTAAGGTAAGAAGCCGAGTTCGTCAGATACGCTTTGATCATCGCCGGGCTTGCGGGATGGCCTGTTCCCTGTTGGAACAATTGTCGAACCAGCGCCGCGCCCCCCGCCACTGCCGGCGCGGAATGACTGGTTCCGGATGACCAGGTGTAAAGCGACTGGCCGAGCGGGTAGTTTCCCGGTCCGCACACACCACCGCCGGTGTAGGTGGGCGCTTGAGACCTTGCACCTTGAATATGAGTTCCTGGCGCGACGATTTCCGGTTTGCGACGACCGTCGGTGGTTGGGCCGCTCGAAGAGAAGGGAATTAAGGATGTGATGTCGTCGGCGCCGCTGGTGTCGATCGCGCAGCCGTCGAAACCGGGCCTCAAGCCTTCGGTCGCCCCAACCGTGATTACATTCTTGGCGGTACCGGGCATGGTCAGGTGTCCGCCGGCGCCTTGATTGCCCGAGGAGAAGACGATGGTCATCTCTTGATTTGCTGGTACTGCCGGCTGAGCATCCCGGACCAGCGAATCGTAAGCCTGGCTGTCCAGCGTGTAGGTATTGTTGTAGGCGCCCCAGCTATTGCTCGAAATACGAGCGCCGTCTTCGTACATACCTGCTACCATCGGCGCGAAGGAGGGATTGGTGTATTCGGGCGCGAAGATCTGCGTCACGCCGAGCCGGGCGTACGGATGAATTCCGACTCCGTACCTGTAGCCGTCAGGATCCACATACGGAAAACCCAGTTTGACGTTGTATCCGCCAATGATCGAGGCGTTGATCGTGCCGTGCCCGGCCGTATCCATCGGCGGCGCGTCCGATTCGAACTGGCCAAAGTAGCGCGCGTACTCGACACGCGCCAGACCCGCGCCATTCAGGAAGTCTTTGTGCAGCACCTCAGGGTCAAGAGAACCGCGGTCGATTCCGCTGTCGGCCACGTCGACGAGAAAATCCGGGCTCGAGGTGATCCCTTTCGACTGCAGCCAGGCCAGATAGCTCATCGGGGAGGGCCCGCTGCTGGTAACTTGTCCGGCAAGTATCAAACCCTGTAGCTCATCGTTCATCACCGGCTCACTCCAGGGCTCGATCCAAACCACGTTGCTCATTCTGGCAATATCCGGCAGGCTGCTCGGCCGAACTCTGATGCGAACGTTGGTGAAATTCAAAACACTCGTGGCTTTCCCGACGGCGGACGCCGAAGCGCGAACGATCAAGTCTTGAATCTCTCGAGAGGTGTCGTGACCAGAGGCGAGCTGTATCGTAGCGGTGATTTCCTGATCGGAATCAAGCGTCAGCTCGGGCGCGATCTTGAAGGCCGGCTTGAAAGCCCCTGCCCATTGAACGAAGCTCCGGTTGACTGACTTGAGACTGTTGATTCGCGCCGCGCCTCCGGCGTTTGCGCGCACAAGGTAGGCATTGTTTGGAATGTATGACACTATCTCTGAACACTCTCGAAGCTCGCGAAGCCACTGCTTTTTGATGGGTCCGACGAACTGTACGATGTAGAGCTGCTCGTCCGCGGCATCAGCTTCCCCGAGCGAGTTGGCATAAACAGCCTCGCCTTCGGTGGTATCGAACGCACCGGTTCTAAGCAGTAAGGCATTCATGTCATCTCGAACGCTTGCCTTTGACGACGCGACGCTGATGCGCTCGGCCGCGGCGCGCGATGCCTGCATCAGGACGAATTCGCCGTAGTCTTCCAGCACACTGCCTCCCTCGGCGAGAATTTCGTCGCGAGTCTCCTGCTCAGTCGCCCGAACCATGACTTTGTGATTTGGAGAATGACTTCGATACGAAGAGTCGTAGACCTGGCGGTTTGGGCGTTCTGTTGAGTCAGAATGCGCCTGAAACCTGCCAACCATCATCAGCGCCGAGAGGAATAAGAGAATAGGAGTTGAACGGAGGAGGTGTCGGGCCATTTATCGCGTGCTCCCTGCTTGGCAAGCACTCGCGTTGGTTCGGAAGTTATCGAGGATCGATGAAAAGAACAGTCGTCACGAACCCTCTCCCGAATGTGCGAGCGCTTGATATCACGGTCGAAGGGGCTGGCTGGCGACGTACAGTCGGAGGGGCAACATCGGTGAGGGTTTGGGGTGTCGCTTGACGGTCCGATGGTAAGGGAGGGGTGAAGGGGAGTCAATAGTTTTCGCGCCTGCGGCGGGGGTACGCGGGAGCAAAATCGAGCGCGGCGCGACGAGCGCTCCTTTGATAACTTCCGTCATCGAGTGTACGGTTAGTGACGATCAGAGAACCAAACTGAAACGGGAGCTTGAAGCGAATGAACAGCGCATTGCGACGGATGGCAGGTGCCGTTTCCTCTGCCGTCGAGGAGCGGCTGTTTGTTGAATATGGATCTGTATTCGCTACCGCTGCGACGCCTCCGCCAACGATCATGTTTGCGGATGCGGCTCAGGTGGAAGCTTTTCAGTCCTCGCTGCGAGTGGACCGCGCGGTTGTTGGAGAGCACCCGATAACATTGCAAGCCGATGCGTTGCGTGCGCTGCTGGCGGCCGCGGCTCGAATGACCCAGAAAGGGGGGAGCATAAGCGCGCGCGCAGCCGATGCCGGAGCGCGATCCTACGAAGACACCGTCAGGTTGTGGACACGTAACGTGACCCGCGGCCTCGAGCATTGGCAGTCGCTCGGACGTATCACAAACGAACACGCTCAGGCGATATCCGCGTTGACCCCGGCGCAGCAGATTGCCCCGATTCTCGAGCTTGAAGAAGCGGAGCAGTTATTCTTCGGAACCTTCTTTGACCGGTCGATCCTATATTCGGTGGCTGCCCCGGGCGCCTCCCAGCATTTGTCGCTTTTGGCCTTCGATGCCGCGGAATACGAAGATGCAGAAGTTGAAAACGAGCTTGCGCGATGCGGATGGTATCGAACCGTGACCAACGATCTTCCACACTTCACATATCTCGGACGTACGCGAGATGCGCTTCCGGATCTCGGATTGAAGCGCGTAACGCGTACGTTTGGAGAACACGTGTACGGTTTTTGGATTCCAGACCTGGACACTTTGGGCTAGGAAGCAAGCAGGCAAGCGTCAATACCGTCTCAACGCTGTGATAGGAATGTGACTCGGGACATCTGCTAGCGGGCTCGGCGGCGGTCATTCGTCACATCGGTGAGAGAGTTGGTCATCGTTTTTCAAGAATTCGCCAATATCTCAGAACCTGGCAAGAAAGGACCAGCTTCCGGCATCTCTGGCACGCTTGTTGTAGATGATACAAGCGAGTTCGGATATTAATCTCGAACACTCACAAGCGTCCACAGCTCGCACGCTCGCTTATTGAATAACTTTTATCAGGGGATGCGTGGCGCAGCCAAAGACGATTGGTATGGGAAGGAGGGGGTTCTTTTAGGCTCCCTCCTTTTCATTATCTGGTTAGTTTCCCAACTCAGCTTGGATTTGCCTGTCTTTGGTGCTGGGTGCGGGCGAGGGCGCTGATGAAGAAATTCGAAGCCGCGAACAACAGGACGGCCGCGAGATCCAAACCGAGGGAAGGGCGCATCCTCGTGGTCGAAGACAATTGCGATTCGCGGGACATTCTTGCGAAGCTCCTGCGGATGAGCGGCTTCGAAGTCATATCGGCTCCGGACGGACAGAGTGGATACGAGACCGCGCTGCAGCACTCGCCAGACCTTATTATTACGGACATCAACATGCCGGGTATGGACGGATTCGAGCTGCTGAGGAAGGTCAGGCGGGAGAGTTCGCTGGCTGGCACGGCAGTCCTGGTAGTGACCGCGTTTGGTGAGGAGGCCGCGCTGGAGGCAAGACGCGCGGGCGCGGACGCAGCTTCCGCAAAACCATTCGACTTTGAAGGCTTCATAAAGATGGTTGACAGCTTGATATTTCGGCGACGGCCGCTGGCTCGAGGCTGATTGCTGGGGACGTGGTTGTCCTCTGACATTAGATTCTACAGGTCGAACTCTGCAGGCCCCACCGGAATCAGGGAAGAAAGCTCGAGGATCTTACGGACGCGGGGCGGCGGTCTTTGCTTCTTGTACCTGTGACAGCATCTTCAGGAGGAGTGCGGAGGGTTCCTTTTTGCTGCCGCGAACGATTTCGCCTGCTTCTGCGGTCAGCTTTCCATCGGGCGTGATCAAGGTGACGTACAGCTTGCTTCGATCGCCAACTTTGGACACGTCAACGAACAGCGACCACTCGTGCTGATCCATGAGGCGGGTGGTTATGGGCGCGGACTTGCCGACTGCTTCATCCGTTTGCGCGAATTCTTTGGCCGCCACCAGCACGGCTTCAAAAACTTCTATCTGGCGCTCAGTGAACGATCCCGCAACCGTGGTGTTGCCGTTTCCCAGGAGTACGCTGAACATTCCTTTGCTGCCTTCAATGGAGGCGATGTAAAAGCTGGGTCCGGACGGAGGCTTAAGCCCCTTATCCGGGTCCGGCTCTGGAGACTCAGCGGCGGGTTTCGGCGGCTTCGTGGATTTCGCGGCCTTCTGCGCGAGTGCGGATCCCGACATCGTCAAAATCACTAACACGAACGCGGCGAAAGCCTTAATTGAATACTTTTGAGTCGGTTCCATCTTTGACAATTGCACAGTTGTTAAACGCGCCGAGGGGCTTCCGGTTGCGTTGCTTCTGGTATTCCGCGAGTTACTCGATCGTAGCTCTAATGTTGGGTGTCTCGCCGACAAGATCGCCGCTCCTGGGCGGACTCTTTCTGGCGCGGGCTCCTTGCGTCAGATAAATGATTCCCCCTGGCAAGCTGGTGACCACCATCACTCCGAGCCACAGCAGCGAAAGCGCCGCGGCCTGATGCGCCTCCGCACCCACGGATTGAAACAACAGTATGTAAGACGCTTCCCGCCAGCCCGCGCCGTTCACCGACAGCGGAATCATTCCGATCAACCCAATCGCGGGAATGAAAACCATGTAGTCTATCCAACCATGCTGCGTTTGCATCCCAATCGAGCTCGCGGCAAGCATATTCACAATTGCACAGCCAACTTGCACCGCCAGGGATATCAGCAGGGTAATTCCCATCAGGCCCCACTTCCCTCGATATGAATTGACTGACTCGAACAGCCGCTCGACCTTTTCGTCGGCCTTCTTCATCCTGAACAGGCTCAGGAGCCGATGCATCAAGTTGTAGGTGGGCCGGTAGAACAACGCGAGGTTCGCTCCAACAAATGCAACGCCAACCAGTGCAAACAGCGGCGCCAACAGCACACCGTGCACCGGGGGAATGCGAAGTCCGGCATAGGCGGCCACCGCAGTTCCCGCCAACAAAAGACCGCCCATACCGATGTCCCGATCGAGGAACACCGACGCGGTTGACGCACTTAACCTGCTCGTCTCCTTGTTCAGGTAATACACCCTGAAAAAGTCTCCGCCGATCGAAGAGGGGAGAAAGAAATTGAAATACATTCCTAGGAAGTACAGGGAGAGAATCTTCGGAAATCTGATCTCGATGCCGAGGGGTCTCAACAGCAGATACCAGCGAAGGGCGCTTGCGGTTTGTACAAGAAAATAGATCGCGACCGCCGCCGCCAAGTAAGAGAGATCGGCTTCCTTGAGATTTGCCCACAGATCGCCAAGATGAACTACTCTTGTAAAGATGTAGAACAGAATGCCGACGCTGAAGACGATCTTCAGAACCAATAGGCCGGTCTTCTTCATCGTTTGACGCCTGTTCCGCCTTTGTTGGAAATGAGCACCACTTGAGGAGGCTCTGCTCTGTCCAGAATGCCCCTCAACTTTACTTGAAAAATCGGACGACTGGCAAGGACGCGAGTCTGCGCCGGCAGGCGCGCTCGAGTCGCTTCGAAATCGACGGCGGTCATCACGCAGAAGACCTCTTTTCCTGAAGAGAAAGCCGACTCGATTTCACCCGCGGAGTAGTATTCGAAAATCGGCCTGCGAAGATAGAACACCATGCTCGGATAGGCCGTTTGGTAATAACCTACGAGGTCGCCGGGGCTCGCTTCCGAAGCTATTACCTCGCACAGCGACCTCACTGGCTTGTACCGTTCGAAATCCGGGAGCATCAGCGACGCGAAAGCCCAGTTGCAGATCGTCACGGTGATTGCCGTCGCTAAGATTGCTGGGCGCACCCGGTTGAGGATCGCGGCGCCGCCGCTCGCAACTCCTCCAACCACGCAGGACCAGCCGACCACCCCCGCTCCCGCCAGCCTGTAAGGCTCAACGCCTTCGCCGAAGAGATACAGCAAAAGGACACCCGCGGCTGCGATAACAACCCCCAGCGCGAACGTCGTCCAGCGTACAAGGATTCGTCGATCCCTGCTGAGGGAGCTCGCGAGGGCGCCTCCTACCAGGGCAGCAACCGCCGGATAGATCGGCAGGATGTACAGGTCTTCTTTGCTTCGGGAGAACGAAAAGAAAGCGACGATGACGACTACCCAAATGACGAGCAGGCCGGCGTGTCTGAACTCGGGGGAGGAGCGCTTGCCAGATGCCGGGTCCTTGTGCCCGCGCGCGATTTGCCAGAGCTGCCGGCCCCCGAACCACAGCAGCGGAAGCAGGAAGAACGACCATGGGAACAGGTCACCGAATAACACCGGAATGTAGAAGAAGGGGCCACGTCGCGGGCCCCACACCTGCTCCGTATATCTTGATAGATTGTCCTTCAGCAGGAAGCTCTCGATATGGGCCCAACCGTGTTGAAGGTAGCTCGCTACGTACCAGGGCAAAACGATCACCGCAACTATGATCAGTCCCACTGGAAGCATCAAATCCCGCAATGCGTTCAACTTTCGATAGACCGTCAGATAAATAGCGAGCACAATTGCTGGCAAGAGCGCCGCTACCGGCCCTTTCGTGATGACGCCGAGTCCCAGACATATGTACATGAGCCCGAGAAAGAGGCGCCTTCGATGAGGCTGCCTTTCAGCGAGCGCGAACACCAACAGCGCCAGAGCCATAAACATCGACACCAACACGTCGATCAGTATCCTCCGCGAGAACATCAGGAACCGTGGGGCGATGGCGAGGCAAAGCGCTGCCAACAGTCCCGCGTCCACTGAAAAGAGGAGACACCCCAGCGCGAATGCGGTAGCAATCATGATCATCGCCCCCATCGCGATTGGCAGTCTCTCGGCGACTTCTGAGACGCCGAGCAGCTTGTAGAACGGGATCACGACCCAGTAGCTGAGTGGTGGCTTGTTGAGGCGGGGGTGGTAGTTGAAAGCGGGGTTGACGTAGTCGCCCGACTCGATCATCTCGCGAGGAGTTTCAGCATAGAAGGCCTCATTCGCATCCCACAGTGACGACGCGCCGAGCCGGACGAAATACGGGGCCGTCGCAAGGGCGAGTAAGATGGCAAGCGCCCACTGCGTCCGGGTAAGCGAGATCTTCATCGGTAGGCGAACGTAAGTATCACATCGATTGCTGCAGAGCAAGGGAGGGGCTTGCTGGCTAGTGAAACGACGAGAAGCGCGACTCCTCTTGGCCGATTTAGATCGGCCGGTCGAGCGAGAGTCACGGAATGTTGATACTCACCGCAACGACTTGTTTGTTTCGCACCAACGCGAGCTTGATCGTTCCGTGCTCATTCGAGAAGAGAGATTGGAGCTGGGCTGCGCTTGCGAGAGCAGCGTCATGCGTTGTTACGATAACATCGCCGGCTTTGAGTCCCGCGCGATCGGCAGGACTGCCCGCTACCACGCTCGAGATCAAAACTCCTCCCCTTGCTTGGAGAATAGCTGCGAGTTGGGGCGTGAGATCGCGAGCCGTAAAACCGATCGGGAAACTCACGTCACGAGGAACTTGCTCGGCGGTGAAATCCGGACCCACATACTCCTTTTGTGTAGGCTCGGGGCTCGCAGAAGCGGCCGCCGGCTCGGGACCGAGTTCTCTCAAGCGCTCGAGAATCTGTCTGAACTCGATCATGATCTCGCGAACTGCTTCATTCGCTTCTCTGGAAGCGGGGCCCTTGAGGTAAGCTCGATACCGCTCTCCAAGTTCATCCCTCCGCTTCTGAAGTTGTTCGCGCTCAGAGATCGCCGGTCCGAGTGTCGGATCGAGACTGTCAAGAATGGACTCAGGCTCTGTCAAAGGCCTCGGTCCAAGCACCGCTTTGATATCCAGCGCCTGTTGATTCCTCAGCGCGCGCAGGAGGACCTCGCGTCCTGCGGGCAGAGGCGCGAGCACCGCTTTGAGATCGGCCATGCCTGCGATGTCGAAGTCGTCGAAGCGGATGATTACGTCATTCGGGAGCAGGCCGGCACGCGCCGCGGGGCCTTGCGCGGTCACCCTTTGAACGACGACCCCTGCCTTGCGCTGCAGACCCAACAGCCCCGCGTCTGCGTCTGACAATTGTGCTACGCTTATGCCAAAAGCGCCCAGTTCTCCGGCCGGGACGTTGTCCTTCTTATCGATCACCCGCCTCGCGATCGTGTCTCGGATCATGGCTAAGGGGTAAAGATATGCTCTGCCGAACCCAGCATATTGAGCCATGCCCACGACCTGGCTTTCGGGGTTTACCACAACGCTGCTATCGCAACGAGCCAGCAGGTTGTCGGATAGTAGCGTCAGCGCGCCCCGAGCTTTCGAATACATGCTGTCGACGACGTGACCTTGCGAGACGGCGATCGACGGCGACAGGTATATCGTATCGGTGACGGACTTGGACACGACATCGCTGCTCAATATTCTGACCGCCGCGCCGCTGGCGAGATTTCCGGCGGCAGGGACTTTAGGCACTGCAGCTTTCAGGAGCGGCACGTCGAGCACCGCGAATCCGGTCGCGAAATCGACGCCGATCAGTTTGGCGTCAAATGTTGTTCCATTACTGGTGGTGACTGCGAGCTTGTGATCCTTCTCCATGGGATCGACATTCGAAAGTCTTGTGACTACGTGACCCTGGTCGTCAACGATGAGGCCGGTCGTGATGTTGTAGAAGTAAGGCGGCGCGCTCCCCGCGACTCCGACCCTGTATTTCCCGTGTGCTCTCATTTGCTCGACCATCTTGTGGACATCGATGGTATGGACCACGGACACGGCCCACGGCACCACTGCTTGCGTCGCCGCGGATCGAGCGGGTTGCGGCGCCTGAGCGAACGCCGTCGAGGCGAAGATGAAACATAAGACTGCTACTGCGCTTCTAATCATGAAACCCCGGTTCTCCCGACCCGCCTCAGAACGAGGCGCCAACACCTCTCGCAGGCTGCTTGCCCGCGCTGACATACAGGAGCGGCTGGGCCCCTACGCTCACCGTCGGCATCGGAACGTCCATCTCTCCGTTTGTCCCACGCACCAGAACGACCCCCCCATCTTCAGCGGCCGAGTACCCCCGCGGCATAACGCGAGCGCCGATTGGGGTACCGCCCCGGGCGCCGATGGTCGCTCGCGGTACGGAAGCCACAACGTGCTGAACCTCAGGAGGTTCAACGGTCGAAGCGCCCGGACGGAGCGGGACGGGCTTCGGAGCGACCGCAGCCATATCTTGTGGTGCGGGCACTCGCTCCGCGTCCCTCGAAAACAACCCCGTGTATTGCGCCGCGAAGATCATCACCACCAAACCCGCGGTCGCGGCGCCAAGCCGCAGATAACCGGCCGAGCTCAGCCATGCGAATGACCTTCGTGATTTCACTTCCGCAAGCCGCGCATTCAGCACAGCATCGAAGTTGATTGGCGCGGTGACGCGCGTGCCCGACGCCAGCAGCGTCCGCAATCCTGCTCGCTGATCGGCGAACGTTTCGCAGTCGCGGCATCGTCGGATGTGCTGGTTCACTTCGAACGAGAGCAGCTCCGGCTTGTCTGCTTCGTCGATCATTTGCCTGATTTCGTTACAGCCCCTCATTGTTTTCACCTGCTGTTCAAATGTAAGCGCTCAGCTTCTCCTTGAGGAGGTTGCGCGCCCGGTTTATTCGAGACTTGACCGTTCCCTCGGACAACTTCAGTGTTTCGGCTATCTGGTCGTAGCTCAATCCCTCGACGTCGCGAAGGACTATTGCCGCGCGATATTTCTCCGGTAACGAAGTAATGGCGCGAGCTACGGCGCGCCTGCGTTCGTTTTCAATCAAGGCTTCGTCTTGAAGCACCTTCAGATCCGGCGGATCCAGCTCGATTGCTTCACCGTCATCGTTGGCGAAGGGCGAAAACAGCGATACGACCTTCCGGCGCTTCCGCTTTCTTAATTCGCTGATCGCCAGGTTCGTGGCGATGCGATAGATATAGGTCGAAAAGCTGTAATTGGCCTGATAGCGCGATGCGCTGGTATAGACGCGTATGAAAGTTTCCTGGGCTAGTTCCACGGACCTGTCGTAATCGTCAAGCATCCGGTAGACGAAATTGGTTATTGGATTGCGGTACCGGCGCACTATCTCCTGAAACGCGACCTCATCGCCGTCGCGAATCGCGGCCAGCAGTTCGTGATCGTTTGCTGCTTCTATCGACCGGCTGCCGCTCAGTTCAATCGCTTGCGCCTGGTGAGTGACTGCTGCCATTCGGCCCGTGTCTTCCTCTTGGGGGTTTCTTACGGCTCCATAATTATACCCACTTCTATCACGTTCGAGTAAACACAAAGTTCCGAAATGTAAAGGTTGGGGCCACTTGGCTGGCCGCGCTCGCTCGTCATGGGCTTGGTTGACAACCGAGTCATCAACTATATAATGAATAATCTTTTGCGCAGACGCGCTTCCTTTGTGATTACGGTGGCATGGCGGGTTCTCGAGCGGGGAACCGGCTGGATCCGGGTGGGATGAAGATCGTTGTAGCTCAGATAAACGAGGATGAGGGACTGACTGTCCGTCATCGTTATCCCGAGGGAGAACCGGGTCTTAGAGGGGGGGAGGCTCGCTTGATCGGCGGGGCGGAATTGAATCTGCACGCCACTCGCGAGGGTGAAAGGGTTGAGCTGGTCGGCGAGGTGACCGCTGTCGTGGGCTTTGAGTGTGATCGTTGCCTTGCGGCGTTGTCGGTTCCCGTCGAACAATCATTTGACCTCCTTTATGTGCCTCCGCTGAGCACTCAGGACGAGCGTGAACTCGAAGTGGACGATCTTTCTATAGGCTTCTATCAGGGTGAGGCGATCGACGCCGACGATCTCGTGCGCGAGCAAATAGAGTTAGCGCTGCCGATGGCGCGCCTTTGCAGCGAGGAGTGCAGAGGGCTTTGCCCCGAGTGTGGAACCAATTTGAACGTGCGTGAGTGCGCTTGCAAGAATGAACAGGCCGATTCTCGATGGTCGGCGCTGAAGGAATTGAAATCCAGGACGAATTGATAAAACCAGGAGTAAATAATGCCAAATCCAAAACGCAAACATTCAAAATCTCGCACGGGCAAGCGCAGGTCGCATGATCATCTGGCCGCCCCCGCGGTGGGGAATTGCCCCCACTGCGGAGAACCTCGCCCGCCGCACCGCGTTTGCCCGAAGTGTGGCTTCTATCGCGGGCGCGTCGCAATCGAGATGAAGGAACAAGAGTAATCGAATTGCGGATTGCTGATTGCGGAATGAGGTTGAAATCCGCAATCAGCAATCAGCAATCCGCAATCAAAATAGGCCCCTCTTATGCTCAAGATCGCTGTCGACGCAATGGGTGGAGATTTCGCTCCCTCCAATGAGGTCGAGGGCGCTCTCGAGGCGGCTCGCGACTTGGGGGTTGGGGTCGTCCTCGTCGGGCGCTCCGAGCAGATTCAGGCGGAGTTGGATAAGCATCGGAGGAGCCGCACGCTCAGCGGGGGCCGCCGGTCGTGGCGCAGCTCGAATATCGAGATCGTCGACGCGCCGGAGGTCATAACCATGGACGACCCGGTGGCGATTGCGGTTCGCAGAAAAAAGAACAGCTCGATCCGGGTGGCTGCGAAGCTCGTGCGCGACGGGCACGCGCAGGCCTTGGTGAGCGCGGGCAACACGGGCGCGGCAATGATGATCTCGAAGCTCGTGATCGGCGCGCTGCCGAGAGTTGATCGCCCAGCTCTGGCCGCCGTGCTTCCGACATTAACCGGCCGCGGAACGGTCATCCTAGATGTCGGCGCGAACGCGGAGTGCAAGCCGGCTCATCTTTATGATTTTGCGGTAATGGGCTCGCTCTACTCGAGCGCGGTCGTCGGGGTCAGCAACCCGCGAGTCGGGCTGTTGTCGATCGGCGAAGAAGAGATCAAGGGCAACGACTTGACCAAGGAAGCTTTCAAGCTGCTCAAGGGCTCCTCATTGAACTTCGTTGGCAACGTCGAGGGCCGGGAAATGTACACTGGCCAGGTAGACGTTGTCGTCTGCGATGGATTCACCGGTAATGTAGCGCTGAAAGTCAGCGAAGGCGTCTTCGAGTTCATAATGCGTTTACTCAAGCACGAGCTCAAGGCTTCGCTGCAGACGAAAGCCGGCGCGATGCTTACGCGACCCGCCTTTCAGAAGTTCAAAGAGAAACTCGATTACGCCGAATACGGCGGAGCTCCGCTGTTGGGCATCAAGGGTGTTACCGTCATCTGTCACGGCCGGTCAAATGCGAAGGCCATACGCAACGCAATTGCCGTCGCGCAAACTTATTGCCTGGGAGAGGTGAACGAACGAATCGAGGCCCAGTTAGGCGCAGCGATGGTCGCGGCCCACGATGGACGCCGATAGTAGTCCGTAGTCGATGGTCAGTAGTCAGTGGCTAATGTCGAGCGACCAGATGTACCTGTCTAGCGGGAATGATTGACAGGGACTACGGACCACGGACTACGAACTATGCGAACAGCATTCATTTTTCCAGGTCAGGGTTCGCAGAATGTTGGAATGGGCCGGGAGCTTGCGGAGACGCAGCCACTTGCTCGACAGGTATTTGAAGAAGCTGATCGCGTGCTGGGAATGAGGCTCTCGAGCCTTTGTATCGAAGGCCCCGAGGAGGAACTTCGGCTGACCGTCAATACGCAGCCGGCGATTCTGACTACTTCAATCGCGGCGTTGCGGGTTCTTGAAAACCGGGGAGCGAGACCCGATTTCGTGGCGGGCCATTCCCTTGGAGAATACAGCGCGCTGGTCGCCGCGGGGTCCCTGCGGTTTGATGATGCTCTGAGGGCGGTTCGGAAGCGGGGTCTTTATATGCAGGAGGCTGTTCCCCCGGGCGAGGGCGCGATGGCCGCTCTTATCGGGATCGACATCGACGTTGTGAGGTCCATTTGCTCCGAGGCTTCGAGTCTTGGTGTATGCGCGCCGGCGAATATCAATTCGCCAATCCAGACGGCGATCGCCGGCCATCGCCCGGCAGTCGAAAAGGCTGTCCGCCTGGCAAAGTCCAGGGGCGCCAAGCGCGCCGTCATGCTCGCGGTCAGCGCGCCTTTTCATTCGGAATTGATGAAGCCGGCCGCGGAGAGACTCGTGGGTGTCTTCAGCGAGATCGAGTTCTCGGGCCTGACGGTGCCGCTGGTGACCAACGTCGACGCGGCGCTGATAAGAACGGGCGACCAGGCACGGGACGCGCTGCTCAGGCAGGTTGCATCACCCGTGCGCTGGAGCGAATCGATCAAAAGGCTGCTGGACGAGGGCGTGACGCGGTTCGTCGAGGTCGGACCCGGCAAAGTGCTCTCGGGTCTCGTAAGGCAGATCAGCCGGCAGTGTGAAATACTAAACGTCGAGAACATCCAATCGCTTGACGCTGCGTCGGCGGCGCTGGGGCTGTAGAATGAAAGATGAATGGTGAGCTTGGGCATTCACTCATCATCGGTCATAATCAACGTTGAAACTTGCGCCGGCGAGGCCCGACAAACTCCGGTTTGCCGCAGACTCGGTGACGCACCGCAGTTTAAGCCGCGACTGACTGTAGTTTGTCGGACATTTTCTTAGGAGGAGCTGCGAAATGGCTGAAGGTTCGGTTGAGGAGAGGGTAAAACAAATAATCGTCGATGAGCTCGGAGTCGACGAGGGCGAAGTGACCCCGAACGCGCGCTTCATCGATGATCTCGGTGCCGACTCGCTCGATACCGTCGAGCTGGTGATGAGGTTTGAAGAAGAGTTCAACATAGAGATCCCGGACGAAGACGCCGAGAAAATTCAGAGCGTTCGCGACGCGATCGACTATATAGAGAAACACTCTAAGTGAGGCCTCGCCCGGCTGGCTTCTGATCCTGGAGGTAAGGGATTTGAATCGTCGTGTAGTAGTTACAGGTATGGGTCTCATTTGCGGCGCCGGCAACACCAAGGAAGAGGTGTGGTCCAATTTGCTTGCCGGCCGTAGCGCTGTGGGTGCCATCAGCCGCTTCGACGTCTCCGCCTTCCCGGTTCGCTTTGCCAGCGAAGTCCGAAACTTCGATCCGCTCAAGTTCATCGAGAAGAAGGAAGTGAAGAAGATGGACCCCTTCATCCATTATGCGGTCGCTGCCTCGCAGGAGGCGATGGATGATTCCGGACTGCCGGTGACTCCGGAGAATGCGACCCGCCTGGGCGTTTTCATCGGCTCGGGCATCGGCGGATTCGGTGTGATAGAACGCGAACACGAGAAGTTTCTGAAGGGCGGACCCGGGAAGATATCACCCTTCTTTATTCCCGCGGCGATCGTCAATCTGGCTGCGGGTCAGGTTTCAATTCGGTTTGGGCTGAAGGGGCCCAATTCAGCGACCTGTACAGCTTGCTCGACAGGCGCACACGCGGTTGGAGACAGCTTCAAAATCATTCAACGCGGAGATGCCGACGCGATGGTCTGCGGTGGGGCGGAGGCAGCCATCACGCCGATGGGAGTTGGGGGCTTTGCCGCGATGCGAGCGTTGTCGACTCGCAATGATGATCCCGAACACGCGAGCCGTCCCTTCGACGCGGATCGTGATGGCTTCGTGATCGGCGAAGGCGCAGGAGTCTTGATCCTGGAAGAACTCGAGCATGCGCGGGCTCGGGGGGCGAAAATCTACGCGGAGATGGCAGGTTATGGCATGTCGAGCGACGCGTTTCATATCACTCAACCATCGGAAGACGGCGACGGAGCAGTTCGCGTAATGATGAACGCTATCAATGACGCGCGCATCGACCCGCACGAAGTCGGGTATATCAACGCTCACGGAACATCGACCTTCTACAATGACAAGCTCGAGACGATGGCGATCAAGCGCGTGTTCGGTGACTCGGCCTATTCGATTCCGGTAAGCTCCACCAAGTCGATGATGGGGCATCTGCTCGGAGCCGCGGGCGGGGTAGAAGCGGGGGTCATGGCGTTGTCGCTGCGAAACCAAATCGTGCCGCCGACTGCGAACTATGAGAAGCCTGATCCGGACTGCGACCTCGATTATGTGCCCAACAGTGCCCGACGCGTTCAGATGAAATATGCGCTCTCAAACTCTTTCGGTTTCGGTGGTACGAACGCCGCGCTGCTGATGAAGCGATTCGACGGCGACTAGGCATCGTGGCGGATTGTGTGTATTGCGGAAGAACCGCGCACTCGGTTCAATACCCAAATATCAAGCTGGAAAGTGACGAGCGGAGTTTGTGCTCCGCTCAGCTAACATAAGGACTCGTATGAACATAGTGGTCTGTTTGAAACAGGTGCCGAAGAAGGACTCGATCCTGCGCATTTCTGCGGACGGCAAATGGATCGACGAACGCGACATAAGCTATGAGATGAGCGAGGCGGACTCGTACGCGCTCGAGGAGGCGCTCCGTCAGAAGGAGAAGCACGGCGGAGAGGTCATCGTGATCTCGCTCGGACCCGAGCGGGTCCGGCAGTCGATAAAGGAAGCGCTCGCAAAGGGCGCCGACCGCGCGATTCATTTGCACGATTCCGTATTTGACGCCGCCGAGGATGCTGCAGCGATTGCCCGCGCGCTGGCCGCAGCGCTGAGGGAAGAGAAGTGCGACTTGATATTCACCGGGCTGCAGTCGGACGACTACGGCTTCGCGCAGGTCGGATTGATTCTCGCGGAACAGATGGGCTTGCCAAGCGCAACCATCGTGATGGAAGTGCAGCCCGAAGAGGCGACCGTGCGTGTGAAGCGCGAGCTCGAGAGCGGTTGGTTTCAATGGGTGCGGCTTCCGATGCCGGCGTTGCTCACCATTCAGTCGGGCATCAATCAACTTCGATACGCGACGCTCAAGGGGATAATGGCGGCGAAGAAGAAAGAGATTCGTGAAGTAAAAGCAGAGGATCTCGGACTCACCGCGGAGGATTTGAAGCCCGCTCACACGATCGAGCGAGCTTACCTCCCTGAAAAGACGAAACGCACCGAGTTCATTGAGGGCAAGCCTGCCGACGCCGCAGCAAAGCTCGTCGAGAAGCTGCGCTTCGACGCGAGAGTCATTTGATTGCGGATTGCGGATCGAAGATTGCGGATTGAAATTCGGCGATATCTGAAATCTGAGATTTGAGATCTGAGATCGGCCGGCAATCGGAATCGGCAATTCTTTAGGGGGGAACTGATGAGCCAAGGAATACTTCTGTTCATAGAACAACGAGATGGGGTGCTCAACCGAACCTCGCTCGAGGCAATGGTCGCGGCCCAGGGCATCGCTTCAGCAACCGGGGAAAAACTGTCAGCCGTTCTGCTTGGAAAGTCCATCGAGAACATCGCCTCTGAGATAGGGTCCAGGAAACTCGAAGCGGTTCACACGATAGAGGACGATAAGCTCGCAGAATACACGTCGGATGGTTATGTGGCCGCGCTGAAGCAAGCAGTCGAGAAGCTCGATCCGCGCTTTTTCATCCTGAGTCATACTTACCAGGTTCGCGATTTCGCGCCGAAGCTCGCCACCGCCCTCGGAAAGACTTTTGTTACCGATTGCGTGGGCTTCCGAGCCGAAGGCAAGGAGGTTGTCTTCATTCGGCAGATCTTCCAGGGCAAGATCAACACCGATGTTCGAGTGGGCGCCGCGCCTCCGGTTCTGGTGTCGTTTCAAGCCGGAGCCTATCGAGCGGATAAAGCGGAAGCCGGAGACTCGCCTGCTCCCGTCGCGCGACTCGAAGTCGATTTGGCAGACGTTCGCATAAGGACACAGGCGGAACCGAAGTTCCAGGAGGCAAAGCAAGCCGTCGATCTCAGCCAGGCTCCGTTGATCGTCGCCGTTGGGCGCGGCATAAAGAGCCAGGAGAACATCGAGATCGTGCAGAAGCTGGCCGAGGCTCTGGGCGCAGAGATCGCTGCATCGCGGCCGATCTGCGACAACGAATGGCTGCCGATGGATCGCCAGATTGGAAGCTCCGGCCAAACAGTGTCGCCCAAGCTGTACGTTGCGGTTGGCATCTCCGGAGCGATTCAACACGTCGTCGGGATGAAGAACTCGCAGACGATTGTCGCGATCAACAAGGACGCCGAAGCTCCGATCTTCGACATAGCAGACTATGGAATAGTCGGGGACCTCTTCGAGATAGTTCCGGCGCTCACGGCCGAGATCGCAAAGGCGAAAGGGGAAGGATAGTTTGTAGGGGCGGCCCTCTGTTGCCGCCCCGGAATGAAACCTAGTTAGTCTTTTTTGGATGGCGCCACTCTGGAGCGGCCTATTAATCTTTTTGGGTAGCGCAACTTCCAGGGCGGAACCGGAGGGCCGCCCCTGCATTAATCATGACTATCGAACGAGAAGTATTGGAAATGGACGTCCTGCTAGTCGGAGCAGGGCCGGCGAACCTTGCCTGTGCTCTGCATCTCGACAAATTGATTGCCGCGCATAATGCGCGCGCCACACAATCGGGCGGAAAGCCACTCGGCGAGATAAACATCGCAGTAATCGAAAAGGCTTCGGAGATCGGCGCGCACCAACTCTCAGGCGCCGTCCTCGATCCAATCAGCTTACGCGAACTGATTCCCGGCTTCGAGAATGAAGGCGCGCCGCTCGAGGCTCCAGTCGTAGAAGAACACGTCTATTTCTTTTCTGAGCGAGGCAAAATCCCGGTCCCGATCCTGCCACCGCCGCTGAGAAACCACGGGAACTACGTCGTATCACTCAACAAGCTTGTACGATGGCTGGGCGAGAAGTGTGAACAGGCAGGGATCAACATATTCCCCGAGTTTCCGGGTGCCGAGATGCTCTATGAAGGCGACGCGGTCATCGGTGTTCGCACGGGCGACAAGGGAATCGACAAATCCGGAAAGCAAAAGCCCAATTTCGAGCCGGGAGTAGACATCGTTGCGAAAGTCACAGTGATCGGTGAAGGAGTTCGAGGATCGCTTGCGAAGCAGTTGATCAAGCGTTTGAGTCTGGACCGAGAGAGTGAGCCCCAGGTCTACTCGGTTGGCATCAAAGAACTCTGGGAGGTTCCTGATGATCGCTTTGCACCAGGTTCAGTGATTCATACGATGGGCTGGCCGCTCGACTCACACACCTTTGGCGGATCGTGGGTATACGGAATGCAGGATCGTATCATCGACATAGGACTGGCAGTCGGTCTCGACTATCGCGATCCGGGGATCGATCCGCATCACGAGTTTCAGCGCTTCAAGACTCATCCGCTGATAACCAATCTGCTGAAGGGGGGCAAGCTGATTCGCTACGGCGCGAAGGCGATGCCGGTCGGCGGCTGGTACACCATGCCACAGTTGACGGCAGACGGCGTGATGATCATCGGGGACGCGGCCGGAATGCTCAACGGCGAGCGGCTGAAGGGTATTCACACCGCAATCAAGGCGGGCATGCTTGCTGCCGAGACTATCCTAGATGGTCTCGTAAAGGGTGATTTCTCGCGTGGCACGCTCTCCTCTTTTGATGCAAAGCTAAAGCAGAGTCATGTCGGGCGCGAGCTTTTCAAGGCGCGCAACTTCCATCAGGCGTTTGATCGAGGGCGCATTTTTGGACTTATCACCGAGGGGATTTCGGTGCTGACCGGAGGGCGAATCCCGTCGAGACTTCCGATCAGAGCCGGCCACGAGCACATGCGCAAGCTCGACGGGCATCGCGAGCGCTACGCGGATCTGAAGTACGACGATCAGATCACATTCGACAAGCTGACGGATGTTTATTACTCGAGTACCCATCACGATGAGGATCAGCCCGCGCATTTGAAGGTCCTGGACACGAACATCTGCGTCGATCGCTGCACTCGCGAGTACGGCAACCCCTGTCAGAACTTCTGCCCGGCCAGTGTATACGAGATGGTCGATGCTGGAGAAGGGAGGCTGCGGCTCCAGATCAACTTCTCGAACTGTGTGCACTGCAAGACCTGCGACATTATGGATCCGTATCAAATCATCGACTGGGTCCCCCCGGAAGGCGGCGGCGGCCCAAACTACCGTAATATGTAGCCGTTGCGCTTGGCGACAAATCCAACTAAACAACTGTGACGTCCGTCACAGCTTTAGATTTCCGAATCGGTTAATATTCCGCGCGTCATACACTGGCCGGCTATGGCCCTAGCCGAGGGATGTTCAATAACGACTCGGCGAGTGTGTTGCGTCCACCGGGTCGCGTTGAGGGTTCCCAGTACTTGTACCCTAAGCCAAACAGGCGAGAGGCACGGTGGTGCAGCGTGAACCGCGCTGCACCGGAGGATGCCTTCTTGGCCTGGTTTGAGGTCGCAAGCCAAACAAATCGCAGTCCAAGGCGTTCGGCCCATTCAGGTTAGACGGGCGCTCTCGATCGCCAAGGGCCTTAATCAATCGAGCAATACGGGATAGGGGTCAGCAGCGGGAAGGCACAGAATCGTCGCCAATCCGAGGCGGCGGCATGTGCTTTCCTTGCGGCGACCCGCTGCTCGATAGCCGCGGGCAAAAAACGCATCTCCCCGCTTCGGCGCCTTTCCCCAAGGCGCTTGGAGGAGTTGTGTCTTCAGGGAGGACCTAATATGAAACTCCAGCATCACCGCACTCATCTCTTCATGGGCGTGTTAGTGGTGTTGACGCTCTTTGCAGTGTCTGGCACAGCCAGAGCACAGACCGATACACTCACCGACCCAATCACCACGCCCACGTGCAATCGCACGATCAGCGCCGATGTCGTGGCGCTGGATCAAGTGTTCTTCTGGAATCGACTGGGAGCAGTCGAACCCCAGGGCATGATCTTTGCCCTGAAACGCGACGTAGTCCCGATCAATCCTTCGCTGGGACTTGTCGCGGGTAATGTTCAACTCAGGGCGGACAAGCGTCCACGGCCCATCGTGCTTCGCATGAATGTGGGCGATTGTCTGCAAATCAACTTCACGAACCTCCTGGACCCCATACCGGTTGATATGGAGCAGCCTGCCACGCGCACTGCTTCGGTTCACGTGGTTGGGATGCAACTCAGGTACAGCATCAGCGACGATGGCTCGAACGTGGGCCGCAACCCGAGCAGTCTTGTCGGACCCGGCCAGTCGGCCGTTTACACCTTCTATGCTGAAAAAGAAGGCGGCTACGTCCTGCATAGCACCGCCGCAAATACGGGCGGTGAAGGTAACGGCGGCTCGTTAGCGGCAGGTTTGTTTGGCGCCGTCAACGTCCAGCCCGCGGGAGCGGAGTATTACCGCAGCCAGGTGACGGCGAATGATTTGCAGCTCGCCAAAACCGGGCAAACCGCTGATGGCCATCCGGTCATCAACTACAATGCGGTCTATCCGGCCGGCCACCCGCGCGCGGGGCTGCCAATTCTAAAAATGCTCAAAGGCTCTGAGATCGTCCACACGGATCTCAACGCCATTATCACCGGTCCGAGCGCCGGGCGGTTCCCGACGGGGACTTATGCGAACACTCCGGTGAATCCCGACCGCAATCAACCCTTTCGTGAGTTTACGATCATCTATCACGATGAGGTCGGTGCGGTTCAAGCGTTCCCGCAGTTTGAGCAACAACCGCTCAAGCACACTCTGCACAGTGTGAGGGATGCCTTTGCCATTAACTACGGTACGGGCGGAATCGGCGCCGAGATCATAGCCAACCGCCTCGGCGTAGGTCCGGTGTTCAATTGCACTGAGTGCAAGTATGAAGAGTTCTTCCTCTCTTCGTGGGCGCTCGGCGACCCGGCAATGGTCGTGGATGTTCCGGCAAACGCTCCGTGCACGCCGGCCAGCATCCGCGCCGGCACATGCACGCCGACGCCGGGACCGAAGGCCACCAAGGCGTTTTATCCCGATGATCCTTCCAACGTGCATCACAGCTACATCAACGATCACGCGAAGATGAGGATCCTGCACGGCGGAGCCAAGGAACATCACATCCATCACCTGCACGCGCACCAGTGGGTGCACACGCCGGATGATGACAACTCAACCTATCTCGACAGCCAGGCGATTGGGCCGGGCAGCTCGTTCACGCTCGAGATAACGTATAACGGCACCGGCAATCGCAATAAGGTTGTTGGTGACTCAATCTTCCACTGCCACTTCTATCCGCACTTCGCAATGGGGATGTGGGAGTTGTGGCGCGCTCACGATGTATTCGAATCCGGGACTGTGCTGGATGCGAACGGTCGTCCGGTGGCCGGCACGCGCGCCTTGCCTGATGCTGAGATTCTGGCTGGAACGCCGATCCCGGCAATTGTGCCGGTGCCGACACTGGCCATGGCTCCGTTACCCGAAGCGCAGGCCAAGATTGTCAACGGCCAGGTCGTGGTGACCGGCGCCGGCAATCCCGGCTATCCGTTCTTCAATCCGGCAGTCGCGGGCCATCGCCCCCCACATCCGCCTCTGGATACGATCGATGATGGCGGGCTGCCTCGACACATCATCACTGGCGGAACATTCGAACACGCCGAAACCCGGCTCGACTTCCACAAGACATTGCTGACGGCTAATGCCAGGGCGATTCCTGAAAACGGGACGGCAGTCGAGAAAGCGGCCATGGCCTTCCATGCCCTTCGCAATCACGCGAGCTTCAGACCGGATGGCACGGCGGCTAATTTTGTAACCAACGGCCGGCCGGCAGCGCCGGGCGCTCCCTATGCAGACCCCTGTGAGGATGACAATGGGAACGCTGCGGGCGTCTCTCGTGTTTACAAGGCTGCGGCCATTCAGTTCGACATAAAGCTGAACAAAGTGGGTTGGCACTTCCCGCAGCAGCGCATTCTGACGCTGTGGGGTGATGTCGCTCCCACGCGGGCCGGAACGCGCCCGCCTCAGCCTTTCTTCTTCAGAGCGAACACGAATGACTGCATAAGCTACTACCACACGAACCTGGTCCCCAACGAGTACAAGCTCGATGATTACCAGGTCCGAACTCCAACCGACATCCTCGGACAGCACATCCACCTGGTGAAGTTCGACGTGACTTCTTCGGATGGATCGGGCAATGGATGGAACTACGAGGATGGCACGTTCAGCCCGGACGAGGTAATCGAGCGCATCGATGCGATCAACCATGCGGGCGGCCTGGTGCCGTTCGGTGGAGGCGCTGGGACACTCCTCGCCCCGGAACCTCACCCGTTTTTCGGCACGCTTGGCGCGCAGACCACTATTCAGCGCTGGTACGCCGACAAAACGCTGAACAACGCCGGTGTTGACCGAACCCTTCGAACTGTGTTCACTCACGATCACTTCGGCCCCTCAACGCATCAGCAAGTCGGTCTGTATGCAGGTCTTGTTATTGAGCCGCAGGGTTCAAAGTGGCGTGATTCAGAGAACGGGACCTTCTTAGGCGGACGTTTCGATGGTGGCCCGACAACTTGGAGAGCCGACATCCTGACAGTCAACAACGCTGATGCATACCGCGAGTTCATGCTCGAGTTCGCCGACTTTCAGCATGCGTACGAGGCGGGCGGCGGTGTCGACGCCGCAGGCAACCCCATACCTGATCCTGCAAGGGTTGTGAATCCACCCGGCCAGATCGAAGTCGGGCTGCCGTTCCTGCGGGCTAAGCCGGATGTATGCCCGGGCGGTGTTGCCCCGCCGTGCCCTGAAGCCATTTCCGCGGCTGATGTTGGCACTATGGTGGTGAACTATCGCAACGAGCCTATCCCGTTCCGCATCCGCGATCCGCGGACCAACACGCAGACCGCGGGCAGCGCGGGAGAATTGTCCGGAGTCTTCCTATCAAGGACCGACCTGTTCACTCGGGCGGACGCGCGCGTAAACGTTCAGCCGAATTTCTATCCTCCGCTGACGAACGACGTGCGGCCGACCGATCCTTACACGCCGCTGTTTAGAGCGTATGAGGAGGACAAAGTCCAGGTCCGTATTCTGGTGGGCGCGCACGAAGAAGGCCACAACTTCAGCGTGCACGGCGTCAGGTGGCTGTTCGAGCCTTCCAGCGCCAATTCCGGATGGCGCAACAGCCAGATGATGGGCATCAGCGAGCACTTCGAGTTCGTGGTGCCAAGAGTCACAGTGGTCGATAGCGGCAAGGCGTTTGCTGACTTCCTGTATAAGCCGGGTTCCTCGGTCGACGATCTGTGGAACGGCATGTGGGGGATCCTTCGAAGTTATCAGGGAAAGCGAACCGATTTGCTGACGCTGCCGAATAACCCCAACGGCAAGGCTCCAAACATAACCAACGCGAGCAGCTTCAACGGGGTCTGTCCCACAACTGCTCCCGTTAGAAGCTCCGACGTCAGTGCCGTATTGGCGCGGGACGTGCTCCCTCAAGGGAAGCTGATCTACAATCCTCGCACTAATCTCGGGTCCGTCAACCCGCCCGGACCGATCAACGATCCAACGGCGATCCTGTTCGTTAGGACAGACGACCTGGATTACAACGGCAACCTCAAACCCGGAGTTGCGGTCGAGCCGCTCGTGCTTCGGGCTAACGCCGGCGACTGCATCAAGGTTACGCTGCGCAACAAACTGTCGTTTACGATGCCTGACCTCGACGGCTTCAACACGCTGCCGATGATCGTAGACAACTTCAACGCAAACCAGATCACACCCGGAAGGCGAGTGGGACTGCATCCGCAACTGTTGACCTACAGCATCACCGAGGACGACGGGGCGGATGTGGGATTCAACCCAATACAAACCGCCAACGTGGGAGAGGTCGTGACCTATCAGTGGTACGCCGGAGACGTGAAACTGTCCGGAAGCACGCTGATTGCCACTCCGATCGAGTTTGGCGCTACGAACCTGATCTCGTCAGACCCGATCAAGCATAGCAACAAGGGGGCGATTGCGGCGGAAATCATCGAGCCGCAAGGCTCGACGTGGACTTGGGACTCAGGGCCCAGGCGAGCTTCAGCTACAATTGACCCGCCGGGCTCGGGTAACGCATTCAGGGAGTTCGTCCTGTTTGCGCAGAACGACGTCAACTTCAGATTCGGCGATGGATCGCCCATACCGATCATCGCGGAAGAAGAGGATCCCGAAGACGGTTCGGGCAAGGCGTTCAACTATCGCACCGAGCCGATGTGGGCCCGGTTGGGCTACGCGCCCGATACCCCGCTGACGATAACTCGCACGTTCGACTTCACCAACGCGCTTTCGAACATTCAGGTCGGAGGTGATCCGGTCACCCCGATCTTCACCGCGTCGGATGGAGACCGCGTGCGCTTCCGAGTGTTGATGCCCGGTGGGCATGGACGCAACAACATATTCGTGGTCCACGGCCATGCGTGGCAGGAGGAGCCGTTTGCCAGCAGCTCTACGGTGATCGGTTCCAATCCGCGCTCTGAAGTCAAGGGAGCCGAGATGGGCGTTGGTCCTTCGTTCCACTTCAATGCTGTTCCGTTGAATGGAGCTGGCGGGAAGTTCGGGGTCCCAGGCGATTACCTGTACCGAACTTTCCAGTCATTCCAATTTGACGGAGGTATGTGGGGTATCTTCCGAGTCACGCCATAACTTGTTCACCTGGGCGGAATGCAGCTTGCCCTGGCAGGCTGCATTCCAAATTCGATGGTTGTTCGTTTCTCGGCGCCCGCTGCGAGCTTTGAGACCTTGCGCGAACCTTGAACAGGTTCGCGAACCCCGGCAAGGAGCTTGAAGGCGCGCAGCGGGCGCGCAACAGATCAACCCTGGAGTTGACGATGACGGCGCTCGACGAAGGGCCTGCTCGAAGCCGGATGCCTTCCGCCCGCGCTGATTCACCTTTCCGCACGCACCCACCCGCTCGTCCGATTTCGTAAGCCTCTCCTTGACAATACAAAAATCGGGAGATAGATTACGCGCTGACAGCACTGCGTACGCTTTATCTCCTAAAGTGTGGAACAAAAATCTCCTCCCAGGCGGTGGTGTCGCACGGTTGCCGGTAGCGACGGGAGGGTACCCTCGGTTAATTGCCCCTGAGCCGGAGGATCATGAAAAAGATCGGCAGCTTCAAGCTCATCATCTTTTTCACAGCGCTCACCGTAGTCCTGACGTGGCTGGTGATTTTTGGTTACGAGAGCTATCTGCGCGGGCCCTTCTATTCGTGGGTCGAAGCACGATATCCCGGCGACAAGCCGCTTCAAGAAACGATCGAACAACGAGTCGAACATTTCTGGATATCGACGATGGTCGATGTGATAGTCGTGACGCTGCTGCTCGGCCTGGTCAATCGCCAGCAAAGAAAGGTGAGAGAAAGCGAGAAGCGTTACCGGGCGCTGTTCGAGCACGCCGGGGACGGAATCGGCGTGGTGACCGCGCTCGATCACTTGCTCGTCGATGCAAACAAGAAGTTCGGGGACATTCTCGATCTCAACCACCAGGCGATCGTCGGCAAGCACATCTCCGAAATAATAGACGTGGTTGGGGACGGCCCGGAACATCGCCTGCTTTCGAAGCTATGCGATAAGGGCGCCGACGAAGCCGGCGAGTGGTCGGATGAAGAGGAGCTCGATATTCGCACCGGGGCGGGTTCTCAAGTGACGGTTGCCGCATCGTGCAGCAAGCTGTCGACAGGTAAACAGCGGTTTTTCATACTCATCATCCGGGACGTAACCGAGCGCAAGCGGCTCCATCGAGAGAGGCAGGAGATAGAACGCCAGCTCTTCCAGCAGTCGAAGCTGGCGTCGCTCGGCGAGCTGTCCGCGGGCGTGGCTCACGAGATAAATAACCCGCTCAATTGCATTGTGAATTTCGCCCAGCTGCTAAGAGACGACGGCGTGGCTCGCAACGAAATGGAACGGCGCATGGTCGACGGGATAATTGAGGAAGGCGATCGAATAGCCAGCATCGTACGAAACCTGTTGACCTTCGCTCGCCAGGATTCTAATAAGCCGACCGCCGTGTCGGTCATACGCGTCATCGGGGACTCAGTCTCATTGTTCGGCAGCCAACTCGAACGGGATGGGATAACGCTCGAGCTGGAATCAGATCCTGAAATCTATCCGGTGCGCGCCGATGCGACGAGGCTTCGCCAGGTGGTGGTCAACATGATCAGCAACGCGCATTACGCCCTGAAGGGGAAGGCGCCCGGAGAAAGGTTGTTTCGCATAACGGCGCGCAACGCGGGGCGCGCGGGTGAACGGGTCGTTCGCATGGAGTTCTACGACAACGGCCCGGGCGTTCCAAGCAAGAACGTAGACAAGATTTTCGATCCTTTCTTTACTACTCGGCGAGACAGCGGTGGAACCGGCCTGGGGCTTAGCCTGAGCTTTGGCATCATACGAGATTACGGCGGACAGATATGGGTCGAGAGTGAAGAAGGCAGATACACGCGATTCATTGTAGAGCTGCCGGCTGAAGTCTCTCGGGAGGCGGAGTATGCCGAAAGTCTTGCTGGTGGACGACGAGCCGAACATACGCTGGACGATGGCGGAGCTGCTTAAGCGCGAAGGCTTCGAAGCGCTCACCGCGTCGGATTTCGAGAGCGCCATTTCGGTTGTCGAGAACAACGCTATCGATGCAGCCCTCGTAGATATCGTTCTGCCATCGAAAAGCGGGGTCGAGATTCTGAAGGCCCTTCAAGAACGCGAACCCTATGTGCCCGTCATAATGGTGACGGGCGAGCCTAACATTTCTCAGATGCCAGAGATCGTGCGGGCAGGCGCGTACGACTTCCTTGCCAAGCCCGTGGTTAAGGATGTTCTGATCGCTGCTGTCTCGAGGGCGGTCGCGCACAAGCAGCTCCTGGACGAGAAGCGCCGGTTGGAGGAACAAATCAAACGGCATGCCGAGGAACTCGAGCTGACCGTGGCAGAGCGAACGCACGAACTCGCCGAGGCTCACAATTTTCTCAACACCGTGCTCGACAGTTCGACCGAACACGCCATCATCGCCGTAGATGCTCGAGGCTTGATTATGCTGTTCAACCGCGGCGCCGAGAATATGCTCGGATACAGCGTCCGCGAGGCATTGGGAAGTGATCCGCGAAAACTGGTGGGAAGCGAAGCATATCGAGGCGGATCGCCGTTTGGTCGTTGGGCAAGACAAGTCCGGGGCGAAGGGCGCCACAAGGCGGAAGTAGTACTCCGGCGAGCGAACGAAGAGAGATTCACCGCCTCGGTCACCGTAACACCGATCCAGGAGCAAGGTGGGCCATTGCTCGGGTACCTGTGCGTGGTGAAGGACCTGACCGAGGAGCGACACAACGAGGAGCGTCTCCGCCAATTGAGCGCCCGGCTTGCTCACCATGAGAAGATTGCGGCGCTTGGCCGCATGGCTGCGCAGCTCGCTCACGAGATAAAGAACCCTCTGGCCGGGCTGAAACTCTACTCGCGGCACCTAAAAAACAAGATCGCGGGCAAGATCCCTCCAGCGGAAGAAAGCCTGGTCGACAAGATTAACGATGGCATAGATCAGCTTTCGGAGACTGCCGAACAGGTTCTCAGTTTCGCGCGCCCGATCACGTTGACGCCCCGTCCTGTCGATCTCAACAGCGTCATCACCGCTTCGCTGGAGTTGGTCGAGCCGCAGCTGAGCGCCAGGAGAATCAAGGTTGAGTTGAACCTGAAGCAGCCAGGAGCCCGAGGGACAATCGACGAAGCCGCCATGCGCTCGACTTTGATAAACCTCCTGCTCAACTCGATCCAGGCGATGAGCGAGGGCGGGGAGCTCAGAGTATCAACCGACGCGGGCGATCAGGAGCTTCGCGTGGAGATAGCCGATACAGGCTCCGGGATGACTGACGAGGAGGTGAAACACATATTCGAGCCGTTCTATACCACCAAGAGCCAGGGGTTAGGCCTCGGGCTCTTCTTTGCGGCTACGGTAATCGAACAGCACAGCGGATCAGTCGATGTGAAGAGCCAACCCGGAAAGGGCACTAAGATTACTATAAAGCTGCCGATGGGGAGGGGAAAGGCCGATGGGGTCAGCGGGTAGAATTCTGGTGGTCGATGATGAGAGCAGCGTCACCGACGCACTCGCACTGATACTCGGCGATCGAGGCTACGAGATCCAGACCGCCGGTGCGGTTGCAGAAGCGGTCGAGTTGCTTGCGCGCCGCCCTGTCGACCTGGTCTTAACCGACCTCAGGTTGAGCGATTCGACCGGACTCGAGCTCCTGACTCGCATAAAGCAAAACACGCCAGAAACCGAAGTCATACTGATGACCGCCCACGGCTCGCTCGACGTGACCATCGATGCCATCAAGAAGGGCGCGTACTATTATCTCGAAAAGCCATTCACCCCCGACCAGGTTCTAATGCTGGTCGAGCGAGCCATTGAACTCGCAAGCGTCAAGCGTGAAAACCGAGCGCTAAAGCGCACGGAAGAAGCGAGAGCCTTCGGGATGGTGGGGCGGACGCCGAAGATGCTGGAGATCTATGAGACAATCCGCGCGACCGCGCCGTCCGAAGCATCGGTTCTGATCGAGGGCGAGAGCGGGACCGGCAAGGAGTTGATCGCCTCCGCCTTTCATTCGCATAGCAACCGCGCCCGCGCGCCGTTCGTGCGAATCAACTGTGCCGCCATCCCGCGCGATCTGATCGAATCGGAGCTGTTCGGTTACAAGAAAGGCGCCTTTACGGGAGCCGATCGCGACAAACGCGGACTGATCGAAGCGGCGTCGGGGGGAACACTGCTGCTGGACGAAGTCGCCGAGATGCCCGCGCATCTTCAAACCAAATTGCTCCGCGTGCTCCAGGACCGACGGGTTCGGCGTGTGGGTGATGAACAGGAGATTGGGATCGACTTCAGGCTTGTGGCGGCCACCAACCGCAGCACCGCGGAGGCCATGAAGCAGGGGGTTCTGCGCGAAGACCTCTACTTTCGAATCAGCACCATCAAGATAACCGTGCCGCCGCTCCGTGAGCGGTTGGACGACCTGCCCCTGCTTGCCGAAGAGATCTTGCAAAGATATGCGGGCAAGTACGGCAAAGTCATTCGCGGCGTATCGCAAGCCGCCTACTCGCTGCTTTCGCGCTATGACTGGCCCGGCAACGTCCGTGAGCTCGAGAGCGTCATCGAACGGGCTGTTCTGTTTTGCCCGGACGCACAACTCGGCCCCGAGCATCTCCCCGATCACCTTAGGAGCGCGCGAGAGGGGAGCTTTCGATGTGAGATACCTCCCTATCTGACTCTGGAAGAGATCGAGCGGGAGGCCATCGAGCAGACGCTCGAGCGCACCGGGGGCAACGTCAAGAAAACCGCTCAGATCCTCAACATGCACCGCCCTACCCTTTACCGGAAACTTAGACGATTCGGGCTCAAGCGCGGCGTTTCAGGGGAAGATGAGACAATATCGATTGGAATAGGATCTTCGACTCAGACTCCGAGCTAGATGGGTCCAGCCCAGCCAATCCAGGCCAGCCCTGAGCCATCGTCGACAGTCTCGATAACATGCGCTCGAGGCGCGGCCGTGGATTGCATTTTGCATCACAAACTGCGGTATTAAATCCCGTTGAGCCGAGAATCCTGCCCCTCGTATTGGTTCCGTCAGTCGGCTGTGCGCGTGGTTTCTGGCTGCGATAGAAAGACGTTGCAGAGGGAGCCTGATGTCCGTGGGAATGACAGTCCTGGTAGTTGATGACGAGCCCAGTGTTCGCGATGCCCTCGAGTTGATCTTGAGCGACAGCGGCTATTTCGTTCTTGCCTCGATGAGTGGGCGGGACGCGCTCGGCAAAGCGCACAGGCAAAGGATCGACGTCGCGATCGTCGACGTCGAACTGCCAGATATGTCTGGGCTCGATGTTCTTCGTCATCTCCGGGAAAAAGACCCAGGCCTTCAAGTCATTGTTATTACGGCGAACCCCACTCCCGCGATAGTCCAAGAAGCGAGAAAGCGAGGCGCGGCTGATTGTCTGCATAAGCCCTTTCACCCCGCGGACATTGTCGATGCGATCCAAAGTGCTTTGGCGAGACCGTAGGCGCCTGAGCCCCAGCACCTGGTCATCAATAATAGAGGTCACACTATGGTTTATGTTGAATCATACAGACGAACTGTTGATTCACAATAGAACACGGTCGGTATGCGCCCGGAAGAATGCGGTGTCGCTAACAGAGTACGAATCAGGGCTTTCTGGTTTCTTTGTGACAGTCGGCACATCGTTTGCTCGTTGGGGTGCAGCGGCTCGGCGCCTTAATCCGAAGCGGCCGATGCGCGCTAGGGTTTGCTCTAGTCTGTGATCCATAGCCCCGAAATCCACCTTTGAATTCCGGGCCCTGTAGTTAGCCGTTCTGATGGCTCACGCTGAGCAGGCCAAATACATTCGAGTCCAATCATAGCCTGGAGGCTGGCGGGCTTCTGCTGGATGCGTCACCGCCGGCCTAGGGATCAGTCAACACAGCATTCGCTTCGGCGCTCATGGCCCTGGGTGCACAGGAGTAGTTTACCCATTCGAGGGGAGGGGAATGATTATGAGTCGCAAAAATCGCTTGTTGCGGTTTGTGATGGGCGGCCTAGTCGCCCTGGCATTTCTCGCCATTCCTGATCCAGCCAATGCGCAATTCCAAATACCGGCGGATGGCGCAGGAGGCGGTGGAACCGCGCCGGGTTGCAATCGAACCGTTAATGCCAATGTCGTTGCGTTGGATCAGGTATTTTTCTGGAATCGTCTCGGAGCGGTGCAGCCGCAAGGGATGATCTTCGCTCTCGAGCGAGACGTCGTCGCGTCCGACCCGGCCAAGCCGATCGGCGCGGGCAACGTCAAACTCAGAGAAGACAAACGCCCGCGACCGATAGTGCTTCGGATGAACGTGGGCGATTGCCTGCGAATCAACTTCAAAAACCTGTTGAATCCGGTTCCGGTCGATCAGGAACAAACGGTCACTCGTGTGGCTTCCATTCGGGCGAACGGGTTGCAACTGGTAACCAGCATCGCCGATGACGGCTCGAACGTTGGAAGAAACGCCAGCAGCCTGGTTCCTCCCGGTGGGGGCGCCGTTTACACGTTCTACGCAGAGCGCGAAGGCGGCTACATGCTGTACAGCATGGGTTCGACGACCGGCGGCGAAGGGGATGGCGGACAACTCAACGCCGGGCTCTTTGGCGCAGTCACCGTACAACCCACCGGCGCTGAGTGGTACAGAAGCCAGGTTACGCAAAATGACCTGGAGCTCGCCACCAAAACCAAAACACCGGACGGCCACCCGGTGGTGGACTACAACGCGGTCTATCCGAAGGACCATCCGCGAGCCGGGCTCCCCATTTTGAAGATGACGCGTGAGGGGTTTGCCGGGCCCGAGATCGTACATACTGATCTCAACGCTATCATCACTGGACCAGGCGCGGACGGTTTCAACGGGTGGTACAAAGACACCCCGGTGAATCCGAACCGCAACCGTCCCTATCGTGAATTCACCATCATCTACCACGACGAGATCGGGGCGGTCCAAGCTTTCCCGCAGTTCGAAAGCCAGCCACCTCCAAATGAGAACCCGCTCAAGTTCACGCTTCATAGCGTGAGAGATGCTTTTGCGATCAACTACGGCACCGGAGGAATCGGCGCCGAAATCCTTGCGAATCGCCTGGGCGTTGGGCCGATGGCGAATTGCGTCGAGTGCAAGTACGAAGAGTTCTTCCTCACGTCATGGGCGGTGGGCGACCCGGCGATGGTCGTGGATAAGCCGGCCAACGCCCCATGCACGATCGAAGACATAAGGAAGGCGAACATGGGTTGCGGCCCGGCCCCGGGGTTCAAGGCCACCAAGGCTTTCTACCCGGATGATCCATCCAACGTGCATCACAGCTACATAAACGATCACGTGAAGATGAGGATCCTGCACGGCGGGTCGAAGGAACATCACATTCATCACCTGCACGCGCATCAGTGGGTGCACACGCCCGACAACGACGACTCCGCGTATCTCGACAGTCAAGCGATCGGGCCGGGCGCCGCTTTCACGTTAGAGATCACCTACAACGGCACCGGCAATCGCAACAAGGTTGTCGGCGATTCGATCTTCCACTGCCACTTCTATCCGCACTTCGCGATGGGGATGTGGGAGTTGTGGCGCGCTCACGATGTATTCGAGTCGGGAACCGTGCTCGACGAGAAGGGCCGGCCCGCGCCTGGCTCGCGCGCGCTGCCCGACGCCGAGATTCTGGCAGGCACGCCGATTCCCGCACTGGTTCCGGTCCCGACGATGCCGATGGCTCCGCTTCCGGAAGTCAAGGTGTCGATTGTTAACGGACAGGTGCAAATCGAGCAGGGGAAATTCGGACCGCTGCCGGGCAACCCGGGATACCCGTTCTTCATTCCCGCGGTCGCCGGACATCGTCCCCCCACTGCACCGCTGGACGTAGTGGATGACGGCGGACTACCGCGTCACGTGATCCTCGATGGAAAGTTCACCGAGGTTCACACCCGGCTCGACTTCAGCAAGGTCCTCGATCTTGCCATCGCAGAGGCGCGACCGGAAGCTGGAACGCCCGTGGAGAAGGAAGCCATGAGGTTTCACGGCATCCGCTTCCACCCGACCTGCCTTCCAAACGGCATTTGCGATCAGGCAATCGATCCTACCCAGATAGGCGCGAATATCAAATTCGTCACCAACGGGCTGCCCAGAAAGACCGACGCCAACCCGCTTGGAGCACAACCGGGCGCGCCTTACGCGGATCCCTGCGTTGACGACAATGGGAAGGCCGTGGGCGTCGCGCGCATGTACAAGGCGGCCGGCATTCAGATAGACGCGAAGCTGAACAAGGCAGGCTGGCACTTCCCGCAGCAGCGAATCCTTGCGCTGTGGGGTGACGTCAAAGCCCTGGGTGGCCTCCCCGGCCAGCCACAGCCGACGTCGCCATCCAAGCCGCCTGAGCCGTTCTTCTTCCGCGCCAACACCAACGACTGCATAACGTTCTACCATACCAACCTGATGCCCAGCGTCTACGCGCTGGACGACTACCAGGTCAGAACGCCGACCGACATCATCGGACAGCATATTCACCTCGTGAAGTTCGATGTGACTTCTTCGGACGGCTCCGGGAATGGTTGGAACTATGAAGACGGCACATTCAGTCCCGACGAGGTGATCGAGCGAATCGATGCGATCAACCTGGGCGGCGGATTGATAGTTCCTCCAGTCGTAGGCGACGGTCCGACACTCCTCGTAAAACTGGAACCGAAGCCGCATCCGTTCTTCGGCACGCTCGGCGCGCGGACGACGACTCAGCGCTGGTATGCCGACGACACCTTGAACAATGCGGGCGTCGATCGGACGCTGCGCACCGTATTCACACACGACCACTTCGGCCCTTCGACTCACCAACAGGTGGGTTTGTATGCCGGTCTGGTAATCGAACCGACTGGTTCGAAGTGGCGCGATCCGGAGACCGGTCAAATCCTCGGCGGGCAAGGCGTACCGCCTCCGAGGTTTGATGGAGGCCCGACCAGTTGGCGAGTAGACGTTCTGACAGCGAACTCCGCGGACAGCTACCGCGAGTTCATGCTCGAGTTCGCCGACTTCCAGCACGCCTATCTGGCAGGCAGGGGCGGCGGCCGAGAGAACCCGCATCCCGATCCGCCCGGCGCAATAAATCCGCCGGCCAAGGAAGAAGCCCCTCTGCCTATCGTGATACAGAAAGCCGCCTTCTGCTTTGGCGGCGACCCGGCGCCATGCCCCGAAGCGATCTCGGCGGCTGACGTCGGCACGATGGTGGTCAACTATCGCAACGAGCCGGTCCCGCTGCGCATCCGCAATCCGATAACCGGCTTGCAGGTGGACGGAGAAGCGGGCGACCTGTCGCACGTATTCCGGTCGGATGTTCTTCGTAAGGATCCGGCGATGAACGTGCAGCCCAACTTCTACTTCCCGTTGACGAAAGATGTACAACCGGGCGACCCGTATACGCCACTGCTGAGAGTCAATGAGAACGACCGGGTTCAGATCCGGATCCTCGTCGGCGCACACGAAGAAGGGCACAACTTCACGGTGCATGGAATCAAGTGGCTGTTTGAGCCTTCATTCGTGAATTCGGGTTATCGCAATTCACAGATGATGGGGATAAGCGAACACTTCGAATTCATTGTCCCGACGATGCCCAAGAAGTTGACCGATAAGACGGCCGATTACCTCTACCGGCCGGGCGCGTCGACAGACGGTACGTGGAACGGTTTGTGGGGACTGGCCCGAGCCTACAAAGGCACAAGGGCTGACATGCTGGCCCTGCCATCCAATCCGAACGGCCGCGCTCCGGCGCTCTCGAATCAGGGTGACTTCTCGGGGGTCTGCTTGAAGACGCAGATACCCAAGACTTTTGGCGTCACCGCTGTTCTGGCGCGAGATGTCTTGCCCGCCGGCACACTTGTCTACAACAGGCGCGCGACGACGGTGAAGAATCCGAACACAGGCGAGACGCACAAGGGCCCGCTACACGACCCGACTGCGATTCTGTACGTGAGATCGACGGACATCGATGCGACGACCGGCAAGCTGAGGGCGGGCGTTCCAATCGAGCCGTTGATCCTCCGCGCCAATGCCGGCGATTGCATCAACCTCACGTTGACCAACAAGCTGCCTTCGGTGTTGCCGGATCTTGCCGGCTGGAACTTCGTGCCAATGATTGTCGAGAAGTTCAATACCAATCAGGTCAGGCCTTCGAACAACGTGGGACTGCATCCGCAATTGGTGTTCTACGATGTGCTCGACAGCGACGGCTTTAATGTCGGCTTCAACGGCGTTCAAACGGTCGCTCCCGGATTCAGCCGCACGTATCAGTGGTACGCGGGTGACCTGGTGATCGCATCGGGGATAGGCAGTCTGAAACCGTTCGAGTTTGGCGGGACCAACTTGATGTCGTCAGACACCATCAAGCACAGCAACAAGGGTGCCTTCGGTGCTCTGATAATCGAGCCGCTAAACACGAAGTGGACTGAGGACAAGGGCTCGCGAGCCAGAGCGACCGTGACTGACTCGCTTGGCACGGTTCTCTTCCGCGACTTCGTGCTTATGCACCAGACCGACCTCAACCTGAGGTTCGGTGAAGGCTCGACGATCGGCAACGGGTCGCCGGTGCCGAACCTGAGAGGAGGCGACGATGCCGAAGACTCGGCGCAGAAAGGGTTCAACTATCGAACCGAACCGCTCTGGTTCCGAATGGGCATTGCCCCTGACACTCCTTTGAGCAAGGGAGAAGCAATAGCCGAGTTTGGGCCGGGCGGAGTCTCCACTCGCGACATCGACTTCAGCAACGTGTTGTCGAATTCGCAGGTGGGTCCCTGCATTGGCATCGACTGCAGTGAACCGGTAACGCCGATATTCACCGCAACGGCGGGAACACCCGTTCGTTTCCACCTGCTGAACGCCGGCGGCCACGGTCGCAACAACGTCTTCGCGCTGCACGGTCACGTTTGGCCGCAAGAGCCGTTCACTGCGAGCTCGACGGTCATCGGCCAAAACGTGCAGTCGGAGTGGTCAGGTGCTCAGATGGGAGTCGGAGCAGGCTTCCACTTCGTGGCGATCCCGAGGAATGGCGCAGGAGGAAAGTTCAGGATCACAGGCGACTACCTGTACCGGACCTTCCAATCGTTGCAGTTCGACGGCGGACTCTGGGGAATCTTCAGAGTCGCTTCGTCTGCCACCACTGATCCGGCCCTCCTGGATCCTCAACAATAACTGTTCGCTTCCTGGAGCGCGGCCTGGCTTGATCAGGCCGCGCTCCAGCCTTCGCCCTGCGAGGAGCAGCCCGGTGCTCACCTGATGAACCTTGATGAATGCGAGATGAAATATCATGAACAGCTCTGACAATCCTCGCCCGGCCTTCGAGACGACCGACCTCAATCTGGCAAGCTTCCTGCGATCGCGCAGCTTCGAGATTGCAGACATCAAACGCCAGAACTCCAAAACGATTTTTGCCTTCGATGATTCGCCGGCTCTACGCCAGGCGATCCTCGATTTTGCGAACGACGGAACGGTCGCAGTCCGGTCGTTTTGCAACACGGTCAGGGATTTGAAGGCCATCACGCGGTAGGCGAGCTCTATTGACGGAAAGGGAGAGATCATGAAGACAGCCACCAGCAAAACGAAAAGACCCAGGGGTCCAAAGACGAGTGTCTTGTCAAATAGCGGCCGGCTCGGACTTGCTACGGCCTTGTTGCTGACCGTCGCCATTATCGCTGCGGCGGGAGTCCCCCAGTCGAAGTCGATCGCGACCGACCAGACGAAACCCGGCTCGGATGAAAAACCGGCATCTGCGTCTTCTTCCAGTCGCGAGCCGCAACGGATAGTGCACGAAGGCCTCGTCATTGATTTCAGCGTCGAACCTGTTTCCGCGCGAGGCGGAAAAGCGACTGCTCTGATCGAAGGCGATGATGCAACGGTTCGGTTCAAGATGACCGATTCCCGGACTGGAACGCCGTTGACCAATCTGCACCCCTCCGCCTGGATGGATCGCCGGGCGGCGGGAAAGACAACCGAAGGGAAAGATTGCCGTCAGAAGATACAGTCGTTCCTGCAATCGAGCCTCAGCTCCCGCCCCGATATGGACTTGAACATCTACTACATCCTTACACTCAATCAGGAGGCCAACATATCGGTCATCGACCCATTGCTGGGCTACGGCAGCAGCAAGCTGCTCACGCTTGTGTTCCTGAAGAGCCCCGGCGAGGACTGGGTCATGAGCCGCGACAAGAAGTGGCTGTTCGTCACTATGCCGTTGGTGAACCAGCTTGCCGTTGTCGATACCTCAAACTGGAAAGTGCTTACCAACATAGATGCCGGCCCGAAGCCCTCGAAGATCGCGTTGCAGCCTGACGACAAGTATTTGTGGGTTGGAAACGACGCGGCCGATGGGGAGAGCGGCGTCACGGCGATTGATTCCAGCCAGTTGAAGGTCGCGGCGCATATAAAGACTGGAGCGGGTCATCACGAAATTGCATTTGCAGGCGATAGCCGCTACGCCTACGTGACCAACAAGCTGGACGGCACGCTTTCGGTGATCGATGTACAAAAGCTCTCGAGGGCCAAAGACATAAAGACCGGCCCGCTTCCGGTGTCCCTGGCGTTCTCAGCTCTCAGCAATGCGATTTACGTTGCCGGCGAAGAAGACGGCACGATCGCGGTGATCGGCGGTGAGATCCCCGACATCCTGGCTCGAATCAAAACCAAACCGGGCGTGAGGTCGATTCGCTTTGCTCCGGATGGACGCTATGGGTTCGTTGTGAACGGCAAAGACAGCAACGTTCACGTGTTCGACGCGTCCAGTAATCGGCTTCTGCACGCGATCGACGTCGGCAAGAATCCGGACAAGATAAGCTTCACGCGCGGCTACGCCTACGTTAGAGCGCTGGGCAGCGATCAGGTCAACATGATCCGGCTTGAAGCAATTGGCAAACCGGGCGAAGTCCCGGTGATAGAGTTCCCCGCCGGTCAGTTGGCTCCCGAGAAATCGTCGAGCAGATCGCTGGCCGATCCCATCGTCGCAACCCCGGAAGGAGAATCAGTTCTTGTCGCGAATCCCGCGGACAAGATGATCTATTACTACGCCGAGGGGATGGCCGCGCCGATGGGCAGCTTCCAGAATTATCGCCGGGAGCCGCGCGCGGTGATGGTCTGGGACCAGAGCCTTCGCGAGACTTCGCCAGGCGTCTACTCGACTAACGTCAAGCTTGTCGGCTCCGGGGACTACGATGTTGCCTTTCTCCTGGATACTCCGCGTGTGTCCCATTGCTTTGACCTGAGCGTGGCGCCAAATCTCGCGTTGAAAAAAGAACCGGAGGTCCCGATTTACGTTGAGCCGCTGATCACCGATTCGAAGATCAAAGTCGGTGAAACCATCAAGCTGCAGTTCCTGGTTGTGGATTCGAAAAGCAGGCTTCCCAAAGATGGCCTGAAGGACTTAGGCGTGCTTGTGTTTCTGGCTCCTGGCCAGTCGCAAAACCGCCTGTGGGCGCAATCGATCGGGGACGGCAAATACGAGGTTTCTTTTAAGCCAGCGCAAGCCGGACCGTATTACGTGTTTGTCCATTGTCCCTCGTTGAGAGTCGGCTACAATCAGACCATTCACTTCATCCTGCAGGCCGTCGAAGCAAAACCCGCGACTCCTGCAACCCCTTCAAAATAGGAGAGCTGAACTGTCCGAGCAAAACTGAGGTGATGAGATGAATATGACAGATGAAACAAAACGTCGATTAGCGGGGCCCGCGTGGACCCGCACTGTGTGGACTGCGCTTGTGGTTGCGGCGAGCGTCGGGTTCTTGACATGGCCCATAGCGGCGCAATCAAAGAGCCCGGCTCCGGACGACAAGGATTCTCCGGCGCGAAACTATTTCACAGACGTTCAGTTGATCAATCAGGACGGCAAGCCTATGCGGTTCTACAGCGACTTGCTCAAGGACAAAGTGGTCATCATCAATACGTTCTTCACCACCTGCACAAGCGTCTGTCCTCCGATGAGCAGGAACCTGGAACGAGTTCAAAGCTGGCTGGGAGACCGGCTCGGCAAGGACGTTCACATAATCTCGATCAGCGTTGACCCCGCAGTCGACACTCCGCCGCGGCTCAAAGACTACGCCCAAAAATACAAAGCGCGGCCGGGCTGGTTCTTTGTCGCCGGCAAGAAAGAGAATGCCGAATTCGCATTGCGAAAGATCGGACAATTTGTCGAATCGAAAGACGACCACTCGACGGTGATCATCATCGGGAATCTGCATACCGGGCTCTGGAAGAAAGCAATGGGTATGGCGAAGGCCGAAGACCTGATCAAGGTCGTGGAGAGCGTGGTCGATGATAAGCCGGGAGAGGTGAAATGAAAGCGAACCCAGCCGCGGTGATGAATATCAAACGCATTGCATTCGTGGTTGCCTTGATGCTGATGCTCTTGTTTATCGGCAGCGCCGCCGCCAGCGGACCCGGACCGGGTCAACTGACTGAGCAGGAGAAACGGGGGAAGTTCATTTACCTGCGCGGCGCCAGCCCTTCGGGTAGGGAGATAACCTGCTATCTGGGAGACGGGACGATGGAGGTGCCGGCAGCGGCGATGCTGTGCGCAAACTGTCACGGGTTTGACGGCCGGGGAAATCCGGAAGGCGGGGTGGTGCCCTCGGACATAACCTGGGAGGCGCTCTCCAAGTCTTATGGAGTCACTCACGCGAGCGGACGAAAGCATCCTCCCTACACGGACCGCGCGCTTGGGATCGCGGTGGCCAAAGGCATAGACCCGGCGGGGAACAAGCTGCCCAACACGATGCCGAGATACTGGATGTCGCCGGAAGATCTCGCCGATCTGGTCGCTTATGTGAAACGTCTCGGACAGGATCGCGACCCGGGGTTGACGGAGACGAGCATCCGAGTCGGGACGATCGTGGCCGGACCGGGCCCGATGTCGGAAATGGGCCACGCGGTGGAAGCGGCCCTGGGAGCTTATTTCGAGGAGGTCAACGCCCAGGGTGGAATCTACAATCGCATGATCGAGCTGCGCGTCGCCAAGTCACCGGCTGACCCGCGAGCAGCCAAATCAAATGCCGAGCGGTTCATCGACACCGAGCAGGTGTTCGCAATGGCGGGCGCGTTCATCGCGGGAGCGGACAAGGAAATAGCTTCGCTTGTCGAAGAAAAAGAAGTAGTGCTGGTAGGGCCGTCGACTCTCTATCCGGAGATTGGCTTTCCCCTGAACCGACACACTTTCTATCTGTTCTCGGGCTTGAAAGATCAAGCCGGTGCGCTGGTCAACTTCATCGGAGACAAACTTCAAAAGCAGACCCCGCGGCTCGCGATTGTCGCTCTCGATAGCGCCGACGCCGCGGGCCTCACGGAAGCGATTGAGAAACACGCCAAAAGACGCGGCTACAACGCAATCACCAGGCTCAGCTATTCGCGCAAGCAGTTTGATCCGGGCCAACTCGTCAAGAAGCTGAGCGACGCGGGCGCGGATGCGGTTTTCCTCTCAGGTTGGGGCGGAGAAGAGCTGGCGCTTATGAAAGAGGCGGCGAGGATGAACTTTACACCGTACTTTTTGATTCCCGGGTCGCTTGCCAGTAAGGAACTCCTGGATGCCCCGCCGATCCTCAAAGAAAGGATCTTTTTGGCTTTTCCGACTCTGCCAACAGACCAGACGCCGGAGGGCGTGCGCGAGTTTCTCACGATGGCAGAAAAGCACAACCTTCCGCAAAAGCAGCTTGCCGCTCAGCTCTCGGCATACTGCGCGGCGAAGATTCTCGTTGAGGCCTTGAAGCTGACGGGCAGGGAGCTGAGCCGCGAGAAGCTCATCAGGACGCTGGAGGGTCTTTACAACTTCGATACCGGATTGAGCCCCCGAATCTCTTACGGCCCGAATCGCCGAATCGGCGCGTTCGGAGCCTACATTGTAATGATCGATCCGGAGAAAAAGCAGTTCATTCCTGCGGGCGGCTGGATTACGCCCGAGTAGATGATGCAATGCCGAACCGGAAATTCCAGAGGAGGAGACCAATGAAACCCAGATTCTTTGTCCTTATCATAGCGATGATGATCGGCGCGTCTGTGACGACGGCCCAGTCCAGCTCGCCCGCAAGCCCCAGCCAACAGGCGCAAACCGGGCCCACGAAACAGGCTGCGTCGGAGCAGGTTCCGAAGCCGGCCGAAAAGAAAGTCGAAGACTGCGGCTGCGAGGCGGCCAACACCCCGATCGATGTCGCGGCGATCGTCAACGGCGTGAAGATCACCACGAAGGAAATCGATGACCAGGTGAACGATGAGAAGTCCGGTTTGCAAAAGCAGGTCGTGGACGCTCGCCGCCGAGAGCTTAACCTGCAGATCAACTCACGGCTCCTCGAGGCTGAAGCCACGAGAAGAGGCACGACAGCCGCAAACGTGCTCGAGCAGGAGATCATTGCCGCGGTCAAAGATCCGACCGACGCGGAAACCCAGGCCTTCTATGACGAGAACAAGAGCCGCATACCCGGGCCGTTCAGGGACTTCAAGCAGCAGATAGTTGAATACATCAAAGCCCAGCGCCAGGAAGGTGCCGCGAAGAAGTTCGCCGATAAGCTCAGGTCAGCGGCCGACGTAAAGATCCTCGTACAGACCGTCACCGCTCCGCAGAGCGAGTCCGATCGCGCGAAGGTGCTGGCTACCGTTAACGGCGCAGCGATCACCTCCGGAGACGTGGAAAATGCGTTGAAGCCATTGATCTACGACGTGCAGCTCCGGGTATATGGATTGAGAAAGGCTGAGCTGGCTCTCAGGATCAACGATCTCTTGCTGGAGCAGGAAGCCCAGAAGAGGAAGATTACGCCGAAGGCGCTCGTTGACGCAGAGTTGACGCCAAATGTGAAGAAAGTCAGCGAAGCGGAGGCAAAGAAGTTCTTCGAGGACAACAAGGATCAGATAGAGGGTGAATATGAGCAGTTGAAGGACCAGATCGTCGATCACCTTCAGAAGAAGGAACAACGCAGGGCGGAGGTCGTATTCGCCGACCGGCTCAGGCAAGGCGCAAAGATCGAGATGAACCTGAAGGAACCTGAATCTCCGGTTTTTCAGATCGCGACCGACGATCAGCCCTCGAGAGGAAAAGCCGACGCGCCGGTCACAATTGTCGAGTTCACTGATTTCGAATGCTCGACGTGCCAACAGTCTCAACCGGTCCTGGAAAAGCTCGCTCAGGATTTTCCCGCCAAGGTGAGACTGGTGGTCAGGGACTACCCGCTCGAGAAACACAAGAACGCATTCAAGGCAGCGGAAGCCGCAGAAGCGGCGCGAGAGCAGGGGAAGTACTGGGACTATTCGGCGGTCTTGTTTGAGAATCAAAAGGAGTTGGGAGTCGAGAAGCTGAAGGAATATGCGAGCAAAGTGGGACTTGATCGCAAAAAGTTCGACGCCGAGTTGGATGCCGGCAAGTATGCCGCGAAAGTGCAGCGCGATATGCAGGATGGAATGCGAGCAGGCGTGAGCGGAACGCCCACAATCTTCATCAATGGACGCCGTGTCTCGGACAGGACTTATGAAGCATTGAGGGCAGCCGTCGAAGAGGCCTTGAAAACGCCTGGAAGCCAATCAGAGCGACGCGACGCCGATCGGCGCTGACCTGAGATGCCTGCGGGGATACCTGCAAGCAGATGCGAGGGGCCCAACCGGGGCCACGGGTAAGCCCCTCGCGACTTAAAGCGCGTTCTCGTGCATCAACGAACCAGCCGAACTGACGAGCGGCAGAGAGAGGCGGTGCAAAGTATGAAACACATAATCGCAATTACACTGATCGTTTGCGGAATCCTGGCGGCCGGCGCTGGGCCGGGTTCCGTGAATGTCGCGTTGGCCCGGCAATCCAAGAAAAAGCAGAAAGCCGCCGGCTACTACTGTGTGATGGATCCCGAGGTCAAAGCCTCGAAGCCCGGCACCTGTCCCAAGTGCGGAATGGATCTGAGGGCGATTGAGAAAGACGGCGACGCAGCCTCACCGGATACCGAGTTGTCGAAACCTAATGAAGCCGATTCTGGTTCGCCCGTGAAGCTGCAAATCCCGGACGTGAGCGTGTACGATCAGGACGGCCAGAAGTTGAAGTTTGTCACCGATCTGGTAAGAGGCAAAACGGTAGCGATAAATTTCATCTTTACAACCTGTACGACGATCTGTCCCCCGTTGGCGGCAACGTTTCGCAGAGTCCAGCAGGAGATGGGAGATCGTGTTGGCCACGACGTGAGACTGATCTCGATAAGCGTTGATCCTGTCGTCGACACACCCGAGAGATTGAAGCAGTTTGGCGCCAAGTTCAAAGCAGCTCCCGGATGGACCTTCGTCACCGGGAGCAAGTTTGAGATCAACTCTCTATTGAAAGCGCTCGGCGCGGCGGTGGTGGACAAGAACGATCACACGCCGATGGTACTTGTGGGCAATGACGCGGCGGGCTACTGGACCCGCACCTATGGGCTCGCCCCGGCCTCGGTTCTCGTAAGAGTCATAACCGATGCGGCGAGTAAGAACTGAGCATGCGACGATAGATCTCCGCCATACTGGGACGACTCGGGGAACAAGCCGGCAACCCTCATAATTCGCGAACACCAGGGCCGATTTGACGGTCGAATCACGATCATGAGTCAATGTTCGGGTAGCCAGGGTCGAACTATGACGATGCTTCGACCTGCCGGCGTCGTTCAACACATGTTGATTCATGATTGGAGGTCCGATGAAAAGGGTTTCACTGTTGATGGCGGTTGGAGCGATGATCGCTTCTCTTGCGCAACCAGGCAAGGCGTTTTTGAATGTCTCGCAGGATCGGTCCGCCGCGCCCGTCGCGAAGCAGTCCGCGGCGGCAACGCCCTCAAAATCCGCCGAGAAAAAAGCCGAAGACTGCGGTTGTGAAGTCAAGCCTCCGCCCGACGTGCTTGCGATTGTCAACGGGGTCAAGATCGCGATCAAGGACGTCGAGGAACCTCTGCAAGAGCGCATCAGGGCGCTTCAGGATCAAGTGATTGAAGCGCGAAAGCGCCAGCTTGAACTCGAGATCAATTCCAGCCTCCTTGACGCGGAAGCCCGTCGTCTTGGCATCACTACGGAAAAGCTTCTGGATCGTGAAGTAACGCAAAAGTCCAAAGAGCCGACCGAAGCAGAAGCGCGATCCTTCTACGATTTGAACAAGAGTCAGATTCAAGGCGAGTTCAAGGACGTAAAGGACCAGGTTATCGGTTACCTGCGAGGGCTGCGTCAGCGGGAGATTGCGAAGCGGTATGCCGACCGACTTCGGACCGGCGCGCGCGTCAAAGTGCTTGTGCCGTCGGCCACTCCTCCGGAAACTGATGCCGACCGTGCGCGTGTATTCGCGATCGTAAACGCCAAGCGCATAACGTCCGGGGATGTCGAGGATTCGCTCAAAGCGATAGTTGCCAGCGTGCAGGAACAGATCTACAGCCTCCGCAAAGACGAGTTGGACGCGAAAATCAATAACACGTTGCTCGACCAGGAGGCGCAGAAGAAGGGGGTCACTGCGCCGGCCCTGTACCAGACCGAGATAGCACCTCGAATGAAGCCCGTGACCGATGAAGAGGCGCGCAAGTTTTACGATGAGAACAAGAGCCGTATGACCGGGACCTTCGAGCAGCGGCAGGCGCAGATCATCGAGTACTTGCAGAACTCCAGGAGAACCGCTGCTGAGAAAGCCTTCGCGGAAGACCTGCGAAAAGGAGCGACTCTTCAAGTGTTCCTCAAGCCGCCCGATCCGCCTGTGTTCAACATACCAATCGACGATCGTCCGTGGCGAGGCGGAGCCTCCGCCCCGGTCACGATTGTAGAATTCACCGACTACGAGTGTCCGAGCTGTGGCGCGACACAACCGGTGCTGGAGGAAATCGTCAAGGAATTCGGCGACAAAGTAAAACTGGTCGCGCGGAATTACCCCCTCGACCAGCATAAGCATGCCTTCAAAGCCGCGGAGGCTGCGGAGTCAGCGCGAGAGCAAGGCAAGTACTGGGAGTATGTCGCGATACTGTTCAAGAATCAGAACGCTCTCGAGGTTGAGAAGCTCAAGGAATATGCCGATCAATTGGGACTCGACCGCGGAAGGTTCGATGCCGCGCTCGACTCAGGGAAGTTCGCCGACAAGGTAAGACGAGACCTCAGCGAAGGCGACAAAGTGGGAGTTGACTCGACCCCGACGGTGTTCATCAACGGGAGGAGGGCGCGTGACAGGAGCCGCGAAGCCTTGAAAGCGGCCATAGAAGCCGCTCTTAAGGAGGGCGTCAAGAAATAGCGGTTCCGGTTCGGGAACCCTGTTAGCTTTGAGGCGACGGCATCTGGAGCCGCGCGCGGAGGTCCTGAACGTCCTTGCTTACTTTGGACGCGTCGGGCGCGTCAGGCTGAAGCTGCAGGTATATAGATAGCTGGTCAATCGCTTCCTTGAGCTGTCCCTTCGCTTTGTAGGCATACGCGAGAAACTTGTGCGCGTCAACGATCACCGAACTCTCGGCGAGCGCCGCATTCAAGAAACTAATCCCCTCGTCGTACTTTCCCTTCTTCACCAAAACTCCCCCCATGTGAAACTTCAGCATGGGGTTCTGCGGACTGAGACGCATCGCACGATCATAGCAGGCGATCGCGCGGTCATAGTTCTTGAGACCGGTGTCGAATGTGTGGATAGTGCCGAGTGCGTCCCACAACACCGGCGATGAGTCCTGGAGCTTCAGCCCTGTATCGCAAACTTCGAGGGCGCGATCCAGAATGTCGCGGTCGGGGACGGACCCGGTTGCGAGCTGTTGAGAGTATATCAGCACATAACACGAAGCGAGGTTCGCCAGGACGAGGGGGTTGTCCGGGTTTATTTTCAGGTACAGCTCCAGTTGTTCAGCCGCCTTGGGGTAGTCGGTCAAATCGATAAGCTTGTGGCCGAGCACGAAGTGTGACATTGGCTGCTCAGGTGCTGTTTTCACCCCGTGATACCACACGCTCATATCATCCTTCCACGTCGCGTTCTGTGCGAGGGCTTTCCCCGCAAACAACAACACGAGCACGGTTGTCACCGCTGCTTGCGCCCGGACCCGGCTTGCGAACGGGAGCCACTGCTCAAACGGCACTTTTGCAATGGCCATGGCGACAAGCAGTGAGAACCCTATCGATGGAATGTAAAGGTAGCGCTCCTGAACCAGGAAGTTCTCGTCGAACGCCCCCAGATTCAGAACGGGAAGCAGGTTGATCGCGAACCAGAGAATGCCGAACCGAGCAACCGTGGATTTCCAGAGCGGCCGGAGCGCAACCGCCAAACCGATAAGACCGACAAGCGGTACGATGAAACGCACGTTCAGCGCGGTCCTCACCATCGGCGTCAGATGAAAGAGCGAAAGCTCGACGGGCCAGACCAGCAGCCCGATGTATTTCCAGATGACGAGCGGAATGGTCTGCACTATCCACCGAGTCGGATATGTCCTGAATTCGGCGTTGTTGAGCGCAAAGCCAAGCGAATAATATCGTGCGGCGAAATAAAGTATTGCCACTGCGAGAAAACAAGACCCAAAGACGATACCGCTCTTGAGCCGGTCACCCAGGCGCTTTTCCTGATTAACTACGAATAGCTCGTATGAGCCGATGAATAATGAAAGAGCGACCGCGGGTTCCTTGACGAGCGTTGCAAGCAGAAACAGCAATAGCGAGAAGACAAGAAGCTTTGTCTTTTTTTCCTCTCGATAGCGCATGTACAGGAAAAGCGAGGGCAGCAGGAACACGGCGAGGAGGGGATCTGTGACGCCGCTTATCCACGCTACCGATTCGCTTCGGAGAGGATGGGCGGCGAAGACGAACGCACCAATCGCGGACACACGAGCGTCCGCGGTGAATCGCCGCAGAACTTTGTAGACGAAGTAAGCCGCAAGAACGTGCAGCGCTACGTTGGCGAGGTGCCAGCCCGGGGCCCAGTTCCCAAACAACGCCCACATCGTCATCAGGTAGATCACAAACGCCGGCCGATAATACGGAGTGGACGGCTTGTCTTGCGTATTCGGGTCCTGGTCCTGCTGAACTCGCCAATACCACGTTTCGGTGACGAGCGCTTTCGGTAGGTTGCCGAGATCACGAATAAACTTGTTGTCCAGTATTTGGGTAGTGTCGTCGTATGCAAATCCATTCCACAGCGTATTCGAGAACGCGAGAAACGTAACGCCCAGCACCAGCCACAGAATCCAATCCCTGGGCGTCCTGGCTTGATCGGCGTTGACTGAAGGGGTTGTGCGCGGCCTGTTCCGAAGGCTGCGTGATCGGCTTTTTTTGGCCACTATCGAAGTCCTGCCTGCGACCCGTAATGGATTCGGTTATGAATTCAAGTAGGTCGGTGATCGACGACCAGCTCGGGAATTCGTGATCGAAATACTATCGGTCGGTTACATGCGATGTCAACGCGCCCGTCATGGACTTCCGTCGGGATTTCGGTCGGGTTTTCGGTCGGCTTCTTCTTTCGATTGTCCAAAGGCTTGAGAGAAGAACCCCCGGATACTGCGGGTCAGTCCGGCCGGCTCTTGCCCGCCGCGCACGACGAGCACCGGACACTCCGCGCGATTCACGATCTCGCGTGTTATGTTGCCCATGATGTAGCTCCGCAGATTTCCACCCTCCGGTGACGATCCGGTGACGACCAGATCGTAGTCGCAGCGTCGTATCTCCTTGAACACTTCGCTGATGACCAACCCGTGACGCAAACGAACGTCGGCTGTGACGCCCATTCCTTGAAGCGCCTCCTTCTCGCGGCGAAGGTTCTGTCCCAATCCGGAGCTCGAGTGCAAGAGCAGATTTACGTCCTCTTCCATCTTTATTAGATCCGAGTACACCGCGGGCGGCTCTGCCATCACGTGGAAGAGCGTGATGGAAGCGCCGGCCGCTTTGGCGATGGCCCCCGAGAATTCCACTGCTCGATCGATATATTTCTCGCCACCGCTGCATATCAGTATTCTCTTGATGGTTTCGCGATTCCCGATCACCACCAGCACGGGCGGGGCAACCGCTTTTATTATCTTGTAGGCCTTCGCGGACATCAGGAAGGGACCGCGAGTGCCTTTGCGCAATGCCCCGATCACCACCAGGTCGTAGCTCGTCTCCTCTGTCCGCTTGACGATTTCCTCGATCGGCTCGCCGGCTTTCGTGATTACTTCGGCGCTGACGCCTCGGTCCCGGAGCAATTGTTGCGCGCGCCGTAGAGAGTCAAACACCGAGTCTTCTTCGCCAGGCTTTTCCGTGATTCCGAGGATGGTTGTGTCGGCCTCGCACTTCTCCGCGATGAGTCCTCCAAAACGCACCGCGTTCTCCGCCTGCGCAGAACCGTCTGTGCAAATCAATATCTTCATGGGCGAATCAATCCTTCATTCGGGCGGTAGCTGACCGCCATTCACAGGTATTACTTCACGTGATGTCCCGAGAGCAGTCCGTAGATTACTATTGCAGCCCCGATCAGAGGCAGCGGCACGAACGCGAGTCTGATCTTGGGCCCGTGAAAATACTCGGTTGATGCAGCCCCGATCTGCGCGCCAATAGCGGCGCCGGTGTGCATTACAAGCGCGATCATAATATCTACGTTGCCCTTGATCGCGTGCGTCAGGGTCCCGTAGCTGGCGGAGATGACGACCTCAAACAGGTCCGTACCAACCGCCACGTGAGTTGGAACGCCGAGCAAATAGACCATTGAAGGCATCCTGATGTAGCCGGCTCCTCCGCCGAGAAACCCGCTGAAGATGCCGCCGACGAAGGCCACGAGCAGGATGGCCCACAAAGAGACCCGTTCAACACCGGACGCGCGCAGCTTGATCATCGGCGGAATATTGATTCGATGAACCTTCCGGGCGACGTGATCGAACGCCGATTCGTCTTCTTTAGCCTCTAACTTCTTGACGCCAATGCCGGACATTTCGGCCTCGCGTTTTCGGTCTCGCTGCATCTTTATAGTTTGCCAGCTCTCCCACGCAACGAACGCCGAGATGGAAATCAGCACTACTACGAACGTGATGCCGATGACTCGATCGACGTTGGCTGCACCCAGGTGCTTCAGGCTTTCGATTCCTTGAGCGCCCACCTCGACGCCCACGATTGTCCCGATCACCATTATCGTGCCCAGCTTCAGGTCTACGTTTCCGAGCGCGCGATGTTTCTTTGCCGCCACGATAGACTTCCCGACGATGTGCGCAAGGTCCGTACCCACGACGAAGTTCATCGGAACGCCGACGGCAAAAAGGGCTGGCCCCGCCAGGAAGCTTCCTCCCACTCCGAAGAATCCTCCGAATATCCCGATGACAAATCCGGTGATCACCAGGTAGATCGGATCGATATGAGTTTGCGAGATGAGAAAGTCCATTCGACTCCCTAGTCTGAACGAGATCGCACCAGTCGTAGCAAGAGGCTGGTAATGAATTCCAGCACGACTCCCTGCGTCACGATCAGCACCAGCGCGGTTAGTGCGTACCAGTTCTTATGGTGTTGATAGATCCGGTGCAGCCAGACGCCCAAAAGCCCAATGACAAAAAAGACATATGCTACGACCAGCCCGGCGTAGACGAGCAGTTCGAAAAGAAATGTCCTCAAGGGGTGGGTCTTCTTTTTTCGTGCCACCTTCCACCGAGTCCCTTTGATTTGACCACGAACCTCAAAGCGTCGCGCAATTGCTCATCATATAACGCCGAAGCGCGGTTAATGAAGCTGATCGAACAACACCAACCATCCACCGAATCATCAAAGGGTGATGACGTCGCTAGCTTGTGAAGCCGCCTGGCTGGCCAGTAGAATCAAATCAGTTGCAACCGGAGGGAGAGTAAATGCGATTTAGAGCAGCTTGTGTGATGGTAATTTGCATTCTCGCAAGTTCATCAGTGATTTGTCATCAAGGGAATTCATCTCAGGGCGTGACGCCCGACATTGCCCAAGTCATTAAGCGCTTCGCTGAAGCCGAGACCCAGAACGGTATCGCCCGAAATAATTACACTTTCACGCAGGATTTCGACTTGGTGACGATCGGCGAGGCCGGCTCGATAACAGGACGATTCAGGCGGACGTCCGACATAGTCTTTGACGATCGGGGAAACAGATTTGAGAAGATCACTTTCTTCCCTCCCTCCACTCTCGTCTCACTTCAGATGACCGCCGAGGACATGCAAGATCTAGCCGGTGTGCAGCCGTTTGCACTAACAGACAGGGATCTTCCGAAATATCAAATCGACTATGTCGGGAAGGAGAAGATTGACGAACTGAACACATATGTCTTCGACGTCAGGCCAAAATCGATGGCCAAGGGTGAAAGATATTTAGAAGGCCGGATATGGGTCGACGATCAGGATCTCCAGATTGTGAAGGTCAAGGGTCAGGCCGTTCCCGAAGTCGGCGATCAGAAATTTCCGCACTTTGAAAGCTACCGCGAGAACATAGATGGCAAATTTTGGTTTCCTACCTATACCTACGCGGACGACGTGCTTGAGTTCAGGAAGGGACCGGCGGTCCATTTGCGAATGACTGTGCGCTATACAAACTACAAGAAGTTCACCGGGCGAATTCGACTTGTAGACGAAGGCGAGGCGGCCCCCGAGGAAGATGTAAGGAACCAGCAGAAGTCCAAGCCGGTGCCTCCGCCCGTGAAGCCGCCCGAGCAACCGAAGCCCGAATCAAAACCAAAACGCCCGTGATAGGGCGAGGCTTGCCTTGCTTGTCCACTGCCTGCGAACGTAAGCTTCAATTCCTTGAGTCGTGATTCGCAATCCGAGCGGCGGAGGCATATCGCGATGAAGCCGACATTCTCGCAACGAATCGCATGCGCGTGTGTGTGTGCAGTTTCCATTGGTCTCTCGGTCGGCGGAAGCTCCCTCGGACAATCGGCGGTCGCCCCGGAAGAGGCCCTGAAACGCGCCGCGGCCAACGAGCAAAAGCTCAAAGCCGCCGAGCGCGACTTCTTTTATCGGCAAGATATTCTGGTTCAAACGTTCGGAGAAGCGAACAGCGTCAGCGCTCAGTTGCATCGAGTCTCGGAAATGACCTACGACAGTGCCGGCAACCGAACTGAAAAGATCCTCGAGTATCCACCTTCGCCCCTCACCGTGCCGCTGGGCGTCCTTCAGCCGGATTTCAAGGCGCTGCTTGGGGTCGATCTGTTTTTCTTGATGCCGGATCTGGTGCCGAATTACACGATCAAGTTCGCTGGTCGTCAGAAGATCGACGACCTGAGCACCTATGTCTTTGATATCGAGCCGGCGGATCCAAAGAACTTTCCAAAGCGTGACAAGGGCGACCATCCGTTCAAGGGTAAGATCTGGATTGACGATCAGGACTTCGAGATGGTCAAGTTTGAAGGCCGGGCGGTTGTTGCAAAGGATGAAAGCTCGCGCTTCCCAAAGTTTGAGTGCTACCGCGAAAACGTCGAACGCAATCTGTGGCTTCCGAGCCTTGCTTACGCTCGCGATGTGCTCGACCTCAAACGCGTTGACCTTCCGATCAAGATTGAGATCAAGTATACAGGCTACAAGCGAATCAAACCGGGGAGATAAAGCTTGAAATACGGTGGGCAAACAAGTTGCCTGGTCGCGGTTACGCTGGCCCTCGCGGTGAGTTCGTCGTGTTTCTCCGTTTGTCGCGCGCAGGACCCCGGGAAACTATCGCCCCCCGAAATACTCGCGGCGGCCGCGGAGCGAGGCAAGCAGTTGCAGTTGGCGCTGCGCCAATACTCCTACTATGCTGAGCTGACCATCCAAACGATCAGTCAATCGGATACGATCACCGGCAAGTTCTATCGCTTCGCGTTGATCTCTTTTGACCGCGACGGCAATCGCAATGAGAAGGTGCTCGAGAACACGTCGACTCTTCCGAGAGACGTGTACATCGGTACGAATGCCGCCAACAATATGACTCGCGTATACCAGTTTATTGTCACGCCGGAAACGCTCACTCAGTATGAGCTGACATATGTCGGTCGCGAGCGCATCGATGAGCTGAACACTTATGTATTCGACGTGAAACCCAAGGTAAAAATGCCGGACCCGGACAAGAGCGATGAGCGCTATCTGAGAGGCCGCGTTTGGATTGACGATCAGGATCTGTGCGTGGTCAAGATCGCGGGAGAAGCACTGCCCGAACAAGCCGCCCATCACACTCCGAAATTCGAAACCTACTTCCAGAATTACGACAAATATTGGTTTCCCGCAGCCACGTCGGCGGACGACAGCATACGCGTGGGGCGGCGCTTTACTCGTGTGGTCGTCAATGTTCGCTTCACTGGATACAAGAAAGCGAGCCCGCCAGGATGACCGCCGGCCCAGCCGACAATCACCCCATTTCCAGGATTCGCGTACTGTGCGCTCTGACAGTATTTCTCGCCTCGATTGTTTTGTATGCATTGACCCTCGCTCCGACGGTGGTGTTTGTAGACAGCGGAGAGTTGATCGTGGCGGCGCGCTCGGTCGGGGTCGCGCACCCCCCGGGGTTCCCGCTCTACGTATTATTGGCCCATTTGGCGACGCTGGTTCCGATCGGCAACGTTGCGGAGAGAGTGAATTTCGCGTCGGCGCTATTTGGCGCGCTCGCCTGCGCGGCCCTGACGCTTGCGGTGATCGAAGTACTTACCACCCCACAGACGCCGATTGACAAAGCGGGAAAGAAACTAGACCGCGGCAGAAAGCGAAGAAAGGCGAGCACCACAAATCAGGCGTCGAGCGACGTTCCTCAGAACACGCGATGGTTGATAGTCTCGTCGGTGACCACCGGCTTGTTATTCGCCTTCTCGCGAACGCTCTGGGCGTATGCAACGATCGCCGAAGTCTACACTCTGAACTCGCTGCTCATCGCGACCGTCGTCCTGCTCATGTTTCTATGGCGTCGCGGCGTTCTCGAAGCGAAGCGATCGAGGCCTGATTCGTCTGGCCGTCGCGTCGCATCCGCGTCGCCGTCCGATCGTTACCTGTATGTGGCGGCATTCTTCTTTGGTCTCGCGCTCGGAGTGCACCATGTGACGGTTGGGTTGATGCTACCTGCGCTGGCGGTGCTGGCGCTCGCAACAGAGGGGATTGGGTTCTTCCGGAGCCGGCGGCTTCTTTATTCGGCGTTGTGTGCAATAGCGGGTCTGAGCATATACGCGTACCTGCCTCTGGCTGCTTCACAATCCCCGATCATGAACTGGGGCGATCCGCGAACCTTCGAGCAGTTCTGGTGGCACGTCTCCGGACGCCAGTACCAGGTATTCCTGGAGTGGTCGCTCAAAACGATGGCTTCTCAACTGGCCGGCTTCATCAAGCTCGTGGTTACTCAGTTTGGACCGTGGTGGTTTCCAGCGGCGCCAGGGCTCGCGATCGCGGGAGCCGTCGCGATATATCGCCGCGACAAATCGCTCTTTTGGTTTATTGTGCTTGTAGTCGCGGCCGATCTCGTCTATTGCCTTGGCTACGAGATTGCCGAGGACAAGGACGCGTACTACCTGCCGTCGATAATCGCGGGGACAATGGCAGCGGGCTTTGGTGCGCAATGGTTCATCGCAAAAGTCATCGCCTGGAGACGACTCGAATCGAATCTCGGTCGCGACTTAGCTGTCTGTTTCATCGCCGTCGTATTGATTGCCGCCCTTGCCACGAATTTGCCCTTCAACAACCGTCGCGGATATTTCATTGCGGCTGACTATCTCGACAACATCTATTCCTCGATTGAGCCGGGCGGAATGTTGTTGACGCGCGACTGGCAGGTCTACTCGCCGGCTCTGTACTTTCGAGAGGTTGAAGGCCGTCGCGAAGACGTGGTCGCAATCGATATCAACCAGCTTCGGCGGTCCTGGTACTTTGATTATCTCAAACGCGCTTATCCATCCACCATCGAGCAGGCACGAGATAAGGTAGACGCTTTTTTGGAAGACCTGCGCCAATGGGAGCACGATCCGGATCTCTACCAGCGTGACGTTGTGCTCAATAGGCGGATCAGTGCTCGATTTTACGATATGATTCTCGCGTTCGTGAGCAATCACCTGCGGTCGGCGCCGGTTTACGTCACCCTGGATATCGCCGCCAACCGCGATGGAGAAGATGCAGAGCTGACGAAGTCGCTTACCGGCTCCTATCAACTGGTCCCGCAGGGTCTGATCTTTCAGGCAACGCGACAGCGCGAGTTCCAGCAGCCTACGGATCGGCCGCTAAATACGCGCGGGCTCGCCGGCGGGACGACCAGATTCGAGGACACCGACGTCGTGAAGCAGAAGGTATTGCCGGCCTACGTGACAATGCTGTACAACCGGGGGCGTTATCTGGCGGCGAACGGCATGCACGAACAGGCGATCGTGGCTTTCAAAGAGGCGCTCGAGCTTCAGCCAGGATTCTCCCCGGCACAGCAGGGAATAAACGAGAGCGTGAATGCCAGGGGCAAAACAGGCCTCCGCTGATCCCCGTTGAGCCGACTCCTCTGAGTCCCAGGTCAACCGTCTTCTCAACCGACGCACATCGAGACTATAATCGACTTTCCAGGGAAATTGATTATGGCCGCCACTGACGAGGACGACAGTCATCCCGGGCGTTCGTTGAGCGCGGGAGAAATCTACATTGAGATGAAGCGCCGTCTCGATCGGGGCGCTCGCGCAGCGATGGCGACGGTTGTGAAAACTCGAGGATCGACGCCTCAGCAGGTCGGCGCCAAGATGGTGATATTCGACGACGGTTCGTTTATCGGGACGGTAGGCGGCGGTTGCGTCGAAGCCGACATCTGGGCCGAAGCCCGCGAAGTATTGAGCACGGGAAGGACTGACATCTATCATTTCAACTTGAACGACGAATACCAAGACGCCGAAGGCATGGTCTGCGGGGGTCAGATGGACGTGCTTATCGAGCGCTGGTCGTACGAAGAGTGAGACTGCCCCATCTCCTTACGAGCTGCTGTTCATCCGAAGAGACCAATCAACTTGTGCCGCCTCAGAGGCGAGCGGATCAAGTGCGACGTGTGGCGTCGATTCGGCTCGCGTGTACGGGGCTCTTGAACTCCTATGCTAGACTCTTCTCGAATGTCCGATCAGCGCGTGTTAATTGTGGACGATGAGGAAGCCGCGCGGCAGGGCCTCAGCGAGGTTGTCGCGAGCTGGGGCTACGTGACCGAGACCGCTCCGGACGGGAGGGACGCAGTTGATCGGGTCGAGAGCTTCGCTCCCCTCGTTGTCATCACCGATGTAGTGATGCCCAATCTCGATGGTTTCAAGTTGCTTGCGCATCTCAGGGCTGAACACCCGGAGACCTCTGTGATCCTGCTGACCGGGCAAGGCTCGGTAGACGCCGCGATCCGTTCCGTCAAGGACGAAGGCGCTTTCTACTATTTCGAAAAGCCGATTGAGATGGGAAGGCTGCGTCTGGTCCTGCGAAAAGCCGCGGAATACAGCAGCGCGCGGCGCGAAAACGAGTTGCTTCGTCGCCAGCTTCGCCAGTACGGATGTTTCGGCGACATGGTGGGTGATTCGGAAGCGATGCGCGAGATTTATACGCTGGTCGAGCAGGTTGCGCCGAGCGCGGTGTCAGTGCTGGTCACCGGCGAGTCGGGCACAGGCAAGGAAATGGTCGCGCGGACGATCCATAAGCTCAGTCCGCGGGCGAGCCAGCCCTTCATTGCCATCAACTGTGCGGCGGTGCCTGAAACGCTCATGGAATCCGAGTTGTTTGGGCACGAGAAGGGAGCATTCACCGGCGCCGCCGACCGGCGCATTGGTTGCTTCGAGCTGGCCAACAACGGAACGCTGCTGCTTGACGAGATTGCGGACATGCCATTCCTTCTTCAGGCGAAGCTCCTGCGAGTGCTCGAAGACAAAAAAGTACGCCGGCTCGGCTCAACCAAAGAGACGAACGTCGATGTCCGAGTCATCGCCGCTACGAACAGGGATCCGGTGAAGGCGGTGCAACAGGGTACACTGAGAGAAGACTTGCTGTACCGTTTGAACGTAATTACAATCAAGCTTCCTCCGCTGCGCGATCACCGCGACGACATCCCGCTGCTGGTTCAGTACATGATCGACGAACTGAGCAAGCGGCACAACAAGTCGGCGCGGCTCATGTCGGCTGACGCAATCGAGGCTCTGCTTGGGTATCATTGGCCGGGCAACGTTCGCGAGCTGCGGAATGTAGTCGAACGCGCGGTTGTGATTTGCGACGGGGAACAGATCGAAAAGCGCCATCTGCCTTTTCACATCACCGGCCAGGAACCCTCACCAACTGCCGACGCCGTGATGATACCGATCGGCATGCCCCTCGAAGAAGTAGAACGGCGTGTGATACTCAGCACACTCGCTCGCACTGAATACAACAAGACGCGGACTGCTGAAACTTTGCATATCAGCCTCAAGACGCTCCACAACAAGTTGAAGGCGTACAAAGAGGCGGGCCTGGAAAAAGACGAAGTATGAGTGGAAACCTGCGTTTCAACTCGTTCTTATTGACATGGCGACGACAATAGCGGCAGGGGAACAGCCCAAACAAGCGGAAGAGCGTTCCGCGAAAGTACGAGTGCGATCGGGCAGTCCGCTTCGACTGAACCTCGGAGTGCGAGCTCGCCAGATTGCCATCATCACCCTCCTGATCGCATTGATAATTGTTGTCTATTCGGCAGTCAATATCGCCAATCTGACCGGCGTCATCATCGGCCGCGCAACCGAAGAGGCTCGCCAACTGTCGGCCCAAATCGATTACGCCGTCAGGCAAGAACTTGCGCACAACGCCGCAGTCGATCGCGTCGATGACTACACGGCTCTAGTGAGCGAGCACTCGGGTATCCGGGGGCTGATGGAGTCAACCATCGTCAGTTCGAACAATATCGCTTATGTGTATCTGGCGAACGTCAGCGGAGCGATTATCGGGGATTCCGAAGGACACCGCGAGCTGGCGGCCAATCGATACATGATCGGGGACGCTCGGAGCGAGCGCCCCGACCTTTATCGGTTGGCGAACCAAAACGGATACGCTCAATTGTTGAGGGTCTTGCTCGGCGGTCCGATCTACGAGTATCGCGAGCACCTTCCGATTCCGCGCAAGGGGTCCATCGAGCCCGAAGGATCTTTTGCCGGTGAGCTGCACATCGGCGTTTCAGCCACAATCGTTCGGAAAGAGTTGCTGGGTTCAGTTGCGACGAATCTGATTATCGGGTTGTTGGCATTGGTTGCAGCCGCGGTCGTTGCGGTCAGTTCCGCTAACCTGTTGCTGCGCCCCCTTCAAGCGATCTCAACCAGCATCGATCGATTGGGGCTTACGGATGAAGAGCCGCTTCTCACCGGCGACGATCTGCCGCGCGACGAAATGGTGACCGGCGTGACTGCCCGGCTCAGACAATTGGGGGAACGGCTGGCTGGCGAGCGCAGCGAGCTCGAGCTCATGCGCGGGCGCCTTCGTCAGGTGGTGAGCCATCTCGAAGAACGCCTGCTCTTGATAAATCGAGAGGGGAGGGTAATTCTTGCAAGCCCGGACGCCGAGCAGATACTCGGAATCAACGGCGTCGATCTCACCGGACTCCCGATCGACGAGACGCTCGGCGCCGACCATCCTCTGGTCGCAACGGTCGAACGCGCCTTCAGCCAGAGAAGATCGATCGCGCGAACAACCCTGCAGCTTCCCGGAGCGCCACGCCCGCGCCAGCTCCTGGCGTCGGTGCAGTACATCGAAGACGCGGGCGAGCCGGTGGGTGCTCTCGTCAGCATGCGCGACTACGAATCGTTTCAAAAGTTTGAGTCTCAGTGGGATCTGTCCAAGAAGCTCGCGGACCTTGGTCGAATCACCTCAGGCATCGCGCACGAAGTTAAAAACCCTCTGAACGCTATGGTGATCCATCTGGAGATTCTTCGTTCGAAGCTCGAGACCGGAAAGCCGGATCACAAGCCGCAACTCGAGATACTGGACTCGGAGATCAAGCGACTCGATCGGGTCGTTCAGACCTTTCTAACCTTCACCAGACCCGTCGAAGTGCACCTTCAGCCGATCGATTTGAATATTATCGTGAGCCAGGTGATCGCTCTGGCGTCCACCGAGGCCCAGGAGCGCGGGGTGAAGATCAACACTCAACTCGAGCCCGGACCCCTGGTCGTAAAAGGAGACTCCGACCTCCTGAAACAAACGCTGTTGAACATCATCATCAACGGTTGTCAGGCGATGCCCGAGGGAGGCCCGATGAAAGTCGCAACCTCGCGAGGCGACGACGGCTCGGCGCGGATAACAGTAACCGATCGCGGAATCGGCATCGCCGATGAAGACCAAGCTCGTATCTTTAATCTCTACTACACGACGAAGAAGGGCGGAACAGGGATCGGGTTGGCCCAGGCGTTCCGCGCTGTCCAACTGCACGGTGGAGAGATCGCATTTCATAGCCAGGTAGGTGTCGGAACCGCCTTCGAGATAATCCTGCCCGCTGCGGCGTGAAGCCGCCATCCTTCGCAACTCCGGCTTTTCGTTGAAGAAACGAAATTCATCTGTGCAGCGCACCCGAGGCCCTTTTCCGTCATCGGAATGTCTGGGGTTTATCGAATGGAGCAGAGGGGGCCGCGCGGGAGGACTTCGATGTTCATGAAATTCCGCAGACGTGCAGCCGTCTCTGCTACAGTCTCCCTGATTCTGACCGCCACCTTCGTCGGAGCGCAAAGCGAAGGGGACATCCTAAAGATAACTCGCCCTCATAGCGGCGAAAAACGGTACACCCGCAGCACTTCCTTGGCCCAACTGAGTCGCGAGGCGGTGTTCGACAGGATGCACGCGGCAACCACGCCCATTCCCCAATTGAAGAGTCGACGCAACCAGCGCATCGAGGCCGCGCGCGCGAGTGCCTTCGGTCGAACGCGCGGATCGGCCTCCGCGCCGACGCTCCTGAGTTTCGGCACCGGCGGAGGTGATATCAGCGAAATCGAGCCCAACGATCAAGTCGCCCAGGGCGTGTCCTTGCCGGTGAATCTTTTTGGCGAGATCCGGTTTGACGGCGACGTTGATTTCTTTGCTTTTCAGGCCCTGGCGGGTCAGCAAATCACTATCGAACCAATCGCCGCCAGACTCCCTGCTTCGCAGCTTGTCGCGGACATCGCGCTGTTCGATTCTACGGGGAAGCTGATCGAGGCCAAGACCGGCGACGAGAACACCGATCCGTTGATCCGCTTTGTGTCTCCGATAGATCAAGCGCTGTCAGTTGGTATCTCGGATGCTGACGATCTGGGCGGCCGCAGATTCGACTACATCCTGAATATCACGCGTGGCGTCGATGTCGACGAACAGGAACCAAACGACCAAAACGCGCAGAGCGTGAACGAACTTCCAGCTACGATATTTGGCGACATCACCGGACGCGACGACGTCGACTTCTACAGCTTTACAGCGCTTGCCGGCCAGACACTGATCGTGGATGTCGATGCCGAGGTGCTGGGTTCACGATTGGACGCCGAGATAAACGTGAGCGACCCCGAGACTGGAGTCGAGTTCTTCTATAGCGATCAAAACGACGGCGACGATCCGCGATTCAATATCGTATTGCCCTACACCGGCCGCTATGTGGTTGGCATAGGCGCGTTCAATAACAACTCGAGCGGGTTCTACCGGATCAACGCGTCGCTCGTTTCGTCCGCGGGCGCCCCCATTATCACTTCGGTTACGCGGCTGTCGAAGAAGTTCATCGAAATCAGCGGCGCGGGATTCACCGAGCGATCTGTCGTGGAAGTGAACAGCTTAGCGCGTCGAACCAACTTGACGAGCGAAGGAAAACTGCAGGCTAAGATAAAGTCTCGGACTGGAGACGTCGTCACGGTTTCCAATTCGCCCGATGACCGCAGGTCGAATCCCTTGCTGGTACAGTAGCCCGCACGACCTTGACCCTGAAGGCAGCCTGTAAGTCTTGAAGCCGCGCATCTTGACACAAGTAGCGGCCCATGGTTGAATGCGACCGATCCGTATAGACAATCGGCTGACCTCGTTTTGAATAGCAGAATCCCGATCTTTCGATCTACACCTGTGAGCGTGTGAGTTTGCGCCGGCCGCAGACGTGCGCTTCGTCGTGTGGAACGAGATGCAGGTCATCGGTTCTGGCTGATTTTGTCAAGTGAAAGGTAAGAAGGATGACCCTGTTGCGCAGGAATTCGCATTGGCTCGGCCTGTTTCTCGCATTCATTTGCCTTAATACGCTGCCGGCGGCGGCGACAACAGTCGTGATGCTCCCGGATACCGACCTGATTGTGAGCTCTCGGCTGATAGTCACAGGACAAGTTGTCTCGGTAGTCAGCGCGTGGGACGATCGGGGCTCAATGGCGTGGACTTACGTGGAGGTTCTCACTGATAGAGTTCTTAAGGGCGAGTCTGAGACAACGATTGTGCTGAAACAGATGGGAGGCACGGTCGGCGAATCAGGAATATACATACCAGGGCAGCCCCGATTTGCTCCGGGCGAGCGAGTGCTTCTATACTTGAACTCAGCCAAAGATGGGAGCCTTCACTCCGCTCATGCTTTTGTCGGCAAGTTTTCGATAGTGAGAGACTCGGCAGGGCGCGAGTTCGTTGAACGCTCGATTGATTCCCGCGACGTTCAGTTTCTCCTTCAGGCGAACGACTCCGAAATTACAAATCGAGCGCCGTTAGACTCTTACCTTGAGACGATTCGCGAGACCTTGAGGCGTGAAGCGAATCGCGCGGCAGAGATCGACGGGAGTCGGGCTGGAGAGCCTGTGACCGCGGTACCCGCGGAGTACGCGCGCAAGAAGCAGCAGTCTCGTGGATATGCGCCCGAGTTTGTGCTGTTCGGCGGCGGAGTGCGGTGGATGGAAGCCGATTCAGGGCAGGCGATTTCGTACAACCTGAATACCAACGCGTCGCCGGTGGCGGGAGGCGGCTCGGCGGAGGTTACGCGTGCAATGAGCGCCTGGTCCGGTAGCGGGGCAGGCATCCGGCTTCTGATCGCGAATCAAACTGGAAACTGCGGCATCGTGTTTGACAATTCAAACACCATCTCGTTTGGCGATTGTATGAATCAATTGGATCCACCTGTTGGCTGTGCCGGCGTCGCTGCGCTGACGGCGTTCAGTTGGACCCGCGAATTTAAAGTTATTGGCGGCACGACTTTCAGCCGCCTGATCGAAACAGACACAATCTTCAACAAAGGAATGGAGTGCTTCCTTGGAAATTCAGCGAATCTGGCTGAGGTGGCGTGCCACGAGCTGGGACATTCGATAGGTCTCGATCATTCGACGGACGCGTCCGCAATCATGTGGTATCAGGCTCACGGGCGCGGACGTGATGCCACGCTCGCCGCGGATGACCGGGCGGGAGCGCTGGCGATTTATCCCACGACTGGCGGTGGAGGAGGACCCGGGCCGGCACCCGGGGCACCGGTGATCATCACCAGCTTGAGCGCGAGCGATGGGGTCCGAGATCGCCAATACAGCTCTACTTTAACTGCAAGCGGAGGGATACCACCCTACCGCTGGAGCTTGATCTCGGGCACGTTACCGCCGGCGTTGAGTCTTTCCACGAACGGCACGATCGCGGGCATTCCCACGGCAGCGGGTTCGTATACGTTTGCGGTTCAAGTGTTCGATTCTGGGAGTCCCGTTCAATCGGACGCCAAATGGTTGTCGATCAAGATTCGCGAGTCTGGTGGCTCGTCGGGCGCGCCGTCGATCACTCGAGTGAAACTCAAGGGATCAAGAAAGCTCAGAATCTTCGGCCTGAACTTCCGTGCGAATTCTCTAATCGTCATCAACGGGTTGGTGTACCAGCCCACCAGCTACGAACAAGGCGGATCTGAGGATAACCTTTTTCTCAAGAAGAGGCTCCAGCTCGGCCCAGAAGGAACGAACATAGTGGTGGTCAGCAACACCGACAACAGTTCCGCACCATTCTTCTTTTAGTTCGGGCGAAGGCCTTCATCAGCGCGTGCATTACTCGAAGCGCAAACGCGGTCGAATGGTGGAAATCCCCAGCGGCATCTGCTAATCTCTTTGCCTCATAACGGGCGCTTAGCTCAGTCGGTAGAGCACTGTGTTCACACCGCAGGGGTCACTGGTTCGAGTCCAGTAGCGCCCACTGTTTTTGGCCCGCCTTCATTAGGGTTGTGGCAAGAGTCAAATCGTTATGATGAGACGTCCTACAAAGGTCATCAGCAGAATCGCGAACTCGGTTCGCATCATCAAAATAACCGGCCGTCTTGATCCCGGCGACGGTCCCGATCCCTTGTTCGAGATGGTTCAGCGGTTTGTCGAAGAGGATGAGGTGGGCTTCTTGCTCGATCTTCGAAGTGTCACCTACATCAGCAGCACGGGCGTTGGCAGTCTCATCAAGTGTTATCGGTCGGTGCTCAAAAAGAAGGGTCAGGTGAAACTGCTTTCCCCGTCCCAGTCGGTGAGGAACATTCTGGCAATCTCGAAGCTTGACGGGGTGTTTGAGATTTTCTCCGACGAGGGGGAAGCGCTGGCCAGCTTTAAGGGGAAGAAGGAGTGAAGAGCCTTTATGAAGGCTTCTTGCCTTTAGGAGGCGGTTCCTTTGGTTTTTCGGTCTTTCCCTTATCCTTTACTACCGGCGGTCCGGGTGGGTCCTTCTTCTTTCCGTCCCTATCCCTATCTCTCTTTTGAGCGAACACCACCGAAGTGCCTTCGGGTGTTGTCCCGACGGCGACAACGCCAAAAAGCGCGATCGTGATCATGAGTAAACACTTCTTCATGAGCTTGAACTCGATTTACGTGGCTGTTATGGCTTCCGGTTGCGATCCTCTGTGCGCGGCCGTTGAGACCGGTTGCCATTTCCGGGTTGCTGCCTCTTGTCCACCACGACGACTGTTACCTTCTGCTTCCGCTCCTTGTCATCAACCGGGCCCGCGGTTGGCTGAGCAACCGCTCCAGCGCTCAGCGTCGACACTAGAATACCACCAATAATACCTGCCCAGAACACCTTTTTCATTTAGCCTCCGGTGAGGCAAGTCCGCATTCGACCTAATAACCGGGGCAATCGCTATTCCACGCCTGTTGCCTCCGCAAACTAACTAATCGCTTAGTTTGCGGTTTACGCGGCGGTTCGCCTGCCATCACGAGTCAACCTTTCAGTTCAAATGCATACCTTTTAGTGCAACGGTAGGATGCCCGGTTTGACCGGGGAAGTTGTTAGGGGCCGGCGTGAGATTGATATTTAGAAGTGATATCGACTCCGGAGTCTTATTTCTTCCGCTTGTTCACGGCCTCTTTTAGCTGTTTGCCGGCGCTGAATCTGACCGATTTGGTGGCCGGTATCCTGATTCGCTCGGCGGTGTAGGGGTTATGACCTCTCCGTGCCCGACGGTGCGAAACTGCAAAGGTGCCGAAACCGACCAGTGTCACCTTGTTGTTTTTGCGCAGGCTGTCAGTGATCGACTCTTTGACCGCGTTGATTGCCCGCTCTGCTTCCGCCTTGCTGATCGAGGCCCCCTTCGCCACTTTCTCGATCAAATCACCCTGGTTCATTGTGCCTCCCAAATATCGTAGGTTATCTAATGAGCTAACCCAATATGTGGTAGCCCGTTGCGCGCGTTTATAACACTGGCGCTATACGCTGTCAACGACTTTCTTTGCTCGGCGGCCCTGGAATCGGTTCTGGTGGCCTGATTCAGGGCGGAGGGCTCCCTTGACGACCTCAATCGATCCTCACGAGATGTGTAGGATTACCTTCATAGTGTTAGGGTCAGCAGCTTTCTCGAACGCGAGCAAGGCCCTGTCCAGAGGCAACCGCTCGGAGATCAACTGACCGGGATCCAGTCGGCTGCTTGTCAAAAAATCGATCGCCTGGCGCAGTCGCCCACACCGCGAGCCGATCAGCCTTAGCTCGTTCACAACGATCGCCGACGTGTCCAACGGCGTCGAGTCGTGATGGGTCGATTTCAACACCACGGTGCCTCTCGGCCGCACCAGCTTCAGCGCCGTGCCTAAGCCCACCGGCGAACCGCTCGCCTCTATCGCAACGTCAAAAGAGCCGAGATATTTGGAGCCGAGCGAAGGGGAGTCAGCCAAAACGGATTTGGCGCCGAGCGTCTGAGCGAGCACAAGTTTCTTTTCATGCTTGCCGACGACCGCAAGGTCGCATCCCGTCTGTGTCATCACGAGGACGATCAACTGCGCAAGCTTGCCGTCCCCCACGATAACGACTCTCGACGAGGGAAGGATATCGATCTGCTCAAGAATGTTGAATGCCGCGGCTAGTGGTTCGGCGAACACCGCCGCTTCGTCGTTCAGGGAATCCGGCACGTTTACCAGGTTGTGCACGGGAAGGGAAAGGTACTCGGCAAAAGCTCCATCGCGACCCTTGATCCCGAGCACAGTCCGAGTCGCGCAGTGTCTCGGATCGCCCTTCGTGCAGAGTATGCACTCGCCGCATCCCGCGTTGATCTCTCCAACAACCCGCTGTCCGACTATCGACTCGCCGGGCGACTCAACCACGCGCCCCACAAACTCGTGGCCGAGCGTCCCGCGGAATCCGCCATACCCCCTGACGATTTCGAGGTCCGTGTTGCAGATGCCCGCGCAGATCACTTGAACGAGCGCTTCGCCTTCGCGCCGGGGCACATCCGCGTCGTGCACGAGCTTGAGACCGTCATCAAAACGAAGCGCCTTCACGATCGATCACCGGGCAAAAACAAATGAGTTCGAGACAATCCCACTGCCGGCCGGGCTTTCAACGCGGACAACGAAGCTTCCACGTTTCACCAGTTTCTTAAAGAGCTTCTTCTTCGACGCATAAAATACCGTGCCTTTTCCATCAGGTGGAGGAGGGTCCAAAAAGAACACCTTGGGAAGCGGTATATCCTCGCCGTCCTTTTGTGCAGTGACTGCGGTATTCTGCGTGACAAATCCGGCCCCGTCTATCTTGAGCGCATCGCCGAACGGAACGCTGGTGAACTCAATGTGAGTTATCGTCGGATACCCGACGCGGATCTTCAGCTGACCTCCGTTTCCTTTGCCGCTCACTTCGATCAAATACTTCGTTCCGCGCTGAGCGGGGAAGGTCAGCAGCGACTTATTGGTCGCGTTGGCAGGGTCGCCGACGTCGTCGTTACACGCAACCGGCGTAAGAGCCCCGCAATCTCCAGTATGGACGGTGATGATCGTGTCGTAGTCGCTGAGAGTGGTCTCGATCCCGTATACGGCGTCCGCGGCGGCGGTCAATGAATACCAGATGCTGTTTGTATCTCGAGCCCCGGTGCACGATACGGGATCGCCGGGCGATGATGTCGCCGATCTCGTGTCAATCGTGTCCTGGAAAGGCAAAGCAGCAATCGCGCGCGGGCTCGAGCAGTCGTCGGCAAGTGAAACGGGTGGGGGCGGCGACGACCCGAAATCGAGCTGGCCATAGAATATCTGCTGTGTGCCGCGACGAGTATCGGTCCACAAGACATGCGCCTTGCCCCGCACGGCTGCGACGCCAATATAGTCGCCGATGCCGATCGCGATGGAATTCTTGCCGGCCACATCTGACTGGACGCGTGGATCAGAAGACGCGGAACTGATCCTCGAGTTCTCGGCGAAGCTCAGGCCGCCATCCGTTGAACGTGCGACGTAGGTGTTCATCAGAATAGAGCCCACGTTGTCACGCCGGTCATAGAACGCCACCGCGACGGCGCCGGTCGATGCATCGACGCTCAACCACGGGAGGAATTGATCCACTCCGCTGCCACCGGTGTTTACTCTGACCGGAGAGCTGACATCTGGAAGCGAACCGGGCCTCGGAGTGATTCTGACCAGGAAGATATCTGTGTCGATATGGTTCGTAGTCTCGGCCCAGGCAACGAAGACGCGGCCTCGATTGGGCCCTCCGCTTCGATCTACGTCGATCGTGGGATAACTGTTTTGTCGCGTCAAGCCATCGATGAAGAAGGGTGCATTGGGTCCGTCGAGCGAGCCAATGTAGTTGTGCACCGTCATATCAATCGACGCGAGGCCGGGCAAGAACGTATCGCCTCCATCCGTCGAGGCGTTGAACAGTAAAAGGCGGGCCGGCATCCCCACCCAGGCTGCATAGAATTCACCGTTTGGTCCTGTCGCGAGCGACGGTCCGCGCATATCTCCCAGATGTCCGATGGCTTTTGAGAGAGAAAAGCCTGCGTCCCCGGGTCTGCGGCGCGCGAACCTGATTCCAGCAGTGTTCTGTCCGATATCGTCCATTACAGTGCTTGTCCAAACCGCATATACGGTGTTCTTGAACGGGCTCGACACAGACGTATCAACGGTGATGTTGGGCTTGCTGGCACGAGTGGGGTTTGTAAGATTGCCGATGTCGACCACGACCGGTACGGGATCTTTGAATGTTCGGCCTCCGTCCGTTGATTTGAAGACATATACACCGGTATCGAAGCTCGAATTGTCGAGCATTATGACGCCGAGATAAAAATTACCCTCGAGGTCTGAAGCGACTGACGGGTCAGATGCGCGGCTCCAGGTTTTTTGCGGAGTGTCGAGTGTCAATAGCCCGGTCCCCCACGTCTGTCCTCCGTCGGAAGAGTAGTAATAAGCTACAAGGCTGTTCCCTTGCACCGGGCCCGCTCCGCCCTGAATCACTTTGGACGCACCGACGATTGTCTGATCGTTCTGCTGGCTGACCGCAATCGAAGCAGCATCACGTGGATCCGGATCGCCGACCGGGCTCGCGGTTATTTCGAGCGCCGCGGACGGGCTTCCGGCATTGATCGGCCAGAACGTACCAGCGAGAGCTCCGGTCATCGCCAGCCCAAGTACAAGTTTCAGCTTCGACATCAAGAACCTCAATAACGAGAGAGTGACATCAAGGGAGAGAGCGAACACGAAGGATTCTTCCATACTGAATTCAGAGGGCGCAAGCAACGAAGCCGGCAAACTTTTCAAAGGAGTATCGCGCAGCTATACTGGCTCAACTCAATTTGGAAGGCGAGCACTTGGAAAGAAAGCACTATCACCTGATTGGGATCTGCGGAACGGCGATGGCTTCGCTTGCAGGGATGCTCGTTCAGCAAGGACATCAAGTCACCGGTTCGGACGAGAACGTGTACCCGCCGATGTCAACAGAGCTCCAGCGGTTGGGGATTCCCGTGTCCGAAGGATACGGCTCCCAGAACATACCGGCGCGACCAGACGTCGTGGTCATTGGCAATGCGATAACACGGGGTAACCCCGAGCTTGAATATATCCTCAACGAAAAGATGCACTACACCTCGATGGCTGCAGTCGTCGAGGAGAACTTCATACGCGGGCGGCATTCGGTTGTCGTAGCGGGAACGCACGGCAAAACTACGACCACTTCGCTGATCGCCTGGGCGATGGAGTGCGCGGGAGCTAATCCGTCGTTTCTGATCGGCGGTGTGGCGGAGAACTTCAACTCCTCATTTCGCGTGACCGATAGCCCTTATTTCGTGATCGAAGGCGACGAGTATGACACCGCCTACTTCGACAAGGGCCCCAAGTTCATGCACTACCTGCCCGACACGGTGATCCTCAACAATATCGAATTCGACCACGCGGACATCTATCGCGATATCGACGCGGTCAAATTCGCGTTTAGCCGGCTGATCAATCTCATACCCGGCAGCGGCCAATTAGTCGCAGGGTGGGATTCCGAGCTGGTGAGGGAACTGGCCCCGCGGGCACTGTGCCACGTCGATTCATTCGGAATCGACCAGAATGCTTCCTGGCGCGCTGAGGACATCAGCCTCACAAGCGGGAGCACTGATTTCACCGTGCGGGTCGAGGGTCGTGAGTTTGGCAGATACAGCACCCCCCTGGCCGGTTTGTTTAACGTACGCAATTGCCTTGGCGTAATTGTCGCGTGCGAGCGACTGGGATTCGATCGCGCCGCTGTGAGCCAGTCGCTCGCGGCCTTCAAGAGCGTAAAGCGGCGGCTTGAAGTGCGCGGGCAGGTTCGAGGAGTCACCGTGATTGACGATTTCGCGCACCACCCAACCGCGGTGCGCGAGACTCTCCAGGCTGCGCGCGCAAAATATCCGGGAAATCGGATCGTCGCGATCTTCGAACCGCGCTCTTACACTGCGCAGATCAAACTCTTTCAACAGGCTTTCGAAGATGCGCTCGCAGAGGCCGACGAGATAATAATCGCGGGCCTGTTTCACCCCGAGCGCTACACCGCCGAAACCGCAATCTCACCGAACGAGATGGTGGACCATTGGCGCGCCCGCGGTCGTGAGGCGCACTACATCCCCACTGCGACTGAGATTGTCAGCGATCTCACCCCGCGACTGCGGGGCGGCGAAATAGTAGTGATAATGTCTAACGGTTCGTTCGACGGGATCCACGCCAAACTCTTGAATGCGCTTCAAGATTCCGAAGCAAGTGCTGCTGAAGGCTGAGGGCGGCTACTCGCCGCCGGGGCTGTCGGCGACAACGGACAGTCGTCCCTTTGGTTCTATGCGCCCGCGCAAGACATTCTTGACGGGGCCCGGCAGGAAAAACTCGGCAATCTTCGCGATGCTGTCCACCAGTTCCTTGATGTCGTATCGACCCTTCCAATGATCGAGCACCACTCTTCGGTCGGCGCGGTTCAGAAGTCTCAGTATGGAAATCGCAAGCAAGTAGGAGTCGTCAACCTGCCCTATGAATGGAATGAAGTCGGGGATGATATCGATCGGGACAACCACGTACATGATGATGCCGGCCAGAATGGCCTTGTCGGCCTGGGAAACGCGTTCGTCCCGGAGCAAGCCTATAAGGAGTCCCAGCAGATGCGGGATGAACAACAACAATTCTCGCATCTTTCTTCTCATCTTACGTGCCTCTGACATCCGACCTCCGGACCACATTCAGAACTTGATTTGTATTCTAGAGGCATCGCGTGGCGGGCGTCAATTTTTTGAAGCGCGGGCGATGCGCGAAGCGCCGCGAGGTTAACCGAAAGTAAAAACTGCGCGGCAACCGCAATAGCGATTGCTCGCGCAGGATCTGAAGCCCTATTAACCCGATCGCTAGAACTCGCAGTTGTCTGGATTCGCGGACTGGTCCCGGAGCAGCGCGGCTCGTTGTAGCTCAACTCGTCTCACCGACTCTATTGCGGCTCTTACCTTGCACTCGGCTGCTTTGCTGGAAGCCGCGGGGGACTTTATCTGGATGAGCACTCTCAGACTTTGAGGGATCTCCAGGGTTTTGAACCTTCGTTTCGACTCAACGCGCCGAAGGCGAAATTGGCTTTCAATTGAGCTCAACCACTCCTTCTGCACCGCAGCTTGCTTGAGCGAGTCCAGGCCTTGGAGAGAATCCGCGCCTGCCTTGAAGGCAGCCTCGATCGCCCCGGCGTGAATCGCGAGTGCACCGGAATCGATAACCGCTAAACTTCGCTCGATTGCCCGGCGCTCGGTGGCCTTTGGACAAGCGCGTCGCGCGATGCTCGTTCTTTGGGGGTGACCGTCATTCGCCGCTGGCAAAATCGCGGGGGCGGGGATCGCCTCGCGGGCGCAGGCGGTCTCGATGCGGTCCTGTGCATCGTCAGCCGCGTTCGACGGCTCGCCTTCCGGGCATTTAACAGCGGCTAGTTCAGATTGGGCTCCTCGCTGGTAGCCTCCACCAAACGCTTCCGTTATCTGGCCCCAAACATCCATTGCGGCGGCCAGCCTCGGGCTGAGCGTTAACGGAACGCCCGCGAACCGAAGCGAAACTGGAACCACTGCGAGGCCCAAGCAAAGGAAAAACGCGGTGCCCAGGTGTGCTGTTTTGCTTGTCCGTTGCATCACTATCTCTCCCACCGCCTCGATCAATGCTTCCGATCTTTGGAGGTCTCAAACGGCCAAAAGCATTGAAGGTTCAACTTTTTCTCCGCTGGTCTTTCTTTCGTCGCAGCGGTAAGTGGCGCTGGGAATGAAAAGGTTGCAGTGATTTTTCTTCGGAAATAGATCAGCAGGGCTGGAGGCCGCCGTGGGTTCCCTATGGGCTTGTGTGAGGCGCTAGAACAGACTGGCTTGATCCGGCTGCCCGCCCGCCCTTTTGAAGTCGAGACCCAGGTGCTCGTGCGCAAGGCGGGTCGCGATCCGCCCACGCGGAGTGCGGTTCAGAAAGCCTATCTGCAACAGATACGGCTCGTAGATTTCTTCAATTGCATCCTTTTCTTCGCTAATGGCGGCGGAGAGGGTTCCGAGACCCACCGGTCCGCCGTCGAATTTTTCTATGATTGTCAGCAATAACTTCCGATCAACTTCGTCCAGGCCGTAAGTATCGACCTCCATTCGATTCAACGCGCTTGCGGCGACGTCGTCAGTTACGCGCCCATCGTGCAGCACTTCGGCGATGTCGCGGACGCGGCGCAGCAAGCGGTTTGCAATTCGCGGCGTCCCTCGTGAACGCTTGGCTATCTCGTGCGCGCCACTGGTTTCAACTGTTATGCCGAGGATGTCGGCCGAGCGGTTCACGATCACTTCCAGGTCCGAAATGGGATAGAAGTCCAGATGAAGCGGAATTCCGAAGCGTCCGCGAAGCGGCGCGCTGATCAGACCCGCTCGAGTCGTTGCGCCGACCAGCGTGAACTTCGGAAGCTCCAGCTTTATCGACCGAGCCGATGGCCCCTGCCCGATGATGATGTCAAGCTGATAGTCCTCCATTGCCGGATAGAGGACTTCTTCGATAGTCGGGTTGAGCCGATGGATCTCGTCGATGAACAGCACGTCGCCTTCCGCGAGATTCGTGAGCAGAGCCGCGAGATCGCCCGCCTTTTCGATGACCGGTCCGGCCGTCGATTTTATGTCGCTGCCCATCTCGTTTGCGATTATGTGCGCGAGAGTGGTCTTGCCTAGACCCGGCGGCCCGTAGAGCAACACATGATCAAGCGCCTGGCCGCGTTTGCGCGCGGCTTGGATGAAGATCGACAGATTCTCCTTGGCTCTTTGTTGCCCGATGTATTCTCGCAGCCACTTGGGTCTGAGGCTCAACTCGAACTGCTTCTCATCGTCGCCGTCGGTGCCCGCTGAAATGATTCGGTTTTCCACCATTTATCGGAGACTCCCTAACGCGTCTTCTGATCGCGCAGTTTATCATAAGCTGCGGCTCGCCCGGAAAGCGTTACAAATGCGAATGCTCGCCGTATAATTTTCGCAAACGAAGCCGATGACAAAACAGCCGGAAGAGGGAACGATCTGGGAATGGCGCGCATTCGGGCGGGTTGACGACGACCTCGCTGCCAAGGTTCGCGATCATCCCCCAAGGCTTGGAATAATCGATCTTCGCGGCGAAGATGTTTACCTGATCTCGCCCACCAGCGATCAGAACGTCAAGCTGCGACGATACTCCAGCGGCTGGGTGCTCAAGTTCAAGCTGTTGTTTGAGACGCGGCCCGGCGCCTTTGCGCTCTACAACGAGAGCGCCGAGTTTACGTACCAGTTCCCGGTCCCGCTCGCGACGCTTCAAGACGCCGCGCGGCTGCTCGAGGTCAACCTGCCCGATCTGGAGCTTTCGCCGAACCTGACCGATGTTGAATTCGTCGGCGCGCTCGCGCGATCTTCGCCCGCGGTGAAGGATACAAAAGTCACGAAGCGGCGATCGCAATATCAGTTCGGCGGAGGATGGCTCGAGCTCGCTGACGTCGAATTCACGTCGCGCAGCGTGCAATCGATATCGATTCACTCCCCTGATCTCGAAGTCGTCAGAGGAATACTCGACCGTCTGAAGCCCGGCGATCAATTGGAAGCAATGAACTACATTGAGGCGTGCCGACGCTGGGGATAGTAGAGTGGCGAGCGCATCATTTCAACCGGGCGCCGTTTGGAACGTCCTCGGTGAATGTCGCGAGCACAGGGCGGCCATCCTCTCCAACCGACGCGGCAAGCAACATCCCGTTGGACTCGAGTCCGCGCAGCTTGCGGGGGGCCAGGTTCGCGACGATGATAATCTTTCGTCCGACAACATCCTCGGGCGAATAGTATTGGGCGATGCCCGCCAGTATTTGTCTCGGTTGGGCTTCGCCCAGATCGACGACCAGCCTCAAAAGCTTATCGGCTTTTGGAACCTTCTCCGCTTCCAACACAGTCGCGGCGCGAAGCTCGATCTTAACGAAATCATCGATGGTGATGATCTGAGCGTCAGGCGCGCCTTGGATCGAAGGCGTTGTCTTCGGGGCCGCCGCTTCTGTACCGGGTTGCCCGGTGCGGTCGACTGACCTGGCCTGCTCACTGACAGGCGGGCTGGTTTCGTTCTCGATCTCCGCCATTATTCTTTCCTTTTCAAGCTTTGGAAACGCCGGACTGACGCGATCGATCTTCGACACGTCGAGCGCCTCGCCCCATTTTGTTTCATTCGGATTTACTCGAAGCGGATCGCCCGACAAGCCCATCTGTCCCCATATTTCGCGCGAGGTCGCGGGCATCACCGGAGCAACCAGCAAGATGATATGGCGCAGGGCTTCATAAGCAGTCGCGAGCACGTCTTCGAGCCTCGGCCGGGCCTCGGGGTCCTTCGCCAGCCTCCAGGGCTGGTTGTCAGTGATGAACTTGTCAACTCGCGCGATTCCCGCCCACGCTGCTTCAAGCGCGCGCGAGAGATTGAGCTCGCTGAATTCCGCGTCAAATCGTCGCTTTGCTTCATCGATTCGGCGTTCGACATCCGCGGCATCATCCGACCGTTCACGCCCCGGTCGCGGAGGACGGCCCTCGAAGTAATTGCGCACCATCGTCAGCGTCCGGCTCGCGAAATTGCCAAGCCCGTCCGCGAGATCGGAGTTGACTCGATCTATCAATCCTTCGTAGGTTACTTCGCCGTCTTGCCCGAACGCGACTTCCCTCAGCAGGAAATATCTGATTTGATCGGGCGCAAAGTGACGCTTTAGGATGCCGAGGTCGATCGCGTTCCCAAGGCTTTTTCCCATCTTCTGACCGCCGCGCAACAGCATCCCGTGAGCGTAAACCATTCGCGGCAGTTCGATGCCCGCGGCCATCAGGAACGCCGGCCAATACACCGCGTGAAACCGCAGGATGTCCTTTCCGACAAGATGAAGCGCCGGCCAGTAGCGATCGAACTTCTCGTGATCGTCCGAGCCCCACCCAAGAGCGGTGATGTAGTTCGACAACGCCTCAAACCAAACGTAGATCGTGTGACTCGGGTCGCCGGGAACCGGAATGCCCCACTTCACCGAGACGCGACTGACGGATAGATCCGTGAGGCCGCCCGACACGAACGAGATCACTTCATTGCGTCGCACATCCGGCTGCACGAACTCGGGATGCTTTTCGTAGTGTTCGAGCAGCGGCTGCTGAAAGGCGGAGAGGCGGAAGAAGTAGCTTTCTTCACCAAGCCACTCGAGCGGCCGTTCGTGTGTCGGGCAGCTCGGCCGCTCGACCGAGTCCGGTCGGGCATCGACGTCTTTGAACTCGTTGCAGTTTCCGCAATACCAACCCTCATATCTCGATTCATAGATGTGACCGCGCTCGTCGAGTATCCGCCAAAGCTTCGCGACCGCGGCCTCGTGCAGGGGATCGGTGGTGCGAATCCATTGGTCGTATTCGATACCAAGGGGCGCAAACGCGGTCTTGAATTCATCGACGATTTCATCGACGTGTGTTTTGACCTCAAGTCCGCGAGCCGCAGCCGCGCGTTCGATGTTTATGCCGTGTTCGTCGGTGCCGGTTAGGAAGTAGGAATCGATTCCACGCTGTCGGTGAAACCGAGTAAGAATATCGCACACGATGGTTGGATACGCATGCCCAATGTGCGGCTTCGCGTTTACGTAGTAGATCGGTGTTGTGACGTAGAAGGTTTTTACTCCCATGTTGTTTGTTGGTGAAACGTGATACGTGATTCGAGATCGGAATGAGTGGGCTCTTCCGAATCACGTATCACGTATCTTCCGTCATCGATCGTGATTAAGGATGAGCGACATAGCTTCCGCCCGCGTGCGCTGATCCTTCAAGAACCCGCCGCGCAGCGCGCTGGTGACCGCCCTGGCGCCGGGCTTCTTGATCCCGCGCATCTCAATGCACATATGCTCGGCCTCGATGACCACCATCACGCCGGTCGGCTTGAGCATCTCGTCGAGAAGGTCCGCGATCTCCGTTGCCAGGCGCTCCTGAATCTGAGGCTTTCGAGCCATCAAGTCAGCCACTCGCGCGAGCTTCGACAGCCCGACGATCCGCCCCTCCCTCGGGATATATGCGATATGCGCGACCCCGACAAACGGCAGCAGATGATGCTCGCAAATCGAGTAGATGGGGATGTCTTTTACGATGACCATCTCATCGTGCGTCTCGGCCGGGATAACGTGGAGGAATTGTCGCGGATCGCTGTGCAGTCCCGCGCATATCTCCTCGTACATGAGCGCGACCCGGCGCGGCGTTTCATCGATTCCCGGGCGGTCGGCGTCTTCGCCGATCCCTTCGAGAATCAGACGCACGCCCGCCTCGATCTTCGCCGAATCGAATGGTCTGCGGTTCGCTGCGGCGTCAGACTCGATGCTTTTCTTTGAGTTCGCCATACTCCTGACTCGTTTCCGCGCGGGCGTTCATCTTGTTTCGATACTCGGCGCTCGCCGCTGCTTGCACTTCAAGAAGTGGAACGCCCGCCTCAATTGCCAGACGCGCGCAATCTTCGTACTCAGGTTGAAAGTGTAGCGTGCGGTCGCCGTCACGCGCCACCTTGATGCGCACTCGCCCGTAGTTCGTCTCGACCATCTCGCTGGTCCTTTCGAGCACGCGCCGTTTCGCCTCGTAATATCGAGCCCCAAGCGTCGTAGTCTCCGCCAGCAGCATCGCCAGAAGCGGCTCAAGTGCCTGGTGCTTGCACAACACTGTCAGCAGGGCTCCCGGCCTGTCCTTCTTCATCTGAGCCGGAACCACGAATACGTCCAGCGCGCCGAGCGCGAAAGCGCGCTCCATAACAAATCCGTAAGCCTGCGGGTTCATGTCATCGATGTTCGTCTCCACCACGACCACAGTCTCATCAGGCCTGGGATAGACTTCGGTCTGTGCTTGTGCGCCTTCGTCGATCAATTCTCCCAACACAAGCCTCAACGCGTTCGGGAACCCTTTAGGATCGCGCGAGCCGGCCCCGTATCCGACTTGATCGATTTTCAGCGGCGGCATCGCCCCAAAGCCCTCGCAAAGCGTCGCGACGATTGCGGCTCCTGTCGGCGTGACGAACTCGCCTTCAAGCTCGCCCGCATAGAGCGGCACACCCTGCAGAAGCTCGACCGTAGCCGGCGCCGGGATCGGCAATCGTCCGTGCTCAGTCTCGACCAGGCCGCCCCCGACTCGAAGCGCCGAGCACAGGAACCGTTCGACGCCGAGCAACTCGAATCCGATCATCGCGCCCGCGATGTCCACGATCGAATCGACCGCGCCGACCTCATGAAAATGAACCTCATCCGGAGATGTCCCGTGAACTCGCGCCTCCGCGTCAGCGAGCCGCTCGAATGCTGTAATCGACCGCGACCTGGTGGTTTCGGATAAACTCGATTTCTGGATGATCGATCGAATATCGGCAAGCGATCTTTCCGGTTGGTCTTGTTGTTCCACATCAACATTGAACTTCACTGCCGAGATCCCACTTCGGTGAACGCGCCGGCTCCTGATCTGGCAGCCCTTCAATCCGAGCGACGACAGTTGCTGCCTGAGCGTTTCAAGATCGACGCCCAGATCGAGCAGAGCGCCGGCGATCATATCGCCGCTCACCCCCGCGAAGCAGTCGAAGTAAACAATGCGCATAGGTAAACGCTCCTCAAGAGCGCCGAGGCCCTAGCGAGCTTTGCGGATCTTGGCGTCTTTGCGCGAAACACGATTTGGTTCTCGCAAAGCTCGCAAAGCTCGCCAAGGTCACCCTCGCTGCTTCAAGAACTGCGGCAGCACCTCACCAGCCTTGCCGAGGATAGTAAAATCCGCCATGAAGGAGATATCCGTCATCTCAGGATTCACTTCAATCACACGAGCCCCTCTGCGTTTCGCCGTTATTGGAAGCCCCGCGGCCGGAAATACGACCGCCGAAGTCCCGATCACGAAGAAGAGGTCCGCACTCGCGGCCGCCTCTTCGGCGCGTTCAAAGACTCCTTCAGGAAGCATCTCCCCAAACAGCACGACGTCGGGTCTGGCGGGTCCGCCGCAAGCGAGACACCGCGGGGGATTCTCCTCAATAGGGCACTCACGAGCTTCGAAAGTGCTCGCGCAGCGCAGGCAACGCGCCCGCCAAATGTTGCCGTGCAGCTCGAGCACGTTCATGCTCCCCGCCGCCCGATGCAGATCATCGATGTTTTGAGTCACCAGTGTAAAGTGTTCGAACCTGCGTTCCCAATCCGCGAGCGCGAAATGGCCAGGATTAGGTTCGATGCTGGCGAGCATTCCTCTTCGATAATCGAACCACTCCCACACGAGTTTCGGATCAGCAGCCATGACTTCCGCCGAAGACAACTCCGTTATGTGTTTTCCGCGCCATGTCCATATCTCAGTGCCGCCCCCGCCCCGAAAAGTAGGCACGCCGCTCTCGGCGGACACGCCGGCTCCGGTGAGCACGGCCACGCTCCTCGCGCGATCGAATATCGATTGCAGCTCGTCGGTGACTTGAGTGAGTACGGTCGACAATTTGACACCTCGGCGAAACGGAGATGCTATAAACCGGCGTCCGTGCAAGTCAAGCGCTCTGATTATTGCGTATTGATGTCCTAATGCCGGGGCGGTTACGTGTATCTGTCCAAAATCGAATACATTGCTGGTGCTCTAGTTTCATTTGGCGTTAAGACAATCTCACCGCGGAGACGCCGAGCACGCCGAGGCGGCGCAGAGAAGGGCTTTTTCTCCGCGTGATCTCAGCGTTCTCTGCGTCTTTGCGGTGATGACTGATTGATGTACCTTAAACGGGCGTGCGAGGCCGCTCTAAACCTGCTCAGCTCTGGGAGGAATGAATTGAATGGCGCTAATCGCAGCCAACGAACTAAAGCGCAAAATGCTGATCGATTTCGACGGGCAGCCCTATGTAGTCCTCGACGTTTTCTTTGCGTCGCCGACGGCAAGGGGCGCGGCGACGATGGTACGCACCAGGTTGCGTCATCTGTTGACAAGTGCGGTCCTGGAAAAGAGCTTCCGTTCGAGCGAGAAGTTTGGAGAACCGGATGTCGAGCTGGCGCCCGCTTCATTTCTTTATAGTGACGGGGACGGTTTTCATTTCATGGATGAGAAGAGTTACGAGCAATTCTCGTTTTCAGTCGAGGAGGTCGGCACTGATGCCGGTTATCTCAAAGAGGGTGTATCTCTGGAGGTGTTGAGATACAACGGGGCTCCCGTGTCGCTCCAACTCCCGCAGTATGTCGAGCTAGCGGTTGTCTCTTCGGAGTTAGGTCTACGAGGCGACACGGCAGCGGGGGGAGCAACCAAGCAGGCGACGTTGGAGACGGGCCTCGTCGTGCGAGTGCCGCTTTTCATCAAGGAAGGCGAAGTCGTCCGCGTCAACACTCAGACTGGCGAGGTGGCTGGCCGGGCTTAGTTTAAGTAGAAAGTGAAGAATGCTGATGACGCCCGCTCAATTGCAAAGAGCTGGCAACCGAGACACGAGGCCAAGAAGGGTCAGTCTTTGTGCAGCTTAGTGATTTGGTGTCCTTGTGGCAAGAAAATATCCCGCCACCACCTGCTATCGGGTAACCTTCCAAATCAACGTACGTGGCTGATAATATTCCTGACTTCAAGAAACTGAATTGTTCTCCGTGTGGCGAGAAGAGGCGACTAGCCGATGACCGTTCAGGAAACAATGCGAGAGCGCGTGAGGGCGGCGATCAACCGGTTGTTCGATATCGATCTGCCCGAGATTCCAGTTGAAGTTCCACCCAGGACCGAGCTCGGCGACCTGGCGTTTCCTGTTGCATTCGAGCTCGCCAAGAGACTCAAGGCGGCGACCGGGCAGAAACAGAACCCCAGGGACATCGCGACAAAATTAGCGGAGGAGATGCGCGCGACGGAAGGTGTATCGCGAGTCGATGTCGCTGGCGCGGGGTACTTGAATCTCTATCTGAAACGCGCCGAGTTTGTCCTGAGATCGCTTGGTGAGCCGGGAAAGGGTGAGCCTCAAGTTGGCGGGAAGATTATCGTCGAACATACCGCGGTCAATCCCAATAAGGCGGCTCATATCGGGCACTTGAGAAATGCCGTGCTGGGAGACACCACGGTCCGGATGCTCCGCGAGGCAGGCGAGACAGTCGAAATCCAGAACTACATTGACAACACCGGAGTTCAGGTTGCTGACGTCGTTGTCGGGTTCAAATACCTCGAGCAGCTGACACTCGATCAGATCAAAGCTCTTGGAGACAAGTTCGATTATTACTGCTGGGATCTGTACGCGCGAGTCGGAGGGTTCTACGAAGAAGACACCGCAAGACTATCGCTCAGGACCGACACGCTTCACGCGATCGAGTCGGGCGAGGGCGAAACCTACGAGATGGCCGATTACATCTCGACGAGAATTCTACACTGTCACTTGAATACAATGGCGCGCGTTGCGATCGAGTACGACTTGTTGCCTCGAGAGTCGGATGTGCTGCACATGAATCTATGGAGGCGGACGTTTGAGTTACTCAAACAACGAGGAGCGATCGAGTACGCCACTGAAGGCAAGCTCGCGGGCTGCTGGGTGATGCGCTCGGCGGATGAGGCAGACGAGGGTGAGCAGACCGAGCACGAGCTGGACAAGGTCATCGTGAGGTCTAACGGGACGGTGACGTATACGGGCAAGGACATCAGCTTTCATTTGTGGAAGCTCGGGCAGCTGGATCTGGATTTCTATTACAAGAAGTTTCACACCTACGCGGACGGGCAAATAGCATGGATCACCTCTTCTGAGCCGGACGAGAATGATCCTGCTCATCCTCAATTCGGAAACGGCGCCGCTTATTTCAACGTGATAGACATCGGCCAGTCTTATCCCCAGCACTACGTCAAGCTCGGGGTGATGGCGGTCGATAACGATGAGCGAGTTCAGCGAAGCGCGCACGTGGGGTACGAGAAAGTCGTGTTGACGACCGCGACGGCCGAACAGCTCGGGCAGCAGGTGACCGACGAAGATCGCAAGCGCGGCGTCGTCAGCATGTCCGGCCGCAAGGGTCTCGGGGTGAAGACCGATGACTTCATCGATCAGCTCGAAGCGAATGCGCTGGCTGAAGTCGCGAACCGGCATCCGGAATTGGACGAGCAGGAACAGCTCGAGGTCGCGCATAAAATCGCCGTTGGAGCCCTTCGGTATTTCCTGCTCAAGTTCACGCGCAATTCGATAATCTCATTCGACTTCAAGGAAGCACTGGCGTTTGACGGCGAGACCGGGCCTTATGTGCAGTACTCCGTAGTGCGCGCGAATTCTATTTTTCGAAAGCTCACGGACGCGGGCATCGCTACGAGCGCCGACGACGTTCGAAATGTATCGCGCGATCGGCTCGGCGAATTGCTGAGCGGCGAAGCAGGCGATGATCTGTGGTCGATTCTCTATCTGGCGGAGAGACTGGCGGACGTTGTGCGTGGCGCGGTTGCGGCTCTCGAGCCCGCAGTGATCGCCAAGTGGACTTTCCAGCTCGCGCAGCGGTACAACATCTTTTATCACAACTATCACATCCTGTCGGAACAGGACCCCGAGCGCAGAGCGTTGCTGGTCGCGATCACAACGGTTGTGCGAAGGCAATTGATTCGCGCGCTGGATGTGCTGGGTATCGAGGCCCCCGAGAGGATGTGACAACTGGGAAATTAGCCGCAGCGGCCAAATGGAGAACTGATGCTCATCGTAATGAAACCTGAAGCCACCGAAGCTCAGGTGGAAGAAGTGCTCGACGTCATCCGAAGTCTTGGGTTCAAGCCGCATCCGATGCCCGGCGCCACTCGCACCGCAATCGGCGTGACTGGCAATCAGGGCGCCATCGATCCAGCTCACTTCGAGATGCTCGCCGGAGTGGCCGAAGCGATAAGGGTCTCGAAGCCCTACAAGCTGGTCAGCCGCGACCTGAAGCACGATGACACCGTTGTCCGCGTCGGAGAGACTGAAGTAGGCGGCCTCGACCCCGTGATCATTGCGGGACCGTGCGCGGTTGAGTCTTACGAACAAACGATGGCGATTGCGGAACTCGTCGCCTCGACTGGAGTCAAGCTGTTTCGCGGCGGCGCGTTCAAGCCTCGAACTTCTCCATATTCATTTCAAGGTCTCGGCGAAGAAGGTTTGAAGATACTCCGAGATGTGCGCGACCGATTCGGTCTTCGCATAGTGACTGAGGTTCTGGACACAGAGACCGCCGATCTGGTCGAAGGGTATGCGGACGTGATCCAGATCGGCGCACGCAACATGCAGAACTTCTCATTGCTGCGGCGAGTGGGGCAGGCGCAAAAGCCGGTGATGCTCAAGCGAGGCATGTCGGCTACGCTCGACGAGCTGTTGCTGGCGGCTGAGTACATAATGGCTGAGGGCAACTACAACGTGATCCTGTGCGAGCGGGGCGTGCGGACGTTTGCCGATCACACGCGCAATACGCTGGACTTATCCATCGTCCCGGCGGTACAGCATCGCTCTCATCTTCCGATCATCGTGGATCCTTCTCACGGAACCGGCAAACGTGAAAAAGTGATTCCGCTTGCTCGCGCGGCCGTAGCTGTGGGAGCTGACGGAATTATGGTCGAGGTTCACGATCATCCCGAACACGCGTTGTCAGACGGCCCACAGGCCTTGTTGCCTGATATGTTCAGGCAGCTGGTCACCGAGGTCAACGCAATTCACAAGGTGATCGCCGAAGCGAACGCCAGCCTCGTGTGAGGTCCTTGGGAGCGCACGCGGCTCGCGTGGCCTGATTTCGCTTCTGTTGGATCCAGAGCACGCGGGCCGCGTGAATTCCCGGTGGGGATGCGGCGACGCGATGCGCCCTGGGAGCGCACGCGGCTCGCGTGGCCTGATTTCGCTTCTGTTGGATCCAGAGCACGCGGGCCGCGTGCGGTCCCAGGCAGGATAGCGACGCGATTGCCCGGGTATGATGGTTAAGCCGTCAACTATACTGGAAGACGATGGAGCTCGCCTGAAGCGCCGAGTCATTCGCAGGCGCACAATCCCTCTCAACGTAAGCCCTGCTCTTGCTGTCGTCGCGGTGGCGGCGACGCTCTCCATAGCATCGTTTGTCTTCTTCTTCGCAAACGGAATGACCAACGTCTACGGCGATGGAGTCGCTCACGTCAATATTGCGCGGAAGGTGGTTGACTCGCCGGACGACTCGCTCTGGCAGCGGTACATGCAGATAGGTTCGCCGTGGCTTCCGGTTCAAACGGTGTTGATGTTGCCGCTGGTGACTAACGAATGGATGTGGCGAACCGGAGCCGCAGGCAGCGTGATATCGATGCTGTCGTTCGTTATCGCGGCTCTTTCGCTGTATCAGCTTGCGAAGGGCTTATACAGGAATGAGGGCGGCTCGTTGGAAGAAGCTTTGCCGCTCCTGTCAGTCGCGATCTTTGCGACCAATCCGAGCGTGCTGTACCTGCAGTCCACCCCAATGACCGAGCTTGTTTTCATGGCCGCTCTGGTTACCGCTGTCTACTGGCTTCAGCGCTGGATCGAAGAGCAGAGCCCAAAACGGCTTGCGGCAGCTGCGTTAGCGACCGCGGTTGCGACTCTGGCCCGCTACGAGGCATGGCCGGTCGCGGCGCTTTCGATCTTGATTGTGGCTGTTGCTTCGAGCGGCGATCGCATAGCGCGAATCAAACAACTAACGATCTACTCCGCGCTGGTTGCGATTGGTCCGATGTATTGGCTGTGGCACAACTGGGCGATCTACGGAGACGCGTTCGAATTCCTGACCGGTCCAAACTCGGCGCGCGGAATCTATCTCCAAAATCGAGCGAGCCTCGGCTGGTCGAAGATCTTCGTTGGTAACGCCGCGCTGGACACATTGACCATTGCGACCGCTACCGCGGTGTGCGTCGGGCCCTTCGTTTTGTTTATCGGAGCAGCGGGCTTCGTCAGGTGGCTTGTTGGCGAACGCAAAACACTGATCAACAGCTCGCCTGCGCTGTTGCTGCTTGTGCCTTTCTTCTTTCACGTCCTGAGCTTGTACCGTGGTGAGATCCAAGTATTTCCCTTGAGCGCTTTTGGTTTGCACAACGTCCGATACGGCTTGCCGCATATGTTTGGAGTCGCGCTGTGGGCGCCCGCGGCAGTCTTATTCTTCAAGCCCCCGGCGCGTCGTTGGGCGGTGGCCGCCGCATTCGCGGTCGTCTTCCTGCAATACGGTTACCTGGCATCGGAGGGGCCTTCGCAGCTTGCGGTCTATCAAGAGGGTTATCGGAACGGGGTCAACGCGCGGCCCGCGCGCGATCGGGCGAAAGTGTCCGAGTACCTGCGAAGCAACCCGCCGAGCCGGTTGGTCCTGATGAATACCGGGGCGCTTGGGCCGCTCGTGTCGCAGGGCGGATTGCGGTTCTCAAACTTGATCCACGAAGGCTCTGCGCGATGGCATCAGCTCAATAATGGGATTCCGGGAGACGTGTCGATGGTGATCGTTCAGGAGGGGGATCCGCTCGACCTGCGACTGAATCGCGAGCCGGCGCTTGCCCGCGATTTGGCGCGGGAGTTTCAAGAAGAGCTGTCGGTCGGGGGCATCAAATTGTTTGAGCGCACAGCGAACTGAGAATATCGAGGTTACAAGTTACAAAATGCGGATTGACGTGCGACTTGAGAATTGCTGCTCATCACTTCGCGTCGATGTTGGTGTAGCTTCTGTGCGCAAGAGTGCGCACGCGATTGCGGCCGGCGGCTTTCGCCAGGTACATCGCGCGGTCAGCCATTTCCACCAGCTCCTCCTTGCTCTTAGCGCCCGACGGGTAAGTCGCTACGCCGAAGCTGGCGGTAATCTGTCCAACTCCCTTCACCGGAGCCGAAGCAATTGATCCTCGCAGTCTCTCGGCCGCATCCATTGCGCCTTCGCGATCGCACTGTGGGAGTATCAGGACAAATTCCTCGCCGCCGTAGCGGGCACAAATGTCGACGTCGCGCACCCCTGACTTCATAAGTGCGGCGACGTGGCGCAAGGCTGCGTCCCCGGCGCGGTGCCCGTGCGAGTCGTTTATGCGCTTCAGATGATCGAGATCCAGCAGAATCAGCGAAACTGAATCGTCGTTGCGATCTGCGAGCCTGGTCTCGCGGTCGAGCCGGTCTTGAAAGTACCTGTGGTTGTAGAGTCCGGTAAGCGCGTCGGTCATCGCCTGAGTCTGCACCTGACGAAACAGCCGGGCGTGACTTATTGCGACTGAGAGTTGATCGGAAACAGTCTTCACCATCAGGATCTCTTCATCTTCCCAGTTGCGATAAGGGGTATCGTCCTCAACCATCATCACGCCGATAACGGAGTCGCGATAAGAAATGGGCACCTCCAGCGGGCGTGGGGTCGACCATCGCTCCTCCGTCTCTTCGGAGGTCGTCGTTGCGCCTAAATCAGCCTGGCCCGGATCTGCGGCCGGTGACGCCGTCGCGCTGGCGTCTGCGGTCGCGAGAATATCGCAATGCGCAGCCTGCGAACGCCCATTCCGGTTATCGTACGGTGAGTCTTCCGGCCGCTCGTAGATACTCATGCCCTCGGGGATAGACTTGCCTTCTTGCCAGAGCACGAGCGCCGCTCGTCGCGCATTGAGCGCGCTGCCGACCTCCTCCACCGCAGACTGAAGGATGTTTTCAAGCTCAAGCGTGCTCGAGATCGCCGAGCTTATGCGATTGGTTGCCATCTCGAGTTCGTTCTGACGCTGCATAACCACCGTCAGTTTTGTCGTGAAGGTGAGCGCGAGCTTCAGCGACGAACTGCGGGGCGTGCACACGCTCAACAGGGATTCCAATCTCGCCCGCTCTTCCGGTCTCTGAACGCTGAGGCGGGAGATCAAGTATTCGATGCCAGTAAACACGACGTTGGGGTCGAAGGTCCACACCATCTCATACACGGTCCCCTGATTATTCCTCTCGTCGGTTAGAACACAGGAAGCCAGCAGCCCGCAGAAGCGGGGCTCGAGCACCAATATAAACGGGCCTGTTTCGATGGCGTGGTAGTCGCTCTCCTCAAGGCTTGTCAGTTTGAAGGAGTTCTTTGGCTCGAAGGTTCGTGATTCACATTCGGAGTTACATGAGAATTGGTACATGCGGCGCGAAACGGCCGCGAGCTTATCCAATCGCAGGCTTTCGCGCAGCGGGTCTCCGGTCAGACAGCCTCCCTCCATAACAAGCGCCGAAAGCTTGTTTTCCGTGACAACGTCTTCGAAGGACCGCACCAGACGCAGCACAGTCTGTTGGTTACAGCGAACAGGCACAAATTCTTCACGGTGCTGGTCGGTTAGCACGTAGTAGAGCGAATTCATCAAGGCGGATTTCTCAGGGGAATGTGCTACGGGGTATGGGGACCGACGATTCGTTTCAATTCTAACTTGAGTGTCCTCGGAGTCAATTCTTTTCATCGGCGCGTGGTGTTCGGATTCTGCGCTGTTGGTGGCTTGCCGTTCTGCGCCCGGACGCAGCGAAGCTGTGTTGCTTCACGCCGAGTGACCGGGATGTAAAAATTTCACACGGCATTGGAAACTCCTACAAAACCCCTTGAGTTCGCTGGCTGACTAGACAATCGAACTGCGCGTTTTATGAGAATGCAGGGTCTCATTCGCCGTTCGGAATGGCACGGGGTTCGCTCTGTAGCAAATAGTGACGCGCCAGGCATTCGACGAGGTTCTAATCTCACATCGGCGCAGGATTAAACCCGAGGAGGGAGGAAACGATGTACAAACTACTTTGCGTCGCAGTCTTGATGGCGCTAGCTGTTGCATTCGAATCCGGTTGCGCTACCAAGAAGTACGTACGCAACCGAGTAGCGGAGCGTGTCGCTCCCCTAGAGAATCGCACGGGTGAGTTGGAAGAAACCTCGCGGCGAAACACTCAACAAATCGGCGAGCTGAGGTCGGGTATCGATGATGTCCGGATGCGGGCGGATAGGGCTCAGGGTACCGCAAACAACGCGGCGTCTTCTGCCGAGCAGGCCAACACCCGCGTAACAACTGTGGAGCGCAACGTGGAAGACCTGCGCGCGAACCTGGACAAGTACACCATCAAGACGACGTCAATGGTCTTCTTCAAGCCGGGAAGCGCGACGCTCACACCGGAGGCGATGGCTCAGCTCGATCAGTTTGCTTCTCAGATCACCGACCGGCGGGGATTTGTGCTTGAGATAGTCGGGTATGGCGATTCAGCCAGGGCGACCAATTACAATCAGAGCCTGGCGCAGTTACGAGCCGAAGCAGTTCAACGCTACCTAGCCGACAAGGACAATGTCCCTCTGATGCGAATGTTCGCAGTCGGGTTCGGGGCTGCCAGGCCTTCAATTGAGAGCGTCTCCAACACGAGTAATTCAGGGGCGACTTCCGGCGGGAACGGCACATCAATGTTGCCGCGCAAGGTGGAGATCCGGCTGCTGACCAATGCAGCTGTGGAAAGCTCGCCGGCAAGGCCCGGCACCACAAGCGCAGTTTCTCAAAACCCATAGTCACGGTTGTCGAGCCACTGTGATCATGGCAGGACTGGGGGCGGTCGTAGTCAACGTCCGCCCCCGGTTTGGATTCGCGGGCAGCCCGGAATTATCCCCTCCTTCCTTACACAAATCAATTCATTAACATACTTTAAGTGTTATAATCGCGGAGCAACCGGATTTAGGGCCCTCGCATCACAGGGTGTGAGGTCATGGCCTATATCGCACACACGCTGACAATGACCGTGACCGGTGAACGACTTCAACCAGCGTCGGACCTGGAGCTGGCCAGGGCGGCAGCCGCTGGTGATTCGGTGGCGTTTGAAAAGTTGTATGAGCAGCACCACAGGCGGGTCTACTCGCTCTGCTGGCGAATGCTCGGGAATACCACGCACGCGGAAGATCTCACTCAGGAAGTCTTCCTGCAGGTCTATAAGAAGATCGGGAGTTTTCGCGGGGATTCGGCCTTCACGACCTGGCTTCATCGCTTGACTGTAAATCAGGTGCTGATGCACTTTCGAAAGCGAGGCGTCAAGCTGGAGCACACGAGTGAAGAAGGCGACTTTACCAATATCGTCGAAACACCTCTGCAAAGCACGCGAAGAATCTCGATGGTCGACAGGCTTGCGCTTGAAAAGGCAATATCGCAATTGCCCCCGGGCTACAGAACGGTGTTTGTGCTGCACGATGTCGAGGGATATGAGCACGAAGAGATATCCGGTTTGTTGGAGGTGAGCATCGGCACTTCCAAGTCGCAGTTGCACAAGGCGCGAATGCGGCTTCGCGAGCTGTTGACAAAGAGGTGAGTGAAGTCGTCAGGTTAGAACAAATGGTCTGCAAGGATTGTCAGGAATTACTATCCGAATACATAGACGGCGCGCTCGAGTTGGGTGAGCAGGTTGGGATCGAGCGTCACCTCGCCGATTGCGAGCCCTGCCGGGCGGTGCGAGATGACTTGCTGCAAATAGTTCATTTTAGCCAGCAGCTTCCGTTGCATTCGCCCTCCGTTTCTCTGTGGCAGCGAATCGATTCCGATCTCGCGCAGGTGCGGCCACGTATCTGGGCCCGGCCGCTGAGGTGGTGGACCAGAATCAGGACGTCCAGCTTCAATCTGTCCGTGCCGCAGATGGTCGCGGCCGCCGCGGCGCTTGTGATCGTTGTATCGATCGGCGTGATCGTTTCGCGCCATGAGAGTCCCCCGCTTAATGCGCTCGTCGATGGTTCGCAGCTCCAGCCAAACCAGGTGACTCCGCTTTCGAACACGGATCTGCAGCAGTTGGAAAAGCAGATCAGCCAACTGAGCGAATCCGTCGAGCAGCGTAAAGGCTCTTGGGACCCTGAGCTCCGAACTGCATTCGAGCGAAACCTGTTCTATGTGGACCAATCGCTGATGGAGTGCCGCCATCAATTGAACGACAACCCGGCTGACGGTGTGTCCCAGGAATTGATGCTCAACGCCTACCGGGAGAAGGTCCGCCTCCTCGCGGGCTTTGAAAAGTTCTAACCCTGAGCGGTAATCTCGTACGTCGAGGTCTGGTGTAGCGAGCTATGGTCTACCGGAGCCATACGAGACAAAGAACCTTTACGTACCTGGCCCCGCCTCTCTTCTCTCTCATTTTCTATTTTGCACTTATCGCGGCCTCCGCCGACTCACCTGGCCGCTTCGAGCGGAGCTATTCGCCAAATCGCCCCGCCCACATCACTGTCTCCAACGTAAACGGCAAGATTCACGTATCGGGCTGGGACCGGAAGTACATTCTCGCGAGAGCCACAACCGCGCCGTCCGTCAAGGTTGGCGACGAGGTCGTGGGTGACGACATCAAAATTTGGACCAGGCCAAATATACGGCTGGGCCGGGCTGACTTCGAGATCTCTGTGCCGCCCGAGACTTCCGTGACAGTCAAGAATTACGTCGGCGACATCGAGATCCGCGGGGTCACCGGCCACGTGACCGTCACCTCGATCGACAGCGACGTTCACCTGTTCAAAATTACGAGCCCGGCTGTTGACGTAAGGGTAACCAGCGGCGATGTATTCTTCGACGGCGAACTGAGCGAAGGCGGCTCGTACAGTCTTCAAACCATGAAGGGCGACCTAGACGTTACCTTGCCGGCAGCGACCCCGTTCAACCTCAACGCTCGCGCCCTCAGCGAGAACATAAACCTCGGAGCGTTCCTCTCAAATCTGACCGGCTCGTCTCGCGGGCCAAAGGGAGTATCGGGGTCATATCTGAGGGGCGGACCACGGCTCACCCTCACCACCTACGCCGGCCGCATCCTGCTTCATAAGAGGTGAGGATCTCTACCGCTGGCAACCGGGTTAGAATCACACCCACACGACAAGCTCCGAGCTATTCTTGAAGCGCCTCATTGCTTGTGCTAAAAAGAGTGCGTCGTATCAATTATCGGCGCGCGGTCCACGCTTCATATGTCATCCTTGAAAAAGAACTGCCACGAATGTGGAATGCCGTTGAGCGTTGGTGTGTCGAACTGCGCTCATTGTGGTGCAAGCGTCGGCACGCTGTTCTCCGAAGGTGCGGCCCCGCCAGTCGTGACAAAAGGCAAGCGCCGAAGTGTCGTCGGCGAACACGCGAGCTACCACGAGCGAATCGAGAAGGCACAGGAGCGGGCTAACAACTCCGTCATTCTGGCTCTGGCGAGTTTTTTTTGTCCAGGAGTCGGGTTCTTTATGGGAGTTGCAGCGATCGTTATGAGCCTGTTGGCCGCCCGCACGCTGAAGGCCGACAACGTCGAGGACGGGCGCGGTTCGGCAACCGCCGGTCTCATCATCGGGGTTTTGGGATTGATCGCCCAGGGCGGCTACGTCGTCTATGTGATCAAGTCGGGCAAAATGCCCTTCGTCGGGTAGACCGAAACGAATTGCGAATTCCTACTTCACCCCTGTAACGATCGCGGCCTTGATCGATACATCGAACGGAGCGTTGTGACGTTCGCGCTCAATTGTGGAGACGATGTGTCGTTGAGCCTCATTTCGTTTGTCTTCAGGCACGACTTCCAGCCACCGATCAAGAAAGTAATCCCTGACTAAAGGAGACTCCAGGAACTCGTCGGCGTTGTCGTAGCTGAACTCCTCTTTGCTGACGAAGCTTTCGACGTTTCGCAGGCCCGCTCGCACAGCCATCGATTCCGCATCGGAAACGGTGCGCCGCTCATTGATCAGCTGTTCGAGAGCGGCCCACGCCTCGTCATCTATTCCCGCTTCGTGCAAAGCCTCCCAGTAGAGTGAGAAGAACTCGTCGAAGCTGCCGCGTGTTGCCAGCTTCAGTACTACTCGAGCTTCCGGTAGTGCGACTCGAATCATTTCTTCGAGCACGTCTTCGATCTGATCTTCGGGGAGCATCGAGGCATCCCCAATCACGGCGTCAAACTCGTGGCTTTCGAATGAGAGATCAGAGGCGTTGCCCTGGTCGAATCTTACGTTGTCCGCTTTTTTTACCAGTGCCTTTGCTCGCGCAAGGGCGACGCGCTCGGAGTCGGGATCGATTCCGATTACCTCACCTTTGTTCTTCAGTCGCTCGGCCAGCTCAATGGCGTGTGAGCCGGTGCCGGAGTTCACGTCGAGGATTCGCCCTTCGACAGGGAGTTCGATGTTCTCGTCAACGAGTATGTCGAATCGTTCACGCCAGCCCGGCGTCACGAATAGCTCGTAACGATATGCTAGTTCTTTCGCTTCGTTCATGGCGGTCAATTGGTGGCTTCAATGATAGCATGAGCGCCCGAAACCTCGATAATCTTGGAGCCGACTGGAACCGATCCAACCGAAAAGCTGAGCGGTTTGCGGCAAGCCACAGCCATCGCTAGAATGACCAACTGCTTTGCCCGACAATATTTGAACAAGAGTTGAAAGCATCGGCGAAGTGACCTGGTAAAACATGGAGAGCCGCACAGCTTACTGCCCCGTTTGTTGCCGCGATGTAGACAGCCAAATGATCGCGGGCTCGGAAGCCGTCGATGAATCGCTTCATCCGCTGCTCGCCGTCAATATGCATCGATGGGAGCCGGGCAAGCAGATCTGTTTCGATTGTATGCGCCGGTATTCGAAGCTTCGCGATGAACTTTCGACCGCTTATCCTCAATTCGCCGAGCAGAAGCTGAAAGTCCTGCCCACTCCGATGCGCCTCGATGCACCCGAGCAGTTTCGCGGACGCGGGGTAACCATCGCGTTTCTTGATTCAGGCTTCTACGCTCATCCTGATCTGGTCCAGCCTCGGAATAGACTGCTCACGTATGTGAATCTGATCGAACGCGCAAAGCCCGATGAGCTGGCTACGCCGCAAGTCTCCTCGTGGCACGGAATGATGACTTCAGTGGTGGCCGCCGGCAACGGGTTCTTGTCGGACGGGCTTTATCGCGGAATCGCGTCCGAATCAGACGTTGTGCTCCTAAAGGTCGGCATGTCTTCGCGAGTTCGTCACGCCGACATCGAGAGGGGAATTCGATGGGCGATCCGGCATCGGGAAGAATTCAACATCCGGATCGTAAACATATCGGCAGGCGGCGATTATGAAGCAAGCTATCTCACAGACGATCTCTCGCAGGCGGCCGAAGAGGCAACTCGAGCCGGATTGCTGGTTGTCGCGGCGGCCGGCAACTCGGGTCATCTGGCCCATCATCCGGTGCTGCCGCCCGCGTCTGCGCCGTCAGTCTTGACCGTCGGCGGACTCGATGACAAGAACACTCTCGATTTTGCGGACAACGATATGTATCGCTCGAGCTATGGTCCGACGATCGACGGGCTTCAAAAGCCGGAGCTGATAGCGCCGGGAATATGGATCGCGGCCCCCATCCTCCCCGGGACTCCAACCGCGGATCAGGCGGCGCTGTTGTCGGAGCTCGAAAACGCGAGCGATTCGGAGCTGCGAGACATAATCGCGCGGAAACCTGGAGTCGATGAGGATCTCGATCATGCCATGGAGCTGGCTCCGTATCTGCTCCACAACATCGTCTGGATGAAGATTCGCGACAACAACGTGATCAGCGGACACTACAAGCACGTGGACGGCACCAGCTTCGCTGCGCCTATCGTCTCGTCCGTTGCGGCGCAGATAATGGAAGCCGTTCCCGAGTTGAAACCTCATCAGGTCAAGTCCGCGCTGATCAAAACAGCAGTCAGGCTCCCGCACGTTGAGGTCGATCGCCAGGGATGGGGAATCGTAAACCCGCGCGCTGCCATCGCCGCGGCCGCCGCCATGCGCGAAGGTTAGCGCGCTCTGGCAGCGTCGCAAGTCAGGCTGCTGGATCCGTGCAGATCCTTTGAATCAGCGTCATCCGTGGTCGATGCGATCCGGCAACTCGCGGACCACTGATGACACGGGTCAGACGGATTCTCACTGATCTCTTACCCATACAATTCGGTCGATGTGCAACCCCCACAATGCTGCCGACATGTAGCGATCCGTTGAAACAGTGACTTTTTGTGTGATAAAACTGCTGAGTCAGTGCGCCCGCGGAATACGAATGGCTCGGAGCTTTTTTTGAGACTCTCAAGGCGTGTTGCGCGTACAAGCGTGAGGACAATGAGGCGCGACCGGCGGGCGTTGAACTCCCGCTCTTGAAATCGCAAGCAAGGAGACCAGGAAAGTATGGACAGCAAGTTGGCACCGCAGGCCGATGCGGGCACGGCAGCCGAGGCCGAAGTCCCTGTTTCCAATCCCCAGGAGAGCAAGGACGGGAAGCCGTCCTCTTACTCGATGATGGAACCGAAGATGCGCCAGATCTATGGCGCGTTCTATCGCGAGATCTACTTCTCGGAAAAGAAACACCTCGATACCAAGACGCAGGAATTGATCTCGATTGCCGCGTCGCTGGTGGCAAAGTGCCAGGGTTGTATCGATGGCCATCTCAAGAAGGCTTTGCAGGCGGGTGCAACAGCGGAGGAGATCAGCGAGACGATCTCGATCGCTGCCGCCATCAACGCCGCCGCGATAATCGACCTTACCGATGTCGCAGCCGCGCACCTCGACATCAACCACTTTCCAAGCGACGGACCGCGTTTCAGGGGTTAATGAATGGACATACTAATGCACCTGGCTGTCGGACTCTTGTCCGTGATCATCACTCTTGTCGCGAACATGGCGGCGCATCTCATGCCGAGACAGACCGGCGCCGCCCCTCAGACTTCGTCTTCGACGCAGACACCGGCCGCAAGCGGCGTCGAGTACGGCTCGCTTCCATCAGAGGCGCTGGGCAAAGAACTGAAGTTCGCGATTCAGCTTCCGCCGTCGTATAAAACCGAAACCAAACGCCAGTATGCGGTGTTGTATTTCCTCCACGGAATGAACGGCAGCGAGCGAGAGTTCGAACGTCGAGGGGTCGCCGCCGCGATCAGCAAGATGCGTGAAGAAGGAAAGATCGGCGAGTTCATCATCGTTTCCCCGGCGGGCGAGAACAGCTTCTACCTGAATGCAAAGAACGGCGTGCGCTACGAGGATGCGATAATCAAGGACCTGATTCCTTACATCGAGAAGAACTATCGGTGCATCGGCAAGCCATCGGCCCGGTCGATTCAGGGAATCTCAATGGGCGGTTGGGGCGCGCTGTACCTGGCGTTCAAGCATCCCGAAATGTTTTCAACCGTCACCGCGCACTGCGCGGCCCTCGTGCCTGAGTTGCCGCATCCACAGGGCGCCGACCGGCGTACGCAGTTCCTGCTTCAATTGATCGGAAGAATCTTCGGCGACCCGCCCGATGAGGAATACTTCCGAGCCAATAACCCGGTGTTCGTCGTCGAACAGAACCTTGCGGCGATCAAGAAATCGGGGATCAAGATCTACTTCGACTGCGGCGAGCAGGACCGCTATGGATTTCAGGAGCCAAACAAAGCATTTGACGAGAAGCTCACCAAACTCGGTCTGGCGCACGAGTTCCACATGTATCCGGGTGGTCACGGCTGGGAGTACATGATCTCGGTGGCGGACCACTCGTACACGTTCTTGTGGGCCGCCTTCAAGACCGATACGAAGCCGTCATCTCCGGTTCGCTCGCGCGCGAGCCATTAAGTACGTAGCATAGACTTTAGACTGTGTTCGGTTTGCACCGGAACACATACCGAAGTCTATGCTAGATCTGGTCGTATCAGTTGATTGTTCAGCGTCGTTCATTTAGCCGAGGGCTGATGGGTTGACCGTCAGCCCTCTTCGATTTGGATCAAAGTGTCATCGCGGCAATCCCAACACATTCGCGACCGCTTCGCCGAATTTGTCTCGCGTGACGACGAACAGATCGGTCTCGCTGAAGCCGCGCTGCTGATCGCCGCGGAGGAGTATCCGCGACTCGAAGTCGATCTTTACCTCGAACGACTCGATTACTTCGGTGACCTGGCTCGTGAACGAGCCGGATCAACCGAGGACGCCGGCGATCTGATAACGGCTCTCAACAGCACGCTGTTCGAGACGATCGGATTTCGCGGCAACCGGGAGAACTATTACGACCCGCGAAACAGTTTTCTCAATGAAGTGATCGACCGGCGAACTGGCATACCAATCACACTGACCGTCGTGTACATCGAAGTTGCGAAGCGGATAGGCTTTTCAGTCAAAGGCGTGGGGTTGCCGTTTCACTTCATCGCCAAGCACGAGGCGAGCGACGGCGACGTGTTCATCGATCCATTCAACAAGGGGCGATTACTCGGTTCCGCGGGCTGCGCGGGACTTGTATCCGAGATGAGCGGAG
>DATIFP010000197.1:0-15421 GCA_035455165.1 Blastocatellia bacterium
AGCTTCAACCCGAACACCTCGCGCCGGCGACTTCGAAACAGATTCTGTCGCGCATGCTATCGAACCTGCTCGGCATCTACTCGGCCAACGACCACCCAAGGGCCCTGGCAGCGATCGAGCGCATTTTGCTGATCGACCCGGGTTCCGCGCCGCACATCCGCGATCGAGGCTTGCTGTTGTCCAGAGTGGGCGATCGCACGGGGGCGATCGCCGAGCTTGAACGATACCTCGAGATTGCTCCGAACGCGGCGGACGCCGACAGTGTGCGCACCCAAATCATGTCCATCCGCCGGAGTCAGGCACGTTTGAACTAATCCGTGCAAATCCGTCGCACCAACTTAATCCGTGGTCGAGGATTCCGAACTGATAGGCCACCGATGACACGGATTTGACGGATTCGAACGGAAATCATTCACCTCGCGGGCAGTCGGGTTCATCGACACTCAAAACCGAAAAGTAATGCCGGCTTGTACGGTCAGTACATTTGTTCGAGACGACAGCACGTCAAAGAACACATTGCTGTCCTCGCGGCGTATCGAGCCCTTTTTCAAATAGTCTGCGTGCCCGCCTGCCAGGTAACGCACCCTTCCGTCGAGGCAGATGTCTCCGCGGCGTCCGAAACCGCCGAGACGCACTTGAACTCCACCTCCGACTCCGTAGCTCGATGTTGTGTCGCTCAGGTTCTTGGTCGAAGCAAGCTCCTCATCATTGGCGTCGTTGAGTATGGTGGTGTCGGTGAAGAGATACTTGAAGCCCACAAGCCCATCGAGATACGGCCGTACTGCTCCGCGCCGAGGCATTGCTCTCACTAACACATGCATGAGTGCAATGTTGTTGTTCGTCCGCACCTTTACTCGGAGTTCGGGAATGGTTGTGCTGATCGGCTCTTTGTGTTCCTCCGAACCATAGGTCGTGAAGGCGCCGTCAAATCCGACCGAGATCGGCAGCCGGCTGACGCCGACCAGAAACTGGCCGCCAATGCCATAACCGTTGTTTGTTATATTCTGGCTGAACTCACCCTTGGGAATTACCGTCGTGAAATCGATCCCGAGCTGAAACCCCTGCGCTCGAGCGCTGGATATGTTTCCGGACAAGAGTAGAAACATCAACAACGCCCCCGTTCGCAGCAGCGTGCTTGCCGGGGTTTGTTCATTGACTGCGTGGCGAAGTCTTGAGGCAAGGCCTGTTGTTTGAGCGTCCATGATTTCTCCTTTAAGCGGTTGATCGAACTGCGGGACTTAGGCAATCGGAGTACCGTGTAAAGGCTCGTGTTCAGTCAACGGGGTTCTGACGATTGGCAACAGGCCAGTGACGAGACTCGCATCCCGTAGGGATGACCGGTCTCTATAGACCGAGGGCCAAACGGCCGTTTGGCTCCTCTAGGAGCTACCTGCCTTCTGCAGTGGGGCGTTCTCGCAAGGCAGGTAGCTCCTAAAGGAGCCAGAGTCTAGGAGTGAAGTCGCTAGCCATAGACAGGTAGTTCCTACGGAACCGACCCGGCGCTCCGGGATCGATTTGATTCACATCACAGTGACCGACGGCTTTCAGAGGAGGCTCCGATGACAATGCGCATACACGAAAACAGGCCTGTGCACACGATACCGTGCGGGGAACCTTACGCGGCGAGATAGGAAACGTTCATAGACATTGCCTTGAAGAAATCTGTAGGGTTAAGTCACGGCTAATAAATCGTCGCTCGATGAGGTGACTCTGGGATGAGGCAAGAAATCTATCCAGGTCTGGCACTCGCTGTCACAGCCGTTGCCAGCCTCATTGTTCACCAGGCAATGGCTGCGCCGAAGCAACCGGGCACCACACGCCACCAGAGGGAATTCTTGCGATTGGCGCGGTCGGAACTCGCGACCAGCAAGTCGTGTGTTGAGGCAAAAGAGTATTTGCGGGGGCTGCCTCTCAAGCAGCGACTTTCAGTAGCTCGAGCCGTCGTTAATGATCCAGACGCCAACATTGGCTACCTTGGTGCGAACATCCTTATCGAGCATGGGTACGCTCGCGATGCGGTGCCCGCGCTAGCCGCCATCCTCGCCAGCGGGCGTGATCAAACGCAGCTTAGCGGGCGGTTCGGTTACGACTGGCTACACGGTGACGACGACACCCTGTTCCTGCGTTTGGTAATCAGGATCAACCGCTACCTGTTGGCCAACTTGAGCAAATACACTGGTGAGGAACGGAGACGCGTCGAAGGCCTCTTGATGGGAGGACTCTTTGAAAAGCCGTCGGAGCCTTTTTCCAAAGCGAAGGCTAAGAAACTGATTTCTAAATGGGAATCGCAGTTGAAAGGACGACGGTAAACGCGAAACGGTTCACTTCTTCCTCTTCTGCAACTCCGCCAGCATTTTTTCCGCGGCGCTGTTCGGGAACTCCATATTCTGAGGGTTCATCGAAATCGCCCTCTTGAATCCCTCTTCCGCGCGCGTCCAGTCCTTCTTGTTCTTGGACTGTGACAATACGATCGCCTGATTCAAATAAGGCAGAGCGCTGTTGGGCTCCAGTTTCATCGCGCGCTCGATGTCCTTGGCGCCGTCCTTCTCGCCCTTCATCACCCGCGCGAGTCCTAAACCCGCAATCAAAGTGGCGTTGTTGGGTTCGATCTCTAGTGCTTTGCGATAGGCAGCGATCGATTCCGCAAACTTGCCCTGGCCGTAGAGGGCTGACGCCAGTCCCGCGTGAGCCGACGTCCACCGGGGCTCGATCTGGGTGACCCTCGCAAAGGCGGCTTCCGCGCCCGCGGCGTCTCCCGACGCCAATAACACTACGCCCAACTGATACCGAGCTGCGGCCAGTGATTCATCCGCTTTCAGAGCGCTCTCGAATTCTGCTCGGGCTGTCGCGGGTCCCCGCACGTTTCCGCTGGCGTCTCCCGGGCCTTCCGTCGAGCCGGCTACCTGCCATTCTCGGAGGGCGACGACGCCTTTGAGATAAGCAGTCTCAGCCTGGATACGAGCGTCATCCTTCTTCAACGCTAGCGCATTGGTGGCGGCGTCGAGCGCGCGCACCATCTGGTCGCGAGTGACCGCTCGCCAATTCGTTGCGGTCTGGGAGATAACCGGCGTCGCCGTGTCAATAAGCTTCGCCGACAACGAAGCACGGAGTTGAGCGATCTCGGGGCGCTCGCCGTACCTGGCTGCGAGCTTCTCGACCAGTTCGAACGCATTTGGCGTCTCGGCGCCCGCCAGCTTGCCTGAAGCTACCAATGAGTTGAACTCTCTGACCGCGTCGTCGAGCTTTGCTTCGAGCTTGAAGACCAGCGTCGGCGCTTCCGTTCCCGCTTCGAATCCGCGGAGCATCGGGCCATAGCCTTCCTTCCGCACTTCTATCGAGTAGTGTCCCAGCGGGAGCTTCTCGAATTGGATCTTGCCTTCCGCATCCGACACGCCGCGCTGTTCCCCGTTGATCAAGACGGTGCTTTCAGGCGGATTAGTCAAGACGGTAAGCGTGACCGTGATAGGCACGGGCTCGTTCTTGGTTGGTTTCTTGGCTGATGGAGCCGGCGTCTTTGGCTTGGTCTTTGGCCGTCCTGTCGGGTCCTGCGCGAGTGCGCTGGCCGAGAACACCAGGAGCAAAACGATGAGAGTCGTAAGGGGGGCGAGCAATCTTCTGAGCGACATGTTGCACCTCGGTGCGGAATTATAGCGCAGGTCCGAGAAGCAACCAACCGGCCGATGGGGGATCGTGCGACTTCAACTGGTAAGGGTATCGCTCGGGAAGGAGGACTTGTCCCGCTACCTCTGAACTCTGGTCGCTCAATCAGAGCGGGGACAACTCCCACTTCCCAAGCTGATACCCCTTCGGATGAATCTATGCCGTTCAAAATTGTTTCAAACACAATCTCTTCGTAGTAGAATCCGTTTCCTGGATGGTTTCGGTTCAGGAGGGCTGATATGCCCGAGGTGAAATTGTACACGACGAGCTGGAGCGCGGACTGCGATCAAGCCAAGCAGTTCCTCGACGACGAGGGAATCTTCTACGAGGAGATCGATATAGAACAGTCTCGCGACGGCGCGCGATTTGTGGAGAGCGCCAACAAGGGAAAGCGGATCGTGCCGACGTTCGACATCGACGGGACTGTCTTCAGCCTGAAACCGTTCAGTTGGAAGAAACTTCAAGCCGAGCTCGAGAGGCTGGGAGTCGAAGAAGAGTGATCGGGTCTCACCGAAGCGCCTCGCATTTTATCGCATGTCTCAACTGACCTTCCTCGAACAACTGATGCGGCAACGCCGGGCGCTGTCGGTGTCTGAGTTGACCGCGCGAATCAGGTCGCTGGTCGAACGCGAGTTCGTCGATGTCTATGTTGAAGGTGAGATATCGAACTTTCGGCGTCACTCATCCGGGCACTGGTACTTCTCGCTCAAGGACGATGCTGCGTCGCTGCGGTGCGCAAGCTTCAGGATGCAAAATCGAATGAGCAGGTTCATCCCTGAAGACGGCCTGCACATCATCGCCCGAGGCAGGCTCTCAATCTATGACGCACGCGGCGAGTATCAACTGGTAGTCGAGTTCATGGAGCCGGTGGGGGCCGGCGCTCAGCAGCTTGCTCTCGAGCAGCTCAAGAAACGACTTGCTGCCGACGGTCTGTTCGCTTTCGACCGCAAGCGTCAGCTCCCGGTGCTGCCCCGCTCGATCGGCGTGGTAACCTCTCCGACGGGCGCCGCGATCCGCGATATCCTCAGAGTGCTCAAGCGGCGCAACGAAGCGGTCAGCGTGTTGATCGCGCCGGTGCGCGTGCAGGGCGACGGTGCTGCCGCGGACATTGCCCGCGGGATCCGATTGCTGAACTCGAGAAGAGACGTGGACGCGATCATAGTTGGAAGAGGCGGAGGCTCGACTGAAGACCTGTCGTGCTTCAACGACGAGGCGGTAGCGCGGGCGATCTACAACTCGCGTGTTCCGGTCATCTCGGCGGTTGGCCACGAGACTGACGTCACCATAGCGGACCTCGTGGCGGACTTACGCGCCTCGACGCCGTCCGCCGCCGCGGAGATGGTAGCGGCCGCGCGTGACGAGATGTGCGCGCGGGTCGCGGGGCTCGCCGAAGATATGAAGCAGGCGCTTCGATACCGGTTGCTGGCCTTGCGAGGCGCGCTCTCGCGGCTCGAATCAAGTCGCGCGTTCGAGCAGGTCGGATCGAGAATGCGGGTGCTTGCTCAGAGGCTGGATGACGCGGGCTACGCGATGGAATCGGCCCTGGGGGCCGCTCTGAAGGGTCGCCGCTCGCGCCACGCCGCGCTTGCATTGCGCCTGAGTGAAGCGGATCTGCGACGCCGCCTGAGCGACCATCGAGGCAGACTTGGCGATTTGACCGCTCGCATTCAGTCCAGCGCCCGGCTCACGCTCGAGGGAGCGAGCGAACGCGTTTCAGTCGCGGCCGGGAAACTGGATTCGCTATCGCCGCTCGGAGTGCTGGCTCGCGGATACGCGATAGCGTTCGATTCGCAGGGGCAGATCATCAAACGCTCCTTAGACGTGAGACGCGGTGACAAAGTTCGTGTTCGCCTTTCGGAGGGCGAGATGGATTGCACGAAGGATTAGACTAGAAGTGTGCTGATGGCCTGGAAGATCACCGGTCACTACAGGATGTGGAAGTAAGAGATGACGACAGAAAAGAGTTTTGAAGCCTCTCTCGATGAGCTCGAGCAGATCGTGCGCCAGCTCGAGGCTGGCGATCTGCCGCTTGATCGATCGCTCGAATTGTTCGAGCAAGGCGTGCGCCTGTCGCGCGAATGCCAGAAGCGCCTCGACGAAGCCGAGCGCAAGGTGGAGATACTGCTCCGCGGAAACGATGGGGCTTACAAGGCGACTCAGTTTGCCGAGCCCGAGGAAGAATGACCGCCATCGAACCGATCAACAGCTATCTCGCGCGGCGAGCCGCCGAAGTCAATGAGTGGCTCGATAGGCTTGTCCCGTCGGAAGCGACGCCTCCCGAACAGCTTCATCGCGCGATGCGTTACAGCTTGCTTGCGGGCGGCAAGCGGCTGAGACCGGCGCTGGTGCTCGCGGCAGGCGAGGCGCTGGGTTGCGAGTCTGACGATCTGATGCCGGCAGCTTGCGCGATTGAGATGATTCACACCTATTCGCTGATCCACGACGATCTGCCGGCGATGGACAACGACGATTTACGGCGCGGCCGGCCCACCTGCCACAAAGCATTCGGAGAAGCAGTAGCGATATTGGCGGGCGATGCATTGCTGACCCAGGCTTTTCGAGTGTTGGCCGCTGACGGTGCGCCGCGGCACCCCGAGAGACAGATCCGGGTCATCCGCGAGATCGCGACCGCCGCCGGAACGGTGGAGGCATTGATCGGGGGACAGATGGCCGACATCGAAAGCGAAGGTAAACAGGTCGCCGCCTCGACCCTTGAATACATTCACCGCTCGAAGACCGGAGCGATGATCACCGCGTCGGTGGTCGTGGGCGGAATCATCGCGGGCGGGAACGACGAACAAGTCGAGAAGCTCCGCGCCTACGGACAACGCATCGGACTTGCGTTTCAGATCGCCGACGACATACTCGACTTGACTTCAACGAGCGAGCAGCTCGGCAAGACGCCGGGCAAGGATCTGGCCGCCAGCAAGGCTACATATCCTTCGATTCACGGAATAGCCGCTTCCGAGGCTCGCGCTCGCGATCTTGTCAATCAGGCAATAGAAATAGCCTCGAGCATAGGCCCGGATACTCACGCGCTTCAGGAGATTGCTAGATTCTTCATTGCAAGAACCTCGTGAGGCCGCTATCTTTTGTAGTGCTCGAGTGACCCCGACTAAACTCCAGGAGATCAAATGAAGCTGCTTTCACAAATCAATGATCCTGCTGATCTGAGACAACTGCCGCTTTCGAAGCTGCAACCGCTCGCCGACGAGCTGCGCGAATACATGATCGAAACCCTGTCCAAGATAGGCGGTCATACCGGCGCGAGCCTCGGTCCGGTCGAGCTGATCGTTGCGTTGCACTACGCGCTGGATACGCCGCGCGACAAGCTGGTTATCGACATCGGCCATCAGGCTTATTCGCACAAAATACTCACTGGCCGTCGAGAGCAGTTCCCGACCATTCGGCAGTATGAGGGGCTGAGCGGCTTCCTTCGGCGCGAGGAATCGGAATACGACGTGTTCAACGCCGCGCACGCGGGGACGTCTATCTCGTCTGCGCTCGGGATCGCGACCGCACGCGACCTGAAAGGCGAGGACTTCAATGTCGTCGCGTTCATCGGCGACGCCGGACTCACGGCGGGGATGGCGCTTGAGGGCATCAATCAGGTTGGGCACTTGAAGAAGCGGATGATAATCCTGCTGAACGACAACGAGATGTCGATCTCGCCGAACGTCGGCGCCCTAGCCGGCTACTTGAATCGGATCCGCGGCGCGCGGCCTTACAACGAGTTCAAGCACGAGGTTGAAGATTGGCTGAAGTCCATTCCCGCGTTTGGCGAGATGATGCTGTCGGGAGCCAAGGCGGTCAAGGACACGCTCACCAGAGCGTTTATACCCGGCGCGCTTTGGGAAGAGCTCGGGCTCAAGTACATGGGGCCAATCAACGGCCACGACATAGACGCGATCCTTCAGACGATCGAAGAAGCGAAGAAGGAAACAGGTCCGGTGCTGATTCACGCTTTGACGGTCAAGGGCAAGGGCTACGAGCCGGCCGAGCGCGACAAGGCGGCATGGCACGGAACCTCCGCGTTCGAGATTGCGACGGGCAAGTTCATCAAGGAACCTGCGACCGCGCCCGCGTACACCGCGGTTTTTGCGCAGGCGACGATCGACTTGATGAAAGAGGACGATCGCATCGTCGCCATCACCGCCGCGATGCCGGATGGCACCGGGCTGAGCAAGGTGATGAAGGAGTTTCCGGATCGAACCTTCGACACCGCGATCGCCGAACAACACGCGGTGACCTTCGCGGCCGGCATGGCTACTGAAGGCCTGAAGCCTATCGCAGCAATTTATTCAACGTTCTTGCAGCGCGCGTTCGACCAGATCTTTCACGATGTCGTGCTGATGGGACTCGATGTTACGTTTGCGCTCGATCGGGCGGGCGTGGCCGGAGCCGACGGCCCGACGCATCACGGGTTGATGGATTTCGCTTACCTGCGTCCAATGCCGGGGTTCGTGATCATGGCGCCCAAGGATGAGAATGAGCTTCGTCACATGCTCAAGACCGGCGTGATGTACGACGGTCCGGCGTCGGTTCGATACCCGCGAGGCAGCGCAGTCGGCGTTCCGATGGACGAACAGATCCAAACGCTGGAGATCGGCAAGGCCGAGATTCTGCGCGAGGGCTCCGACGTTGCGATTCTGGGCATCGGATCACAAGTGAGTTACTGCGAGAAGGCGGCCGAGAGGCTCGCGCTCGAAGGGCTGAACGCGACGGTGGTGAACGCGCGTTTCGTGAAGCCGCTGGATTCGGAATTGATTTTGGCGCTTGCGCGATCCCACGGTGCGATCGTTACGGTAGAAGATCACTATCTGATGGGCGGTTTTGGAAGCGCGGTCATGGAGCTTTTGGAAGAGAGCGGATTGAATGAGATTCGCGTCCTTCGTCTGGGGTTCCCTGACAAGATCATCGAACACGCCAGTCAGAGCTTATTGCTCGCGAAGTATGGGCTCGATGCGGATGGCATTTATTCTCGGGTTCGCGATTTCGTCGCGAGCAAGTACAGCTTCGAGCCGGTGTACAGCAGATAGAATTGGCGAGCGGACCCGGCGACCGTGAGCCTCGGGCGCCGGCTATCTGGTGCCTTGGGTAAACCAGGTTGGGAAGATCCTTCATCCGAAGGGGTCACAGGTCGGGAAGAGGAACTTGTCCCCGCTCTCTGGCTTACCTTGGTTTGGTAAGAGACCGCGGGGATAAGTCCGTCTTCCTGACCTGTGCCGTCTTGCGTGATGCGCGGTTATTGATTTTGCTTTGCCTGTCGCTGTTCCTCTTCAAAAAACTGTGTGGTGTTCTCGGTGACGCTGGGAGGCGGCACGATCGAGGGCTCGTAGTTTGGCACCGTTTCTCGCTCTGCCACCGGCGCGGTGGTGTGGCGTAGGACTGGGGCGGGTTCCGGCAGCGCCGGCGGCGCAGTGAATCGCGCGGTCAATGTCGCCATCGACTCCGCAAAAAACGCCGCGTAGACAATCTTAGCCAGCCCTTTCAACACAGGCAGCAAGGCTATCATCCAGGCGATCCTCACCAGCGGCTCGAGACCTTGCACGTGCCCGTTCGAGGTCTCTTCGATATGTCTGATCAACCCGTCATTTATCGCCGTCTGTCCGAGGTAGTATAGAACGACTCCGAGGCCGCTGCCCCAGAACAAGCTCAGGAGGCCGTTTCTGAGGTTGTGCTGCCACGAGTAGGACATATAGTCCCGGGGCCTCGGGAGGTTTCTCAGCCGCGCCTCTTCACGCGCCTGTCTTCTCTGCCTGCGGGCCTCGCGGATCTTGTCGATGTGCTCTTGCTTTACTCTCAGACCGACGAGCGTTGGCCCGCTTCCGGTCCAATCCTTTGTTCGAACTCCGCTCCAGCTTTTCTTCCAACTCTCGGCGAATTCTTTCGCGTTTCTGCTGAGCGCTTCTACGTCGAAGCCGAAAGGACCCGGGGGACTGTCGCCGGTTCTTATCGCATCGTTGATCAACTGAAGATTTGTGCCGCAAGTCTTGCAGAATCGCTGACCCTCAACGGATTCTCCGCCGCACTTTGGACAGAACATTTCGCCTCCAAGTTTCCGAGATCCCGTGACTTGCCCGGATTATACGCCGTCGAAATTGGCATTCAAAAGCCGTCAGCGTGAGGGGCCGCCGGAATTCAACGCTCGTCTCTGTAATCACAGTTTAATACGGCGGCGGTAGCGCCATTGTTTAGGCCTCGGTTAAGCTTTAAAGGCTATTGTGGCGCGATGAAAAAAGAAAGAATCGACAAGGTGATGCTCTTGCGTGGACTGGTCGAGAGCAGAGCGAAGGCCCAGGCGTTGATCCTGGCTGGCGACGTGCTGGTGCGAGAACAGCGTGTCGACAAGCCCGGCCAGTTGATTGATAACGAAGCCGAGATCCGGATAAAGGGAGAGCGGCTGCGCTACGTTGGCCGCGGCGGTTTGAAGCTCGAGGCGGCGCTTCGAGAGTTTGAGATCAACGCGGAGGGCAAGAAATGCCTGGACATCGGCGCTTCCACCGGGGGGTTCACCGACTGCCTCCTTCAACACGGCGCCGCTTGTGTCTGGGCGATCGACGTCGGGCACAATCAGATCGCGTGGCCACTGCGGCAAGATCCGCGCGTCGTTGTGCTCGAGGGCCAGAACGCGCGGTATCTTGATCCCGATCAGTTCCCGTTTCGCTTCGAGCTCGCCACCGTGGACGTTTCATTTATCTCCCTGACCAGGATTCTTCCATCTGTGCGGGATTGCCTCGCCGAAAAAGCAGATTGCATAGCGTTGATCAAGCCTCAGTTTGAGGTGGGCAAGGGAGAAGTGGGGCGCGGGGGGATCGTCACCGATCCGGAGAAACATCGGCGAGTGCTGATAAGAATCGGCGACGCGGCGGCCGCTTTGGGACTGCCGCCTGTGGGGCTGATCGAATCTCCAATCACCGGCGCGGACGGCAATCGTGAGTTCCTGATTCATCTCCGCCGCGAAGAGCCTGCCGAGCTGAGTGCTCGTGCGATTCAGAAGGTGATCGATTCTGTGGCGCCCTCGAACCCATAAAGAAGTGTTCTTGCCCGGCACACGAGTGTGTCCTAGAATCCGGCTACCAGGAGGTCTGGATTCGTTAGCAAAAGACGGCGGCAAGGTCGCCGCACTCGAAGATGCACGCCACATTCACCTACCTGATCGGTCCCCAAAAAGGAGAGCGCCAGAAGTTCGACGACGCAACCATCTCAGTGGGACGCGCGCCGGACAACGTGCTGTGTCTGGGCGACGGCGCGCGACGGGTTTCGGCGCACCACGCTGAGATTACTCGCCGCGGCGATCATTACCTTCTGCGCGATCTTGGTTCAACCAACGGCACGATGATAAACGGCCGCCGCGTTGTGATCAGCGAGCTCGACCACGATGACCTGATCGAGTTCGGCGCCGGGGGACCGTTGCTACGATTCGGATTTGAGCGGGACGCGGAACAGGACCAGATTGCAACCATCGCCGAACAAAGACTTGGTCCTGTTGCCCTGTCGGATCACAAAGGCGGGGCCGACACAAATCGAGCGAGCGGTGTGAAGAGGAACGTGATGCTGACGGCCGCGTTGGCTGCAGCAATGCTGCTTGGCGCGATTGTGGGAATCGTGGCTTCCTCGCGCATCCGGGCTGTCGACCCCGAGGCTCTGAACTTTGCGGAAGTCGCCGAGCTGGACGCGCCCGCTGTTGTGTTCATTCGAACAGAGTTGGAATTCCTTGATCCCAGCGGGCAGGTGGCGTTCACTGAGACGAGAACCGGTTCGGGCTTTGTGGCGTCAAAGGCCGGACTGATAATCACCAATCGACATGTCGTTCGCGACAACACTTCGACGACGGGGTTGACGGGTCGCGCCGCGAAGATCGAAGTCATTTTCCCTCACCATCCAGTCGGGGACTCAGTACAGGTGCAAGTCTACAAGCTTGGTCCAGACGACTCGGCGGACGTGGCGATTCTCAAAATCGATTTGCCAAAACTCCGGTCAGTGCGCGGGTTCGAACCAGACATCGGCAAGACAAATCCAGGCGACGAAGTCGTAGTTATCGGGTATCCTCTTGGCTTGGAGTTATTGCAAAAGACCAACGACACTACGGTCGATCCTTCGCTCTCGGCCGGGATCGTCAGCCGCGTTGGCCACGACTACATTCAGCTCAGTCTGCGAGCCTATCACGGGAACAGCGGAGGCCCCGTGCTCAATCGAAAAGGCGAGGTGATTGGCATTCTCACCGGGAACATCACCGGCGCCCAGGAATTGACGCTGTGCACGCCGATTGGCGCGGCGATGGAGCTGGCGAAGGACGAAATCCGCCGCACGAATGAAAGGGACTAGTATGGCAGATCAGACACAACGAATCAGGGAACGAGTGGTCTACGAAAAGTTTCAACCGCCCAAGCGCTTGCTGTTAGGGCCGGGCCCGAGCCCGGTCGAGGACCGCGTGCTCGAAGCAATGGCCGCTCCGGTGCTCGGACATCTCGATCCGCTCTTTCTCCGCTGCATGGACGACATCCAGGAGATGCTCCGATATGTGTTTGAGACGAGCAATCGCGTAACGATTCCGATTTCGGCGACTGGCAGCGCGGGCATGGAAGCGGCTCTGGTCAACGTCATCGAGCCGGGCGATGATGTAGTGGTCTGCATTCACGGCGTTTTCGGCGAACGAATGAGCGACATAGTCGAGCGAGCCGGCGGCAAGCCCATCATCGTGCGCGCGGATTGGGGCAGCGCAATAGATCGCGCGAACATTGAAGCGGCCATCAACTCGTGCAAGCCCCGGGCGCTGGCAATAGTTCACGCCGAAACTTCGACCGGCGTATTGCAGGATCTGACCGGCCTCGCCGATCTCGCGCACGCGAGAGGCGCCTTGTTGATCGTCGATGCGGTCACTTCGCTCGGCGGGCACCCGGTCGGTGTAGACCGCAACGGAATCGACGTTTGCTATTCGGGTACGCAGAAATGCCTGGGCGCTCCGCCGGGGCTGGCGCCTATCACTTTCTCGGAACGAGCCATCGAACGCGTTCACGCGCGAAAGACAAAAGTGCAGAGCTGGTATCTGGACGTGACGATGGTCGAGAAGTACTGGGGCGCCGATAGAACTTATCATCACACGGCGCCGATCTCGATGAACTACGCGCTGCGCGAAGCATTGAGGATCGTATGCGAAGAAGGCCTCGAGGCCCGATGGCGCCGTCACGAGTTGAATCATCGCGCCTTTGTCGCGGGGATTGAGGCGATGGGGTTGGCGATGAACGTCGCGCCCGAGCATCGGCTGTGGAGCTTGAACGCCGTGCGAGTGCCGGAAGGCGTCGATGACGCTCGCATCAGAGCGCGGCTGCTGAACGATTCGAGCATCGAGATCGGGGGCGGACTTGGCCCGTTGAAGGGCAAGATCTGGCGAATTGGTCTCATGGGCTCGGGCAGTTCGCGCGAGAATGTGGTGGTCGTGCTCGATGCGCTCCATCGGGCGCTCGACGCCGAAGGCTATGCGTGTGCGTCGGGAGTCGCCGCGGCTGAGGGATTTTATCAACACAACGCGTGAGATGTGCGGTTCGTACATTCGCAGGCCCCAAGACGGAACCGGTGAGCTCTAACATCGAGGTACGTATCGTCTCGGCAGTCGGCGGAATCTCGTTGCGGTGGTAAGTTGCTCTTCATTAACGCTCCCTCAATGAGAGGTGCTTTGGAATTCGCCTAGATAGAGCCGCAAATGAATTCGGAGTCATAGAATGGCCGATGCCAACAAGTTCAACGTGAGAGACGAAGATTCCGCGCAGCATCAAGTCACGTTGCCGCCAACCCTTTTTCTTTCGCGCAAACTCCTTTTCAATCGAGAGGCAAGCTGGCTCGAGTTCAATCGCCGGGTGCTCGAAGAAGCACTCGATTCATCGCAGCCGCTTCTCGAACGCGTAAAGTTCCTGTCGATCTTTTCCACCAACCTCGATGAATTCTTCATGATTCGCGTGTCCGGGTTGAAAGAACAGATTGATGAAGGCGTAACCGAGTTATCGCTCGACGGAATGATGCCCGTGGCTCAGCTCAAGCAGATCAACGAGCTGTTGCGGCCAATGCTTGCCGAGCAGGTTCGTTGTTTCAAAAATGTGATCCTCGCCGAGCTGTCTTCGCGCGGAATCGTCATAAGCCCCTACCGCGCGCTGTCGGACCGCGAGCGCCGAATGGTGAGCACGTATTTTATGGAGAATGTTTTTCCGGTGCTCACGCCGCAGGCGGTCGATCCGAGTCATCCCTTCCCTTACATCTCGAATCTCAGTCTGAATCTGGGCGTGATGATCGAACCCAACGACGAGCCTTCGACGAGCACGGGCACGGTCGCGCCCAGATTCGCGCGCGTGAAAGTGCCGCCGCTGGTTCCGCGTCTCGTGCCGATCGGTGGCGAGCTGAGCACCGAGTTCATCTTCCTGGAAGAACTTATCGCTGCAAACATCGAAGTGTTGTTTCCGGGAATGCGCGCGACGGAGCTTCATCCGTTTCGAGTCACTCGCGACGCGGACATCGAGATCCGGGAAGATGAGGCGAATGATCTGTTGCAGGCGGTTGAGCGCGAGCTGCGCAAGAGGCGTTTCGGCACCGCCGTGCGGCTCGAAGTAGCGGCTTCGATGCCCGGCGAGATGATTCGCTACCTCGCGAGCTCACTCCACCTCGGGGCGGATGACGTTTACGCGATCGACGGGCCGCTCAACATCCCCGACCTGATGGCGCTGTACAAGCTCGAGCGGCCCGAGTTGAAGGACAAGCCGTTCATCCCTTCCGTGCCTTCAGCATTCCACACCGAGCGGACGATGTTCGATGTGATCAGAGAGCACGACGTGCTGGTTCATCATCCGTATAACTCCTTCTCTTCGGTCATAGACTTCATCACCACCGCCGCGGTTGATCCTTCGGTGCAGGCGATCAAGATGACGCTCTATCGGACCGGGGCGGACTCGCCGGTCGTGCAAGCATTGATCGATGCGAGCGAGCGGGGCAAACAAGTAGCGGTTCTCGTAGAGCTCAAGGCGCGCTTCGACGAAGAGAGCAACATTGAGTGGGCGCGGCGACTGGAGCGCTCGGGAGTACATGTCGTATACGGCCTTCTAGGCTTGAAGACCCACTGCAAGCTGGCGCTGGTCGTGCGCCGTGAGGGAGCGACCCTTCGGCGCTACGTGCACATCGGCACCGGCAACTACAATCCGACAACCGCGCGCATCTACACCGACCTCGGTCTGTTCACCGCCGACGACCACTTCGGCGCCGACGCGACCGAGTTGTTCAACTATCTGACGGGCTTCTCTAAGCAGACTCAATACCGGCGCTTGCTGATTGCGCCGGTGAACTTGCGCGATCAAATCTCGGCGCTGATAGATAGAGAAACCGAGCACCAAAAGGCCGGCCGCCCGTCGCGGATAATCGCCAAGATCAACAGCCTCACGGACACGAAGGTGATCCGCGCTCTATACGGAGCCTCGCAGGAGGGCGTGCCCATTGACTTGATCGTTCGAGGCGTATGTGCGTTGCGGCCCGGAGTGCCCGGGCTGTCGGACACGATCACAGTGACGAGCATAGTAGGACGCTTTTTGGAGCACAGCAGAATCTTCTACTTCTTGAACGGAGGCGAGGAAGACATCTACATCGGGAGCGCGGATTGGATGCAACGGAACCTGGACCGGCGCGTCGAGCTGGTGGCTCCGATCGAGGACCCGAGATTGAAGAAACATTTGAAAGATGAAGTGCTTGATGTGTGTCTGCGTGACAACGTGAAGGCTCGGCT
>DATIFP010000198.1:0-68021 GCA_035455165.1 Blastocatellia bacterium
CCTTCGAGGAGTTCAGCGCGGCGTGCAGGTTCTCCTCCGCAGGCGCGCAAGTGAAGAAGAGCATAGCGTGCCTCAAACACGCGTTGAAGCTTGATGGGGTAATTACCTCGGATCTGGTCGCGAAGGGGACTCGCGCATTGGAAGACAACGAACGCCGCGAGTTTGCTGAGAGATACAGAAGGATTCGAAATCGCCTCGCAGCAGAAACCGATCCCGTCTGGATCTCTCACCGCTAGCCTGCATTGACAGCCCGACGCCTTCCACGGCTCAGCTATGGACCACTTGGCTGGCGGTTGAGATTCGCTAAGAACTCGGCACCAAGCCACCAGGACACGGGGGTCCACAAAAACCTGACGGTCCACAAAGACCTGTCTTCGTGTAGCATCGTGACTTGGTGTCTTGGTGGCAAGAAAGCATTCGCCACGGCATGCCGGGTTGAGCGGCCAACCTGGTGAGCGGCTAACCGGGTTGATTTGTCGGACCGCACCAAGTATTCTGGCGGTTGGCTCGCGCTGGACGCAATTAAGGAGAAACTATGAAGGCACTGCTCGTTTACCCCGAATTTCCCGACACCTATTGGAGCTTCAAACACGCGCTCACCTTTGAGGGCAAGCGAGCCGCCTTTCCGCCGCTTGGACTGCTGACCGTTTCGGCGATGCTCCCCGAATCCTGGGAACGAAGACTCGTGGACATGAACGTTCGCTCGCTCAAAGCTGCGGATATCGAATGGGCCGACGTAGTCTTCGCCAGCGCAATGATTGTTCAAAGGGCCTCGTTGGAGCACGTTGTGAAGTTGTGCAACGCTAAAGGTAAACGCATAGTGGTCGGCGGCCCCTTCGTAACCACCACTCTGGAACCGTTGGCGGGCGCCGATCATGTTGTGATGGGCGAAGCCGAAGAGACATTGCCCGATATCATTCGGGACCTCGAACGTGGCGAAGCCCGTCCTGTTTATGAAGCGCCCGAGCGGCCCTCAATGCTCCTGACCCCCATTCCTGATTTCAAACTCGCCGACATGAAGCGATACAGCGCGATGTCGGTGCAGTACTCGCGCGGATGCCCGTTCAATTGCGAGTTCTGCGACATCATCGAAATCTACGGCCGTGTGCCGAGAACCAAGAGCAACGAACAGATGTTGCTCGAGCTGGACGCCCTGTGCGAAAGCGGCTGGCGCGGAACAGTGTTTATCGTCGACGACAACTTCATCGGCAACAAGAAGAACGTCAAGAAGTTTCTACCGCATCTCGCCGAGTGGCAGGAGCGCAACGGGCGCCCGTTCACCTTCATCACCGAAGCCAGCGTCAACCTGGCCGAGGATGAGCAACTGCTAGACTTGATGCGACGATCGGGGTTCAACCGTGCTTTTCTCGGAATTGAAACGCCGGTTGAAGAGAGCTTGAAGGAAGCACAAAAGGGTCAGAACCTGAGACACGACCTTCTCGATTCAGTTAAGACTATTCAAAGCTATGGCATTGAAGTAATGGCGGGCTTCATCGTGGGCTTCGACAACGATCCCGATGACATCTTCGATCGAATGGTCAACTTCATCAAGGAGAGCGCGATTCCACTCGCGATGGTCGGGTTGTTGACCGCGCTCCCCAACACGCAGCTTTGGCGACGATTGAGCGGCGAGGGTCGCCTGATCGGGGAGAGCGGCGGAAACAACACGCACTCCGACTTGAACTTCGTCACACGAATGGATTCGACCCGGCTCGTGGAAGGTTACAAGTCGATCCTGCGTTCGATCTACGACACACGCGAATACTACGACCGGGCGCTCGAGTGCTTGAGGCGGGTTTCCCAGAGCGGCCTGAAGTCACAGCGCGGCAATTCCTTTTTTACCGATCTTTCGGCGCTGACTCGCATAACACTTAAGCTTGGCGTTCGAGACCACGACCGGTGGGAATTCTGGCGCTACTTCACACAGACGCTGGCTCATCATCGCGGGGCGTTTGCCGATTCGATGAGGCTGGCGGCAATGGGCTACCACTTCCGCAAGCTGACAGAGGCTTACTGCCAATAGCGCCTGCGGCATCCTTCTAACCAACAGATGCAAGAACCCGGAAAACTCCGCAACCCGGCGGGGTCCCTTTCCACTTTGCGAAGCGTGATCGCCGGTAACCACAGATGAGAGTCGAAGGGCGCATCGAATTCCACGTAGTTGAGCAAACGCCCGAACGTGTGATCTCGGAGATGCCCATTCAACCAGGCATAAAGAACCCGCACGGTGGGGTTCATGCAGGGGCGATTCTCTGGTTTGCGGATGTGACCGCTACTGTGTTGGCCTTTGGATCAGCCGACTTCAGCGAAGGTGTCGCCGGTTTCCCGCTGGCCATCACTCTGAACGCGAACTTCGCGAGCAATCAAAAGGAAGGGAAGCTCAAAGCGGTCGCCTGCTTTGTGAAAAAAGGGAAAACCGTCACCATAGTACGAACGAGCGTCTTCGGGGAGAACGACAAGTTGATTGCGGACGTGACGACGACTCACGTGCCCGCGAAGTAAACTCATCCTGAGTCAAGCGGAGCAATCTACAAGTTGGCCCGCCATTGCCGGCCTACCCAACCGAACAAAGAACATCTGGCCAATCCAGTCGAATTCATATACTGTTCCCGGCTCACGGATGAAGCTAATGCGCACGTCCGACCAGGGCTGTCGGAGTAGCCGATCGCGACGCATTAGCTCACAAACGAGTGTATAACTGGCTAGACCAATGACCAGCCCTGAAGATTACAAAAAGCTGAAGCTATGTCTCGCGACTCTCTTGTTGCTGCTCGTTAGCGGAGCTTTCATCCCGAACGGGCATGCGCAAAAGACGAACGCTAGCGGGAAGCCTGAGGTGCCAAAGACCTGGCTAGATGATGAGATCATCGGGCTAGAATTACCGCTCGCCGACCCCAGTAGCTCACCTAAGCACATATCCTCTGACTATTACTACCGCATCCCCGTTCGGCAAATCTACAAGAGCTACCCAATCTACGCTCCGGGAAAAGAGCCGCCGCGATACCTCGAGCGCCTGGGCAACGTCGAACCGCAAATCACTTTCGATTCCTCGACTCTTAAGACGGAGCAGGACTGGATCAACGCCGGGGAACTGGTCTTTGATGCGCCGATAGAATTCGAGTCTTCAGGGATGTTGTTCTCAGAGGTAAGAGATCCTGCCTGGTATCAGAAGAACCATGTGCCGACAACGAGAAGCGGCATCTTTCCCAATATGCGGTACGTCATCAGGGAAAAAGGTAAAGTAGAAGTCGGGATTCTCTCGTGTGCGATGTGTCACACTCGCGTGATGCCTGATGGCACAACGATAAAAGGAGCGCAGGGAAACTTTCCCGATGACCGCACCTTCGGGTACGAATCAAGGTTGGAAGCAGAGCAAGCCAAAGATAAAGGTGAAGCGCTCAAGGGGCTGAGAGATTTCATGCGAAGAAGTTATGCCGTGCCCTGGCGTGGCGACGACCCGAACGCGCGACCTGAGCTGATGACGGTTGACGAAATAGCTTCTGCCCTTGAGGCGATTCCGCCGGGCGTCTGCGCGAGGCAAGGATCCAGCGCGTTCTTTCCCCCTCATATACCCGATTTGATCGGCGTAAAGGACCGGCGCTATCTTGACTCGAGTGGACTTGTTCGGCATCGCACGATCGCAGACTTGATGCGCTACGCCGCGCTCAATCAAGGCGTCGATGTCCTCTCCCTTTACGGAAACTTCAGACCTAGAGGTGAGCTGCGTGATCCCGCGACCGAGAGCCGGTACAGTGACGAACAACTCTACGCTCTCGCGCTTTATGTTTACTCGCTCAAACCACCGCCGAATCCGAACGAGTTCAATGCTGTTGCGGCGCGCGGTAAGAAGGTGTTTGAGCGGGAAGGATGCGCCGGCTGCCATACGCCTCCGCTGTACACGAACAACAAGTTGACGCCCGCCGACGGCTTCAAAGTGCCGGACGAGCATCGTAAGAAATACGACATCCTGTCGATGTCGGTCGGCACGGATCCGAATCTGACGATGAAGACGAGGCGAGGAACCGGCTACTACAAAGTACCTTCTCTTAAAGGCGTGTGGTACCGAGGTCCGTTCGAGCACAGCGGCTCTGTTGCTACTCTTGAAGATTGGTTTGACCGACGGCGTTTGCGGGATGATTATGTGCCGACCGGCTTCAAAGGTTATGGCGTGAAGGCGCGTGCGGTGAAGGGTCACGAGTTCGGACTCGAGCTTTCAGATGCGGATCGCAAGGCGTTGGTCGCGTTTCTGAAGACGCTGTAAAAGAACTCGACTTCTTTCACTAAAGCACCAAGACACGAAGCAGCACGAATGGATTTAGAAACTCCCACTCGAGTTCACAAAGCGGAGAAGCCGACAGGCACTGATCTTTGTTTCAAAGACGCTGTTGAGCTATCGCGGATGCTTCGCGCTCGAGAGATATCGGCGGTCGAAGCGATGACCGCTTTTCTCTCGCAAGTAAAACGCGTCAATCCGAAAGTGAACGCCATATGCACATTCATCGGCGAGGAGGCGGCGATGCAAGCCGCTCACGATGCCGACCAGCGATTAGGGAAAGGCCAGGCTCGCGGACCGCTCGAGGGATTCCCTCACGCGGTGAAGGACTTGATTCCGACCGCGGGCATCCGAACAACTCAAGGCTCGCGCATTTACAAAGACTTTGTTCCCGAGAGCGACGCTCTAATTGTCGAGAGGCTCAAACGAGCCGGCGCGATCATCATCGGCAAGACCAATACGCCCGAATTCGGAGCGGGCTCGCAGACCTTCAACGAGGTATTCGGCGCGACCCTCAATCCTTACGACCTGACGAAGACCTGCGGCGGAAGCAGCGGCGGCGCGGCCGTAGCGCTGGCTTGCGGGATGGTCCCGCTCGCGGACGGCAGTGACATGGGAGGCTCGCTCAGGAATCCGGCTAGCTTCTGCAACGTCGTGGGGTTCCGGACTTCGCCCGGCCGCGTCCCTGTCTTTCCCAATTTGCTCGGCTGGAACACTCTCTCGGTAGAAGGACCGATGGCTCGCAATGTCCGGGACGTCGCCTTCTTGCTTTCGATCATCGCCGGGCCTGATCCCAGATCGCCAATTTCGCTCGACGAACCTGGCTCGGCCTTCTTGAGACCTCTTCAGCGAGACTTCAATGGAACCCGCATCGCATGGAGCCGAAACCTCGGACGATATCCCGTGCAGCCGATCGTGAGTGAAGTGTGCGATAAGGCCCGCTCCGTTTTCGCGTCTCTTGGATGCCGCCTTGAAGAGGAAGAGCCGGATTTCGACGGCGCCGATGAGATATTTCAGGTGCTGAGAGCCTGGTCGTTCGCGCAAAACAGATCTGAGGACCTGAAGCACTATCGACATCTGATCAAAGACACGGTCATATGGAATGTCGAGCAGGGCTTGAGGCTTAGTGGTCTGGATGTCTCACGCGCAGAAGCGAGCCGAACCGAACTCTTTCATCGCGTGAGATCATTCATGGAACGCTACGAGTTTCTCGTGTTGCCGGTCTCGCAGGTCGTGCCGTTTCCAGTCGAGCAGGAGTGGGTCGAAGAAATCAACGGCATCAGGATGGAAACATACATTGACTGGATGGCGACCTGTTACGCGATCACCGTGACTGGATTGCCGGCAATCTCGGTCCCGTGCGGCTTCACCGGCGAGGGGCTTCCGGTCGGATTGCAGATCATTGGTGGTCATCAACGGGACTTCGATGTTCTGCAGTTGGCGTACGCATTCGAGCAGGCCACTCAGTACGGCAAGGTTCGACCTCCAGTGGCGAAGTGTTCGTCAGGCGGAACTTCGCCTTGAGACCGGTCTTTGTGTAGCTTCGTGACCTGGAGTCTTCGTGGCAAGGGCCCCGCCGCCTCAACACCCTGTTCCACCACTAGTCGATTCAGCCCGGATGTTCCAAGACTCCCTTCGACGCGTTATAATCCTTGAGCACTAATATCGAGTCGCGAATCGAGAACTTCATCGAGACGCAAAGCGCAGTCGTCACATTTGCGATTCGAAATTCCGCCATGATCGACGATAAGACTCTTCTCAGTGAGTATCTCTCCGAGTCCGAGGAGTTGTTGGACGTGCTCCTGGCGGACCTCGATACGCTGGCCTCGAGTACCACCGCTACTCCCGACACTAATCTGATCAATCGCGTCTTCAGGACTGTGCACTCGTTGAAGGGTCTATCCGGAATGATGGGTCTTGCCGAGGTCCAAGCGCTGGCGCACGACTTCGAGGACATCCTTGACGATCTAAGGCTGGGTCAGTTGTCGTTGAGTGAACGAACCAACGCGCTGCTTCAAGAGGCCGGAGCGGGTCTTGCGGCGCTGGTCGGCGGGGCGGCCCGGGGAGCGGCTACCGACGAAGACTTCGATCGACTGCGACAGCTTCTTGGTGCGATAGCTTTGAAGTCGCGCGAACGATCGAAGAAAGAAGAGAGCGCCCTCGACTCTCTCAATCTGTCAGACCGCGAGCGCGCGCTGCTCAGCGACTACGAGGAGTATCGAGTCAATGAAAACGTTCGCGCCGGCAGGTCCTTTTACTCGATCGCGGTTGCGTTCGAGGTTGGCAAGCTCGACACAGGATATCGCGCGCTCGCGGCGAAACTCGAACAGGGCGGCGAGCTGATCGCCACTCTCCCCTACAAGACGACCGACCCCTCGGCGGTGGGGTTCAAGCTCATCTTCGCGGCCGCGCTCAAAGAGGCCGATGTGCGGCGAATTGCAGAGCCTTTTGGCGGTCGCGTGGGGCGCCTCGAACGCTCGACATGGCGGAGGGCCGGGGCAGCGCTGAGGGCCGCGGGCCGCCGAATGCCCGGTCGAGGCTCGAACGCGAAGGCGTCCGATGACACTCCAGCAGACGTATTGCCGCCTAGCTTCGCGCAAGAAGCGCTTCAACCGCTATCCCCAAGCGTACGCGTCGAGATGTCGCAGATCGACGAGCTCTCCGGTCTCGCTCACGAGCTGTCGATCGGGATGGAAAGGCTGACGTCGATGGCCGAGGAGTTTTTGGACGCCTCGAACCTTGGCGCGCACGAACGATTTGACCTCAGGTTCAGCGCGAGGCGAATGAAGCGCGAGTTCGTAGAGTTGGAAGAGCGGCTGGTCGAGCTTCGAATGGTCTCGCTTGCCCAGACCTTCACGCGAGCAGCGCGGCTCACGGGGAGGCTCGCTCGCGAGCTTGGCAAATCGGTGTCGGTGGATGTGGCCGGGCGCGAGACGCAGTTGGACAAGATGATCGTGGATCGAGTTGCGGACTCGATCTATCACGTGCTGCGCAATGCGGTGGATCACGGGCTCGAGCCCCCGGAAGAGCGAAAGCGTGCGGGTAAACCCGCGCGCGGCAAAGTCAAACTCGAAGCGAGACTCGAAGGCACCCGCGCCGTCATCGCAATCAGCGATGACGGGCACGGGATCGATCGGGCAGAGGTTCAGCGGCAGGCAATCGACGCCGGATTGATCGCGGCCGACGAGGAGCTGTCCGAAGAAGAGACTCTTCGCTTGATCCTGCGTCCCGGTTTCTCGACCGCCGATCAGGTTTCGGCGGTATCGGGCCGGGGCGTCGGGCTTGATGCAGTCGAACGCACCGTGCACGAGCTTGGCGGGGAGGTTCGCATCTCTTCCGAGAAAGGCAAATGGACCAGATTCGAGCTCGCCGTTCCAACCACGCTTGTCATGATCTCGGCGTTCATCGTGAGAGCGAGCAACTGGCGTTACGCGATCAATGTCGCGCAGATCATCGAGCTGCTTTACGTCTCTCCGGACGAGATTCTCGGGCGCGACGGACGCAGAAGCATCGCCTGGCGCGGCGCGACGATTCCGCTTGTTGAGCTCAAGTACGTGCTCGGGCTCGGAGGCGCGCGGCCCCTTCATCAATCGCCGGCCGGACCCAACGGCGACGGCGCACAACCCGCTTCAATCAATGTTCCAGTGTTGGTCACATCGGCTGCCGACAGACAGGTAGCGGTCGCGGTCGAACATTTTGACGAGCAACGCGAGATCGTAGTGAAGTCATTGGGCGCGTTCGGGCGCCGGTTGAAAGGCGTGGTTGGGGCAGTTGATCTTGAAGGCGGGGACGTCGCGCTGGTGCTGGACATGCCGAGCCTGTTGGTGCTCAGAAGCATGCGGCTGTGAAATGGCAAAATCACCAAGCGATACGCTTAAAGATTCTCGCCCCGATCTGAGCGCCATTCCGCTTCAGCCCGGCGGCGCCGACAAAGCCGAACTGGTTTCTGTCCTGCTGTTCGAAGTCGGCGGCGAATCTTACGCAATCGGCGTCGAAACGACCGAAGGCGTAGTCGATTGTCCAAAGCTGACTCCGCTTCCGGGTGCCCCGGTTGGAGTCGTCGGGTTGGCAAGCGTGCGCGGCAGGATGACGGTCGTCATGAACCTCGGATCCACAGCGGCTCACGAACCGGTCAAGCGACGTCTCATCCTGGTAAAGGGAGATGCACAGCTAGGTTTGCTCGCGGACCGCGTGGATGGGGTGCTCGGCCTTGACCCGAAGAAGGTTCGCCCGGTCGCGCACGGCAGGAACAACCTCACTGCTCAGAAGGCCAGATTCGTCTGGCCTGCAAGGAGTTACTTCAAGAGTGGGACGGATCGAATACCGATCATCGACGTCGAGCGCTTAGGCGAAGCGTAGCTCAGCTATTCTTGCGGCCCCTCAATTCGTAGCCGTGCTGGTTCATGAAGCCCGGCAGCCATTCGTCGAACTCGGCCACGAATTTGTTGTTCCGCTCTATCAACCGATCCTCCTCCGCTCCGAGAGCTTGCCAGTCCTTGAGCGGCGTCTTTGTGAATTCAGTGAGGATTCTCTGCTGCTCGCTCAGAATCTCTATCATCTGGTCACGATATCTTTGCGACTGCGTGTCGATCTGGGGAATAGATCTGACGTTGCGGAGCGCGTCCTGGAGCAACCGGAGCGAGGAACTGACATCGGCGTTCCCGTTTCTGCTGTTGAGCGCTTCTTGAAACGATCGAGCCGATTCGCTTAGTGCCTTGCTCCCCTGCTGCATGTTTTCGAAGTAATTTACGATGTTAGAACTGGGACGCGTGGTCAGATTTGAAAGGCTCAGCCTAGGCCCCTCGTAGCTTCGAAATGCGCCGACGAAGGAAACGAACATTGCGGCCAGGCAGATGACTTGCAGCGCGCGCCAGACCAGAGGCGTAGTCTTCTGGTGTGGACGCTTGTACGGTACTACGAGAGCCAGCGCGATTCCGGATAACAGTCCTCCAATGTGCGCGGCGTTGTCTACAATCCTTACCGAAAGTCCAAAGATCAGATTGAGCGCGATGATCGGAATCACTCGGCGCTTGATCTCACGGCTCAACGCAGCGGGAATTTCCCTCCGGTACCTGAACGCGAACGTGGCCATCACCCCGAACAATCCGAAGATTGCTCCCGAAGCCCCCGCCGAGGTTGCTTGCGGGTTGAACGCATAGCTGCCGATCGAACCCAATATGCCGGTGGCAACGTAGAGGACCACAAATCGCGACGAGCCGTAGATGCGTTCAATCTCCTGACCGATGATCCACAGAGCGTAGTTATTGATCAACAGGTGAATAAGACCGATGTGAATGAAGATCGACGTTACAAGACGCCAGTACTGATGTTGGTGCGCGATCAGATCATTTTGCTTTGCGCCGAATCCTATCAACACCGCGAGGTCAGGTGACGTGATGGCTATCCCACCTGCCAGGCACATCAGCACGTATACCCCGACGTTGATCCCGATGAAGATCATGGTGAAGGGATTAGACCGAGTGAAGAGTGCTTGAAGGAAGTGGCGCTCGGAGGCGAGCTTTCGTTCCTGGATGACTGCCTCAACCGAGCCGAGGCCGCAATGCGCGCAGCGTGGATTGTCCGCGGGCGTCAGGTTCCCGCAGCCAGGGCACCGTCTGGATCTGATCTCATTGGACGAACTAGTTGGGAACACCTGGAACATCGGTTGGCAAGCGCGTTAGTTGTCTTCGCGAACGAGGCCGTAATTTTCCAGGACACTCTCTTCCCATTCGAAATAGCTTCGAAAGGCATCCCTGGTCTCTTTTAGATCGGCGCTCGCAGCCTGCAGCAAGGCGGGTTTGTTGTTGTTAGCCGAATCGAACGCGCTTGCTCGCTTGTTGAGAAGCTCAACGATACGCGCGCGAATCTTGTCGCTCTGTTCGTCAATCCTGGGAGCCCGCTCGATGGAGACCGCAGCTTTTTTTAGGGCTTCAGCGATTTGGCGGGGCTCCTGCTTTTGCGGGTCAATTGAATCGGCCCATGCCTTTTGCGCATTGTGAATATGCTCGGACAGGAGAATGACGTTTTGACCTCCAGCTTCGAACTGACGTCTCCTCCGTTCCATCTCGCTAGCCTGTTTTTGCACTTCGCCGTAGTTGCGCCCAGCCATCGCGAAACTTGCCGCTAGGACGACAATGCAGGCGACTGCCACAATACTCCAGGCCGACGATGAGCGATGGGTTGCCGGGGGATTGCCCCGAACAATGAATCCGAGTCCAGCGCCCGCGGCGAAGCCGCCCGCGTGAGCGGCATTGTTCGCGCCGATCATCGCCCCGAACATGAAACCGATCGCTCCCCAGATCAGCATTTGCCTTATTATCGCTCTTCCGAAGGTCCCTCCCTCCCGGTAACCGTAGACCGCCATCAATCCGATCAGTCCGAATATCGCCCCCGACGCCCCCGCTCCGCCGATGTTGAAAGCGAGCGACGCGACGCCGCTCGCAAGCCCGGTCGCGATGTATACGACTATGAACTTCTGAGAGCCGTAGATCTCTTCCACTTGAGGACCGATTTGATAAAGCGCCGTGCTGTTGAAGAGCAGATGCATCAACCCTATGTGGAGGAAATTCATCGTGATCAGTCGCCACCACTGTCCTGCCGCCACAGCAGGAGGAGACAATGCTCCGAAGTCGTACAGAACCGGCCCGCTCGCGCTTTGGATGAATGCCTCAGCTCCACGCCCGTTGTTCACCTCTACCAACGCCATCACCACAAACAGGAGAATGTTGATAGTGAGAATGATGAACGAAATAGATTGAGCGCCGCCGAGCGCGGCACCGGCCCGCGCCCTCAGTGAAGGAACAGCCTCTCTGCCACAAAGCGGACAGGCGCTTGCGGACGCCTCGACGAGAGCGCGGCACGCCTGACACATCACCAGCTTCTTTTGTTTACCAAACATTGATCAGCAAGAAAGAAACCTCTGCGCAGAGAGAAGACTCCTCTACAACGCCTCGACAATCATTGCGATGCCCTGACCGCCGCCGATGCAAGCCGTCGCGAGTCCATACTTCTTGCGTCGACGGCGAAGCTCGAGCAGCACGGTCAGCACAAGCCGCGTGCCCGACGCTCCCAGCGGGTGGCCTAACGCAATCGCGCCCCCGTTGACGTTCGTGTGTTCGCGATCGAGACCCAACTCCTTCTCGACCGAGAGGTATTGCCCGGCGAACGCTTCGTTGACCTCTACGAGGTCGATATCATTCAAGGTCAGTCCGGCGGCCGCAAGAGCTCTATTTGACGCAGGAACCGGACCGATCCCCATTATTTCAGGCGGCACCCCGGCGATGCCCCAGGACACGATTCGCCCCAACGGACGCGCTTCGAGCATGCGAGTGGTTTCTTCATCCGCGATCACCACTGCGGCCGCGCCATCGACGATCCCCGACGCATTACCTGCCGTCACGAAACCGTCCTTTGAAAACGCGGGCTTGAGTTTGGACAGCCCTTCGAGCGTCGTGTCGGCTCGCAGATGATCGTCGCGCTCAAAGAGCGTTGGCCCCTTTCGGCCTTTGATCTCGACGGGCACGACTTCATCAGCGAATCGTCCGGCCTCCCACGCCGCGGACGCTCGTTGCTGGCTCAAGAGAGCGAACTGGTCCTGCGCTTCGCGATTGATGTCGTATTGGCGCGCGAGGTTCTCAGCGGTCTGGGCCATGTAGAAGCCGCAGTGCGTGTCGAGCAGCGCTACCATGAGCGAGTCCTCGAGCTTGCCTTCCCCAAGCCTGAGCCCCCACCGCGCGCCCCTGATGACGTGCGGCGCCTGGCTCATAGACTCCATTCCTCCCGCGAGAGCCGCATTCGCTTCACCGAGCTGGATCATCTGCGCGGCTGATATGATCGACTGGATTCCGGAGCCGCACAAACGATTCACCGTGAGCGCCGGCCTGTCGATCGGAATGCCGGCCTTGAGCGCCACGTGACGGGCTCCGTAAATCGCGTCGCCCGAAGTCTGCAAAGCGTTGCCAATCACCGTGTGGTCGATGGCTTCCGCGGCAACTCCGCTACGTTCGAGCGCGGCGCGAGCGGCGACGGCCCCGAGCTCAATCGCCGAGAGGTCGCGAAGCGCGCCCCCGTACTCACCCATCGGCGTGCGCGCGCCACCCAGTATGAAGATGTCTTTTTCCATAAGTCACCATCGGTATGAGAATTAGTTACGGATTGATAATAACTATTTCCTCGCGCGCCCCGCCAGCGCGAGCCAGGCCGCGGTGGCCGCGGCCTTTTCATCCGCTCGCCAGGGACTGCCCGCAATTCGGCCCATTTCCGCCAAATGATTCTTGACCTCGGCGAGCGGCCGTTTCAAATCGGCTCCAGCGATGTCGTCAATCGTCCGCTCATCGAAGGCCCGGCAACTCAGCTTGTTATGCGCCGCGGCGACTTCGAGCGCGTGCCTGAACAGCACTCCTTCAGCGGCATGCGCTCGAATGTGTGTGCTCCCGATTTTCTCGAGATCTCGATTCCCTGCCCCGGCGATTCCAACGCTGCGAACGATGAGTCCCTCGGACTCGACTTCCCGGACCAGCCGCGCGAGGGCTTTCGAAGCGATGATCTCGATTTTGGCATTGATCTTTCGGACCGCGATTGTTGCTTCTCCCCAGGGTAATTCCATGACCACGTGGTAAGGCTGGCCGGTAGCAGGCACCGCCGGATCGGTGAGGCTTAGTTCCGTCCGCCTGATGAACCGGGGAGCGCCGGCAGGCATGCTCAGCACGACCGCGATAGCCCTTCCCGTCTTGGCGCGAAGACCTATGCTTGCTTCCTTCGGCTTGGTATTGGCCACGTTGATTACCCTGGGGTCAGTCCTGTGGAGCGGTCGGCTCCTTTCGGGGCGGTTGATAATCTCGAAGCCTCTCAGTCGTGTGCTCGGCGACGCTTGGAGCGGGACTCGGGAGCCATCGACTCGCGGCGGGCTCGGGCAGTCGAAGCGGGGCTTCAGCCGGCAAGCCTTCGCTCAGGTTCTTCTGCCGTTTGCTTTTCTCAGCTAGCAGCCTGAACGGCGTCGAGATCCATAGAATCTGAAATCTAAGCGTGAAAACGTTCCAAATGAATAACGCCAGAAACACATCGACGAGGGATGTCACAACGCCCTTCCCGAGAAGCTTCCACGAATTGCTCACCCTTCGATCAAGCGCGTTTGACGGCGCATCCTTGAAGACGTGTTCGGAGTATCGAGCTATGAAGTGATCCAGACCCGAGTCAAGCCTGGCGAAAAAATTAGTCGCCTCTCCCGACAGCGCCTGTGCCACGGTTTCCAGATTAGTCCCGCAGGTAGAGCAGAATTTCCGCTCGTTCGGATTATCTTTTCCGCACATTGGGCAAAACATATCGCGATCGTCGCTCCCCTAGTGCTCTTCCCGCCGAATGGTACCCCGGTCGTCGCGTTCAATCAATTTGAGAGCCACGCTCCGGCGCTATTTCGTACGCGCAACCGCGCGCGGGTGTTTCTTTGATGTTCCCTGAGCTTCCGTGTCCGCTCGCAGGCTCAAACCATTAATCGGCGATGATCGTCACTCGTATGCTTCTCTCGCGAGGCCCGTTGCACTCGACAAGCAAGACGGACTGCCAGGTCCACAATTGCAGCTTGCCGCCGCTTATCGGAATGGTCACGCTCGCACCCACCATAGAGCTGATCATATAAAGGGTAGTTGATGGCATAGCAGTTCGCTAATCGAGTTGGCTTATGATTGAGATTTCGGACGTCAGAGTTCTGTGCACCGGACACCGGTCTGCGATCTCGAGCAGTCGCGCCTTCTGCTCATCGTTCAGCGCTCCCACCAGCGAGATGTGTCGTTCAATTTGATCGACTCTGCCTGCCGTGGCAGAGCAGTCCTTGCAGTCCTCTGCGTGCATGCGATAGTGCTGCAAACGAACGGCGACACGTTCGAGAGGCCAGCCTTTTCGCCGGGCGTAGATCTGCATCGTCATCGACGTGCAGGCTCCGAGCGCCGCAAGCAGGAATGCGTAAGGATCGGGGCCAGCGTCCGTGCCGCCCGCTTCGCGGGGCTCATCGGCGATCAACTCGTGAGCGCCCGCGTTGATCTGCTGCTTCAAATAACCTATCGAAGAAACGGTGACTTGAGACATAAGCAACTCCCTGGAATGTTTCAAAGGTTCCGGCAGAACCAACGGGCGGATGATCGCCAAATTGCGGCGGTCAATCCTCGGAGCTACGACTTTTTCGGGCGTCGTCGTCATTCGCTGCAATCCGGTCTCGTTTCGAAGGCTGGTAGTACTTTCGGCCCTTCAGCGACTCGGGCAAGCAACTCATGTCCTCCGCCCTTCCCGATTCAAAGTCGTGCGCGTACTCGTAGCCTTCGCCGTAGCCGAACCGTTTCATCAACCCGGTTGCGGCGTTTCGCAGGTGCAGCGGCACCGGCTCGCGTTCGGTTTCCACCGCATCTTTTGCCGCGGCTGCGTAGGTTGTAAGAACGGAGTTCGACTTGGGGGCGTTGGCAAGGTAGAGAGTAGCCTGGGTCAAGGCCAGCTTCGCTTCGGGAAAGCCGACAAAGTGAGTTGCCTGCATCGCGGATACGGCTTCGACGAGCGCAAGCGGATCTGCGAGTCCGATGTCCTCGGAAGCGTGAACAACCAGCCGACGCGCGATGTACAGCGGGTCTTCGCCGCTCTCGATCATTCGCGCCAGCCAGTAAACTGCCGCGTCGGGATCGGAGTTGCGAATCGACTTGATGAACGCCGAGATAAGGTTGAAGTGCTCTTCGCCCGCCTTATCGTATCTGATGGCGGCGCGCTGCATCGCTTCACGCAGCCCCTCCTCCGTGATGACACGAGCGCCTATCGAATCCGGCTCCGCGATTGAAACCGCAAGCTCGAGAGTGTTGAGAGCTACCCGCGCATCCCCCGAAGCATACACCGCGATTGCTCGAAGCGTTTCCGCAGTGACATCTACTCGGTAGTCCCCAAGCCCCCGGCTCACGTCCGTTAGCGCCAGATTCATTATCGTAACGATCTCGTCGGTGGTGAGCTGCTCGAGCACGAAGACCTTCGATCGCGACAGCAATGCCGAGTTCACTTCGAAAGATGGATTCTCCGTCGTTGCTCCGATGAGAATGATCGCGCCGCTCTCGACATAGTGGAGAAAGGCGTCCTGCTGGGCTTTGTTGAAGCGATGAATCTCGTCGATGAACACCAGCGTGCGTTTGCCGAGACGTCTTCGATATTCGTCGGCCTCGGCCATGACCGCACGGACCTCTTTTATACCGGCCGACACCGCACTGAAGGGCACAAAGCGCGCTGCTGTTTGATCCGCGATTATTCTGGCGAGCGTGGTTTTTCCGGTGCCGGGCGGACCCCAGAAGATCAGCGACTGCAATCGGTCCTCTTCGATCATCTTGCGGAGCGCGCGGCCAGGTCCCACGATCTTCTGCTGACCGACAAATTCGTTGAGAGTGCGTGGCCGCATGCGGTCCGCGAGCGGGCGATCTCGATCCTGATCCTCGGTGGTCCCGACGAGATGTTCGCCCGGCTCTTCAAATAAACCGCCCACCTGCTCGCCTTCTATTCCGCTCCTCTTGAGTTTGGGCATATAAGCTCCCGCCCTATGATACTAAGTGTGACGCCCCGGTACTGCAACGAACGCTATGAGAATAGCCTGTGACTTTGCGCCGGAGGGCGCAGCCTGGCGAGAGGAAGAACCCGGTCGATTAACGCGTTCAAGGGCGTATTGAACGAAGGAAACGGCTCGTTGACAATCGTTTTACTACTTTGTTACGGTTTATTCTTGCGCGGTTATATAACGACGGCCACCATCAAAACTTATTATTATGGGAGCGATTTAAGATTGAGTAAAACCAGATGTGTTCTAATCTTGTTCATCGGCCTAGTTGTTTCGTTTAGTTCAGGTTGTTTGTTTGTTCGCAAGGTTAACGTAAACGAGTTGCTGCCCGTCAATGCGCCTGTTTCCACAGACGACCTCATAAACCGAATCAACACGTACGGCCAGGTTCAGACGTTTTCTGCTCAGGCAGATGTTACTGTTTGGAACTACTTCACAGGGGAAGGTTCAAAAGCCGAAGAATTCCCCCAGGCAAGCGGGGTAGTTCGCTTCAAACGACCCGAGAGCACGCGAATGAATGTCAGCCTCTTAGGTGCGAAGGTTGCCCAAATGGTGAGCGACGGTCAGCAGTTCAGACTTGCTGTTTTCCGTCCAGAAGGAAAACGGCGATTCGTATACGGAAGCAACCTGGCTGACATCGAGCGTATGAACGCCGCGGCGATCAAGGGAACGAACGACCCGCAGCTTGTGCAAGCTGGCGGGCTCGTCAACATGCGGCCGCAACACATAACAGACTCGTTCCTGGTCAAGCCCATCACCAACGCCGACCGGCCAAACGTCTTTCGCGAAGAGGTCAGACAGGTCGAAGCCGACACTCGTCCCGGAAAAAAGAACCGGCTGGTTGAACGAAGCTACTATGTCGTATACGTGCCGGATCGTGACGAGAGCGGTCAGCTCAAATTGCGGCGAAAATTCTGGTTCGACCGCAGCCAGCCGGGGACCCCGCTTGTCCGCCAGCAGACGTTTGAGAACGGAGTCGGCAGACTTGCGAGCGATGTCATCTACGAAGGTTGGTTCACCGTTGCAAACAGCAACTCGCCCTGGCCGGGTCACGTGATCATCGACCGCCGGAATGACGGCTATCGCCTCGATCTCAAGCTCGTGAAAGAAACGGTCGAGGTGAACGCGGAGTTACCTTCGACGACCTTTACTCTGGAGAACGACGAGAAGCTTGAAGAAATAAACCTCGATGAGCAGCACAAGGCTTCGACTCCCACGCCACCCAAGAAGCCTGAGACTCCCATGCCAGCGAACAAATAATGGACAGCCTTATCGCTGCAAATATCGGCCAGCGCCCGCTGCGGACCGCGATCAGCGTCGTTGGAGTCTCGCTCGGAGTCATATTGGTCACGCTATTTGTGGGACTCGCGCGAGGGATGACGCGTGACGCTGCCGAGCGCCAGGCGAACGTCGATGCCGAAGTCCGGTTCCTCTCCAGCGCCGACCCTTCACTCGCCGGCAATCCGCTAATGCTTCGAGCCGGCTATGCCGATGCGATTCTGCGCGGCGTCCAACCGACCGCCGAAGATCCCGACATCGAACCCAAACCGCCAATTGCCGGCGTGGCTGCGGCTTCACCTGTGGGCGAATACCTGCAGGGCAGCGTCGCCGGTATCGGTTTCGAGATGGTGGACGGCATCGACTATCCAAGCTTCGTTCAAACCGCGCGTCTGAGTCTGCTGAGCGGACGAGGCCTCGGCGATGGCCGGACGCCCGGTTCCGAGTATGAGGTGATTGTCGATCGCTACTATGCGAACCTCGCTAAGGGGATTGACGGGAATACCATCCGGGTCGGCAGCCAGATTACCGTCCTCGGTCATCAGTTCACCATTGTGGGGATCTATGAGCCTTCAATCCTCGGACGAATGAAGATTCCTCTTTACACGATGCAACAACTGCTGGGCGGAACCGACAATTGCACCTTCATCTCGGTCAAGTGTGAGCGGCCCGAGCTTGCCGACAGAGTAGTCGAACAGTTGCGCCGATTCTATCCTGGTAATCACGCGATTCTCACCAGCGAAATACCGGCCCTCTATTCGCAAGGCCTCGCGTGGGTTGATGTTTTTCTGAACGTCGTCATCGGCCTCGCGTTGGTCATCAGCACGCTGGTGATTCTGCTTGCGATGTACACGACGATCATCGAGCGGACGCGGGAGATCGGCATTCTTAAGAGTCTTGGCGCGTCGAAGCGCTTCATTGTTCTCACTATCGAGAAGGAAGCCGCGCTCATAAGCGTGATGGGAGTGGTGTTTGGGTTCACACTCTCGCTTGCAGGAAAACTCTGGCTTGAAGCGAACACGCGCCTGCTGGTCGATCTGCATCCGAAGTGGCTGATCCTCGCCGCGCTGATAGGCATACTCGGCGGAATACTCGGCGCGCTTTATCCCGCAATGCGCGCTGCCAATCTCGATCCGGTGGAAGCTATCAGCTATGATTAGTGACTCGTGACGAGTGATTCGTGATAACGGCTCACGGATCAGAGATCACGGATCACGTTTCACTCTATGATTCCAGTTCTCGAAACAGTCGATCTCAAGATGGTCTATCACGTCGGCAAGGTAGACGTGGCTGCGTTGCGGGGGGTAACACTCCAGGTCGAGCCCGGCGAGTATGTAGCCATAATGGGACCCTCAGGCTGTGGAAAGTCGACGTTTCTCCACATCGTCGGAGGAATGCTGCAACCCACGTCGGGAAGGGTGCTGATCGAAGGTGAGGATCTTACGACGATGACAGATGCCGAGCGCACCGACCTTCGGCGGCGAAAGATCGGGTTCGTCTTTCAGCGCTTCAATCTGTTTCCTACTCTGACAGCCGAAGGAAACTTGCAGCTCGCGGAACGAATCTACTCGGGCAAGAGCAATCGGGAGCCGGAGCGAAGACACGAAGTACTCAGGGTGCTGGGGCTCGAAGACAAGATGCATCACAAGCCGCTGGAGCTCTCCGGCGGCGAGCAGCAGCGCGTGGCGATCGCTCGCGCGGTCATCAACCGCCCGGCTATAATTCTTGCGGACGAGCCGACCGGCAACCTGGACAGCGAGAACTCGGAGATCGTCCTGAATATGATGCGGCAGCTAAACGGTGAATTTCGCCAGACGATCATTATGATCACTCACAACGCTGAAGCGGCGGCTCGCGCCGATCGAATAATCGAGATGCGCGACGGCCATGTTGTCAGCTCCACCGTTTCGGCGGATACCGTCAAGGGGCGACGATGAAGCTCATCTTCAGCACGCTTAAGAAGGTCCTCTTCTGGTCGTACGAGCGCGGCAGCTGGCAGTACGACGTTATGTGCGTCGTGATCCTGGCGTTCATCATCTTTGCCCCGAATCGAGTGTTCGAGCAGCACGACGTGACGGCTCCGATCATTCTTCGAAGCGAGGAGATCGGGTCGATCGATCCGGCGAATCTAGAGCAGATGGAATCGAAACTGCAGCAGATCACAGGAAACCGGGTGGCAATTTCCCGCATCGAAAAAGCCAGAGACACCCTTGGCGAGGTCTACCTCATCTATCAGAAGTAAACAGTGCCCACGAGGAAGTAAATGAATAGAACGAAGTTGTTGTTCATCGCCGTCACACTGATCGCGTTCGCAGTCCTTCAACCGTTGCGTTCGAGCGCTAACGGAGATTTGGATCAGATCCTAGCAAAAATGGAGAGCGCCGCGCGGTCGATAAAGACCGCTGAAGCCAATCTGGACCAGGAAAAGCGCGATATGCAGATCGGCGGGAGAGAAGTCTATCGGGGCAGAATTTTTCTCTCACACGCGAAGAACTGCGACAGGGTGCGGATCAACTATTCACTCCCCGAGGGGCAGGTCGTTCTTGTTGAATGCGAAAAGATCACGCTATATCAGCCAGGGATCAAGCAGGCAATCGTCACCACTCGAAAGGCGCAAGCATCCAGGAACCAGGAGTTCTCATTCATTGCGACGCCGTACAAGTCTGTTCCTGAGCTCAAGAGCCAGTACAACATCGCGCACATTGGAGACGAATCCGTTGGCGGCGCCCCTACCGCCAAGCTGGAGTTGACGCCGAAGGCGCAGTCTTCCATAAGGAAGCTGACTCTCTGGGTCGATCAGTCGTCGTGGGTGCCGATCAAGTATCAGGTCGTCGAGACCAGCGGCAACATAACCACCTTCACCTTGACAGGCATGCGGGTGAATGGCGGGCTTGGCGGTGATGTCTTCAAGCTGAGCTTGCCCAAGGGCACCAAAGTCGTACCCAAGTAGGTTCAAGCGACTCAGCCTTCCCTGCTGACTCCGCCCTCCAAGTAGGTTAAGAAGAATTCCAACAGTCTAGAGAACGTACAAAAACGCGAGGACGGTTCCGATCAGCGTAACCGCAACAACCCAGAAGGCCAGCTCCTGCAAGACAAAAACGCTGCGCGGATAATCCGGTCGCGCGATCCTCACCTTGCGGCGTTTGACTGAGAGCGCTGAGTGAGTCAAGTACACACCAACCGCGATCGCAGCAAGTGACATGATTCGAAGCGGCCAGAGAAAGAACACCCACTGCATTTCGACCAGCAACAGAAGCGGGATCCCAAGACAAAAGCAGGCCGCAGCTCCCATCAACAGACCAGCGAGATCGGGGTCCGAGACGGGTATCTTCAACGTTCCCGCTCTCGACGCCGCTTCGGGATCGAATGCCATCGATGACGGATATGAGATGCGCCTGGGCCGCCGCTCGGCGTCGTACGCGCGGCGGGTCTCCGGATCACTCAGGATATCGTGCGCTTCGTTGAGCGATTTCATTTCCTCGTCACTGCCGCCGCCGTCGGGATGATGGGTTCTCGCCTGCTTACGAAAGGCGCGATCGACGTCCTTCTGTGTCGCGTCCTCCCTGATGCCCAGCACACAGTAGTAGTCGATAGACGAATCGAATTTCCGCGCTACCATTGCCCGTCATTATAATTTCTTCCGGACGCCAGACAACAGGCGCAGATGAAGCCCAGCAGCCACTTCGAACACGTGTCGAACGCTTGACCGCGATCGTGCTATATTGACGCCCATGCCGGTTACACCAAAAGATGCCGCCGCCATCATCTTGTTAAAGGATCCGACTGATCCACGCGTTTTCTGGGTAAAGCGGAGCCCGAAGCTGCAGTTCATGGGCGGATATCATGCTTTTCCCGGCGGGCAACTCGACAAAGAAGATGCGTCGATTGCGGTCGCCGGCTGCGAGGCCGATGAAGCCGTAATGCGGGCTTGCGCGGTGAGAGAATTCTTCGAGGAGACCGGAGTGCTGCTTGCACGCGGCGCCGAGGCATTGTCTCTCGACCAGATCGCCGAGAAACGGCAAGCGATGACGGATCATTCGAGTTTCGGTCAGATACTCGAAGACGACGCTCTCCAAATTGTCGGCTCGGATCTCGAGCCGGCTGGCAGATGGGTGACCCCTCCGTTTGCGCCCCGCCGTTTCGACACGTGGTTCTTTCTGGCGTGGTTGCCGGAGGGCCAGGAAGCGTTGATCGATACTGGGGAGCTTGAAACGGGCGAGTGGATACGCCCCACGGAAGCGCTCGCCAGATGGAAACGCGGCGAGATCATTCTGGCGCCGCCGACGCTGCATATCGTTCGCACGCTCGCAAGCCACTTCAATCGCCTCGACGAGTTATCCGAAGCGCTCGCATTTATACCCGAAGCAAGAAGAGGCATGGTCCGGCGTATCGAGTTGCGACCCGGCATTTTCTTGTATCCGGTCAAGACGCCGACCCTGCCCCCGGCCACACACACCAACTGTTATATCGTCGGGGGCAAAGAACTCGTAGTCATCGACCCCGCGTCACCCTATGAAGAAGAGCAACGCGATCTGGACACCCTTATCGACTCGCTTGTGGCTGAAGGCCGGACGGTCAGGGAGATCATCCTGACGCATCTCCATCAGGATCACATCGGAGGGGCGGCTTATCTACGATCGCGGCTCAACGTCCCAGTTGCAACTCACCGGTCCACCGCCCGGCGGATCGCGCATTCGGTCACCGTCGACAGATTCATCGAAGACGACGAGTTGATCGAAATGGAGGGCGAGCCCGGCTGGCGGCTTCGGGCGCTTCATACGCCGGGCCACGCGCGCGGCCATTTGTGCTTCTACGAGGAAATCACCGGAGCGATTATCACCGGCGACCTTGTTGTCGGGATCGGCACGGTGGTGATCGATCCGCCGGAAGGAAACATGAAGCAGTACTTCGATTCGCTTCGCCGGCTCCTCGCCCTGCCGCGGCTGTCGATACTGTTTCCCGCACATGGTCCGGCGATCGGTTCGGCTCGCGAGAAGATTGAGGAGTACATCGCGCATCGAACGATGCGTGAGAACAAGATTCTCGAGGCGGTCCGCGCGGGCGCCCGCCTTCCGCATGAAATCGTACAGCTTGCGTACACCGACGTGAACCCGGCGATGTGGGGACTGGCGGAGCGTTCAACGGTTGCGCATCTGGAGAAGCTGGAAGAAGAATCTCGAGTAGTGCGATCCAACGGCGGGTATCGGGAGGCATAGCAAACAACCTGGCTTCGAGCGAAATCGTCCTTCCCCGAAACACTCTCGTCGTGCTCTGCGGTCCGGCCGGGAGCGGCAAATCCACCTGGGCGTCAAAACACTTTCTTCCTACTCAAGTTGTTTCTTCGGACAAATGCCGCGGACTCGTCTTCGACGATCCCGCCGATCAAGGCGTGTCCGCTGATGCATTCGACTTGATGCACTTCATCATCGACACGCGATTGAGGCTGGGCCGATTGACGATTGCCGACGCCACTAACCTGAGACGAGAGCATCGCAGGGCGCTCACTCGAATCGCTCGGCGGCATCACTTCAACAGCGCGGCAGTCGTATTCGATATGCCTCTCGAGATCTGTCTTCGGAGAAACGCGGCGCGGGAGCGCAGGGTGCCGCAGGCAGCGTTGATGAGCCAATATTCACTGCTGGAACGAACGCTGCGAACTATTAGGAAGGAAGGCTTCAACTACGTATATGTGCTTGATGAACCAGCGCAATCGGCCGCAATCGTGAGGATCGGACGATACGTCAGTCCGCGGCTTCGGCAGCCGGTCACTTGACCGCCAGGCCGCGTGTCGCCCGCCGCCAATGTACGATCGAATCGGCCAGTACGATCACTACGCAGGTCATCATGATCGCGGTTAGCGTAGTGTTCAGATAACCACGGAATACAGTCTCCGGCTTCTTCGCATCCTGCAGGAATATGTCGAAGATCGAGCGCCAGCCCGCAATCAGCGTCGTTGTCGCCACGAAGACCAATGGAGTTATAGTTACCCATGCATACTTTGCGCGGCCTGAATTGATGATCACGGTTGTGCCAACGCACAAGGCAATAGCCGCGAGAAGCTGATTGGCGATCCCGAACATCGGCCAGATCGTGGATATCGAACCCGTCCGGATAAAGTACGCCCACCCTCCCACGACCAGGGCGGAGGTTATGATCGCGCCCGGCATCCAGTCGGGCCGCTCGATGGGTTTATAGAATCTGCCGATAAACTCTCCGAGCATGAATCGAGCAACACGTGTCCCTGCGTCGATGGTGGTCAGAATAAACAGGGCTTCGAACATGATCGCGAAGTGATACCAGTACTTCATCAACCCGCGCATACCGGGAATTGCGTTGAAAATCTGCGCGATTCCTACTGCGAGCGTGACCGCCCCGCCGGTGCGCCCCCGAAGGTTCTTCTCGCCGGTCTCCTGCGTCAGCTCTTCGAGTTTCTGTTCGTGCAGGTCGAAACCTTCGGAGCTGTTGGTTTCCACGAACTGGACGTAGTCCGTCCGCGCGCGGTCGACGTTGATCGAGAAGTAATCTCCAGGCAAGAGAGAGGTCGCCGCCACCAGCGCAACTACTCCGACCAGACCTTCCATCAGCATGCTGCCGTAGCCGATCATCCGAGCGTCGCTTTCGCGATTCAGCATTTTCGGGGTAGTGCCGGAGCTGATCAGCGAGTGAAATCCCGATATCGCTCCGCAAGCAATGGTGATGAATACGAACGGGTAGAGCTTCCCCGGGATGATGGGCCCGCCGCCGGCGACGAACTTCGTTGTTGCGGGCATATGCAGAAGAGGGGCAACCACGATGACGCCGATGATGAGAAAGGCAACCGTGCCAATCTTCATGAAGGAGCTGAGGTAATCGCGCGGGGCCAGGAGCATCCACACCGGAAGCACAGAAGCGATGAAACCATAGGCCGCCATCAAGTAGGTGATCGTGCTCTCAGAAAAGGTGAAGCTCGAAGCAAGGGACGAGTCCGCGATGCGTCCGCCGACGATGACCGCCGCAAACAGGCCGATCACCCCGATCGTTGTTGCTTCGGCGATCCTGCCCTTGCGGAAGCGATACATGTAAAGACCCATGAAGATTGCAAGCGGGATGGTGAAGCCAACCGTAAACGTGCCCCAGGGGCTTTCGCCAAGCGCTTTGACAACAACCAGCCCAAGGCCCGCAAGAGCGATAACAACGATGAAGAGAATCGCAATGCCCGTGACCAGTCCGGACACCGGGCTTATCTCAGTTCGCGCGATCTCCGCAAGGGACTTGCCGCGTCTGCGCACCGACGACGCCAGAATGATGAAATCATGCACCGCTCCGCCGAGTACTACTCCGATAACAAGCCACAGGAGTCCCGGCAAGAACCCAAATTGTGCCGCCAGCACGGGCCCAACCAACGGCCCCGCTCCCGAAATCGCGGCGAAATGATGGCCAAACAACACCCACTTATTGGTCGGGTAGTAGTTGTGCCCATCGTACATCGTGTGAGCGGGCGTCTCGCGTGTATCGTCCAGTACCATCACCTTCGCAGCGATGAATTTGCTGTAGAAGCGATATCCGATGGCTAGGACGCAGAGCGTGCCAATCATGATCGGGAGTGCACTCATTCGGTCTCCTCTGAGGGGCCCGAGAGCCAGAAGCTTATCTGAGTTTGCGGTTCGTCGCAGATGCTACGAGATTGGATCATGTGTGTCAAACGGAGGTCGTCCGCCGGGCGCAGGCGTCCTTGCCTGGGAGCGCGGGCGTCCCGCCTGCCTGATCCGAAAGCGGCAAGACTCGCAAGCATGCAGGCAGGATGCCCGCGCTCCCGGGCCTCGGGTTGAGACTTGACATACCTCCTTCTGATAAGTATGTTAGTGCTTACTTACTTCGATCAAGGAGTCGAACATGGCTGCGCCGGCATTACCAAGAACGCACTCGATACGAATGCACGCCGAGGACAGACGCCTCCAAATCGTGGCGGTGGCGGCGGAGCTCTTTTCGCAGACCGGATTTCGCGGAACCACGACAAAAGAGATTGCCGATCGCGCGGGCGTCAGCGAGGCGATTATCTTCCGGCACTTCGCAACCAAGGATGACCTCTACCGCGCGATCCTGGATTACAAGGTCAAACAGGCCACCGACCGCATGCAGACAAACCTGAACGAAGCGGCCAATCGTAAGGACGACGACGCTTACTTCGGGTCTCTCGCATACGAAATGCTCGAGTTCCACTCGAAGGATCGGACTTTCATGAGGCTGCTGCTGTTCAGCGCGCTCGAGCGTCACGACCTCGCGGAAATGTTCTTTCATTCAACGGCCCGCGAAATGAAGAATCACATTCGGCGATATATCAAGCAGCGGATCGCCGATGGGGCGTTCCGCCGGATTGACCCTGCCCTGGCCGCGCGCGCATTCGTGGGGATGGTGCTGAATCAGGCCCAGGTTCGCAACATCTTTCGCGACGACGACCTGAGGTACTCAAACCGCCAAATGGCCGACAGGTTCGTCGATATCTTCCTCGCCGGAATCCGCGATCCGGAATTCAAACAGGCTCCCAGCCGCACGCGCGGCTGAAGTCGGGGTGTCATATCAAGAACCAGGTGCTTAATCATGAGACTTATACTTAACCAACGATTCCTCCACATCGCCTCTATTCTCGTCCTATGCGCACTGGCCGCGTGTTCGAGCAAGAGCAAGGAACAACAGGTCGCCAAGGCCGATGCGAAAAATCCGGTTGCCGAATCAATCCAGGTCTCGACGGCGCCGGTCGTGGAGCGCACCGGGAATCGAGGAATAGAAGTAGTCGGCTCGCTCAATGCCGAAGATGAAGTGACTGTGTCCAGCCAGGCGTCCGGCAATCTCGACGAGATCAGCGTTGACCTCGGCAGCGTTGTGCGACGCGGGCAGGTGATCGCGAGGCTGGATCAGCGCGAGCTAAGATTGAAGGTCGAACAGGCTCAGGGGACGCTGCACCAAGCCGAGGCACGTCTTGGCGTCACCCGCGATGAACGCATCGACCCACAGAAACAACCTGACGTCCGGCAGGCGTTCGCCGGGCTCGAACGCGCTCGCTACGACCTGAGCGCGTACAAGGCGCTCTACGAGACTGGCACCATCTCGAGCCAGCAGTTCGACGTCTATCAAAAAGCACTCGACCAAGCGGAGGCGCGTTATCAAGCGGCTCTGGAGAACGTTCGTAATCTCGAAGCTATCATCGAAGAGAAGCGGGCCGCGCTGGACCTTGCCAAGAAACAACTCGCGGACTCCGATATCCTGTCCCCGATAAACGGCGTGGTGAAGGAAAAAAGCGCCTCCCGCGGCGAGTACCTCCAACCCGGGAAACCGGTGGTCACAATAGTCCAGATTAATCCGCTCAGGCTCAAGCTCGAGGTGCCCGAGACTTTCGCCGCCGGCGTCGCGCGAGGACAGGTCGTCACTCTGAGGGTCGATTCGTTTGCTGAACGTGAGTTCAAAGGGGTGATCAAGCGGATCAATCCCTCGATGGATGAGAAGAATCGTTCGCTGATTGCGGAGGCCGAAGTGACCAACGCAAACGGGCTGCTGAGACCGGGAATGTTCGCGCGAGCTCAGATAGTCTCGGATTCGAAATCTACGTCGCTGATGGTGCCTGAGAAAGCTGTTGTCTCGCTTGCCGGCGTGAACAAGGTCTTCGTTGTGGACTCCGGGCACGCCGTTGAGCGCCTGGTGAAGCTGGGCACTCGAGACGGCTCACTGGTTGAGATACTCGAAGGCATCAAGTCCGGTGAAAGGGTGATCACCAGCAACACCGAGCAATTGCACGACGGCGCTTCGGTGGCGGCATCGTGAAAGGTCATCCCTAGGTTTGGGGCTCTCGTCAGTCAGCTGGCAGTTGAAACACAAGCCGAATGGCCAGGGGCAAATAACTACTTAGAGGGATTATGCAAAAGCTTGCGGAAATTTGTATCAAGCGGCCCGTTTTCGCGACGATGCTTGGTGTATTCCTGATTGTCATCGGCGGCTATGCATATATGAAGCTGGGCGTCGATCTGTTTCCTAAAGTACAGTTTCCCACCGTCACTGTCACCACCACGCTGCCGGGCGCTTCGCCCGAAGAGATCGAGACACAGATAACCAAGCGCGTAGAAGAAGCCGTCAACACCATCGAAGGGATCGATGAAATGCGCTCGGTTTCCGCCGAGGGCGTGTCTCAGGTGTTCGTCACCTTCGTGCTCGAGCGCCCCTCCGATTCCGCCGCGCAAGATGTCCGCGATCGAGTCAACCGGGTACTGAAGGATTTTCCCGAAGACACCGATCCGCCGGTCATCGAGAAGCTCGACGTAGACGCGCAGCCGGTGATGTCGATAGCCGTTTCCGGAAAGAGAAGCCTGCGCGAAATCACCGAGATTTCCGACAAGCGCATCAAGCGCAACATCGAGTCACTCTCGGGCGTCGGCCAGGTCAGGTTCATCGGCGATCGCAAACGCGAAATCCAGGTGTACGTGGATCCGAAAAAGCTGAGCTCCTATAACCTGACCATTGATCAGGTCAAGCTCGGGCTTGCTTCGCAGAACGTCGAGATACCGGGCGGCCGGATTGATCAAGGAGCGAAGGAGCTGACGCTTCGTACCCTCGGTCGGGTCGAGAAGGTAGAAGACTTCAACAACTTGATCCTGGCGAACATCGGCAGCTCCCCTGTCCGCGTGCGCGACATCGGGTACGTCGAAGATGGCGTAGAAGAGCCGAGGACTGTAGCCCGTCTCGACGGCGAGCAGGCTGTTGTGATGGAGATACGCAAGCAGTCGGGCACGAATACGGTTCAGGTCGTCGACGGCGTCAAGGCCCGGCTCGCCGATCTTCAGAAATCACTTCCGCCCGATTTCGACGTTCAGGTGATTCGCGATCAGTCAACTTTCATCAAGGGCTCTTTCCAAGCCATACAGGAGCACTTGATACTCGGCGCTTTGTTCGCGGCGCTTGTCGTTCTCCTGTTTATCCGAGACATTCGATCGACAATCATTTCAAGCATCGCGATTCCGACCTCGATCATCGCGACCTACGCGTTGATGTGGTATCTGGACCTCACCCTCAACAACATAACCATGCTGGCGTTGGTATTGTGTGTCGGGATCGTCATCGACGATGCGATTGTCGTGCTGGAAAACATATACCACTACATTGAGGACAAGGGACTGCCTCCGGTACAAGCCGCCCGCGAGGGGACACGAGACGTCGGACTGGCGGTCATGGCCACGACCTTTTCGCTGATCATCATCTTCCTGCCGATGGCCTTCATGACGGGCATCGTCGGGCGCTTCATGGGCGGATTCGGATGGACCGCCGCGTTCGCAATCGGCGTGTCGCTGTTTGTCAGCTTCAGCCTGACGCCGATGCTGGCCTCGAGGTTCCTCAAGAACCTTGGCAAGAAGAAGAAAGGCCACACGTCGAAGGACTCGATGCTGTACATCTACATCGACCGCCCGTACACCGCCATGCTCAAATGGGCGATGGCCCATCGCGCGATCGTGATGTCCGTCGCGTTCATGGTGATGATCTCGACGTTCTGGTTGTTCCAATGGATCGGGAAGGACTTCATCCCAGTAGACGACCAGTCGCAGATGGAAGTCACGCTGCGTCTGCCCGAGGGCGCCGCCCTGGACGAAACCGATAAGCTCGTACAGCAAATCACCGACCGGATGAAAAGCGACCTGCCGGCCGGGGTGATCGATCATATCCTGACGACCGTCGGCGGCGATCAGCAGCAACGGGTGAACCGCGCGTCGATATTCTTCGAGCTTGTTCCGATGGAGCAACGCAAGCCGTCTCAACAGCAGATCATGCAGCTCGCTCGAACCTGGCTGGCTCAATACAAAGACGTACACCCGGCCGTTCAGATTCCATCGGTGGTGCAGAGCGGCAACGCCAACGCCGACGTGGTATTCGTGATCCGCGGACCCGAGATCGCCAGGCTGCGCGACTACTCCGATCGCGTCATGGACATCCTGCGCAGGACCCCGGGCGCGGTCGACGTCGACACGTCGCTCGAAGAGGGCAAGCCCGAGGTTCGAGTTCACATCAACCGGGATAAGTCCTCCGATCTCGGCGTCTCGGTGGGTTCGATTGCGGGCGCGCTTCGAACGATGGTAGGAGGGCAGGTCGTGTCCTCGTACCGCGAAGGCGAGGACCGCTACGACGTGCGCCTTCGAGTTGATAAGAGTTTTCGGAGCAGCCCGGAAAGCATATCCGCGCTGTATGTGCCTTCAGCAAGCATAGGCAACGTGCGACTGGACAGCGTGGTCGCGCTCGATCAAGGCACAGGGCCGGCTCAAATCGATCGGTATAATCGCCAGCGCCAAACTGTCATCACCGCGAACGTCGCCCGCGGATCTTCGGCGTCCGAGGTGATGGCGGCATTGACCGCGAGACTCCCCGAGCTTGCGATGGATCGTGAGTACGACTCAGGCTTCAGCGGCAGGTCAAGAGAGATGGGACGAGCGGCCGGCGCGTTCCTGGCATCCTTCGGGCTCTCGCTGGTGTTGATGTACATGATCCTGGCTGCGCAATTCGAGAGCTTCATTCATCCGCTGACGATTCTTCTCAGCCTGCCGCTATCGATTCCGTTCGCGCTGATTTCGCTCCTGGCGACCGGACAAAACTTCTCGATCATCTATTCCTCGATCGGCGTGCTGATGTTATTCGGAATCGTCAAGAAGAACTCGATTCTGCAGATCGACCACACAAATAACCTGAGACGGCTTCAAGGTTTGCCTCGATACGATGCGATCATTCAAGCCTGCCGCGATCGAATGCGCCCGATTCTAATGACTACGTTCGCGCTGGTCGCGGGAATGATCCCGACAGCGTTTGGGACGGGACCCGGGTCTGGCTCGCGGCGGTCGGTCGCGATAATGATCATCGGCGGGCAGTCGCTCTGCCTTCTGCTCACGCTTCTGGTCACACCGGTTGCTTATTCGCTGTTTGACGATGCTGCTGCTTCGACCGTGTGGGGAAGAATCGGCCGCGCCGCCCGGGCGCCGTTCGGCTGGGCTCGGCGGAAAGCCGCCGAAGCCACTTCTATGTTTCTGGGTCTGTTCAAGTAATCGCAGGCCGGGAGCGCAGGCGTCTTGCCTGCCTGAACTCGAGTTGTTTGAATACAAGCGAGCGGGACGCTCGCGCTCCCAGGTCTAGCGGTTAGCGGGCTGCTCGATCTGTTGTGGCGCCGAGCTGCGTCCGGGAAATCGCTTCGAAATGTCGTTGAAGATCACGAAGCCCATAAGCAGCATAAGCATAACCAGCCCGGCTTGCATCATTCGCTCCTTGATGCGCAGGCTAAGGGTCATGCCGAACACCCCCAGCGCTGATTCGAGTATGAGCATGAAGATCAGCCCGCCATCGAGCACGGGTATGGGAAGCAGATTAAAGATCCCGAGATTCAGCGAGAGTATTGCCATCAATCGAAACACCTGAACCGAACCCTCTTGCGCTGCCTGTCCAACGATTTGTGCGATTCCAACCGGTCCGGTCAGTGTATCGCGCGCCGAGCGTTTGCCCACGAACACCTGAGCGAGAGCAGTCTTGGTCAGTTGCACAACGCGAATGTTCTCGTCCACCGAATACTTGATTGCGGCAAAAAGGGACAATCGCTGATTGACCATCTCACGTCCCGTTATGCTTTGAGTGAACCCCAACCGTATTTCGCCTTCGTCCATTCGGGGACTGGCCTGGATATCGACAGTCCCCTCATCGCGCCTCACGGTGAGAGTCAGCGGCTTACCTTCACTGGCACGAATCTCGCGAATGATTTCGACCTGGCCATACTCGCTTTGCTCGACCCGCCGGCCATTCACCGCAATGATATTGTCTCCAGGTTTGAGTCCTGCATTCGCCGCTGGAGAGCCCTCGTTCACTTCGCGGACGGTTATTCGCTCGTCGGCCGCTTTCAAACCGGAGAACCCGATCTTCTCGGTATCGAACCGCCGAGCCGCGACGTGCAAGTTCACGTGTTTGGTTTCTCCGTTCCGGCTCATGGTGATCGGCAGGTCTTGATCGGGACTCACCGCAACGTAGTCCTCCACGTCCTGCCAGGTGGGATTAGCGATTCCATTTATCTTTACGATCAAGTCGCCGGGCTGCAGTCCAGCTTGCTCAGCCGGCGAGTTTGGTTCGACCGCCATAATGACCGGCGGCTTGTCGAGATAAGCCGGGACCTCGTGATGCGCCATAGCGATAGCCGCCGGGATCGCGAGGGCCGCAACGATGTTCATTGCCGGACCCGCAAACGCCACGCATAGCCGTTGCCACTTGGGCTTGGACATGAACTCGTAAGGAGCGCCGGTTCTTTGTTCGTCAAGGTTCTCCCCGGCCATCTTTACGTAGCCGCCCAACGGAATAAGGCTGATCCGATAGTCGGTGTCGCCCTTGCGTACGCCCCAAAGCCGTTTCCCGAACCCGACGCTGAATACGTCAACTCGAATTCCAAAAAACTTCGCCACGATGAAATGACCGAACTCATGAACGACAATCATCGCACCGAGCACTATCACGAAATAAAAAAGCGTTCTTATAAGATCTTCCAATGCGATCTCCCCTTTTTGCCAAGCTCGCGGGTGAGCAATTTCGAGACTCTCTTAGCCCCAACTGATCACGCCGCAATTAAGTTTATCCTAGGGATTAGATCGTGTCTACGGTCAAGCATCCGCGCTCAAAGCTCAAGGCCGACTTTGCTTTGGCGCCGAATCCATCCTGGGGCTCAAGCCGGCGAATGCCGGTCGCCAGGGCCGCCCGGCAACGCTATAATCCAAGCTTAAATCAGCGCAAGCTGGTGATTTCACACTGAGCGAGGGTAAATGCAACCTTTAGTCGGTCTAATCATGGGATCGAAGTCTGACTGGGAAACGATGTCAAACGCGGCCCAGACGCTTGAAACACTGGCCATTCCATTCGAGGTTCGGGTCCTGTCCGCGCATCGCACGCCGGATCAGCTGTTCGAGTACGTCGAATCCGCCGACGGCAGAGGTATCGAAGTGATCATCGCGGCTGCCGGGGGCGCGGCGCACCTCGCCGGCGTAGCCGCAGCTAAGACTCTTTTGCCGGTCCTCGGCGTGCCGATGGAGTCGAAGTCTCTGAAGGGTTTGGATTCGTTGTTGTCGATGGTGCAGATGCCGGCGGGCATTCCGGTTGCGACGCTGGCGATTGGAAAACCGGGCGCAATTAACGCCGCGTTATACGCCGCCGCGATACTCGGAAACAAACATCCGGAATTCCGAGATGCGATTCGACGCTATCGAGAAACCCAGGCAAAGGCGATTCTGGAACACCCGGATCCTCGCGAATAGCAACGATCGAATTACAATCAATTTCGAATGGGTCAGGAGCGAGCCTCTGCTCGAGAACGGGACAGGTAGTCTTACTTCGCGGGTTCGGCAACCTCCGAGCGCAGGAATTGATCCAGCAACTCTGCGTACTTGGCGCTGCGTTCGGCAATTTCTTCTTCGGTCTCCTTCATTTCTCGCTTCGACTGATAGAGTTCGTCGGTGATCTGAATGGCCGCCAGTATCGCGACCCGGAGCGAATCAACGGTCATAGTCGCGCGCGCGATTTCATTCATCCGTTTGTTGACGTGCTCAGCCAGCTCCTGAATGTACGCCGCGTCGTGGCTGCTCCTGAGCGTGTAGGTCTGGTTGTAGATCACAACCTTATGTGATTGGCTTGGATTGTTGTTGTTATCCATACTCATCACTCTCCGGCGCCCGCGACGTGTGCCAAAACCAGTCAGACCGTCTCCGTGTCGAGGACCGCGATGGCATCGAGCATGCCTTCCACTTTTAATTTGATCGCGTCGCGCTCCGTAAGCAGTCGGTCCACTTGCTGTTCGAGCCGCTCTTTGTCATCGCTCGCGCGGCCCAGTTCTCGGCGCAGGTTAAGCACTTCGCGCTCGAGAGTCTCGCGCTCTTGTCGCTCGCGCTTGAACTGTTCGATAGTCCGGTAGATCTTATCTTCGAGATGCGAAAACTTTTCCAGACCGTAGATTCCGCTCACCTGGCCTCCTGAATTGCGGATTGCGAATTTCGGATTGCGGATTCCGTCAGCCTAAATCCCAGCCCCATCGCGCATTGCACGATCTGATAACTGGCTTCATTCGCCATCTGCAATCCGCAATCATCTGAGCTGCGCGCTGAATCGACGTTCCAGCAGCGCCCTGACTCGCTCGTGCATTCCACTCACCTCTTCGTCAGTAAGAGTGCGATCATCGCTTCGATAAGTCACGCGAAAAGCCAGCGAGTGGAAACCTTCCGGCATTTCCTTGCCCTTGTACGTGTCGAAGAGCCTCACTGAAGCTATTTCGCCAATCCCCATATCCCGGACCGCGCGCTCAATCTCTTCCCAAAGGACCGTGTCGGGAACCAGCGCCGATACGTCACGCGAGGCAGATGGAAACCTGGGCAGCGGCGCGAACCGCACCTCGTCCGCCGAATGAGCAAGCAGCCCTTCGAACTCAAGCTCCCCGATGAAGACCGGCTGTCGGAACTTGTACAGAGAGGCGACTCGCGGATGAAGACGGCCGAACCGCGCTACCTCCTCACCGTCACGTAGAAGCACCGCCGATTGTCCGGGGTGGAGGTATTCTACACGCGCTCGATCAATTGTAAAGCCTGAGATGTTCAGCGTTGAGAGCACCACTTCAACTGTCCCTTTGAGATCGAAGTACTCGATCTGCCTGGTGTCCCGCCAGTCATCGGGAAACACGGAACCGGTCATCGCCAATCCCAAAACCTCTCGCTCACCGGGACGTTCGCTTTCGGGGTTCGCTTTGAAGACTCGCCCGATTTCGAACAGTTTCAGATCGCGCGTACCCTGATTGAAATTGCGCTGCACGGCTTCAAGCAATCCGGTGATCAGCGAGGCACGCATCTCGGATTGATCGACGTCGATTGGATTCAACAACGTCGCGGGTGGCTTGTCATCCAGACGAAACCAGCGATCGCGCTCGCCGCTCACAAAGCTGAACGAATAGGCTTCATCGAAGCCAATCGAGGTCAGCGCCCGGCGAACGTTGCGACGCCGCGTGTCGCCCGCAAGATACCTTCCCGCTCCGCTCCACTGCGGCAAGGTCACATCGACCATGTCGTAACCCACATGCCGGGCGACCTCCTCAACCAGATCCTCTTCCCGCGATATGTCGATTCGGAATGACGGCGCGGTCGCGCGCAGAACTCTTTCGCCCGCTGTGTGCTCGACGTCGAATTCCAGCCCTCGCAGAATCTCGGCCGACCTCTCGATCGAAACCTTCAAACCGGTCAGCCGTTCGACGCGGGACTCGCGCAAAGACACCTGGTCACAAGAGATTCGCGCCGGATAGACGTCGATTGCGCCGCTCAAGACCTCTCCGCCGCCGATCTCCGAAATCATTTGCGCAACTCGATCCGCAGCGCGAACCTGCGCTTCGAAGTCTACCCCGCGCGCAAACCGGTACGACGCTTCGGTATCCATGCCAAGCGCGCGGGCGGTATGTCGAATCGACGCCGGGTTGAAGTAAGCGCTTTCGATCAACACATCGGTCGTTCGCTCGTTGATCTCGGTGTCTGCGCCTCCCATCACGCCGGCGACCGCGACCGGGCGGTCAGCATCGGCGATGACCAGCATCTCGGGGGCGAGCTCGCGCTCAAACCCGTCAAGCGTGGTGATCTGTTCGCCAGGACGCGGGCGTCTGACAACGATTCGGCGTCCGTGCAGAAGATTGAGGTCGAATGCGTGAGTGGGTTGTCCCATCTCGAACATCACATAGTTTGTTATGTCGGCGACGTTATTCACCGAACGCTGGCCGATGGATTCGAGCCGCTCGGCAAGCCAGGCGGGCGACGATCCAACCTTAACGCCTCTCACAACCCGCGCGGAATAGCGAGGACACAAGTCGGGGTCGAGAATCTCGACTGATGTGACTGCGGTTGCTTCGTCTTCGCTCTCCTTGAGCGCCAACGCTCTCTGGGTCAGAGAAGTGCCGCACACCAAAGCCGCTTCGCGCGCGATGCCCAGATGGGATAGCGCATCCGGACGATTCGAAGTCAGATCGAAATCGAGGATATGATCGTCGCGAATCCGCTCGACGCCTTCGACCGCCAGGCCGACCATCGTCAAACGTTCCGCCAATTCCTTTGGATTCAGCGTGAGCGTAACCAGCTCGCTCAACCATCTGTAGCTGATCTTCATTTGATCCGATAGCCCTCTTCTTCGTTGTTAAAAATCCACCCTACCACTTCCCCGATTCGTATCTCCTCGCTGCGATACGCTTCCATCGTTATGGCAGCCGAACCCTGACGGTGAATCGTCTGCGCCGATCGAAGCATCCCGCGAAAACGATCCTGCCAGCGCTTCAGGTTTGCCGGTCTGAGGTCCAGCCACCCACGCTCCGCCCAGTGGTTTACCGCCGTCCCAGTAACGGGCAGCCTGGTCTGACCCGCATACTCGGGAACGTTGATTCGAGGCCCGCGAATGAGACGGTCGCCCTCTGGCGGAAGTATGGGGATGCCGATCGAGATGATGGTGTTTCGAAGCGCGTGGTTGCGCCCCAGATAGCGCCACAGGGCGTGCGAGAGCTCTTCCGGACGCCGCTCGACTACCTCTTGAAGGGTTCGATATTTCGTCTTCAACAAGTGAGCCTCGTACAAGAGCTTCGTGAGTTTGGGGGGTCCGAGCTCGCCGGTGGCGATCGAGTGTGAGTTGGTCTCGTGCTCGATTCTTCGCATCGCCTCGATGGCCGAGCCGCGCAGATAGCCTGCCCGGTAGCTTGGCACCATTACCGCGGAGTCGATCGCTGCTATCACGTCCACGCCCGTATTGCTACCCTTGATCTCCAATACCACGTTGCTGGCGATCTCTTCCGGTGTCACGAATTCCATCTGATTAATCGAAGTGACCGCCTCAAACTCGCCTCGCGCGAAGAAACCGTTCTCCCCCGTGTCAACCCCGACCATCTCGAGTTCTCCGAGCTGCTTGAAATCTTCTCTGGGCAGCGAAAGCTCCAGCTCCGCGTTGAGGCGCTGCGTGTGCGGGGCGTACATGAAGATCGGCGTGTTGTCGAGATGGTGCCTGAGAGATTGAAAGGTCACCTTCTTATAGCCGATCATCGCGCCAGGCTTTATCTCTTTGACAATTGGCCCGCCGGGGGTACGCGCCATCAAGAACATCAAACCGGTGTGTGCGAACCCGATCGCGGTTTTTGACATCAGCTTCGCTGACGGTTTGTCCTCGCCGTGTGTGTATGGAATGTTCAGCCCCATCCCGCCGGTTCCGGTCGTTCCGACTTTCACATAAACTCTGGTCCCAACTTCCACCATCGCCCGGTAGATCAACTGAGTATGGCGTATCAGTTGCGGGATCGACTGTGACAGCAGCAGGGCTTCCAGGGTCCGCTCGAAATCCGGCTGATTGTCCCGGATCTCGTCGAGATCATTGTGAGCGAGCCGGTCACCGATGTCGTCGAGTGACTTCCTTACTTCAATCGAGTTCGTGTAAACATCTTGATAGCTGATCCCCGATGCGGTGTTGACGCAGTCGATCAAAACGTCGGCGCCGTGCTCGCGGACCGCGCTGGCAAGCATCGATCTCTGGTAGGCCCCATCGAGCGGACCGAACAAGTCATCGTAAAGCGCCCGCCGGCTGGCGGAACTCTTGAGCAGGTCTTCACGATCTGCGCGGGCGAATTCGGACCGCACAAAGATGTTGCCCCAAAGCTCGACAAACCTGATCGAACGGAATTCTTTTCTCATCTCGCGTACAAGCTCGCGCACCTCTCTTTGAAACAACGATGCGATGACAATCTTCTTTGGCTTGAGCTCGCGCGCTACCTGGTGAGAAATCTGCGTCCCGACGAGTCCTGCCCCGCCGAGGATGAAGACGGTCTTATCTAGAGGTCTATGTGAGTTATGCATTGCGAATGATGTCAACGCGGAGACGCCGAGACGCAAGGCCGCAACCAACGTAACGGAGGTTTCAAGGTAGCTTCGCGGCTCAACGTCCTTGAGTCTTTGCGATCAGTTCCTCTCACGCGAATTGTTCGAGGAAGCGAATGTCGTTCTCGAACAGCAGCCGGATGTCGTCGATGTCGTACATCAATCCGGCCATTCGATCGATGCCGAGCCCGAAGGCGAATCCCGAGAACTCCTCCGGATCAATGCCCACGGTCTCGAGTACGTTCGGGTGCACCATCCCGCTTCCGCCCAGCTCTATCCAACCCGAACCCTTGCAAACGCGGCAGCCGGCGCCCCCGCACACGTAGCAGCTGAAATCGACTTCGGCCGACGGCTCGGTGAACGGAAAATATGACGGGCGAAACCGCGTCCTAATATTCGCTCCGAACATCATCTCGACGAATTTCTGCAGCGTACCCTTGAGGTCCGCAAGCGTGATATGACGATCGACATTCAGTCCTTCGACCTGGAAGAACATCGGATTGTGGGTCGGGTCTGGCGTGTCTCGGCGGAACACCCGGCCTGGCGCGATCACTCTCAACGGCGGTTTCTGTCGCTGCATCGTGTGGATTTGCACCGTCGAAGTCTGGCTCCTCAGCGCGAGATCTTCCGAGACGTAAAAAGTGTCCGCAGAATCGCGCGCCGGATGACCGGGAGGTATGTTTAGCGCGTCGAAGTTGTAAAAGCTCGTTTCGATCTCGGGTCCATCCTCCACCGAATACCCCATTGACACGAAAACATCCTCGACCTTCTGCCGAACAAGAGTGAGCGGGTGAAGGTGTCCTTGCTTGGACCGCGCCCCCGGCAAAGTTATGTCGATCCTTTCGCGTTCGAGAGCCTGCGTTTGGGCCTCGGAGGCGATTTCTTCGCCGAGCCGCGCGATCTCCGCCTCGACTTCGGCGCTTATTTCATTTACCTGGCGGCCGAACTCCGCGCGCTCCTCGGGTGACAGCGAGCCAATACGTTTTTTTTCTGCGGCGATCAAACCCGACTTCCGACCGAAATACTTGTCGCGCAGTGAGTTGAGCTCCTCGGCGGTTGAAACGAGCTTCGAGTCATCAAAGAATCGATCTCGAAGTTTTTTCAGATTCTCATCCATACGCGATAAACGGGCGAAGCAAGTAACAACTGCCTGCTTCGCCCGCCTTCCGAGTTTGAGCGGTTGCTAGGCCGCGGTGGCGCGGTTCGATTCGATGGCCTGCTTTACTTTGCCGGTTATCTCCGCGAAGGTTGCCGGCTCGTTGACCGCCAGGTCCGCGAGCACCTTGCGATCCAATTTGATGTCGGCCAGCTTCAGTCCGTGAATGAACTGGCTATAGCTCAATCCGTTTGCGCGGGCGCCCGCTCCGATACGGACGATCCACAACGAGCGAAAGTCTCGCTTCTTGAGTTTTCGTCCAGTGAACGCGAAATTCAACGAGCGCTCGACCTGCTCCTTGGCGTGGCGATACAGCTTGCTCTTCGTTCCCCGGTAGCCGCGTGCGAGCTTCAAAATACCTTTTCGTTTTTGTAGTCGCTTGTTTCCACGTTTTGCGCGAGGCATAAGTCCCTCCTAAAAAATGGTCAGTCTCGACGATTGACCGATGAAAATTCACAGATTCTATTCGCGGCCGTACGGCAGCATCCTGTGCACTCCATGGGCGTCGGCCTTCGCCACCATCTCGTCTATGTCGAGTTGACGTTTCCGCTTCGTCGTCTTCTTGGTCAAGATGTGGCGCGCGTGTGAGTGTCCGCGCTTGATCTTCCCGGTTGCTGTTAAGCGGAACCTTTTGGCCGCTCCTTTGTGCGTCTTAAGTTTTGGCATTAGTCCTCCTGAGCTGCTATTAAATCATTTCTTCTTTGGCGCGAGCATAATGAACATGTTCATACCCTCGAGCTTGGGCCTGACCTCAACCGTGCCGGCTTCGGCCAGGTCTTTTTCGAGTCGCTGGAGCAGCGCGGCGCCCAGTTCCTTGTGTGTAATCTCACGCCCCCGAAAGTGTACGGTCGCTTTCACTTTGTCGCCTTCTTGAAGGATTCGCACGGCGTTGTTCTTTTTGAACGTGTAATCGTGTTCGTCGGTGCCCGGCCTGAACTTTATCTCCTTCACAGTAATGAAGGTTTGTTTCGCCTTGGCTTCTTTCTGTTTCTTCTTCTGCTCATACTGGTACTTGCCGAAGTTGATTATTCGGCACACCGGAGGTTGAGCTTGCGGGGCGATCTCGACAAGATCGAGGCCTTTTCCGCGGGCCATCTCGAGAGCCTGGCGCGGCGGCATTATTCCAATTTGGGACCCGTCCTCATCGATGACGCGAACCTCGGGAACGCGTATGCGTTCGTTTACGCGCACCGACGGTGCACGGTCTCGCCGGTCTCTGAATCCTCTCCGCGATTGATAGCTGCTGATAGTCTCTCCTCCTGGACCCCTAGCCAGAATCATTATCCACGACGGGCTGAGCCGGTCGCGAACACCGCTGCTGGCGCCGATCCTTACACCTCGCCAAAGGCAAGCCGTAAGGATCGAGTCGCCCTGTACAGAGCAGTTCGACTCTGGCTAATCTGTCGGTCCGTTGCGTTGCCTTCTAACAATTGGTCGGATCTTACGTCAGCGCCTCGGCTCATTCTAAGCCTGAGGACTTCCCGAGCTGACGCAAAATAACGATCTCAGCCTCTCCGAAGAGCGCTGATACTCACCGATGACGCCGACGATTCTCTCGTCGCCGTGTCACTGATTCAAACCTTCAATGGTAATCGAGCGCCTATTTAATCCGCACCCATTTACCGTTACAACTTCAAGCGATGAATAGTAACAGTTGGTCTACTTAGGGCGCAAGTTGCAGGGCCGATGGGTGGCCTCGGGTGTGATCAAGAGCGGGATCTGATGGTATGAGCCAATCCGTGGCGAGCGCAATCGGACGTTGCCCGCAGTGCGAGTACCGCTTTTACGATGAGCCGGCTATCCTTGCGGCTGTTGCAATCGTAGCGGCGGGACTCGATGATACGGTGATGCAAAATTCTCAGACTCTCCCGGGATGTTGAATTCTACGAGAGAACACGGCACGCTTGCGGTGACTGCCAATCTCAGTCCTACGATTCGGGGTAGAAGCTGCGGCGCGCAAGCGCAGAAACGAATCCGCCGAGGGAGACGCGAAACGGTGAACAAAGCAAAGGCCGACCCGATTTGGAAGTTGATGGGGCTCCTGTTTCAATCGCACCCATGGCACGGCGTGCCAATCGGCGACGACTGGCCCGACATCGTGACGGCCTACGTCGAAATCGTCCCCACCGATACCGTGAAATACGAGCTCGACAAGACCAGCGGCTTGCTGAAGATCGATCGTCCTCAACGCTTCTCAAACGTTTGTCCTTCGAACTACGGCCTTGTGCCGCAAACTTATTGCGGCGAAAAAGTAGCCGAGCTTTTTGGCAAACGTTCTGGGCGATCGGGAATTGTTGGAGACGGCGATCCGCTGGACATCTGCGTGCTATCGGATCGAACGATCTCGCATAGCAATCTCCTGCTGAAAGCCATTCCCATAGGCGGATTGAGCATGCTGGATGGCGAGGAAGCAGATGACAAGATCATCGCGGTGATGGAAGGCGACGTTGTTTACGGCTTGTGGCGGGACGTAAGCGAGTGCCCGCGCTCGGTCGTCGACCGACTCACGCATTATTTCCTGACCTACAAGCAAGCCCCCGGCTCCGAAACCACCAAATGCGAGATAACCGGCGTTTACGGGCGCGAGGCGGCTCACGAGGTGATACGCGCCGCGCACGACGATTACCTGGCGCGTTTTGCGGATATCGAAGAGGTGCTCGCAGCCGAGCTTTAGCCGGGCATCGTAAATCGATTCAATTTCGGGAGGCTTTCATAGGACAAGGTGAAGCCGCGTCACCGAACAAGGATAAGGAGGACCCCACTGAATGCGAACGCTTGTGACGGGAGGCGCCGGCTACATCGGCAGCGTCGTCAGCCAGGAACTTGTGCGAGCAGGCAACGAAGTTGTCGTCTACGATAACCTGTACAAGGGTCATCGCGACGCGATCGTTTCGGGAGCGCAGTTTGTTCTGGGCGATTTGCTTGACGGCAAAACTTTGCGAGACGCGCTCGAGCAACATCGAATAGAAGCCGTTATCCACATGGCCGCCGACTCGCTCGTGAGCGAATCCGTCACCGAACCGGCGAAATACTATCGCAATAACCTGAGCTCGGGTCTGGCGTTGCTCGATGCGATGCGTGACACAGGCGTAAAGCGCTTGGTCTTCTCATCGACCGCGGCGGTGTTCGGCGAGCCTGACAAGCAATCGATCGACGAATCGGATCCGACCAACCCGACTAATCCTTACGGCGAGTCGAAGCTTGCATTCGAGCGCGCGCTTCGGTGGTACGAGAACGCTTACGGGGTCCGGTACGCATCGCTCCGATACTTCAACGCGGCAGGCGCGAGCGAGCTATTCGGCGAATGCCATCATCCCGAAACTCATCTGATTCCATTGGTGCTTCAAGCCGCAGCCCGCAGGATCCCCGAGGTACATGTGTACGGCGATGACTATCCGACGCGCGACGGCACGTGCGTTCGCGACTATATACATGTAATTGATCTGGCGCGTGCGCACATACTCGCGCTCGGGATCCTCGATGAGCGCAGCGCGATCTACAATCTTGGCGGCGGCGGCGCCGGCAGCACGGTGCGTGAGGTAATCGATGCCGCGCGCGACGTTACCGGACGCGATATTCCGTTTCGAATTGGCCCTCGAAGACCCGGCGATCCCGCAAGGCTCGTCGCGGCGAGTGACAAGATAAAACACGAGTTGAACTGGCATCCGCTGATGCAGGACCTCCGCGAGATCATCCGCTCGGCGTGGGTCTGGATGCAAAGCCATCCACACGGATACGAAGCCACATGAGTAAAATCTCAGGAACCAATGGTAGTGCTGGGCGGATCCCCCAGTGACATAGCCGTCAATCCGCTGGAGCTGATAATGGGTCGGAGACGATTGATGGGGTCACCCGCCGGGTCTCGAAAAGATCTTCAAGATACTTTAGAGTTTGCTGCCACTAACGACCTGCGCCCGAAGGTGACACGTATGCCACTTGAAGATGCGGAGAAAGCACTTACAGAAATGCACGAATGCCGGACGCATGGACGCTCAGTCCTCGTGATGGATTGAGTTCAAACGGCCAAACACTACGATTGAAGTTGCGGCGCCGAGCACTTCAGAACTAAAGATACAAGTCTGAACTCAAACTGAGCGTGACAGCGCTAAGTAAGTGTAGAAAAGTACACTGCACTTTTGGAGTGCCCCGACTTGTCGGCGCTTTGGTTTTGAATGAAAAGCGGGACCGTCAACGCACTCCAACGATGCGGCCCTCAAAACCGCCTCGAACTCTTCTACACTCACTTAGGCGACTTGCCGCTGTCTCCACTCTGAATCCCGATTCCTCAGGAGTCAGCTAATAGGATCCGGCCACAATCCCGGACATCGAATTGGTGCCTTAGTTTGCAGTGGGTCGCACCGCTGACGTCACGCTCAAACACCTACTGAGGTGCCATGGCGGGTCGCAGGGTCGGATCGAGTTGCGCGAGCGTGCTTTGAAGAATAGGGTACACACCCGGCACCCCTCTGACCCGGGTTAACTCTTTCCTCAGCTGCACGGACGCTGTCTCGAGCTCGGATGTGTGTTGATCCGCAGCATCCCTGGCGCCGCCGGTCAGATTCTTGACCGCAAGTGTGGCTTGATTGAGCCGCCGGACGGCATCGGCGACACCCGGTTTCACCGCATTTGCAGCGGCGGTGCTGTTGGCGCTCGACAAGAGCTGGGCAAGAGCCGCCATCGCATTAACCTGCTCGAGGAATTCGGGGGGCGCAGGCGCCATCGTGACCGGCTGTTCCTGCTGCGAGGTCGGGCGAACCGCCGCGACGATGCGCTTGATGTCTGCACATTGAGATGGGTATGTCGCGCACACATCCGCGTCCCGGATCGGGGACCCTTTCACAGTATTGCCGGGTTTATACGGTGACGTTGCAAGCGCCCACCACATAATAAGACTGTTCTTATCTTCGTCACTCCCCGACTTCAATATTTGGGCGATGCTCACCGGCTTATCGGCGAGGGCGACGAGCTGGCTGTATTGCTTAGCAGCTTCCTGTTGGGCATACACGGTCATTATGGCTGCAACAGCATCGAGCGCGCTTCCCCCTAAACCCATGCCAAGACCGATTCCAATTCCGGTCCTGCCTGTTAGCGGAGCGACTCCTTTGATCAGGTTGTTCGCCTCCAGCAGATCATGGATCGCAGTTGCCGACCCGATCGCGTTCAGCCCGAGTATGATCGCTGCTGTCGGATCGAAGGATGCGGTTCCCATACTGGGGTTTTGGTAAGGAGTGCCGCCCAGGTCCGCCAACGCCCGCATAAACTCCTCACCTCGACTGTCCGGCACGGCCGCTGAATAGGCCGCGTTCACGTAGTCGTCCGGGGGTACGCCAATCGTCGCGCTGAGACTGGCCTGAGGACTCACAATAATTGCCCCGGTAGCCTTCGACATGAAGCCCAATGGACCGCCGGCCTTTATGACTGCCTTGGTTCCCTCGTTCTGCTTGTAGGCATTGAAGCCCAGGTAAGCGTTGTACATAGCCAAGGCGTCCTTTGCCACATACGTCCGCCGTTTTCGAATGTAATCCTCAAAGATCGACACCGCGTCACTTGGCCTCGTCTGGTAATTCGGGTCCTTCTGGGCTACCAACAGAATGGTCGAGAAGATTAACGCTTTGAATTCGGGACTCTCATTGGGCGTATTGATCATCTGGTCCCACAACTGCTGCTTCCTCGCAGCGTCGCCCCCGGCCCGTTTTTTAAGGAACGCGTCCACGTAAGCAACGTCGTTGAACGCCAATTGCACGATCGCTGGGTTGATGAAAGCCGACACGCCCGGCTCGGGATATTGAGCAGACTGCCAGATGATTCCCTCATCATTTCCGGCTGTGCAGGCCGGCAACTTCGGATCCTTGGTGTCAACCGGACTGAATGTCCGATGCATCAGCACAGGGCAGGACCAGCACTCGCCTCCGTTACGCGGATCGTGGAAAGCGTATCCTAAGCCCGCAACACGACCGTAGGCTGCGCAGTTGCCTATGGTATTCGGCTTCTTACAGGACACGCCGATGTCTTCCCACCCATCGGGGCATTTCGGCGAGCAAACGCAGCAACCGAAGGCATTGAAATTGGTGGCGCACTTGGGATAGAAGAGGAGGCCCGACTGCTCGCAGTTGCCCTGGCCGTAAGAGGCCTCGCAGAGAGACATCGACACGTATCCTGCACTTCGCCCGTATGACGGGGGTTTGGCACAATAGTCACCGTCATCCCGGAATCCAGGCGGGCATGCGTCTGCTTTGGCCGGTCCCCTGAACGTGGCAGGCCCGCTGGTGCGGCTCTCCAATGTGGGATCCGTCCCGAACAGGGGTTGGCATCCTTTTTCCAGCTTCGGGCCGGGCCCGATCTTCGGACATAACAGCACACCAGTTAATAGTTGCCCTTCCGCAAAATTGGGCCCCAGCCCGGTTACCACCAGGCCTCCCGAAGGGTTTCCGCTGCCAGGTAACTTGAGTGTTAGCGTCGGGATGGTCAGTTGGAGGGGAGTCCGGGCCATGATGGCGTTACCTGCGGATGCGTCCTTGGTGAGGTACACCACGCCAGCCGCGCCTGCAGCGATGTTCTCACCGGCGACATCCTCAGGGGACCACGACGACCCCTGCCAGCGATACACCGTGAACCCACCGGTCGCCGGCGAGGCGCCCACAACGTAAACGGTCCCGGCCGCGTCTATCGCAATGTCCTTCGCCGACCCCGGCATCTGCGTCCAGGCGTCACCTGAGCGGCGGAAGATAGCCGCGCCGGAGGTCACCACCCAGGGATTCCCTTGCGGGTCTACGGCAATGCGGATTGCTTCGCCGTCGATCTTTTGCCACGAGACCAAGTTTCCGGAAACCACTCCCCGGAGGATCGATTGATCGTTGCCAATGATCCACACCGCCCCGTTTGCGCCGATGCCGATGTCCAGAGCGCGGCCGGGAACCTGCTCCCACCCCGTGCCTCGATAACGAAAGATGTCTCCGCCTCCGTTGACGACCCAGGCGTTACCGGCCGGGTCAACCGCGATTCGTTTCGCGCCACCGGGGATCTGCTCCCACGTGCCGCCCACAAAGCGATAGATGTTGCCCGGGGGATACTCTCCGATAATCCAGATCTGGCCATTGGCATTCGCGCCGATGTCGCTCGCCTTTCCACCCATGGTTACCCACGGCGCCGGCTGTGTCGCGGCGGATTGCGCAACCGCGGATTGCGCCATCAGGACAAGCAAAGTAAGTTGCAACACAGGAGCCAGAAAAGTGCGCGCTTTACGGCGACCGTCTTGTCCGCATGTTGTCTGCATATCTTCCTCCCTTAAGTCACCGGCCTTGCCGGGGGGTCTACGTCATGACAGTGCCCTTCGGGGCAGCTTCAGATTTACCAGCTTGAGTTATTTGCCTGCCTGCGCCTCGCGGGTGATAAACGACCAGTTCTTGCGCACCACCCACCCATCTACCTTAGCTCTAATGCTGACCTGGTAGGTTGTATTGGCGGCCAATGGCTTGACCGGTATCAGACAGATTGTGCTCTGCTGTGGAAAGCTGGTGGCAGGGTGCTCCGGATCGGACAAGTGGAACTCTACCTTGCCCCCCGCCGAATCGCTAAGCCCCGCCTCTACGTCGGCTATCTTCGTTACGAACGGGAACAACAGCGTAATCGGAAACCCTGCCTTGCGAGGGGCGCCCTGAGGCAAGGGGTCGGGCGCATCCACCCCTAATTCGGTAGGCACATTTGATTGGCCATCCGCCGGATAGGCTATCGAGTCCAAATTAAATCCCCCGACCCCTGATACGACGTCCGCGACGACGACCTCCCCCTCATAACCAAGCCCTATCCGCTTCAGGTTCGGGCGGAGAAAAGGAATGCGGTGGTATAGGCCTGCCATCCAGAGGTCAACCGCCCCTGCAATATCTCTGCCCCAGCATATGTTGCTGGTCTTGGCCGCCTTTTGTCCTTCGGCGGTGAAGCCGGGTAGCTCCTCTAGTTCTGTGTGCGCGCCTAATCCCCCTACCTTCGGGTCAGCGCGGTTGGTAACAAGGTATTTGGCGTGGAGGCGGCAAGCTCTGCTGAGGCCTTCATCGAGCTCAACGGGCTGAAGGCCGGCGAGTTTGCGGATAGCATTTATCTTCTCCACTATAGTTCGAGTCGCGTCTGACTGGACCGGTGCCTCTTGAACGGGTGCGGCCGGCGGTTGGCCGGCAACGTGAGCTGATGCTCCACTGAATACCGCCGCAAACAAAACGAAGGTGACGGCATACGAGACCATGAGAAAGAATCGGTATCCAAATACTGTGACATCGGAAGGGGCTGTCGAGAATTTCACGCTGTTCATAATCTCTCCTCTCTAATGAGATTAAGAATTGGGTTGCCCGCAATTCAGGGTTCATTCTGTTACTGCCTGCAGCAAGGAGCGCATTTCGAACAGGTTATCCTTGAGGACGTAGCCGCGAGCCCCCGCTTCGCGCGCCGCCTGGCGTAACGCTTGGTTATCGTAATTGGTCACGATGATGACCCTTGCTTCAGGGAAGACGGCCTTGATCTGCGCGGTGGCCGTGATCCCATCCATCACTTTCATCTCAATGTCCATCAGCACCCAGTCCGGCCGTGAGCAGGCGTAGGCCTCGAGCGCCTCGCCGCCGTCGTCGCATTCGGCAAACTCTTCGGCCAGGTCAGCTAGCATCCGCTTCATCAGGCGGCGCATCTCCGGATTGTCTTCGACGATCAGCAGCCTCAATCCTGCTCCCTTTCGGCCCGTTCTGAAGGCGTCTCGGAATGCCGGCGATTATCGCTGGCGGGAGTCTGGCCGGGTATCGAGGCGGCCACCTATTTTGCGGTGGGAGGGACTACCTATTCTTATAGGTGGGCGTACCCTGTCATTTCCATTTGTCATTGGCCATTTTTCATTTGTTATTGACCGGGATCGATAGAAAGCTCGGGACGCGTTTCTATAAGACAAGTGAGACACAATGAGAAACCGAGGATGAAGAGGGGAAGGTCTTCAGGATAGTTCGGACTTGTGGGTGAGGGCGAACCGGACCAGCGCGTTGAAGCCGTGCAGGTCGAGCTTTTCGCAAATGCTCGAGCGGTGGTGTTCAATCGTGCGGATGCTCACATAAAGCGTCTGGGCAATCTCCTTGCTGGTCTTCTCCTCGGCGATGAGTTTCAGGACGCGGCGTTCGGCAGGCGTCAGGTCGTTGATCGTCGGCATGCGGCGGGCGAGCTCGGCGGCGCGGCCGGCCCGATTGAGAAGATAGGTGGACAATTCTGGACTGAAGTAGTTGCGCCCGGCGGCGACCGCCCGGATGGCGCTGACGATCTCGCCGATGGCCCCGTCCTTCAGCACGTACCCAGCGACGCCCAGGTCGAGCGCCTTGTGGAAGAGTTCTTCGTTTTTGTGCATGGTCAGGATGATCACCTTGACCGCGAGCCTGGCCTCCTGCGCCGCCTGGGTGACGACAAAACCGTCGCGCCCCGGCATGTCCATGTCCAGCACTGCGACCTCAGGGCGAAGCTCGGCCAGGCGGGCAATGGCCTCGTCGCCGTTTTCGGCCTCAGCCACCACCCGCAATCGGGCATCGCGCGATATGACCTTCGCCAATCCCTCGCGGAAGATCGGGTGGTCATCGGCAATTAGTATGCGAATCTCGTCACCATTCATCTCTCTTTCGCTTTCGCTCTACTTTCGTTATCGCGGGCGTTCGGGCAATAGCGTCTCGATGGTCGTCCCCTGCCCCGGCGCGGAGCGAATGTTCAACGTGCCGCCCAGGAGCCGCACGCGTTCGGCCATGCCGTTCAGCCCGAAGCCAACCTGGCCGGGATGATCAGGAACCGCGGCGTGCGGGTTGAACCCCTTGCCGTTGTCTGAAACCGTCAGCCGCACGCTCGCAGTCTCGCGCTTGAGCACGACGCGCGCTTCGCCGGCCTGCGAATGCTTGACGATGTTATTGAGCGCTTCTTGCGTGATGCGATAAAGGCTCATCTGGGTCTCACTTGAAAGCGCGCCGTCCAGCGCGTCGAGCTCGGACGCAATGGCTATGCCTGACACCTGAGTGATGCGCTTCACCATATCGCGGATCGAGTTTTCAAAGCCGAGCCGCTCAAGGTGATACGGACCGAGGTTGTAGGCGATCTCGCGCACTTCGTTGATCGCGCGCGAAGCGATGGTGTTAATCTCATCGAGCTCTTCACGCGCTGGCGCGGTGTCTTCGAGCTGGCCTGACCCAAGCGTAGCCCAGTTACGAATAATCACCAGGCTCTGACCGAGGCTGTCGTGCAGCTCAGCGGCGATGCGCTTGCGCTCGGCCTCCTGCGAGGCGATCAACTGGCGCGTGAAAGCCTCTTGCGCCACCTGTATCCGCCGGAGTTGAGCGACGCGGTATTTCCATGCAGCCGCAATCACCGCGGCGACGCCGAGCCCCGCAAGCGTGATAAACCACCAGGTGCGCCAGAAGGGCGGGATGACCGTGACGCGAAGGCTTGCGCCCTCCTGGTTCCATACGCCGTCGGAGTTCGCGGCGATGACGCGGAAGGTGTATTCACCCGGCGACACATGCGAATAGTAAGCGGTGCGTCGGGTTCCTGCCTCTACCCAGTCGTGATCAGCCCCTTCCAGTTTGTATCGGAAGCGCAGGTTTTCGGAATTGACGAAGCTGGTTGCCGTGTACGCGATCTCAAAATTGTCCTGGCCCGGCAAGACCCGGATTGCGGATTGCAGATTGAGGTTTGCGGCATTCCAGGCGTCGGGTGCGACCACTTCGTTGTTGATCCGCATCTCTTCGATCACGACGGACGGCGGCTGTGTGTTGAACTTGATGCCGGCCGGATCAATCATCGCGACGCCGCCCATGGTCGGGAACCACAGTTTGCCGTCGCGGGTTTTGATTCCGGCGGGCCAGGATCCGCCATTGCATTCGCTGCTCGGCATGCCATCGTTCTTGTTGTAGGCGAGGCAGATGATGGTCTTGAGCCGGCCCCCCGCAAAATCGTTCAGCTCCTGTTTGCGCACCCGGTAGATGCCGCGATTGCAACTCATCCAGAACCATCCGTAATCATCTTCGAGGATTTGGAAGACACCGTTGTCGAACATCCCGTCGTTGGTGGTGTAGCGTGTGAAGCGCCCGTCCTTAAACCTTCCCAGGCCGCTGTCATACGTTCCGATCCACAGCGTCCCGTCGTCGTCCTGTTTTAGCGACCGCACTGTCGAGCCGGGCAAGCCGTCTTGCTCCGTCCAGGCAGTGAACTGGCCATCCTTGTAATGTGTCAGCCCGCCGTAACTGCCGATCCAGAGACCGCCCGCCGTATCATTGATGATGACCCTGGTATCATTGCCCGCCAGACCGTCTTTCGTGGTGTAATACGTCATGCGCCCGTCCAGATAATGCGCAACTCCGCCGTCCATCCCAATCCAGTATGAGCCGGCACGGTCCTCGCACATCGCCCGGACAGCAGAAAGCATCGGCGGCGGCGGCGACTCCCCCCACAGTTCGCTGACCGTGCGCCCGTCGACCAATCGCGTTGACCGGTTGACCCATAACTGCCCGGCGCGATCCTCATAAAGTGAGAAACCCGTGCCTCCGCTTGAGTAGTTGGTAAAGACGCCGTCCTTGAACCTGAACAGGCCGTCGCCGAGCGTGCCGATCCAGATCGAGCCGTCGCGGGTTTCGAGTAACGTATAGACCTCTCGGGCATTCAAGCCCTGGGCTTTCGTGTAAGGCGTGATGGTTTGTCGGCGTGCGCGAAACAGCCCGTCACCGTATGTCCCAAACCAATAATTGCCTTCGGCATCGGCATACGCGCCATAATTGTTAGCCAACTCTTCCGGCGGTTTCAGGCTCAACAGGTTGCTCTGCATTGATTCCAGATCAGTCACCCAGAGGCCGCCCGCCGCGTCACGAGAGATGGCTTGCACTGGGGTCCGCTTGCCTGTAACCAGCGACGGGTGTTCGCCGGGCAAACCGTCGCGCTGGGTATAGACCTGCGCCGCGCGGCCATCCCTGAACCTGACCAAGCCTTGAGCAGTCGATGCCCAAATGTTCCCCTTGCCGTCCTCCAGCGCACCGAGCACCTGAGCGCGCCACTCTTCCGGTATTTTGAAGCGGAGTGGAATGTCATCGGCGAGCTGGAATCCGTCATCCTGCCAGCGATACCACTGTTTCCAAGGAGAGATGAGAAGGTTGCCTTCTTCGTCACCAGACACATAGAGGGGGAAATCAGACGACAGCGGCTCCATGTTGATGTAAGTCGTAAAACGCCCCTGATGCCGACGCACCAGTCCGCCGATTTCAAGCCCGGCCCATAAATCGCCGAACCGATCTTCGAAAATCGAGACGAACCGGTTATTGGCAATACCCGGAGTATTGATCTTGTTGAAGACCGTAAAGCGCACGCCGTCAAAGCGCACCAGCCCGTCGAACGTCGTCAGCCAGATATAACCGTCACGCGTCTGCAGAACGGCGCGCACGGAATTCTGCGGCAGCCCGTTGTCGGCGGTCCAGTGATCAAAGCGGTATTGCGCGTACGCCGACTGGCTGCCGCCGAACATTAAGAAGAGGCAGAACAGAAGACCTGAGGGAGAAAGGTATCTCTTCATCTCACCCATGCCGCCCGCGCCGAGCGGAGACAGAACTTCACAGGTTCAAGGACCGCAACCATCGATCGGGGAGTTTCGTGTTTAAGGATATCGTCTCGCTCAAGCTGTTTGTCCGTCTTCGTCTTTCCGCGGATCACGCAGATCAGCAATGAATGCGAGCCCAAATCTGGGTAACCTGCGGATGTCAGCTCATAACCCACAGCTCGTCCATCCGGAGAGAGAGCACTCTATTGGGCCAAGCGTGGTGCCGTGAATTATGGCCAAGGTAAATCTTGTTTGATCAGCGGGGCAGTCTATCATCGAAAGAGAGGAAACGCTATCAAAGGGTCGCCGGTCAGTTTCTTGCAGAGCATCAGCGGAACATTCGATGAAGGAGTCGGCCAGGACAATAAAGCTGGGTGGAGGGTGATACTAACCGGGGGAACCATTCGTCCTACTGGGGTCCAAACCCGGCTCACCAGGCTTCAACCGAATGTGAGGTTTCCGCTAAATGTGATAATGTGAGCGCGACAATGCTTAACTACTTACGGCACATGAGACCTCTTTATGTGAGAGGCACCTGTGAGATTCGGATCGTATTAAGCGTCGCGGCGTGTTCGTGCGTGCTTGCGGCAGCGAGTACTCTCGCAAGTTTTTTCTCTTTACGCGTCTACGCTCAGAAGACTGCACCAGCGACACCGGTCGTGGTCCAACCTGGTGCGCCGGGGAAACCAACGCGGACTCTTCCCCCGACGATGAGGGCAAAACTGCCGCCAGCCTCCCCGGCAGATGTGCAGTTCATGCAAGGTATGATTATGCATCATGCTCAGGCGGTTGATATGACTGGGCTGATCGAATCGCATACTGAGAACAAGGATTTGAGATTGCTGGGTGCGCGAATCAGCAGGTCGCAGTCGGACGAGATAAAGTTCATGAAACGGTGGCTGGCCGCCCGTGTACAGCCAATATCGCAGGCGATGCCTGACATGCCGCACGGGCATATGACGCACGAGCCGATGGCGCTTATGCCTGGGATGCTTACCCCGGAGCAGATGGAGGCACTCAGGAAAGCAAGCGGCGAGGAGTTCGACCATCTGTTTCTGACAGGTATGATTCAGCACCACGACGGCGCCCTGACCATGGTGAAAGACTTGTTCGACACTGCGGGTGCAGGACAGGACGCTGAATTGTTCAACTTCGCAACGGATGTAGACAGCGGGCAGCGCGCCGAAATCCGGATCATGCAAAGCATGCTGAAGAAAAAACCTTTAGAGGATAAATGATGAATCGAGTACAAACCATGGCTTTCCGTTTACTCGTAGCCTCGCTTGTTTTGTTGTGTCTTGCCGGCGAGATGCAGGCCCAACCGCCTTCGTCTCAGGAGTCAACGAAGCCAGCAGACACTAAACCCGACAAAAAGAAAGCAGAAGAGAATCCGTTTGCGCCGGAGCCGGCGCCGCCGCTCCCCCCCGGAATGACCGGTTCAGATGCCAACGACCCGCGAGCCAAACTGACACCGGGAATGTACGACGCAGGCGAAGTATCGATGGGCATGAAGCACCTCCTGCTCCTCAAGAAACCTGGTCCGTTTCAACTCGACTCGGCTGATCCTGCTGATTCGAAAGTGCAGAAGACCCTAGGTATGCTCGGCGTTGCCGACGCCTCAAAGATGCCAAAGCCGATGCAATTAGTTATGGCTCAACTGGCGTTTGCAAATTCGGACCTTGCGTTTCAGGGAAACCACGTGTTTCAGGGTAATTTTTTTGGAGTCAATATCTATGACATCTCCAATCCCGCGAACGCCAAATTGCTGACGACGATGATTTGTCCGGGTGGACAGGGAGATTTGTCGGTTTACAAGAACTTGATGTTTATGTCGGTCGAGATGCCAAATGGCCGCCTCGATTGCGGCACACAGGGATTTCCACCCGGACCTCCGCCGCCCGCCGGCGAAGAGAAAAAGCCCACCGTGCCTGCGCCGCAAAAAGATCGGTTCCGCGGCGTAAGGATTTTCGACATTTCCGATATTAGGACTCCCAGGCAGGTAGCAGCAGTGCAGACTTGCCGCGGCTCGCACACCCATACGCTTGTAGTCGATCCGAAGGATAAGAACAACGTCTATATCTACGTATCCGGCACATCATTCGTGCGTCAAGGTGAAGAGTTGGCCGGGTGTTCAGGTGAAGCGCCGGATAAAAATCCGAACACGTCGCTGTTTCGCATTGATGTGATCAAAGTTCCGCTGGCTGCGCCGCAGGATGCGCAGGTCGTGTCCAGTCCTCGTGTGTTTATGGATCCTCGTACGGGCGCACTCAACGCGCTGAGCAGCGGAGGCACCCATGGCAAACCCGAGGAGCAGAAGCCAATCGACAGCGACCAGTGTCACGATATTACAGTGTACTCGGCGATTGGGTTGGCCGCTGGCGCCTGCTCGGGAAATGGAATCGTGCTGGACATAAAAGATCCCGTGCATCCGAAGCGTCTGGACGCGGTAAACGATCCGAACTATTCATACTGGCACTCGGCCTCGTTTTCGAACGATGGGACAAAGATCGTGTTCACCGATGAGTGGGGAGGCGGACTGGGCGCGCGTTGCCGTAAAAACGATCCGAACAAATGGGGCGCCGATGCGGTGTTTCGTTTGAAGGATAACAAGCTGAGCTTCGCGAGCTACTACAAGCTGCCGGCAGCACAGGGCGACAGCGAGAATTGTGTTGCACACAACGGTTCGCTCATTCCAGTTCCCGGCCGGGACATAGAAGTGCAAGCCTGGTACCAGGGTGGCATCTCTGTTATGGACTTTACCGACGCGGACCATCCGGTTGAAATTGCCTATTTCGATCGTGGGGCGATTGACCCACACTTGCTCGTACTGGGCGGCGACTGGTCCGCCTACTGGTACAACGGTCACATCTACGCTTCGGAGATCGCCCGCGGGCTGGACATCCTTGAACTAAGCCCGACCGAGTTTCTGACCCAGAATGAGATCAATGCCGCGAAAACGGTGCGGGTGGCTGAGCTCAATGTACAGAACCAGCAAAAGATCGAGTGGCCATCTCAGCTGGTAGTAGCCAAGGCGTATCTGGATCAGTTGGAGCGATCGCAGGCTCTGCCAGCGGACCAAATTGCTGCCGTGCGGAAGGCGATTCGAAGCGCAGAGAGTTCACATCTGAATCGAGGAGCGCTCGCAAAACTCCAGAGCTTCGCGCGGTCGCTGAAAGAAACGGCCGGCATGGCGAAGAGTGCAGTAGACGCGAAGCGATTGGAAGCGCTGGCTGAAATCCTACAGCGACCCTCAAAGTGAGCGCAGGCAAAGGCTTGTTGCGAGCGTGGGCCTATGCCCGCTGGCCACCGGTTTCGCCGGTAAACCGACAAGCTGTGGTCCGAGGTTGAGGACATGACTGCATTGCTTGCATAATCCTTCGACCGGTTCGTCTTTTTTCCAATCCGGTCATGAATGCAAGATAAGGCAGAGGATTGTATCTGAAACGCTCAGGCGGAATACTAGGGGTAACCGGGCACATTTCCTCTGAGCGTTTCAGATACAATCCTCTGCCTTATCGTGCACCCTTAGGGATCGACTAACAACAGCGACTCGGATCGTCTTTTCAAATGCTATCGAGTTTTTCTTAACTGGGCGGCATTGAGGATGAACTCATTCGACAGCCGGCCGGTTGAAGTCTTCACCGAGATCCTGTCGCCCGCCTTAACTCTCTTTCCTGCTTTCTTGCCGATCAACAAGCTTGTCCAGGCTTGTTCGTCATTTGACGTCTTTTGGTCCTCGCCGTTAAGCAATATAACCGAACCATTGTCGAAGTTACTCCCCATTACGAAGAGCTTCTTGCCGCTTATACTAACGTCATCGATTCGCAGCAAACAGTTTCGGCGTGGATAAGTCGCAATAGAGACCGAATTATTGAGATAGCTGCGTTCTCCCATATCGAAGGGAGAACCTGAAACGTGGGTCAATAACCCCTCCTTGTTAATGCTAAAAACGGAGATACTCTTGCGGAACTGATTCCTCCCGAAATTGCCACTCAAGAGGATGGTGCCGGTTCGGTTTAGGCCTAAGGCTCCTGGAGAATCATCTTTAACTTTGAACGGTTTGCTTGACACGCTTGATGCAGAGTCGTCGGCTGTTACCCTGAACACCGTAATCGTATTGCTCTCGAAATTGGCAGCAAACAAATATTGATTGTTCTGACTCAGTAAGACGTGAGCAGAATCCGTGCCTGTGGCTGTGGTAAACGGTGATCCTTGCACGAGTGACAACGAGCCGTCATCGGCAACCCTGAACGCATCGATGAGTGGAGGTCCGTTGCGCGCATTCCCGACGAAGAGGGTCGTGCCATCGCAGTTAAACTCGACCGAGTTCGCGAATGAGAAGTCGTGATTACTTGAAAACGGTGATCCCGGAACGGCGCTCAAAGTACCGTCGACCGCTATGCGGAACATCAGAATCCAGTTTCTGTGCCTTAAAGCAGCCGCTAAGAACCTTCCGGTCGGCGATACCTTCATATCGTAAATCGCTTCCCCAACCCGAAACGGCGACGCTGCAATTGGCACCAGGCCACCGTCATTGGCGATTCTGAAAACGGTGATCGTGCCTGGAGAAACATTACTCGCCATCAGGAATCTATCATCGGGAGTCGATGCGAGTGTCATAATGGTGCCATAAGAAAACCCCTCGAGCGCGAACGGCGAGTTGGGCACGGCGGTCAAACTGCCAGTCGCAGGGTTGATCGAAAATGCACTGATGTTCAAGCTGTTGCTATTCCCCACATATAGGAATCCGCCAACAACGAGAATCGGCGAATCAATGAAGCCGGATTGTCCGGTTGGAAAGGGTGAACCCACGATCTCAGTTAGGGCCGCATCGGCGCTCAGTGAAAATGCAGCGACGGAGTTACCGACGGCGACACCAGTATTAAGATAGACAAACTCACTCTGCGCAAATTTTGTCGGACAAAAAGCGAAAAGTATCGCGATCGAAAGGACAACCTTACTGACTCGCTTCATCGTTCTAATGCCTCGCAGAATCTGGCCGGGCGCGCGTAGAGGACTGATTGGGTCAGATGAGCTCTGTGCGCACTTCCCCAAGACTCCGGCGCGAAAAGACTACGGGAGGTGGACAGAATAAGTCTGTGACCGCCGTCACCTCATCACAGTTGACTATTAAACTGTGGGGCTAGTGCAATCACAGGCTGAATTCTGCTAAGGACAGAGGAAAGATACCCTGCCTCAGGAAGCCCTTCTTACTGGTGGCACCTAAGACTCGTAACAGACCGCCAGATTGTGCCGGTCCTCATTCGTCGACATCCAATCGCATGCGACTGAATCGCCGCAATGGTCGAACAAAGCGAATCTCAATCTTTTTTTACCAGCTTCGGCGCTTTCACCAGTACCGTTACTTGCTATCGCATTCTGGCCGTGGCACCCGGCTCACTGTGCGAGGCCGACGCGACGCAGCAGGATTGCGAATCGCGGGTCCGAGCGCAAGGGATCGAGGTTGGGTTCTACGCCGAGGTATATGACCCCGTAGCTGCGCTGGTTGCATGCTTGCTCCAGCAAGGAAAGAGCCTTATCCATTTGGCCAAGGTGAGCCAGAGCTTGCGCAGCTTCAATGTGCCCACCCAACGGCGGACTCGATAACTTCACTATTTTCCGCCAGTAATCTCCAGCACCTAGCACCGGCGCCGCACGGATAGCCGCCGCCTCGGGGGTGTCATAGCCCAACAGTGTCATACACCTTTGGTACGCATCCATCGCCTCGCGCAACATCCCCTTCTGTTCGTAGGCGCGCTGGAGATAACCGTACACTTCACCGAAGTTCGGATCTCGGCTGATCACCCGCCGGCACTGAGCAATCGCCCCTTCGTAATCCCGCGCGTAATATAAGACCAATGCTTCAATGGAGGGAATGATGAGCGACAGCGGATCCAGCTGCTGCGCGAGGCGAATTTCATACAGGGCTTCTTCGTTCCGCCCCACGCCGATCAGGAATTCGGCGTACCACTGGTGTGCGGTAGCATAGTGCGGATTGATCTCAATAGCTTGTTTGAAGGTCTGGTCTGCGCCCGTCCAGTCCCAGTCGTAGCTGGATTTGATCATGGCCAGCGCGGTGTGGGCTTCGGCCAGCGAACCGTCGATCTCCAACGCCTTCTGCGCCTCCTGCTTGGCTTTGGGGAAAGCAAGGCTTGCCTCCAGCAGGTAGTAATCGCTGAGCGTGATGTAGGAGTCAGCCAGCCCCGCATGTGCTCGTGCATAGTTCGGATCCAGCCCGATGGCTTGCTCCAGCAACTTTACGCTCTTGCGTATCCCTTCGAAGTCTCGCTTATTCCAGTAGTATCGGGCTTCAGTATAAAGGCGATTGGCGTCGAGGTTTTCCGTGTCGTGACGCGTCAGGAGTTGGCGCTCAGCGCCGGTCAGTCGCGGCAGCAGCGCTTGCGCGGTCTGTTCGGCAAGCGCATCTTGCAGGACTAGAGGATCGCTGCCGCGCTCGTCGAAGGTACCAGCCCAAAGTTGCTGCCCGTCGCTTGCGCGGAGCAGCCGCGCCCTCACGTGCAGCCGCTGGTCTGCTCGTTGAAAACTCACATCGAGCACTGCATCGACCTGCTGTTGGCGGCCCGCCGCGATCGGGTCTATTGCTTTGCCTTCGTAGTCCCCGACCGCCCGCGTCGATCGCACGGCGAACTGCCGCAGTCGCCCGAGCCGCATGATCAAAGCATCGGCAAGCTTCAATCCAAGAGACGGATCCTCTTCATTCGGGTCTAATGATTTGAAAGGAAGCACCGCGATTGACCTCACCTGCGATCCGCTGAGCTGTTGCTTTGACCGCCCGTTCAAAGCGAAAAAATAGATAAGCGCGCCGACAAGCGCCGCCCCTAATACAGAAGCGGCTAATAGCGTCGCTCTGCCGTTATTCCTCCGGCTCGATTCAAATGCTTTCCGCGCTGCCTCCCCATTATCAACGACGGTGAGTTCGTCTTCGATGACCATTCGCGAGCGGGTAAGCTTACCGATCAGCAAGTCAGCTCGATCACCGCCCAACTCCCTGACATCGGCGACAAAGCTGTAGCCGCGGCCCGGGACAGTCACAATATATCGGTGCTCGCCGGGCCGCTCTCCGAGGACTTTACGCAAGGTGTAAATGTTCTGTGTGAGGTTATTCTCTTCGACCGCCGTGTCGGGCCAGATGGCCTGCATAAGTTGGTCTTTAGTGACTACCCGGCCGGCGCTTTCGACGAGCAAGAGAAGCGTATCGAATACCTTCGGCTTGAGCGGGACGAGCTCGGCGTCGTGGAGCAGGCGGCGGCCCGCGGCATCTATGCGGAAGGACCCGAACTCTAAGACTTGGCCTCTCTGATAGCCCATACCTGAATTTAGAAAAGTTGAGAAAAATTGATCCCGTTATTAAGGACTTCCACAAGGGCTCAGGCTATCTTGCGGGCTGAGGTGGAAAGCAGAGACAGCTTGATAACCACCTGTGTTGGCAGTTGCAGATCATAAGTCCCAGCGGCGCGGAAAGCTGTGACCGCCGTCACAAGCATGAACTTATTACTGAAATCAAACTCGGCCAGGTGAGGACATAGAGTAGCTGGGCCCGACGCCGCAAGGTATTTCAATGTTCACTCAAAAGGAGGGTACTTCTATGAATACCTCAGAATCCAATCTGAAGATTAGGGATCCAAAACATCAAACCGTTCGGCGAGTTATAGCTGTCTGTATCTTATGCTCTCTCATGGCCGCGGGGCAATCCTTTGGTCCTGTGCAAGCTCAGAAAGAAGCTAACAGTGACTCTGCCAATATCACGCCGGCGCCGGATCTTTCACGTTCTGTTACCGCGACGATTACCACACAGGGTGGCACAATAATCGCGACAGCATCTGATGGGACGCGTTTCACACTAACCATTCCTCCCGCCGCGCTGCTCGGTGATGCTGAGGTCACTATGACCCCTGTGGCCTATGTTGATGAGTTACCTTTGAGCGGAGGGCTAGTGGCGGCGGTCCAGTTAGAACCAGAAGGATTGTTGTTATGGGAACCTGCCTCCCTTACTTTCGAGCCGCCCGCACCCGTCCCTCTGGCGGAGGAGGTTTCCTTCGCGTGGCACAAGGCGGGCGAGCGCTTTCACCTGTACCCGCTACAAATTGATCCATCGAGCATCACTATGAAGATCGTGCGTCTCGGCGGATACGGAGTTGGCCGAGGGACAGATGCTGACGATCCTTCAGTCGCGCCACCGGACCCGCAGGACAAGTTAGAGGAGGGCATAGCGAAAATATTCCGCGAAGAGCGAAGGCATTGGTTCGAGAACCCATGGCTGAGCAACAACAGGTATGGGTTACAGAACACCGTACTGGGCAAGAAGAAGAAAAAGAAGAAGAAATGGATTCTTAAGATCTGCGCCGCACAGGAACCGAATTGGATGGAATCTTTTTCGTATATTCGCGCGCTGATGATCGCGGCCCTGGAGTCGAAGGACGAATGCCTGTTGAGGGATGTGCTCAACAGGGTACTTCAATGGGAGAGGTTTGCAAGGATCGAGGAAGTATTTGATGACTGCCTCAAAGACGCCCTCTCCGCTGAGCATAAGGCGGTTCGGGATTTCAGGCTGAAGGCATTGGAAATCTTGGCGGATAAGGCATACGAGCGATGCGCTAATGAGCATAAACTTGAGGAGGCGACACGGCTCATACGACTGTTCATAGAAGCCAACCGGAACTGCGGCGGTGATGATCCCATCTTCTGCGACCTAACTGAAAGGATTTATCAGAAAGCGAGAGGATGCAACACATTCGAGCTGGAGTTCGAGTCGGTGATCGATGATCCTTTTGCTTATGAAAGCCATGTTCGTGCAAGAGTGCCGTTCCAATTTGGGTTCATGGCGCCCACGCAGGCTACAGCGCCCCTGGAATATTATAGCTTCAGGGTGAAAGTTCCCTGTATCGGAGTGGCAGAGGTTAAGGGATCAACCTTCCGAATTGTTGATGTAGAGTTCGATGTGAACGTCCGCGACGGGGGCGATTGCCCCGGAGCATCCGAACTTGAAACCCCGCTCGTCTCAATGACCATTGACCCCGGCCGAACCTCCGTGACGCTTGTTGATTGTCGAACCGGTGAGAAATACGTAGGTGATCACTGGTCGGGCGCGTTCACTGGCTTTCACCTTGATGAATTGGACGAGTCAAAGACCGCGTTTGTGATACGTGGTTGGAGTAAGGGTTCTGGGACGCTCTTAGCCCGCAAGACATATATACGAACAATGGGACCAATTCAGGAAGGAACTGCCCTGAACCTGTTCCACAGGCCAGAGCCTTAAAGAAACTGGCCGTCTTAAACGCGGTCGCGAGTAGGGTCCGCCGTTTCTGTCAGCTGGACACTGAAACTGATTTTGGAGGCGACGTGAGGCTAAGAAGAAGAACAGAGATCAGCGTGCAGACACACGAGGTGTTGGTGATGAGAAAGCCCGGTCGTGAAGCCCTGGCATGGTGCGCTGGGTGCGGCGAGCAGACCCGTATGCTGACCCTCGATAAGGCGATGGCATTGACCGCGGCGAGCTCGCGCGAGATTCACCGCCGGTTAGAAGCGGGCGAAGTTCACTTTACAGAAACTACCGATGGTTTCGTGCTCATGTGCATGAACTCATTGCTCAAATCGAACTGAAAGGAGATTACGATCATGAAAGAGAGTTCCAGAACTAATGCGATAAAAGCGGGGCTGGCGGCGCTCGGTCTTCCAAGTCGCGCCAGGGTTACGTTCGTGTGGGAAAGAGACTAACTAATAGAGAAGTAGTCACCGATTCATATGGCTAACGATCGCATCAACTCGGACTGCCTACTATGCTGATGCCCACCTTATGCGCTTGCGTGTGGCAATTTTATAGTGGAGGCCTCTGAGGTGATCACAACTAAAACAGTCAAGGTTCAACTCAAGTTCTACGGAAACGGCCGAGTCGCAGTGGGTTCGCGCGCTCTGCTGCACGCAGAGTCTTGACTCGCGTCAGTAGGACCGCCGCCAGGCTGGCTCCGGTGGATCGGGCGGTCGTTGAAGACCTGCTGCTTGGCAGCCAACTGGAAGGGCGGAGCGTCTCCAAAAAAACGAGACTCCGCTCGCGCAGAAGCTCCTTGCTGTCATTGACCAGAAAAAGAGCATTTCTAAGAACTGCGCTGCGCATCTTTCCAGTGTCCATGCCGCGTGCGAGGACGTGAGGTGCGCGCTGCGCGAAGCTGAAGTCATTGCTCCGATCTTCGAGAATCTTGACAGTCTCCTTCAGCTTAGTAGGCTCCCCAAACCCCAATCGGGTCGTTGAGCTGAGTAAGCTCGACAACCTTGACCGGCTGGTTGAGTTGAGTAAAGTCGTTGATCGGCCCAACCAATATTTTCTGCAAGCGCTTGCCGTTCGCGGGCGCGGGGACGCCGCCAAGGAAGGATAGATCGGATGAAGCGGAAGCTCCGAAAGGAGGTTTATCATGTCAAGTATTGTTGGTTCGTGGCGTGTCTCGCATGGGCTCCTTCACATCGCCTACAGCTTCGCAGACAATGGCAACTACAGATACGAGCGTTACGGGTCTGGAAGCGATGAAGAGGAAACCGGGACATATGTTGTGCAGGGCGACAGCCTGATCCTCGAACCGCACGGGAAGCCTCAGAGAGTTCTTCGCTGGTCAGTCGGAACTCATATCACCGCGCTGCCCGACGAACTTATTTTGCGGCTGCTGGATCCGTACGGCGACGAGGAGATCTTCTATCCAAAAGCGGAGACCCCATCGCTAGCCCAAACCGGACCGCCAGATCTGCCGGATGCCGAGCCGTTCACAATCGAGGAGTACCAAGCCTACTACCACCCCGTACATGGTGGATTCTTCGTTCAGCAGCTCGGAGGGGGCGTCTTTTTCACGCACGTCCCCGGAGCGAACGTTAACACATCCGTGCGCATCGTGGACATTGACGGCGGTCGCTGGTGCACGTTCACAACCGGCAGGGGTGTCATAATCCCCATCAGCCTGTGGCGGCAAGGCTCCACCCTTCGTGGTAAGTGGCTGTAGGCGCAAGCAGGCATTTCTGGAGGAGACCATGGAGGAGTCGGCAGCGTGGTGATCTGTCTACGGCGCAAATGCCGACGGCGGACGTCGAGAAAGCGCGACCTCTGTGACCCGTGGACACATCTATCAAATAGATCTCAAAGTTGCCGTCGTGATTGCTGCGGAAAGACGAGCCTTGCGCCATCGGGCGACTGGGCGACCGATTGATCATTTGCCTGGTTACTGTGGACCTTTTCTGGTTGCCCCCGTCGGCGTTTGCCGTCCATCTTCCGTTTGAGTGAGTGAGTCGCTGAGCCGGTGCAGGATCTTATGATGGCAACCCAACTTATGGCGACCCGACACACCGCAGCAATTCTTCGAACCGCGGGTCCGAGTGGAGCGAGTCGAAATTGGCATTGACTTTGAGGTACAGCATCCCATAGCCGCGCTGGGCGTACATCCACTACCAGATCGGCCCTTTCATCTTCCCGTCCGAGTTCCATCCGACGACCATGCGGGAAACATATCGTTCGCCACGTTATTCGTCAGCCGACGCTCGTTGCCGATATCAATCCTCATCACGTAGATTTCGCCGTCGCCATCACGGTCAGACCTAAATGCGATCAGCGAGCCGTCGGGCGACCATGAGGGCTCACTGTCAAGGGCAGCAGGCGAGATGAATCCGGCCGCTCGTCTGGGCATTCAAGACGTCGGGAGGCCAAACAACGTTTCTGGATCGCGGCGCTGGCCAGAGCCGATCCCGCTGTTCTTTCAAGAGCAATCGAAGGCGACGTCAGGGTGAGAAGAAGGACGGAGATCATTGCGGAAACGCGGGAGCAGGTAGTGGTGAGGCGAACGGGCCGCGACGCTGTGGGCTAGTGCGTTGGGTGCGGCGAGCCTGCCCGTATGCTGACGCTCGATAAGGCGATGGCATTGACCGGCGCGAGCTCACGCGAGATTCACCGCCGCTTGGAAGCCGGCCAAGTCCACTTTACGGAAACTTCGGAAGGGTTCGTGCTCACGTGCATGAACTCATTACTCAAGGGAGCCTCATGACGTAAATCTCATAATTGCCATCTCTATCGCTGTGGAAGGTAATCTTTTTGCCGTCGGGAGCCCATGCCGGTCTAGTGTGCGGGCCGGGTGAACGGGTGATCCTCCGAACGTTGCCGCCATCGGCATTCATCACAAAAAGCTCCTGGCCGCCGTCTTGTTCGCTCATGAAAACAATGCGCTGGCCATCCGGGGACCAGTCGGTCTTGCTCTTATATGCCGGATTGTTCGTGAGCCTTTGCGGGCTGCCGCCTTCGGAGTTCATCACATAAAACTCGTAATGGCCGTCGCGGTCGCTGCGGAAAAGAACCCTTGTCCCGTCGGGTGACCAAACAGGCTCGTCATCCTGGGCGGGATGATTGGTGAGATTCATCTGACCCGAGCCGTCTGCGCTCATCACATGAATCTCGTTATTGCCGTCTCGATTGCTGACAAAGGCAATTTGACGTCCGTCGGGCGACCAAGCGGGCTGAAAGTCGGCTGCGGAGTTTGTGGTGCTCCTTACTTGGCCCGTGCCATCGGCGTTGATCGTGTAAATCTCCCAGTTGCCATCTCTGACGCTCGCAAATGCGATCTTTCGACCGTCGGGCGACCAGGCCGGGGTGATGCCGTCCGCCGCGTTATAGGTGAGTCTGGATATTTCTCCACTGACGCAGTCCATGGAATAGATTTCATTCTTGCCATCCCGATTGCTCACAAAAGCGATCCGAGTCCCATCCGAAGACCAGTCGGGAAACATATCGTTCGCCACGTTATTGGTCAGCCGGCGCTCGCTGCTGATATCAATCCTCATTACGTAGATTTCGCCGTCGCCATCACGGTCAGACCTGAACGCGATCAGCGAGCCGTCGGGTGACCATGATGGCTCACTGTCAAGGGCAGGGTTGTTTGTGATTCTCGTCTGGCCGCTGCCGTCAGCATTCATTATGTATATTTCAAGATTGCCGTCCCTTTCGCTATTGAACATTATCCGCGATCCATCGGGCGACCACTCGGGAACACCATCGTATCCCGTGTGGTTGGTCAGCCTCGTCTGATTGGTGCCGTCCGTGTTCATCACATAAATTTCGGCGTTGCCATCTCTGAAAGTGGTAAATGCGATCCGTTTGCCGTCTGGCGACCATGTGGGGTCGCCATTAAAACGTGGGGTATCGGTCAGTTGCATCAATCTCGTGCCATCGGTGTTGACTACGTAGATTTCAGGCCACTTTCGGCCATGTGGTGTAGCGCCGAAAACAATTTTATTGCTGCCCGGCGACCAGGCTGCTCTGGCTCCGGAAGGCGCGATCTTTATCGGGTTGGTCCCGTCGACATTCATCACGAAAAGCCCGCCGCCGTCGCGCTCGCTCTGAAACGCGATCTTCTCGCCGTCTGGCGACCAGGCGGGACTGTCGTCATGCCCCGGGTGTTTAGAGAAGTTCACTTGATTTGAGCCGTCGGCGTTCATAACGTAAATCTCTTTTTTTCCATCGCGGTTTGTGACGAAGACGATTCTTGAGCCGTCGGGCGACCAGTCAGGCTGATCGTCGAGTGCGACGTTGTCGGTCAGTTTCATAAAGTTGGCGGTGAGCCTCACGGGAGCCTTGCTGATCTTTGAATCTTGCGATGGTCTCCAGAAGATCACCGCAGCCGACAAGGCTGTCAGTAAAAGAGCTTTAAGTAGGAAAGCGGCCAGCCACTTCGATCTCGCCCGAGGCTGACCTGCGCCAAACCGAAGCACTTTCTGCTCGAAGGATTGCGCAATCTCGCCTTGTCCAATCGTCGCTATTTCCTCTTCGGCGACGATGTGAGCGAACGTACGCTTCTCCACTACCAGATCGGCGCTTTCATCTTCCCGTCGTCTCAAATCCGCCACAAAGCGGTAGCCCTGCCCCGGCACGGTCACTATGTAGCGATGTTCGTCGGGCCGCTCTCCCAGGACTTTGCGCAAGGTGTAGATGTTCTGGGTGAGGTTGTTTTCTTCGACCACCGTATCGGGCCAGATCGCCTGCATCAGTTGGTCCTTTGTGACCACTCGGCCGGCACTTTCGACAAGCAAGAGGAGCGTATCAAACACCTTCGACTTGAGCGGGACTACCTCGGTGTCGCGCAGCAAGCGGCGGCTACCGGGGTCTATGCGGAAGGATCCGAACTCAAAGACGTGGCTTACCTGGGCGCCCATGGCTGAATTCAGAAAAGTTGAGAAAAATTGATCCCGTTATTAAGGACTTCCACAAGGGGGTCAGGCTATCTTGCGGCCTGAGGTGGAAAGCAGAGACAGCTTGATTACCACCTGTGTGGCAGTTGTAGATCATAAATCCCAGCGGCGCGGAAAGATGTGACGGCCGTCACGGGAGCGATGAATCCGGCCGCTCGTCTCAGCATTTAAGACGTCGGAAGGCAATCAACTTTTTGGATCGCGGCGCTGGCCTGAAGGAGACCCCGCTGTACTTTCGGGCGGAATCGGAGGCGACGTGAGGGTGAGAAGAAGGACGGAGATCATTGCAGAAACGCGGGAGCAGGTGGTGGTGAGGCGAGCGGGCCGCGAAGCCGTGGCCTGGTGCGTTGAGTGCGGCGAGCCTGCCCGTATGCTGACGCTCGACAAGGCGATGGCATTGACCGGCGCGAGCTCGCGCGAGATTCACCGCCGGTTGGAAGCCCGCGAAGTCCACTTTACGGAAACTCCGGAAGGGTCAGTTCTGACGTGCATGAACTCATTGCTCAAATCAAATTGAAAGAAGCTACGATCATGAAAGAGATTTCCAGAACTAATGCGATAAAAGCGTGGCTGGCGGCGCTCTGTCTAGTCACGCTTAGCCTGGTGCCGAGTTCAAGCAGCGCGGGCGATCCAACGTCGGTTTCAGTTCTTCCTGCGATACCGGCCAAGGGGAGAGGTTGTTTAGTGCAGGACGCCAATGGTGTGTTGTACCTTGACGCGGGCGCGAATGGTTTACCGTCACCATTTCGACGAAGAGGGCAACCTTATATTCATTAAGTACCAAGACCATGGCACCTTACCTGACGGAGCCGCTAAACCCTCCGAGGCGCCGCGTTCCCGTTTTACTTTTGTTTGTGGTGGTTGCCCACTTGAGGGCGAATACGAACAAGTTATTACTCCGAGTGGACAATACCATTCATCTGGACCTGTCACCTCTGAGTAATGGGACGTGTCGGAGAGATTCCCCGGCGCTGGAGACCAAGAGGATGCGACAAGCGGGGAGGGCCTGAGCGGCTCGGCCGAGCCCGGCGTAAAGCAGCGGCCTGCAAAGTGACAGTGGCCAACGTCGGCTCCTGCGCCCGCCCCGCAAGGTCCACTTCAAAGAGACTGCAGAAGGGTTCGTGCTCTTAAGGCTGACCGCATTACTCAAATCGCAGTGAAAGGAGGTCACAATGAGAAGCAGCAGTTCCATAATCATCACTCGATGCCGCGATATTTTCATTTCCCTGCTCGCTTTAGCGGCGATTGGCTGGCAGCAGACTCCCGATGGAAACAGAGGCACGCTCGGGACAGCTCGGGCGGTTGCTCACCAGAATCAGCAAGCAGTGGCCACTCAATTAGCCCTCCAACAGCTCACGCAGCAAGGCTCATACGATTCACTGATGGAGGCATTTCAGGCGGCGCGCTCTCGCATCGAGCCACTTGAAACCATATCGATAGAAGCGCCCCGGGCAAGCAACTTCGCTTCCAATCCCTGGCAGCACTTTCGCGCCTTCTTTGCGGCAGATTCGGTGCAGGTGTTGCCCGCGACGGCAGACCAATCGGTTGCACGTTGGAGGGCGAGCCTGACCGGTTACGGCCGTCAACAAAGCCAGCAACCGGTCGTGACGGTTGAGCCAGTGGTTAGAGAAAACCGTCTCGAATACGTTCGCGGCACACTAACCGAATGGTACATCAACGACCCGCGAGGTCTCGAACAAGGTTTCACGCTGGCAGAGCCGCCCGCAGCGGAAGACGGCCAGATGGGTGGGTTTCTGGTACTGACGATGGCAGTAGAGAGCAACCTTGAACCAAAGCCCAGTCCACAAGGTGATTCGATCACCTTCGTCAGCACTGACGGGGAGGTGCGGCTACGGTATTCGGGGCTGAAGGCGTGGGATGCGACGGGCAGGCAGTTGCCGGGGCGAATAGAGGCAAGCGAGGGGAAGATCGCGCTGGTGGTGGACGATGCTGATGCGGTCTACCCGGTAACGGTGGACCCTTTGATCTTTAGCGAGACCAAGCTGACCGCGTCGGATGCTGCGGGCGGCGACCTATTCGGCGCCTCTGTCGCAATCAGCGGAGAGACGATTGTCGTCGGCGCACCAAACGGTGATACCGCTGCTGGCTTCGACTCCGGCTCAGCATACGTGTTTGTGCGATCAGGTTCAGTCTGGTCAGAGCAGGCCAAGCTGACCGCGTCGGATGCTGCGGGCGGCGACCTATTCGGCCACAGAGTCGCAATCAGCGGAGACACGGTTGTCGTCGGCGCACCATTAGATAAAAACGCTGCTGGCTTCGACTTCGGCTCAGCATACGTGTTTGTGCGATCAGGCTCAGTCTGGTCAGAGCAGGCCAAGCTGACCGCGTCGGATGCTGCGGTGGAGGACGAATTCGGCATCTCTGTCGCAATCAGCGGAGAGACGATTGTCGTCGGCGCACCATTCGGTGATACCGCTGCTGGCTTCGGCTCCGGCTCAGCATACGTGTTTGTGCGATCAGGCTCAGTCTGGTCAGAGCAGGCCAAGCTGACCGCGTCGGATGCTGCGGGCGGCGACGAATTCGGCTGGTCTGTCGCAATCAGCGGAGAGACGATTGTCGTCGGCGCACTATTCGGTGATACCGCTGCTGGCCCCGACTCCGGCTCAGCATACGTGTTTGTGCGATCAGGTTCAGTTTGGTCAGAGCAGGCCAAGCTGACCGCGTCAGGCGGCGACGAATTCGGCTGGTCTGTCGCAATCAGCGGAGAGACGATTGTCGTCGGCGCACCATTCGGTGATACCGCTGCTGGCCCCGACTCCGGCTCAGCATACGTGTTTGTGCGATCAGGTTCAGTCTGGTCAGAGCAGGCCAAGCTGATCGCGTCGGATGCTGCGGCCGGCGACCATTTCGGCCGGTCTGTCGCAATCAGCGGAGAGACGATTGTCGTCGGCGCACCATCCGATGATACCGCTGCTGGCTTCGACTCCGGCTCAGCATACGTGTTTGTGCGATCAGGTTCAGTCTGGTCAGAGCAGGCCAAGCTGACCGCGTCTGATGCTGCGGAGGGCGACGAATTC
>DATIFP010000199.1:0-4896 GCA_035455165.1 Blastocatellia bacterium
TTAAGCGGGAACAGCGCCACAGCGGCTAACAGCAAAAAAACCACGCCTGATAAGAATGCGTAGCGCCAACGCCGATCTCGGATCAAGTGTCCCATCAGGTTGCGATAGAGTTTCGTCAGTCGACTCTCTTCTGCATCGTGATGACCGCCTTCACGTCTTAACAATCGCAAGCTTGCCCAGGGAGTGACCAGAAAGGCGACAATCAGCGAGAAGACCATAGCCGCTGATGCTCCCACCGGAATCGGACGCATGTAGGGGCCCATCAATCCGCTCACAAAGGCCATCGGGAGAATCGCTGCGATTACCGCAAAAGTCGCAAGTATGGTAGGGTTTCCAACTTCGTCGACCGCTTCCACGGCGATGTCTATTAGCGGACGCCCACGGTTTTCCGGCAAGCGATAATGGCGGGTCATGTTCTCGACCACAACAATAGCGTCGTCAACCAGGATCCCGATCGAAAAGATAAGCGCAAACAGCGTGATTCGATTCAGCGTGTAGCCGTAGAGATAGAACACCGCAAGCGTCAGCGCGAGAGTCACCGGAATCGCTGTCGCCACGACTCCCGCCTCGCGCCGCCCCAACACCAGCCAAATCAGAGCGGTTACCGACAGGATCGCGATCATCATGTGAAACAGAAGCTCGTTCGATTTTTCGCTCGCCGTTTCGCCGTAGTTACGGGTCACTGCAACTTGTACATCGCCAGGTATCAGCGAGCCCTTCAACTCGTTGACTTTGTCAGTTACCCGGTCCGCTACTTGAATGGCGTTCGTCCCTTTGCGCTTGGACACGGAGATGGTGACAGCCGGCTGGACGTTCGCGGTGTCGCTTTCAGCCGCAATCTCCTCGGGTCGCGCCGATTCTCCGCTCAAAGGCGGTACTACGGAACTGGCCGGACCTGAGCCATAGAGCACGTAATCGGCTGCCTCTTCGGGACCGTCCTCAATCTTCGCGACGTCTCGCAGATAGACAGGGTGGTTGTTGTAGACGCTGACGACCACGCTGCCGACTTCTTCAGCGGTGTGCAGGAAGCCTCCAGTCTCGACGAGGAACTCGCGATTATTAGACGAAAAGGTGCCTGATTGAAGCTGCCGGTTTGTTTGTTCGAGCGCCGGTACGAGCATCGCGGGAGCGACGCCGTAGCCGGCCATCCTCGCCTCATCGAGCGTCACCCGAACCTGCCGCCGTTGTCCGCCAATGAGCTTTACTTCCGAAACGTCCTGGACCTCTTTAATCTGATCATGAAGCTGAGCAGCGATGCGCCTCAGGGTAAAGTGATCGTAGCGATTGCTCGCAAGAGTGAGCGCGAGTATCGGCACATCGTCAATCGAACGTGGCTTGACCAGAGGCTGGCTTGCCCCGGGAGGGATCAGATCGAAGTTGGCAAACATCTTCTGATTAAGCCGTACGATCGCCGCCTCTTCATTCTGTCCGACGTAAAAACGTACGATAGCCATCGAAGAACCCGGCGATGAAGTCGAGTAGATGTATTCGACGCCGGGCACTTCCCACAGCAGTTTTTCCATCGGCTTGGTCACGCGTTCTTCGACTTCTTTCGCCGATGCGCCGGGCATTTGGACCATGACATCGATCATCGGCACGATGATCTGTGGTTCTTCTTCGCGTGGAAGGAGGAGGACGGCGCCCAGGCCGAGCAGCACTGCCGCCGCGATAATGAGCGGTGTAAGCTTGGAATTAATGAAGGTGCGCGCGAGGCGTCCTGCCGGTCCGAGCGCTGGTTTCATATCACTCAACTCGGCTCCCGTCGCTTATGGCGTCGATACGGTCAACCACGATCCGTTCCCCGTCGGCTAGTCCGGCCAGCACCTCGACCCTGTCGCCGTAAGACTTTCCGGTTTTTATCAATCGCAGACGAGCGGTGCCTGATTCGTCCACTACGAATACACTGACGAGCTGACCGCGCTCGCTGATTGCTCGCTGCGGGATCGTTATTGCTTGCTTCTGGCCGACGGCAAAAATCGCTTTGCCATATGACCCGGAGCGGAGCGCCGGTTGAGCAGGCAGATCGATCTTGACCGTGTGGCTGCGGCTTGCTGGATCTGACGTTGGCACGATCTCGCTGACCCGCCCGGAGATCTCACCCTGGCCCAGGGCGTCGATTCGCACCTGGACCTGATCGTTTGGCTGTATGCGTCCGATGCGCGATTCTTCAACGTCGGCTTCGAGTCGATAATGGGAGTCGTCTTCTACTGTGATCAACAGCGTGCCGGGAGATGCCATCGTTCCGATTTCAACGTGCTTTGCGGTGATGATGCCGCTGATCGGCGAAGTGACCCGCGAGTAGCTGGCTGACACCTTCGCCCCGGCAACGTCTGCCTTCGCCTGGTCTATCTTGGCGAGCACCTGGTTCTTCCTCGCGCCCAACGATGAAAGCATTCGATTCGCGCGTTCCGCTTCCGCATCGGCGACTCGGTGCTTCGCTTGAATCTCGTCGAACTCCTGAGGGCTGACCGAGCGCCGTTCGAAGAGAGCTTTGTAGCGATTGAAGGTCGAAGCCGCGAGCGCCTGATTGGCTTCCGCGGCGGCCTTTGCTGACTGCGCAGCATTTATGTTTCGCTCGATTTCGTCCAGCGCGGCGCTCGCCTCTCGCATCCCGGCATTGGCGTTTTGAAGCTGGGTAGTTGCGTCACGGCTATCGATTTCCACCAAAGTCTGGCCGGCACGCACGCGATCTCCTTCGTGGACGGGGATCGCGATGATGCTGCCTAAGATCCGCGCCGAGACCGCGCTGCTAGTCTTCGACCGAACCGTCCCGCTTGCTTCGTAGAGGTCATCGATTGTACCCGGCGCGACCTTCTCGATTTTCACGTCCCTCATCAGCGTCGGGTTTGCAACCGCCGGTTCCTGTTTTTTGCCGCAGGAAAGGGTCACAGCGATCAGCGCGCTCAACGCAGTCATTTGAACTATTCGTTTCATCGCATCCTCGGCCCTATTTTCGTTGAGTCTTCGATGGTCACGACACAAACTCATCTATCGCGGTAAGCCGTCCTGTTGCCAGGAGCACGTTTGCGTAGCCGATGTAGTGATCGTATCTGGCAGCCAGCAGAGTCATGCGCGCTCGCACAAACGTCGTCTCCGCCCTGAGCACCTCTGTTATCGTCGTGAGCCCAGCCTGGTAGCGATCCTTCACTATCCGGAGCGCCTCGTCCGCCTGAGCCACCGCCCGCCCCGCGACTGATAGGCGCTCGCGAGCCGAAATATACTGCTGATAAGCTCGGACGACTTCGAACCGAATCTGACTGGCGAGACTCTCCGCCTCAGCGGCCGCCAGGTTTTCAGCGGCGCGAGCCTGGTTGAGTCTCGCCCTACGGCCCGGGTCGAACAGGTTGAAGGTCACGGTCGCCCCAACCGTATAATCGGAGCTTCCGTTTGCCGGATTTTGCCCGCTAACCCCGTAGGTGCCGAACACGTCCAGCCTGGGCAGATACTCACCGAGAGCACCGCGCGTTCGTTCCTTGCCTGCCTTGAGAGAGAGAGCCGCTCGCGCGAGGTCGGCGCGCCGCCCGAGCGCGAGCTGTATCAGCTCAGTCTGTGTTTCGATGATGAAGGTTTTTTCGCCGAGCCGGCCGGTCACCTTGTGTGGCAGGTCAACGGCAACGCCAAGAGAAGTGTTGAGCGCGGCTTGCGCCGTCACTATATCGCCCTCGGCTTGAATCTGCTGCTGGCGAAATTCGGCGAGCTGCACCTCCGCAGAAAGCGCATCCGACTGAACGACGACGCCGGCGTCCACCAGATCGCTGATTCTCTTTACGTCAGCGTCCGCCGCTTTGACAGCTTCGTCGGCGACCTCCTTCCGCGCCTGCGCGACAAGCAAGCCGTAATAGGTTCGCAGAACTTCGAAACGGATATGTTGCTCGACCGACTCCCTCTGCGAATCAGCCTGTTGTTGTCCGATCCGCGCCTGGCTGATCCGTGTCTGTGTTTGCTTTTGATCGAACACCGGCAGGCGAAACGTTATTGATGATCGGAAGTTGCTTAACGAGTCGGGATTGTTCAAGAACCGCGGATCGAAGTTCTGCGCACCGAAACGGCCCTGCTCGAGAAGTGAGCCGAACACGAACACCGGATTGTTGCTTTCGAAAACAGACTCGCCAAGTTGAATGAGCGGGAAGCGGCCCGCTCGAGCCTCGCCCAACTGCGCATCTGCCATTTCGCGACCTGAGTTAGTAATTCTGATCATCGGGTTGCTTCTAAGAGCAATCTCGATTGCCGTGGGCAGGGTCAGTCCGTCTGAAGCTGTTTGATACGATGACAACCCCTGGGCGCGCGCGTCTGTTCGCTCAACCGTGTAGAACTGAACGCACGCGGCGATCAGGACCATCGAAACAACGCTCCTGACTAAACGGCTGCCCTGGGTTACCTGGGCGCGCCTCGTTGGGTGGGGTTTTCGGAGCGTGGATTTCGTGATGACTATCATGTGGTTCACCGAATCACGTTTTGTTCGCAGGGAGCGTGCCATGACAGATGCCGGCTGCAACGGGCTTCATTTACTAACCCGGCCCCGATTTTCTATACGCAGCGGCGGCACTTCCGTCGGTTGAACCGACGTGGCAGAGCAGCTTGGGTAATTCTCCCTGCCTGTGCGTGAAAACCCGCGGCGACTTTGCGCACAGGGCTTTCCGGGCATGTCGTCATAAAACGAGCCGGCCCGGTTTTCGGGAACGATAAAAGTGCGATCTTCGAGACGCCGGCGTTGTGATTTTGGTGATCTTCAGTGGACTGCAACACCCCGATGTACGGCTGGGCCCTCGTCTTTTGCCCCGAGCCGGTGAAGAAGAGTGATCATCGGACACCAGTTAGTGAAAGCCGATTGGATCAAGTTCAAGGCAACAAACCCTGTAAACAGGAACCAGTAGGGGCTTAGGTAATAACCCAACA
>DATIFP010000200.1:0-50692 GCA_035455165.1 Blastocatellia bacterium
CCGCTACAGCAGCGAGATGCTCGAAGAGATGCTGGTGAGCTTCGAGGAGCACTACTACGCCAACCACCATCATCACCTCACGCCTTATGCAGGGATCGCCGAGTTGCTGGAATCGCTTTCGAGTCGAGGGGCCCATATTGCAGTTGTGTCGCTCAAACCACGACGCGCGGGCGAACGCGAGATTGATCTGACGGGATTACGCTCCCTGATCGATTTGAGCGTTTGGGGCGACGACGTTGAGCGAGCCAAGCCCGAACCCGACGGCGTACTCCGAGCTATGTCGGGTTTTGGCGTGGATCCCTCTTCGACTCTTGTCATCGGGGACAGTCCAGCCGACATAATGATGGGGCGGGCAGCCGGGACGCGGACGGCGGCGGCACTGTGGGGCGGCTCGAGCCGTGAACGACTGCTTGCCGAGTCGCCGGATCTGGCGCTCGAGGAGCCGGGTGATTTGTTGAAGGCAATTGCTGCGCGGCAGCACTTGCTAGCCTAAGAGGGCTGATCGCGTTGAAGGCGGCACGATCTAGCCCCCAGGATTTGGCCGACATTGAGCGCTTGCGAGAGATAGACCATGAAAGTTGATATGTCTCCAACGGCAGTGACAGCGCGCCTGCGGCTGACCTCGGAATTGCGGCGCCTTTGCCTCTTGCTGGGCAAAATGAAACCAGTCGTCAAAAGCTCTGAAGGGCCTGGCGATCAGATCGGGCCTCAACCGAAAGCGCAGAGGCAACCAACGTCGTCGTCCTCCAAACCGCCCGCATAAACGGCTCTTTTGACAAACTGGGAATATCATCGCGGCGTCCGGGCATATAGTGAAGGACGACGATTCGCAGTAAGCAGCCATGTTCAGAGCTCACCTTATTCTTTTGGCGATCGCCGCAGCGCTCTTCGGACTGGTGATCGCCACGCCCTCACCGATGTTATCGAGCGCGGACCGACGGTCAACAGCCCTGACTTATCCGAGTCCTGTGCGCGTCCCGGTCCTCGTAGAACTATTCACCTCCGAAGGCTGTTCGAGTTGTCCGCCCGCCGATGAGTTGCTCTCTCGTCTCGAACAAACCCAGCCGGTCGCCGGCGCCGAAATAATCGCCCTGTCGGAACACGTCGACTATTGGAATCGTCTCGGGTGGACCGATCCGTATTCATCGGGGTTTTTCAGCGCCAGACAGAACGACTACGCGAGGGCTTTTGACACCGACGAGATCTACACGCCTCAGATGATCGTCGACGGCCGAGTTCAGTTCGTCGGCAGCAATAGCAATCGAGCTCAAGCAGCGATCGCCGATTCTGCGCGTTCCGCGAAAGCTACCGTGCGAGCGGCGCTGCACAATGCTACAGCGCAGTCGGTTGCATTGATGATTGAGGTCGGCGATCTTCAGAATGCCTGGTCGGGTGACTCGGCAGAGGTCATGCTTGCGATCACCGAGAGCGGACTTCGCTCCAGCGTTTCGCGCGGAGAGAACGCTGGACGCCGCCTCAGCCACACGGCCGTAGTGCGGAGCCTTTCCAAGATCGGGAAAATCGAGTCTCATACGAGCGGGTTTCAGGCTCAGCCGACGGTGTCGATTCACAAGGACTGGAAGCGCGAGAACCTCAAAGCGGTTGTGTTCGTCCAGCAGCGGCCCAGCCGCCGGGTCATTGGATCCGCATCGCTCTCGCTGGCGAAGTAACGGGCAAGGTTTGCGCAAAACCGGCCGCCAACTCAGTCCGTACTTGAGAATGCAAGGATGAGTTAGAATTAAGACAGCTATGTTGATCAAGAAACCGGAAGACATCAAAAGCAGTGAGATCACCGACAAGCGCCTGTACCTTGGCCGGCGAGTTTTCATTCGCAGCGCGGCGCTAGCGGGAACGGCAGTCGGGGCCGGTCTCGTCTATCGCTATTTCACCTCTCACAGCGAAGAGGCGAAGGTGGGAGAAAAAATTGCCGATGTGCAGACCGCGCCGCCTGCCGCCCAGTTGTTGGACGAGAAGAAGACACCATATGAAGACATAACTCACTACAACAACTTTTACGAGTTCTCGACCGACAAGCAGGCAGTCGCCTTGAGGGCTAAGAACTTCGTTACCCGCCCGTGGACGGTCGCGGTCGAAGGTCTGGTTCACAAACCCCGGGTCTTCGACATCGACGATCTGGTGAAGATCGCGCCGCCGGAAGAACGTGTCTATCGCCACCGTTGCGTCGAGACCTGGTCGATGGTGATACCCTGGGTGGGCTTTCCGCTGGCAAAGCTCCTGGACCAGGTGCAGCCGATGTCTCAAGCCAAGTACGTAGCGTTTGAAACGCTCGCGGATCCAACGCAGATGCCGAACATCAAATCGGACGTTCTGGAATGGCCTTACGTAGAGGGTTTGAGGCTGGATGAAGCGATGCACCCGTTGACTATTCTTGCCAGCGGTCTCTACGGAGAAACTCTGCCCCCGCAAAACGGAGCGCCACTCCGGCTGGTTGTGCCCTGGAAGTACGGCTTCAAGGGAATCAAGTCGATCGTTCGAATAAAGCTCACCGAAGCGCAGCCTCCCACGACTTGGAACATTGCAGGGCCAAGAGAGTACGGCTTCTATTCGAATGTAAATCCAACCGTCGACCACCCAAGGTGGAGCCAGAGGACCGAGCGGCGCATCGGGGAGTTCGGGCGTCGCGACACGCTGATGTTTAACGGCTACGCGGAACAGGTCGCGCAGCTTTATAGCGGAATGGATTTGAGGAAGTACTACTGAGTGAGGGGTGATGCGTTATCCGTGACCGGATCAAGTCTGATTCACGTATACAGTCACGTGTCACGCATCACGTATCACGCATCACGGATCACGCATCACGGATCGCTGAATTGAAAGACACTCGTTTCGCACAAACCGTCATCTTCATCAACAGCGCCGTTCCGCTGACGCTTCTCGGTTGGGATTGGTATCACAACAACCTCGGCGCAAATCCAACCGAATTCGCGACGCGAACTACAGGCGTTCTTACTCTGCTATTCCTGATTCTTTCGCTTGCGGTCACACCCTTGCGAAAAGCGCTGGGGCTTCCCTGGATGATCAAGTTCCGTCGCTTGCTGGGTCTGTACGGGTTCTTTTACGGCTGCGTGCACTTGCTTACCTACGTTTGGTTCGACAAGTTCTTCGGGTTCGGCCTGATCGGCGAGGACATTGTGAAGAGGCCGTACATCACCGTGGGGATGGCGAGCTTCGTCATGCTAGTTCCGCTGGCTCTGACTTCAACTCAAAAGAGCATCAAGCGGCTCGGCGGAAAGCGGTGGAACGTGCTTCACCGGCTTGCATATGTGTCGGCGATCGGCGGAGTGATTCACTACTACATACTGGTCAAGGCGGACACCCGCGAGCCGATCTTGTTCGGTGTTGCGGTCGCCGTGTTGTTGGGCTATCGCATCCTCAATAAGTTCGTCCCGCGCCTGACTCAGCGTACCCCATCGCGAGCTCAACGGTAATCCCGAGAGCGCAGGCGTCTCGCCTGCATGCTTGGCGAATGGGGCGGTATTCGAAGTAATGCAGGCGGGACGCCTGCGCTCCCAGGACGCAACAAAGACAAAGCCGAGCGAACAGGTTGGCCTGTTCGCTCGGCTTCTTTCATCGATCAACTTCGACAACCCGGTCGGTTACCATCTCCTGTAGCCGGCGAATTGGCGGTAGCCCTGTTCGTACCCCCGACGGAATCCGTCTCGGTAGGCCGAGTTTCCGCTTCGGTAGTGGCTCGAGTTATTCGGATTGAAGGATCTGCGGTCGCGAGCGTCCTCTTGGCCTCGATCCAATCCATCGCGATACCCTCTCTGAACTTCGCCGTTGTTATAGCCGCCATAACCGCCATAGTAGCCGTCGTTGTAACCACCGCGATAGCCGCCATTTGGATAGGGATTCACATAAACTCGGCGATTCCTGTCCCAATCGCGGCGGCGCGCCAACTCACGCTCTCGTTCGATCTGGCGAGCTCGTTCGATCTGTCGCTGGCGTTCGAACTGCTCTCGCCGCCAATTCTGATCGCGATTCGCATCGCGGCCGCGGCGGTCATCGCGGTCCCGGTTCCAATCGCGTCCCCGATCCCCTCTACGGTCCCGGTCTCGATCCTGAGCCTGGGCAGTAGTCCCCAGGAATGATCCCGCGCCGATCAATAGAGCTAACGAGAAGACCGCGGTGACTACTCGCTTCACAAAAACCGATTTCATACTCTCACTCTCCTTGCCGATAATTCCCTTTTTGGCGTGTCGCCACACTGCTAAGACGACAACTCCTATGCCAAAGGTGGCCTGCGCCCAAAAATCAGGTTTGTCGCAGTAAAAGCCGGGCCGGCCTCCACTCGGCAGTACTGCGCCAACACGATTTTCGACATCGCCATCCCAAAAGGTATACGTAATAGAGCTTGAGTGTCGGGTTTCTAGATTCTGAGGAGCACCGCCTGCGTCTTCAACCCCGACGCCTGGCGAATCGCGCGAGCATAAAGCTCCACCTGATTGCTATATTCTTCGAGTTTTGCGCCGATCTCGAAGTCCGTCTTGAAGTCCACCACGATCCATTTCTCCAGGTCTGATTCGTCGATGAACGTCAGGTCGACGATACCTTCCACCAGCAGCCCGTCTTCGAGCTTAATAGCTACCGGACTCTCTCGCCGGCAGCGGCCCGAGGCGAATGCCGCGGCGGCTCGTCTCATCAACGGATGAGCCAGCGCGCGCGAGGATGTTTCCGCCGCCGCGTCGATCTCTTCGGCACTCGCGCCGAGCAAGCGCCCTTGAAGCGAGGCAACAGCGTTGACGCCCGCTCTGTCAGCGTTCAGATCAACCACCGAGAGCACCGCATGAACCAGGGTGCCGAACCGCTTCCCGTGGGGCCGGGAGAAATCGATGCCAACCGACTCGACCCCAACTGCGCTGGCCGATTCCGCCGGAGTTCCGTCGGTGGATCCTGTAATCGCCAGCGCGTGTTCGGTCGCTGTCGCGACTATTAGGGAAGGAGCGCCGGCCTGTTCACGAACTCGCACCCGCGTCTGTTGCCACTGATCGTGAGCCACAACCCCAGCCTGCGAACGTTTCCCCTCATCATCCGCGGCGATCAGCTTGTTCAATCTCGACCCGACGTCTTCCTGCTTGCCGAGCTCGAGCACAGACGGGTCCCACCACACGACTCGATGCTCGCCGGCTTCGGGCTGGTGCTCGCCAGGCGTGACCGAGCCTTTCGGCCTGAGCACGCCGGCGGGCCGAATACAATTGTCGGCTCCGAACGCGGGGCACCCGGATGGATGTTTGGTCTCAGGTGTGAAGCTCTTATCAACAGCGGGGTACATAGCAGGGTTCAGCGCGCTCAACCACCGATCGTCATAGCGCTGATCGCCGACCGCCGAAACGACAAGCAGATCGCGCGCGCGCGTTGCGGCTACATACAATACGCGCGCGGCTTCTTCGATATCACGTTGTTTCTCCTCCTCCGCGTGCTCGAGTAGCTCCGGAGGCGAACACCCCGCAAGCGTCATCACGCACAGGCCGCGCTCCGGGTCGGTCCACCGCGACGCATCGCGCGCGGCGTTGGCCGTCATATCCACTAGGATCACGACCGGGAACTCGAGGCCTTTAGCTTTATGCACGGTCATGATGCGAACGCCGTCGAGTCCTTCTTCGATGATCGGCGCGTCGCTGGCCTCGCCCGTCTCGGCTTGATCGACGAGCCAATCCACAAACGCGCGGAACGAGATCAGTCCGCTCCGTTCGGTTCTGCGAGCCATATCCATCAGGCGCGCGACGTTCGCAAGCGCCTGTTCGCCAGTGCTCCAGTTTGCAAAGCCCGCGTGCGCGCGCGTGGTCGCAAGCAACCGGCCGATCGTGTCGGCTATCGGGCGGCGATTGCGTCCTCGATGCAAGTCTCGCAACACCGCAAGCGCAGCCACGACCTCGGTGCTGCTCTCCGGCAGGTCCTCAACGGGTCGCCTGAATGGATACAGGTCGGCGTTTTTGCTTCTATAAGCGAGCAACTGCGCGTCGGTCAGCGCGAACAGCGGGCCTCGAAGCGTCGCGAACACGGCAAGCTCATCATCCGGGCGCTCGACCGCCGAGAGCGCGTTTCGTATAGCCTCGATCTCTTCGCGCGCGTGAAATCCGCTGCCCCCCACGAGCAAATGCGGAAGCCGCCGGGCTTCAAGCGCACGAACGTACGGCCTGGTTACGTCCTTGGCGAAGCTGCGAAATCGGCGGAACAACAAGCAGACGTGGCGAGGCTGGATCGGTACTCTCGTCGTTGCGTCGCGACGTTCGGTCACCGTCCAACCGCTCTCGCGAACAAGCCACTCCACGAACGCGGCGATGCCATCCGGCTCCGACTCTTCGATCTTCCATAACGTCGGTTTCCTATAATCGGGACCCGGATACGGCTCGGGGACCGACAGCGCAACTACGGCAGGCTGAGTGTCAACGCCGGGTCGGTGCCGCGCGAGCGCAACGTAGCGCGCCTGGGATGACGTAGCATAGACTTCAGCCTGTATCTGTTCCGTCTGCGACGCCGGCGCACACAGACTAACGTCTATGCTACTCGTCGTCCCAGATGCGGCTTCTGGAGCCGGTTGTGCGGCCGGCGCCATTACTCGACTGAAAGCGGCGTTGACGGCTTCCTGAATCTGAGGGACCGAACGGAAGCTCACGTTCAGCTCGACCAGAGCGCCGCCGCTGCCAACGACTTGTCGCTTCACCGCCTCGTACAGCGACACATCCGCGCGACGAAAGCGATAGATCGACTGCTTCGGATCGCCGACAATGAACAGCTTGCCGGCAACCGGTCTGACTTTGCGCCAGTCCGTTTCGTTCGGATCGTCGGCGGCGAGCAGCATTAGCATCTCGGCCTGGAGCGGGTCGGTGTCCTGAAACTCGTCGACAAACACTCGTGTGAATCGATGCTGCAGCTCCTCCCGCACGGTACGGTTCTCGCGCACCAGGTCGCGAGCACGCAATAGGAGATCCAAAAAATCGAGACAGCCCGCTCGCTCCTTCAACCGCGTATATTCTTCGAGCACCGCGGACAGGTCATCTCGAAGCCGCGGCGCAAGATCGGCGCCGGCCCGCTCGACGAACTTCTGCACTTTCTCTTTCAGAGCTTCGCGACGTTCTTTCAGCTCTTTCTCGGGAAATTCATCACGCGCGTAGTAGGCAACATAATTCTTCGATCTCCAGCCCGGCAAAAAATCAAACAACCGAGCTTCGATCCCGTCATGGTCGCGGCCCGTGTCCTCTTCGGCGCGCGTCATATCATTGACGATGTGCCTCAACTCAAGCAGCGATTTGGTGAACCACTGGTTCTTGTCACCTTTTCCGGCCCAGGCGGCTAGCTCCTTCATATCGTCGATCAACGAGTCGATCTCGCGGTCGCGATCGAATCCGGGTTCGTGACGCCACGGGGATGGAAAGTCACGCCGCTCAATCAGCTCGAGAGCGGCGCTGCGAAGCCGGCGCCGCGGCCCGTCACCAGAAGGCCGCCGCGCAAGCATCGCGGGCCTACCCCCTGTGTACTCGCGGCGTGTGCGTCTTCGAAGGATGCGTCGGACCGCTTCGCTGGGATTTGCAAGCTGCCCCTCGAACCAGCGATCGAAGGCCATCTCGAACAGAGGGCGCGAGGTTTCATCGGAGGCGACCTCAAACAGCGGATCGATGCCCGCTTCGACCGGGCGCTCGCGAAGCAAGTCGCCGCAGAACGAATGGATTGTGCCGATGTGGGCTTCTTCCAGTTGAGGAAGCGCATCAGTGAGAAACTTTTTCTCTTCTTCGGATGCGTCGGGCGATTGGCGTTCGCGCTCGATCTCGCCCCGCAAGCGAAGCTTCAATTCACCGGCCGCGGCGTCGGTAAAGGTGACCGCGACAATCTGATCGAGCGCGGCGCGGCCCGATTTGATGACCGAGATAATGCGACGGATGAGCTCGCTTGTCTTCCCGGTTCCGGCCGCGGCTTCGACGACCAGCGAGGTGTCAAGGTCGCCTCGAATGCGATCGCGCGCGGGTTGATCCGCGAGAGATTCGGCTTTGCGATTCCTGTAGGGGCGGCCCTCGGTGACCGCCCCAGTTTTGGCAGGACCAGTCGCCTTTGATGAAGTCGTCCCGGGCGCGGGAGGGCCCTTCGTAACACGAGCCTCTTCGCGTGGCCCATCGGGCAGCGCGTCGAACAGGCTTGGGGTGTCGTTGCGTTTCTTCATACCCTTTTTCGTTCCCTGCGTGTCGGCTCTCTGCCGCCCAGCGGGAACAAGGACTCATCCTGCTCTCACTCTGGGGCAGCCACGGAGGGCCGCCCTTACAAGTGTCACGGCAGTTCGCGGAGACCCTTCAACTCGACCAGCCGCGGTTGAGGCTTCACTCGCACGCGGCGCTCTTCGTGAGGCCCGCACACAGCCAGATAGTCGCACCAGACACACGCATCGTGAGCAGGCGCCGCCGGCAAAAAGCCCTCCTCGAGCGCGTGGCTCACCGTCTCGGCCATGATTCCCGCATATCCGCGCGCGAATTCGTCGAGCATCACTTCTCGCTCGACGTAATCGCCATCTGAGGTGCAGTAATACAAGCGACCCGATTCAACCTCTGCGCCCAACAGCTTCTCGCAAGCCAGCGCGTACAACACCGGTTGCAAATACTGGCCCCCTCCGATGATCACCCCAGCCTTTGCGCGAGCCTTGCCGGTCTTGTGATCAGTAGCGCGAAGCTTGCCCGAAGCGTGGCGTTCGACAAGATCGATCGAGCCCCGCAGCCTGAGCTCGCCTTCGCCGATGATTGGGATTGGATCCGGCACGCTCGCGGGGTCTTCCTCTTCGCGATGCCGATCCGCGAGCCCAAACGACAACTCAAACTTGTAGGGCACCCAGCCATCCTCGGCATCGGCGTGCCGTCGAAGCCACTCGCGAAGGTCCGCCCCAATCGCATTAATCCCGTCTTCCCACACTTTCGGAATCGCAGGCCACAAATCGTCTTCGTACTTGGACGCGACTCGATGAAGCACATCGTTCGCAGTTTCGATCGCGCGATCGATGTTTCGGTGGGTTATCGGCAACTCGCCGGCTTCTCTCAACAGAGTAAGCACCTCGTACTGGACCTTGTGAAACAGCGAGCCGCGCGTGAGCGGGTCGATGACTTCGAGCGCGGCGGGTTCTTCGCGAGGCTGTAGCCGGTGCACCGCCTGGAGGAAGAACCGATAAGGACACGCGGCGAAATTTTGAAGCGCGGTCGGTGAAAACGACCGCGCTGAGAGTTGGTGCTGTGCGAGAGCTTCAAACGCCGGTTGATCGGGTTCGACCAGACCGTCAAACGCCGTCCACCGCCTCAACCATTTTCGCGAGCGGGACCGCAGCGCGCGCGCAAGATAGGGGTTTGAATCCAGCAAGTAGTGCGCGGTGCCCGCGGTCGTCTCAGGATCGGCGTCGAGCAACGGCCCCAGCAGAGCAAGGTCGTACTCGGCTTCATCAATCGCGTCGCTCGCAAGCTCAGGAGCGGGCCAGCCGAGTCTCCCGCTCGAACCCGATTCGGCGCGAGCGCCCAGCTCATCGAACCCCGGCAACTCGCCTTCCGCGGCGCGAAGCGCTTCCAGTCCATAAAACGACGGCACGCGTGGGCGCGATTGCTGGACATCTATTCGCGGATAAGATAGGTAGGCACGGCTCGAGCCGGCTCCCAGAGCCAGTCTCAAAGCGAGCCGCTCGGCGTTAACGCGATCGTGCTGAGTTGCCAGCCCTGCTGAATCAAGCAGCCGGCGTTCGGCGTCGAGCAGGACAGGGTCCTCGATGACCTTTCGAGGAAATAGTTTTTCTGCGAGTCCCGGCACAAACACAACGTCGAACGACATCCCGCGAGCCGCGTCCGTCGAGCCTACAAACACGTGACCGTAGCGCCTCCGTGGGGGCGGGGTCGGCAAATCCCTGAACCGCGGGGCCAACACCTGTTGCACCTCAAACAACTCGACCGGACCCACCGGCGACATCGGGGCGAGCTCGTTCAACGTCTCGACCACTCCTTCCGGGTCACGCAACGCCGCCGAAGCAAGCTCTCGGAGCTGTTCGAGCCACTCGCCCCACGTCGCTCTATCAGGCATCATCGCCAGCTTCCTTATCAGCGGTAACGCAAACTCGCGCAGATGTGAAAGGTCGTTGATATCGCGATCGATCAGCGCGGCGCGGTGCTCCTCTTCATCCCTCAGTTCTTTGCGCCGCAACCGCAACTCTCGATCGAGCCCGTCGATCCGGCGCTCCCAGCGGTCTTCGCTTCCTATCACCGCCGACTCGACTAGCAATCGCTCCCATCGCCACGGCGCGCGAACCGTTCCGTCTACGATTGACTTGCTTTCCAGTTCGGCGGCGAGTGGCGCGGCTTCAAATTGAGCTCCCTCTTCACGCTCTGGCTCGAGCGGAGTCGGAAGCAGATCATGCTGCGGCGGAGCCCAGTGTTCGTCAGATCTCTCGGCGCTCTGGTCTTTATGATCCGGGGGATCCGGCACCTGCGCCAGCGATAAGTATTCAGCGAACCGGCGCGCCGAGAGCCCCTCGGACTTGCAGGCAAGCAAAGCCAGCAGTGCTCGCCCCGCGGCATCGGGCCTCGAAGTCCCGCGCGCGAAGTAGGCCGGGATCGCAGCGCGCCGAAACGCTTCCTCAAGATGCGAACCGTATTCGACAGCCGAGCGCAGAAAGACCGCGATCCGATCGAACCGGACTCCGCCTGCAACTTCCCGCTGGATTGAGCGCGCGATCTCGACGCACTCGCGTGCCTCGCCGGGCCACGATGTCAGCTTTACGGTTTCGTCCAGCTTTGCCGGATCGCTTGATGAGTCTTCAAACAAATGGCGTTTGAGCGTCGCGAGGGAGGTTGCCGCCGTAGTGAATTCATCGCTGATCTGCGCCGACTTCAGTGACGCCGATCTTCGCTGATCCGCGAGAGTATGCGAACCGAAGGCTGCGGGAATCTGCGGAGAATCTTGATCGCCATCGACCGCTCTGCAATCGAGCGCACGTTCGAGATATGCGATTGTGCGTTCGTCGCCGCGAGCCGCGGTCGAAAACACCGACTGAGATCGCGAGGCGAGCGCGGCGATGAGTTGTGCCTCGCGTGATGAGGTCAACTGAACGTCGAGCAGCAATAGCGGCAAGCCAACCGGATGATCAGGGTTTGGGCGCGTTGCCACCTTGATCGCCGCGTCGAAGACGCACGCTCGATCGGCGATCTTTGCTTCGTCAAGTTCGCGGGCAACACTCTCAGATAGCGTTGCGAGGTCGGCCCCGCCGCGCGGCAGCCTGGCGATCGCTTTCGCGCCGGCATCGTTCATTCGAAGTTCTTCAAGCGTGCGCGCGACTGCCACCGGGAAGCCAGGCTTCTCGGCAACCGGCTTGAAGTAAGAGAGGGCCCCCGCAGTGTTCACCAGGTGAATCGAGCGCGCGGCGACGGCAATGAGCGCGAGACCGCTTGCGGGAACGATCCCCGCACGAGCAAGCTCCATCGCCGAGAGTCTCGCCGCAAGATGATTAAGCGTAAATCGAGTGAGCCCGAATCTGGACCCGGATTTCAGCGCGGCATCGCGGACGAATTCATCGCCAGCTTCGCGAGTCGGTGCGACGATCAGTATCTGGGAATCGGGCGGATAGCGATTGAGCCACTCGGACGCGGCCGACAATCGCATCGCCGAGTCGTGGGAAATGACCAATCGAGCTCTTGGGAGTGCTGACATGAGATCAACTCACTCTAACGCGGGATCGTTCTGGCTGTCGCGTGACCTTTGATGACTTCTCGAGCGCAGGGTCGGGTTTCGCGCAAAGACGCAAAGAACCGCAAAGGCCGCTTAACGTCTTTGCGAGTCTTGGCGGTCTTTCGCGAAACCAGATCTCAGCACCCGGTCCTTAAGGCCGGTGAAACGAGCGCCCCGCACGCAAGCCGCCTACTCCATCGCGCAATCCTCAGGCGTCTTGTCCGGCCGCAATCTCAAAAACACCGGTTCGCGGAGATTACCCGTGCTCACTCGCGATGCGTACTGAACTTCGACTACCAGCTCGGGCTCGAGCCACACCGTCACCGCGTCGTCGATTGGTTTTTCTTTGACCGGGCGCTCTCCGCGTTTCACTTTCTGAAGCTCGGCTACGACGGCCTTCGAGGTCCGCTCGTCGAAGCCGGTGCCCACCTTGCCTACGTACACCAACTGTTTGCCTCGATACATTCCCAACTGTAGAGCGCCGAACGTCGCTTCACGTTCGCCCTTGCCCTTTGTGTAGCCGATGATCACGCAATCGGCCGTGTGCCGCGTCTTGATCTTGAACCAGTGCGAGGTGCGCTTGCCCGGCATGTAAATGCTGTTGCGCTCTTTCGCCATGATCCCTTCGAGTCCGTGCGCGCCGGCCGCCTCGAACAGGGCGACTCCTTGATCGATCGCCTCATTAGGTCTGAAAGCCGGGTTCGGCAGCTTGATCGCATCAACCATCCACGCGCGGCGCCGCGCGAGAGGCTCGTTGACGATCGGGCGTCCGTCCAGATAGAGACAGTCGAACACGTATGCCACCGCCGGGTGTTTTGCGCGAGCGCGAGCGACCGACGCTTCATTGCGATGCTGCAGGCGATGAAGCACGTCTTCGAAGACGGGCTGGCCTTTCTCGTTCAAACACACGATCTCGACGTCGAACAACCCGCAAGCCGCGCGAAACGCCTGGTCCGGTATTAGCAGCTCCGGAAACAGATTCGTGATGTCGCGCTGTGACCGGCTGCGAATCCTGATCTCGCCTTCGTCGAGGGCCACCATCGCGCGGATGCCGTCCCACTTGACTTCATAGAGAAAGTCGGGCGAGTCGAACGGATCGCTGCGGCTCTGCGCGAGCATCGGTTCGATGGGCGAGCGCAGCCAGTCGATCTGCGGCGCGGCGACTCGTTGACACAACCACTCCTTGTTTTTGGTGTTGATCATCCGATATTCGTCATTGATCTCGCGGCTTTGAAGTCGAAAATAGAACCCGTCCGTCTTCTCCTTGCTGATCTCGTATCTGCCGCGAGCGAAGATCCACATATCGCCGCCGCCGTACTCGCCTTTTGGAATCGAGCCTTCGAAGTCGAGATACTTCACCGGGTGATCTTCGGTTTGAACAGCCATGCGCTTTATCCCCGGCCGCGGCGGGAGCCCCTTCGGAATGGCCCAGCACTTCAACGTTCCTTCGCGCTCGATTCGCAAGTCGTAATGAAGTCGGCTTGCGTGATGGCGATGAACGACGAAGGCATTGTTTTCACCGGCGAACACTTCGGGGCCTGGTTCCGGTGTCTTATCGAACGCGCGCTTGCGGGCGTAGTCCGCCAGCGGGTCGTCGTTCTTCCCCGCCTTCGGTTTCGCCGAGGGCGTCTTCGACTTCGGTTGTTGAGTGTGAAGCTTGGTCGCATAAGCGCCGATCGCTTCCCACGGATCCCCCTCTTCGAGGAGGATGTCAGGCGTATTGCGCAGGTTGAACTCGGCGGGATCCTCGACCGACTCGAGCCGCTCCCACGTCAGCGGCATCGACACTGGCCCGTTCCCGCGCCCGCGAACGCTGTAGGGGGAGATGATCGTCTGATAAGTGCTGTTGCGATAGACGTCGATCAGCACTCTTCCCTTTCGCTGATCCTTCTTGATCAGGAGCGTTGTTGTTTGGCTGTGGCGCTCGATATAGGCTTTTGCGACGTCAAGCGCGGCTTCGCGACCGGTTTCGAACGACCACTTCGGCTCGATTGGCGCGACGATGTGCACGCCCTTGCCGCCCGTAGTCTTGACGAAGGTGTGATAACCGTACTTTTCGATCAACTCTCGCAGGTCGAAAGCAAGCTCGACGACTTTTGTGAACGGATAATTTTCCGGCGGATCGAGGTCCCACACGATATAGTCGGGTTTGTCGTAATGAGGCGAGCGACAGTGCATCTGATGCAGCTCGATAACGGCGAGATTCGCGAGCCAGACGAGAGATGCCTCCTCCGTAGCAAGAACGTAGTCGACCTTGTCCTCCTTATTCCCGAGCTCGACGTGTTCCAGCCAGTCGGGCGCCCACTCGGGCCGGTTCTTTTGAAAGAAGGTTTGCTGGTCGACGCCGTCGGGCCATCGCACGAGAGTCAACGGCCGGCCCTTGATGTGACGAAGTATTGTCGGGGCGATTTTGAGGTAGTACTCGATGAGCTCGGCTTTGACAATGTGATCGGACGGAAATAGGACCTTGTTGAGGTTTGAGAGCTCGATCTTGCGTTTGCCGACTGTGGCTGTGGTGCTTGTGCGGGCCATGCTTGTGAATTAACCCCTGGGAGCGCAGGCGTCCCGCCTGCTTGATTACGATTCGCCCACGTGCGAGATCAAGCTCGGCGACACGCCTGCGCGTCCGGGGTGAATTCCTCTCAATCACATCTCACGCGGCTCATCGCGAACTCGACGCGCTTCGGCTTACCCTTCTCTTCTCCCTCGATTGCCGCGAGCAGCAAGCCGTCGACTGACCGTTGATAGATGATGCGCTGCGGAAAATCGTGTTGCGGGTTTTCGAACACCGCCTGGGTCGCATTGACTTTGACAAGCTTGAACTCGACGGCGGCGCCGCCATTCGGTTGCGCGATGTAGAAGACCCCATCGGCCCGGTCACGAATCTGGAGGAACTCGTGGAACACGGTCTTGCCGTTTGCGATGGTCCGGCCCACGCCCAGCATCGACTGCCCCTCGAGTTTTGTCCATTGCTCTTCCGTTTGAACCTTGCCCTCACTCTTCCAGCATCCGGAGATCCACGCGAGCTTTTCCATCTCGGGGCTGGCGTTTTGCCCCATGACGACCGCGCATGAGAAGGCGAGGCAGAGGATTGCTGGCAAATAATTCCTCAAGGTTCTTCTCTCTGTTACCGGACAGACTCGAGCTCGCTGTTACGAGTGCAGTCTGCGCTCCCTCCGCTCAACGCCAGCAGTATCGATACTTCGTCGTCGTCGCGTAACGCAACCCGAAGATCGCTCGCCTGATCGTAATTGACAAAGATCTTGATATGCGGGCGAATCGAATCCTGCTCGTCGATTATGCGAAACCGAAAACCCGGATAGAGCCGGTCCAGCTCGCGAAGCAGTTGGCCGAGCGTCGCCCCTTCCGCTTCCACTTCCTCAGCCAGCCCGGTATACGATCTGAGCGCCGATGGAACGTGGACCTTCACTTCAAATGCTCCGCTACCTCGATCGCGTAAACATGCGGGAGATGCCTGGCCAGGCACTCCCAATTCTTGCCTTCGTTCTTGCTCCCCCAGATCTCACCATTTGTCGTCCCGAAGTAGAGGCCAACCGGCTCGTGCGAATCCGCGGTCATGGCCTGACGTTTGACGGTCAGCCACGCGTGTTTTTTGGGCAGCCCTTTGTCTAACCGCTTCCAGCTCGCGCCCGCGTCGCGAGTCACGTAAGCCGCGGGTTTGCCGTCGGGACTCGTGCGAGGCCAAACCTCCGTTCCGTCCATCGGGAAAACCCAGGCCGTATCCGGATCGCGTGGATGTAGCACCATCGGAAAGCCAATATCACCAACTTCCTTTGGCATGTTGTCGCCGATTCGGACCCAAACTCCTTCATCGCGCTCCATGCGATAAATACCACAGTGATTCTGCTGATAAAGGCGATCGGGCTTCAACGGATGCAGCCTGACGCAATGAGGATCGTGACCGTATTCGGGATCGGGGATCGGTAGAAAGTTGGCGACGGATCCTTTGTTCAGAGGTTTCCAATCGGCGCCACGATTAATGCTCTCGAAAACGCCCCCGCCCGACATACCCATATACATGTGATCAGCATCGCGAGGATCGATAAGAATCGAATGCATCTTCGGGCCGTCGGGAGTTCCATCTCCCAGACCTCCTACCCAGGCGTCGCGCATCGGGTGATCATTGAAACCCGAGACACCTTCCCAGGTGGCGCCGCCGTCTTCGGAGCGAAACAGTCCCTGAGGCGATGAGCCCGCATACCAGACGCCGGGTTCGCTCGCGTGTCCGGGAGTCAGCCAAAAGACGTGATCGACTACCCGGCCATTCTCGCCTTCGGGAGCTTTTGGAAATGACGGCGGAGTTTGAGCTTCAACCCACGCTTTTCCCAAATCGGTCGAGCGAAAGACGGTCGGTCCCAGGTGGCCGGTGCGGCAAGCCATCAGAATTGACTTCGGGTCGCGCGGATCCTGGACAATATGATGAACCATATGCCCGAGGAAGATAGGTTCAGACAGTTTCCACCTCTCGCGGTTCTTGGAGCCCCGCAGGAAAAAAGCCCCCTTTCGAGTCGCGATTAACAGCATGAGCGGTCCCTTGGAAGGTTTTGGTTTGTGATTTGTCTCGACCTCTGCATTCGTTGGATTTGATTTGTCGGATTTAGCCATTAACGGGGCTCCGTAGGTTTTGAATTGAGTTCAAGGTTGAATTATACATGCGGGCGCCCGGGAGCGCAGGGGCCGCCGGGTCGCGAAGGCGGGCGCGTCAGATGAGAGCTGAGGTGCCACTTGCGTCGTTTACCAGGGGCGAGCGCTTCGCTTGCCCCCCGGATCGGGATAGGGAGACGCCTTGCGACGCCCCCCTCCCACACCACCCGGCGTACGGGTCTGTACCGGGTCTGATAATGTCCACTTTGGGAGTTTGCAATGAAGGCACTTCCGTGCAAAGCCATTATAATAGAGCCCCTTCATGAAAAACTTCCTCTTACAACGGGGACACTTCCAAACAGACATATATGTCCGAGAGAACACAAAACCGGCGCCCCAAATGATAAACAAGACAAAGGGGATTGAGTGGTGAGCTCTAGAGAGCGGTACTCCAATGAGCAGCTCGGCGGGAATATAGCTGAGGAAAATGACCCGGAAGATCAACCTTCGCTTCTTATAATCTTCCCAATTGGACTTAAACGCACTCTGTTCGCTCATTTCTACCAGCCGTTAATAAGGTAAATGTCGAGACTGGATCCGTCGGGCTAACGCGTTTTGCCGGCAGCGGCAGCACCTCCAGGGCCTATGCTGGAAGCGATTTGCCTTGGGTCTCTTCGCCAAACGGCAACAACAAAAGGCCTACTATGAAGGCCAGAGACGTAAGCGCCACCGGAGTCCCGATTGTCTGAAAATGCGAAACCCCCGCGCCGACCAGAAAGGTTATTCCGGCTCCGATGAATCTCCCGGCCGAAGTAGCAAACGCAAATGCGCTCGCGCGGCACTCGGTCCTGTATTGCTCGGGCAGCCACAGCGTGTACATCGCGAAGTTCGCTCCGCCGATCCCCAGGAAGAACAGGCAGATCATGAACCACAAGAGCGCCCGCTCGCTCAGGTAAAAAACATAGCCGAAGCCGAGCGCGATGAATACCGCCATCAACGCGAAGTAGATCGCAAGAGTGGCTCTCCGTCCGAACTTCTCCGCCAACCCCGGCAAGACAAGACAGCCTGCGATGGTGCCCGCCGATAGAATCATCGTCCCATAGGAAGCGAGGTGGGTTCCTCGCAGATCGCTGAGGCCCGCCTGCTTCGCCAGATGAGTCACCGATGCCGGAACGTAAACCGATCCCGCCCACAAGCCGGTGATCGAGACGAGAAGATAGGTCGAGTTCAGCAGAGTTCGTTTGCGATACTCGGGTGTGAACAGCTCCAGGAATGCCCGGCCCATTGTCCACCGATGGCCGACTTCGCTGAGCTTGCTCGTCCAGCGTTCTGACTCCGTCACCCCGAAGCGAATGAACGCAACAAGCAAGGCCGGAGTACCTCCCACCGCGAACATCGCACGCCAGCCATATGTCGCGCCGACGGTGTAGTTCGCAATCGCGGCAAGGAAAAAGCCGAAGTAATAGCCGGTGTGCATATACGCGGCCGCCGTCTTGCGGCGCTGTTCGGGCCATTCCTCGGCTACAAACGTCCCTCCCATCGCCCACTCCCCGCCTATTCCGATTCCCGCCAACAAACGAAACGCGGCAAGCTGCCAAACGTTCGCTGCTGCTGCCCCGAGAAAAGTAAAGAGCGAGTAGCAGAGTATTGTGAGCATCAGCGTGCGCACGCGGCCGAACTTGTCGGCGATTGGACCCCACACGAGCGACAGCCCCCAGCCGACCAGAAACAGCGCGAACAGAAGTCCTCCGTAATACCCAACGTTCGCTTGATCACCCTCGATCCCGGAACGCGGCAGGAGTTCCTTCAAGGCAGGCACCATCACCAGCGCATAGATGAACGAATCCATCCCGTCCAGCGCCCACCCTCCCCACGCCGCCCAGAATCCGCGAATCTGGTTTTTCGTTAAGGGAATTCTGTTTTGAAAGCTCAGACTCGTCTCTCTTTGCCGGCTCTGCGGCCCGGCGTCTTTGCGATTGACTGCATGAAACGCAAAGGCGGGCGCGAGGGCGCAAGGAACAATAGCTCACGGCTAACGCCTTCTATTTTTTCTGATTGTCACTACCCGCACCGGTAGAAGTCCCCTGTGCTGGGATTGATTCCAGCTTGCGATCCGTCAGCAGTCTATTCACCTGCGCGAGATCAACCTTGAGCGCCGCGTCCAACTTCGCGTGAACCGCATCCAGCCGGGCCGACAATTCCTTGAACACAACGTAAGACTGAGCCGTGGGTCGACCGTCGCCGGTCTCGATGCTGCGACGCAAGGCCGCGATTTGATTATTCAGCTTGATCGGAAAGTTCAGCGGGTCCTGATTGCTGCGATTGCGCACCTGATAGACTTCTTCTTCGATCACGCTGAGCTTGTTCGCAAGCGCATCACCCGCATCCGTCACCGATCGGTCCTTTGCTTTCTCCTCGCGATCTTTGATCTGCTTCTTAATCTCGCGGACGAGTATCACCATTTCATTCGCTTCGCTGGTTTTGTCGCGAACCTTCATCGCCAGGCTGAACTGTTCGGCGAGATCGGCGTCGGTGACATTGAGCCTCGGGTCTCGCTTGATCACCAGCGGCTGGGTCTGGGTTCGGCCGTTCGCGGTGAGTCTCACCTGATAACTTCCCGGAGGGGCGAGCGGTCCGGACTCAGCGCGAGCGCTCCACAAGATCATGCCTTCAAACACGGTCGCGCCCGGATAGCGCAAGTCCCATATGAACCGATTCGCGCCCGCCTTTCGCGCGGGCGGTCTCGTGGCGGGCGGACCAAAGGACTCGCCTTCCTCGCCTCCGGCTCCCGGAGTCCTTCTTTTGTCGGCTTCAGCGTCGCCCGTGAAGGTTCGAATCACCTGGCCCTTTGCATCGAGTATCTCCACGGTGATCTTGTCTGCTGGGTTCTTCAGATAGTAATCAATCGCGGCCTGATTAACCGATCTGATCGCAGCGCGCATTTGAAACAGATGGAGGTCGGCGCTTGCGACCTCGGGCGCGAGCTGTCTGAGAACGCCGATGTCGTCCAGCACAAAAAACGACCTCCCGTGAGTCGCGATCACCAGGTCGTTTTCCTCGACGATCAGATCCGGCACCTGTGTGTCAGGCAGGTTCAATAACAGCGATTGCCAGTTGGCGCCGTCATCGAACGAAACATAGATGCCGTGCTCTGTCCCCGCGTACAACAAGCCCTGACGCTTCGGGTCCTCGCGCACCGCATGAACATAGTCACTTGCGGGAATGCCGTTTACGATTTTAGTCCAGGTCTTGCCGTAGTCATCGGTCTTGAAGATGTACGGAGCTCGATCGTCAAGCTGATAGCGCTTTGCCGCAAGATAGGCCGTGCCGGGTCTGTGCGGCGAGGCTTCGATCAGGCTGATGCGGCTGAACTCAGGGAGGTCGTTCGGAGTAATCTTCTCCCACTTCTTACCTCCGTCGCGGGTTATCTGAGCGAGCCCGTCATCTGAACCCGTCCAAATTGTGTTCGCTTCGAGCCGCGATGGAGCGATGGTGAAGATCGTGCCGTAAATCTCAGGCCCGTTTTGATCTTTGGTGATCGGCCCGCCCGAATCTCCGAGCGTCTTCGGATCGGCGCGCGTCAGGTCGGGGCTGATTCGCTCCCAACTTTGCCCGTCGTTTGTCGTCTTCCATAGATGCTGCGAAGAAGTGTATAGCACGTTGGAGTCGTGCGGTGAGAAGACTATGGGGAACGTCCACTGCCAGCGCTCCTTCAAAGCGCTGGCGGGCATCCCTGAGAAGAACAGCGGATAGACCTGAATGTCGCGAGTGTGTCCGGTCGAGCGATCGAACCGCGTCAACAGCGCGCCCTGGCTTCCGGCATAAAACAGGTTCGGGCTCTTCGGATGGGGCGCGATGTAGCCGCTCTCGCCTCCGCCCACCGCATACATGACGGCTGCCGTCCTCCCGCGTCCGCCGGCCTCGCTCGAAACGCAAACGGTCGAGTTGTCCTGCTGCGCGCCGCAGACGTGATACGGAAAGTCTTTGGTGGTCGCGACGTGGTAGAGCTGGGCAGTGGGATACTCCTGGCCCGTCCAGGTCTCGCCGCCGTTGATCGAAACGTTGCCGCCTCCATCGTTACTGTTGATCATCCGCTGCGAATCATTGGAAGCGATCCACAAGTCGTGATTGTCCCCGTGCGGGACGCGAATGGTCCTGTAGGTCTTGCCTCCGTCCGCCGATTTGTAGAAACCGGTGTTGAGCACGTAGATCGTATCGCGCGCTTTCGGATCCGCGTAGATTCGCGAGTAATAAAACGCGCGCTGTCGCAGTCTGCGGTCTTCGCTGACCTTCTTCCACTTGACACCCGCATCGTCCGAACTGAACACGCCGCCGTCCTCGGCTTCGACAATCGCGTACACCCGATTCCCGTCGGCGCCCGAAACTGCGACGCCGATTTTGCCGATGATGCCTCTCGGCAGTCCCTCGTTGCGCGTTATCTCCGTCCAGGTGTCGCCACCGTCCGTCGATTTGAAGAGGCCGCTTTCGGGCCCGCCGCTCGACAAGCTCCAAGGTGTGCGATACGCGTCCCAGATTGCCGCGAACATCAGTTGCGGGTTGTGGGGATCGAGGCTCAAATCAACGGCTCCCGAGTGATTACTCTTGAAGAGCACCTTCTGCCAGCTCTTGCCACCGTCCTTGGAACGAAAGACGCCGCGTTCTTCGTTGGGTCCATAGGGATGCCCGAGCGCAGACACGTAAACGAGGTCTGGATTCGCCGGGTGAACGCGAATGCGCGAGATCGCGTGCGTGTCGGCCAGGCCGATGTGGGTCCACGTCTTGCCTGCGTCCGTGGATTTGTAGACGCCGTCGCCCTGCATGATGTTGCCGCGCAGCTCGGTTTCCCCCATGCCGATGTACACCACATCAGGATTCGACTCGCTGACCGCCACGGCGCCAATCGAGGAACTCTTAATTTGGCCGTCGGTTACCGCCCGCCACGTTTGGCCCCCGTCGTTGGTCTTCCACAACCCTCCCCCAGTCGCGCCGAAGTAATATTCGAAGGGCCGGGCGGTGCTCCCCGCGCAGGCAATCGAGCGGCCGCCGCGATTTGGACCGATGCTCCGCCAACGCAGCGCGCTGAAGAGCGAGGCGTCGAATTTCTTTGTTCGGTCGCTCGTCGATTGGGCTTGGCCATGAGCCAGGGTCGCAATCGCAACTATCAATGTCATACATACAAGTTCACGCCTGAATTTGCGCAGCATTTGGATCCTCCAATCATTCCAACTCATTTCGGCTCCGGCACGTTTGGCACCGTGTAGACCTTGCGCAGCGCCTGTTGATACTCGGCGAACAGCGCCTTGATGCCGTCGAATTCGCGTTTTACCGATGCGCGATAGTCGGCGTGAGCTGCGAAATCAAACAGCAACGCGGTCATCGACTGTGCGTCCACGGTGAAGCCGTGGTGCCCGACTTCCGAAAGCGCGTCAGATTCCATTTCGTAAGTGTGTCCCGGCGCGTTCGATGAATGGGCGCTGAAGCCGAGCCCTGGAATCTCACTCGAAACGCTGCCGGTTTCTTCGTACCCTTGCGGCTTGCCAGGCTCGGCTGCGATCTTCGTCGCGCCGTACATCTTCATGTAGGCAAATCCGACTTCCCCAAGCGTCGCCACCGCGATCCCGTCTCTCGTCTTGCCGTAGAAATCAATCTTGACCTTTGTCTGAGTTGAAAGCGCCGCGGCGCGAGCGGCATCGTCGACGAACTTGCGCACCTGCTCGAGGTAAACCTCGTCGGGGTACCGAATGTAGAAATCCGCAACCGTGCGATCGGGGACCACGTTTGGCGCGGCGCCGCCTTCGGTGATCACGCCCTGGATACGAGCCTCTGGGCGAATGCTGCTGCGCACGCTGTCGATGTTGTTGAACAGGTGGATCACGGCTTCAAGCGCGTTGCGCCCGTTCCACGATTGAAGCTGATGCGACGGCGCGCCAACGAAAATGTACTTCACGCCATCAATATTCATGCAGCAGGTGCCAAAGCCCGGCGCGGGCCGGGAAGTCGTTCCGCTCGAATGGCTCCGTACGAGAATATCAGTCCCGTTGAAAATCCCTGCTTCGAACATGACGGTCTTGGCGTTGGGCGGCATCATCTCTTCGCCGGGGCAGCCGAAGACGACGACGCTTCCGGCTGACTTCGTGCGATCGAGATATTCGGCCATCGCGACCGCGGCTGCAATTCCCACCGGACCCTGAGCGCTGTGCTGGTCCCCGTGGAAAGCGCGAGTGGTCCCGCGAAGCGCGTCGTACTCGATTATCACGCCCAGGTTTGGGGCGCCGTTGTTGCGACGGAATCGCGCCACGAACGCGGTGTCGAGCCCGGCGACAGGCGCTTGAACGTCAAAGTCGTGTCGCTTCAGGTAATCGATGAGTGTCTTGATCGAACGATGCTCAACAAACCCGATTTCCGGATTGCGGGTGATGTCATCGGCAAGCGCGAGCAGTTCTTTGTCCATCAGCTCCTTCGCGCGCGCGACGACTTGATCCCGAGCAGGATTTGCCGCGGTCAATCGCGATACGAGTCCCGGGACGTCCAGCGATGCTTCGAGCGCGGCCATTTTCTTGAGCACTTCGCGGGCGGCTTCCCGCTCGGTCGGAGTTTCCTGAGCGGGCGCGGCGCCCGCCACGAGTGCCAGAACGCAGAGGATAGCAGACCCAATCTTCATATAGCCTCCGTTGATGCTTGATTGACTCGCCGGTGAAGGGAGTGAACGATAACGCCGATGAAAACCAGATGCAACCGGCGAATATGACCAGACCGCAACCCGCCGATGAAACTAGAAACGAACCGCCTTTTTGATATAATCCAGCCCCGATCAACACCCTCGAGGAAGGACATAAATGGCAGAAGTCATACTCACCGATGTGTCAGACAAGGTTGCGACTCTCACCTTCAATCGGCCCGACAAGCTCAACGCTCTCAGCATGGATTTGATCGCCGGATCAATCGAGACGCTGAAAGGGTGGGGCCGAGATCCCGATGTCGGCTGTATCGTAGTCACCGGCTCGGGGCGGGCTTTTTGCGCGGGCGGAGACGTCTCAACGATGGCCCAGGACGACAGCGAGACGCTCGAGCAGAAGATTGACCGTTTGCGGAGCATTCAGGAGCTCAGCTGGCTGCTCTACAACCTGCCCAAGGTGACCATCGCCGCGGTGAACGGATTCGCAATGGGGGCTGGGCTCGGAGTGTGTCTCTCGTGCGACCTGCGGATCGCTTCTGATCAAGCAAAGTTCGGCGCCGCTTATGCCAAGGTCGGCTACGGTGGGGACTTCGGGACGACGTGGCTGTTGACTCGTTACGCCGGCGGGCCGAAGGCGAAAGAATTGTTCTTTCTATCCGACATCATCGATGCCACCGAGGCTCTGCGGCTCGGGCTCGTAAACCGCGTCACCGCACACGACAGCCTGTCTTCGGAAGTTAAGGGAATTGCCTCTCGCATCGCGCACGGACCGCTGACGAGTTTTCGCTATATGAAGGCCAACGTGAATCTGGCTCCCACGGCCGATTTCAGGAGCATGCTCGACAGGGAAGCTGAGACTCACATGCGCTGCTCGATGACCGAGGACCACAAAGAAGGCGTCCGCGCGTTCATGGAGAAGCGCGAGCCGAAGTTTGTTGGGAGGTGATTTTGGAGTGCGGCGACTTGTCGCCGCTTTGATTTCGACAGCCAGCAATCAAAGGAAAGCGGCGACATGTCGCCGCACTCCAAGAAAGGACCTATGGATTTTCGCGAGATCATCTACTCAAAGGAAAACCGCGTTGCAACGATAACCCTGAATCGTCCTTCGAAGCTCAACGCGTATTCCGAAGTCATGGTGCACGAAATCATCAGCGCGCTCTCGGACGCTCGCGACGACGACGATGTGCGGGCGGTCATCATCACCGGCGCTGGACGAGGATTCTGCTCCGGCGGCGACATCAGTCGCGACTTCCAATATCCCGCGCGTTATCGGGGACACAGGATGGAGGCGATGCTCGAGATGCGCGAGAACATGCATAGGCTCGTCTCACTCCTCCGGCGTTTTGATAAACCGACCATAGCCGCGGTGAACGGGGCGGCGGTCGCCGGCGGGCTTACGCTGGCGCTCTGTTGTGACTTTCGAATCGCAGCCGAGAGCGCAAAGCTTGGCGACACAAGCCTCAAGTTCGCGCTGATTCCCGACGAAGGCGGCGCATACCTTTTTCCACGGTTCATGGGTCTGGAAAATGCCCTGAAGATGTCGCTTTTCTCCGAGGTCTATCCGGCACAAGAGGCAAAAGCGCTCGGGCTCGTTACCGAAGTGGTGCCCGACGCGGAGCTGATGCCGGCCGCTCGGCGCTGGGCCGATAAGATCGCCGACGGCCCGCCGATCGCGATACGAATTGCGAAGCGGATGATGTACAAGCAGCAGACGATGGATCTCGAGAACGCGCTGGAGGACGCAGCGCTCGCAGTGATGGTGACGAACTACTGTGAAGACGTGAAAGAAGGGACCGCCGCGTTTCACGAAAAGCGCAAGCCAAACTTCAAGGGGCGATAGTAGTTCGACAAACTTCAGTTTGTCGCTGACTCGAGTGGGCCGCTATAACACCAACCGACAAACTGAAGTTTGTCGGACCTGGACGAACAGGAATCAATATGTCCTTAGCGAATGAAACTGCCTGGATCGACGCGACTGCTCAGGCTGAGCTGGTCCGCAAGAAAGAAGTTACGCCAATCGAATTGGTCGACGCCGCAATCGAGCGAATCGAGCGCGTGAACCCGAGCATCAACGCCGTGATCACTCCGATGTTCGATGAAGCGCGCGCGACAGCGAACCGCAAGCTGCGCGACGGCCCGTTCGCCGGCGTGCCGTTTTTGCTCAAGGACCTGCTCGCCTCCTACGCAGGTGTTCGAATGGCTTCGGGCTCCGCCTTCCTCGCCGATTTCATTCCTCCTCACGACAGTGAGTTGGTAGGCCGATACAAGCGCGCCGGATTAATTGTCCTGGGTAAGACCAACACTCCCGAATACGGCATCATGCCGACGACCGAGCCCGCGTTCTTTGGTCCGAGCCGCAATCCGTGGGACACGACTCGCGCGACTGGCGGTTCGAGCGGGGGCTCCGCTGCTGCGGTAGCGGCGGGCATGGTTCCCTTTGCCCACGGAAACGACGGCGGCGGCTCGATCCGGATTCCTGCGTCGTGCTGCGGGCTGTTCGGCCTGAAGCCGACTCGAGCTCGCAACCCTCTTGGCCCCGACTTCGGCGATATGTTCAGCGGACTCGTGGCCGAGCACGCGCTGACTCGCTCGGTGCGGGACAGCGCGGCATTGCTTGACACGACCGCCGGCCCGGACATCGGAGATCCGTACTGGGCTCCTCCAGCGAGTCGGCCCTTCTTGCAGGAAGTCGGCGCTGATCCCGGGAAGCTGCGGATCGCGTTCGCTACATCGGCTCCCCAGGGGACACCTGTCCATCCTGATTGTGTTCGCGCGGTGAACGACGCGGTTTCGCTTTTGAGAGAGCTCGGTCACCAAGTTGTGGAAGCATCGCCAACGATCAACGGCGAGATGCTGATACCGATGTTCATGACGGTGTGGGCCGCCGGCTGCACCTGGACGATTGATTCGATGGCACATCTAATTAATCGAAAGCCGGCGGCGCAACATTTCGAGCCCGGCACGTGGGCGCTCTATCAAATGGGAAGCCATCGAAGCGGATCAGATTATTTGATGGCCCTTCAATGGCTGCAATCGGTTTCCCGTGATGTAGCCAGATTCATGCTCGACTACGACGTGTGGTTGACGCCGACGCTTGGAGACCCGCCGTTGCCGCTTGGGAGTTTCGACGCGACGGCTGATAACGCAATGGCGGGGATGATGCGCGCTGCGCAGTTTGTTCCGTTTACTCCAATCTGCAATATGACTGGACAACCTGCGATGTCGGTGCCGCTGTTCTGGAATGATGAAGGGCTCCCTGTGGGAACTCACTTTGTGGGGCGCTTCGGTGATGAAGCTACGCTGTTCAGATTAGCGGCGCAGCTTGAGGCGGCGCGTCCGTGGGCCGGCCGGCGTCCGCCGGTGAACGCCGGGCTAGCTTAGACTTCAGTCTGTGCTTAGTTCCTTATCAAACGAGACGAAGTATGAGCAACGACTATCAAGCGATGCTGCGAGTCGCGATCGACGAAGCGCGCCAGGGACTTGGCGAGGGCGGTATTCCGATAGGCGCGGCATTGTTCGACGTGAATGGGAATCTTCTCGGTCGAGGCCACAACCGGCGCGTTCAGGAGGGAGATCCTTCGGTTCACGGGGAGACCGACGCCTTTCGCAAGGCCGGCCGTCAGCGAAGCTACCGCGACAAGATAATGGTGACGACTCTGGCGCCGTGCTGGTATTGCAGCGGGCTGATTCGCCAGTTTGGAATTGGCACCGTTGTAGTTGGGGAATCGATCAACTTTCAGGGCGCGATCGAATGGTTGAGAGGGACCGGCGTGTTGGTAATAGACCTCGCGTCCGAAGAATGCGTTGAGCTGCTGGGAGGCTACATCGAGCGACATCCGGAGATCTGGAACGAAGATATCGGCGTAGACTAAGCGTTGCTGACACTTGAGTCGGTCCGCAATCACCTAAAGCGTCGCTATGTGCAGCACCACAGCCGATGTTCAAATCTCAGATTCTGGCCAACGAGCTCGCCGCTACGCTGATTCAATCCCCATTCAATGCTCCGTAATCTACACCTCCGACATCAGAAGCTGACCGCTGCCTGGTTGGAGCACGTTTGCGTGCCCGCGGCGCACACTTTGTAGGTGAAAGTCCCTTTTGCACGCTTATCCAGCTGGTCAATGTAGCTGCCAGTATTCGAAACCGTGGCAACACGAGAGCCATTCCGGTATATGTCGACGCTCGAGCCTGAAGCCCCGCTCCACTTCAGATCGACTAACCTGGCTTGTTTGGTCATTCGAGTTGAAAGCGTCAGCGTTATCTGAGACGGGGGAGGGGATGGCGTCGCGCCAGCGGCGGTCAAAAGAACTGTGATGGTACCGCTGCCCTGATTCACCGCAACGAGATCGGGGACGGAGTCGCCGTCCAGATCTCCGGTCGCTATGTCGGCAGGGTTTTGCCCGACGCTGAAGGCGGTGGGACCAGCAAAGCTGTAGTCGCCGCGGTTCAAGAGCACAGAGAGACGACCCGTTCCCCAGCTGGCGACGGCCAGGTCAAGAAACCCATCCTTGTCGAGATCCGCGATAGCGATGCTGCTTGGAGAATCACCCGCGGAGACCTCCGAGTATCCGAAGAAGCCCCCGTTGCCGTCGCCGAATAAGATGAAGACCTCTGAGTAATAGGACACCGCAACTGCTATGTCTGCAATGCCGTCGCCGTTCAGGTCTCCTGTCGCAAGGTCGTTCGGCAGATCGCCTACGTAGTACCAGGTTGCCTCGCCGAAGGTCCCATTCCTGTTGTTGAGCATTACGGTGATCGAGTCGTCGCCGGTGTTTACATATGCAATATCTTTGAATCCATCCCGATTCAGATCCATCAGCGATATCGATCTCGAAGCAGAGCCTGCTCCGTAGGTGCCCATAAAGGCGAAGTTCCCGTGCCCGTTATTGAGTAAGACGCCCGCCTTGGAGCACTGGCTGATGTCAGCCAGGTCGTTATGGCCGTCTTGATCGAGATCGCCTATGACGACTCCGTTGGAGGAATTGCAGACGTCGTAGTTGACCGGAGGTGCGAACGTCCGGTTGCCTTGATTGAGCAGGACGGAGACCGCTCCGGTCGGAGTCGAGAACGCAACCGCAATGTCATTCCTCCCGTCTCCGTTCAAATCGCCGATGTCCAGATCGAGAGTTTTGGAGCTTGATGGCCACAACCCGCTTAGTGAAACTCTCTCCAACGAGCCGGCTCCCTTGTTGAAGAATAGTTGTAAGCTTCCGTTGCTGTTGACGACTGCTATATCGTTTAGTCCGTCACCATCCAGATCCCGTACTTTTGCAGCCGAAGGGCTGGCTCCCGCGCTGAAAGTTGCGGTCGAATAACTGGGTTGCGACTCTGCTTGAGGGCGCACCGAGCCCGGCAGGGCCATGGTCACGACGCCAGAAACTAACAACGTCGCGACCATAAGCCGTCCGACAATCGCGGACCGTTTCTGTTTGTCCCGGTTGAGGCTATCTTCTCGTGTATTTTTTTCCATGGCGCACCCCCCTTTTTCCTGAACTGCAGAGTTGTTCTTGTGTTATTTACTCCGCTTTCGAGAGAGGATGGTATTTTACAAGAGTCCACCGGCGTGCGTTCGGTATCGCTGCAATGACTATGCCGATTGTTAAAGTCAAGCCGTCAATAGATGCGTTGATCGCAGGGCCCCGAACATTCGCCATTCGGTGTTCTGTATCCGGGCAATTGTTCTCATCGAGTCTAGGGCTCCTTAACCTCAGAGGCGATGAGGGTCGGTAATCTCTCGCACGAGAGCTATACCGAAATCGATTCATTGCCCGGACAATTGCAGCATCGGCCGCCAGCCCCACGGAAAAAACGAGTCCTTCACGTGCAGATCCTCGTTCCTTTTCCTCATTACTCTTATGAAATCGATCGGTCGGTGGTGAAGATCATCCTTGGTCACCAGGCTGTCCAGCTTGTCGAGTTTGACCTTATCACCGCATTTGTCGAGAGGTTCGATGATCTTTCTAAAGAACTCAAGTCCATTGACATAAGGATCGGTGTTGGGGAGGGATTGAGTTTTCACGCGCTTGCTCCATACTCCGAACACCTTGTTGGTCTTTTCAAACTCTGCCGCGGTAAGTTCGAGGCGCATCATTACAGTCTCATCCTCCGTGCTCTTTTTGTCCTTGCGACTCTTCTTATCGTCGGTTTCCTGTGCTACTCGTTCGTAGACCTCGGCGGGGATGGTCGCAAAAACAGGAACGGGGACGCCGGCGGCGTCGTTGGTAACTTCAATGCCAAGGGCTTCGACGTTGGGAGGCTGGCGCCCGTCCAGTACAGTCAACATCGCAAATGCGGGCCCGCCCTGCGGCAGCGTTCCACGGCGCGCGGCTAGGGTGAGGAAATACCGATGGGTGCGTTCTCTGACCCATCGAGTCTGTTGCCCCGATGCCGGAACCTGCGTGGTGAAGCTATCGTCACTATATTCGATTACGTCCATAAAGGTGATGCCCGGCGGGAAGGCGTCATTGCCGCGCGATGTCACGAATTCGATTTGTTTGGGCGCGGCAGGCTTGTCGAGCTTATAGTTCACTGTGGTTAGTATCTCGAGATCCTGAGGCAGGGTATCAGCGGCGTATTTTAACAAGCTAACCCACCCTTCAGGCGAAAAGTTGAAAAAGATGGGATTCGCCTGAGTAGTTTCATCCGATCTCCACAGCCCAACAATGTCGAACGCGCAGGCCCTCTTCGCATCGGGCGCAAGTCCCGATCTGTTCGTTTGGCTGACCGCCGCCGGCCCTAATGCCACGGAGATGAGGATAAGCAAAAAGAGAAAGACGGGAGGTTTCATCGCAAGACTCCTCTCTCCTGCTCGAGATCGCCGGCAACCGGCTTTTTCGCGCGTTTAGTTCTAATCCGTTGGAGCAAACACAAACGACCGTCCGCTCAGGGACCCCTTCAAGCTCCTTCAAGCCTTGGGAGTCGACCCGATGCAGCGGTCATGGGTGATGCGAAGACCTCTTTTGCAGTTTCGCAGCCAATCGTCCTCTTCGCCGTCGTTCCTCTTACAGGCACCGAGAGATGTCAACGAGTGGCTTGGCAGGCCTGCCGTTAGAAAACGGTGGGGATAGATAGTTATTCCTCTCTATCCCCGACCCGAGCCTTCCCCTTCACAATGCCGTCGAAGAAAGCGAGTCAACCGTCGATATGGGCTTAGCCTGAGTATCGTTCATCATGGACCACGTTGTAGAGTGCCCCTTTCTGCTCTTACTGATCGGGCAATTGGAGAAGGTCTTGCCCTTCTCGAAGAACAACACTAAGTCGGTATGGGTGCTACAAAAGTAAGGCCCGGTTGTACCACAGGCCGCTCCTGAAGAACCGCTGGCAACAACGCTGGTAGTAGATTCGATCATGCTGGTTCCTCCTCAACGTTAAGAGTTATGTTCCTTTTGGTACCGGTGATTCACGCAGTACCATCAAATCGGGTGTAAGTCGCTTTCCCTAGCCGGCCGGATGCCTTGTAACTCTATTCTCGTAAAACTGCTCATCCCGCACGTGCAGGGACTCGTTGAGCCGCCTCAGCTCCTTGAAATATTCAAAAGGAGCGTTCGACGGTCTGTTGTCTCGAGTGATGCGATCGTTCAGCATCCAGTCCAGCTTGTACAACTTGATCCTCTCGCTGCATTGATTGAGACTCTCGGTAACCTGCTTCACGAGTAGAATGTTGTCCAGAGCGAGATCCGAGTACAATAGGTCACCCTGCCGAACGCGTTTCTCCCAGGTCTGCATGATCTTCAGACCTCGTTCATATTGGGCCGCGGTGATTTCGAGTCGGAGCATCACGTCCGAAGCGCTGCGAGGTTCCTTCAGAAACTCCTTATAAGTCTCCACCGGAACCGGGCCAAACGCCCACTTGCCGCCGGCTGAGTAAATGCCCAAAGCGTCGATTCGAGTCTGCTGCCCGTCCACTTTGATGAGCATCGGGAACGTAGGCCCGCTTCGATCGTAGAAGACTCCGGTGCGCCCAGCCAGGACGACGAAGTACCGATTGGGATCCAATCTGACCAATCGGATCGCCGCAGATCCGGGTTTAGCGACAGTGAATGATGTGTCGTCATACGAGCTGACATCCAGCGAGACTGTGCCTAGCTCGAGCCCGGCCCCACCGGTCTGGCTTGTAAACGACAGTTTCTTTGGCGCCTTGAAGTTGTCCAGCGTATACGTGGCGTTCGCGATCCCTCGCTGAGGAGCCTGATCGGTCGCGGCGCGGAGGGCGACCACCGTGCCCTCTGCCGTGAACCGATAGACGATAGGGTCAGTCTCGCCTGGGATCGAAGCTTTCCAGGTTCCAACAATATTGAAATCGCAGCCCTTCTGGCCGAACGCCGTTCCGCTAGCCATCAGATAAACAGCAATCAGTGAGCAAAACAACACCCGTCGATTCATGTGCCCTCCGTCAGTGGAAATTGGCTAAGAATAGAAGCCACCATCAGGCGGCTCCTATTCTTAGTCGGTACCGCGTTGCGGTCCTTCTCACTCACCTCAATAACCCCCTCCTGGACTGGTTACGGACTAAACTGAACGACGGTAGCCGTACTGCTTAACCTGCTCGTTTATCTGCTTCTGGAGTTTCTTGTTTGCCTCCAGCCTCTCCTGAAACGACATCGGAGCATTGGCCCAGGAGATATGCTGTACCACCGTATACAGGCTCGCCAGTGGACTGACATGAAGCCAGCGGTTGGTCCCATCGTTGATGATACGGAGCCACGATGTATGCGCATTGAGGTCCAGATCAATCGCGATGTGGTCCATCCTGAAGAGCCTGTAGCGGATGGTCTCGATGTCGTAGGGTTCGCCGGTGAGGAAGGTCCACCCCGGGAGCAATGCGCGATGCATCTCCGCATACTCCTTGAGCGCCGCTGGGTCGTCTTCTTCCGGTTTCACGGTGATCGAATACATGAACAGGTCTTTGCCCATCCGATCTTTCAGGGCCTGATGCACCTTGACCAGATTGGAGGTAACCTGAGGACACAGGCCCTCGCAAGTGGCGTACATCAGGTTGATCACTACTTGCCTGCCCTTGATCAAGTCGTCGTAGAACCGGACCTGTTTGTTTTCGTGGGTGCGGACCAGAGCATTCGTGAAGAGTGCCGCACCTGGCGACGCCACGTGTGGTTCATGGGGCCCCTTGTCGGTTGCGAATCCGGTAAAAAGCGCCCTTCTCTTCATCAGCCCACCTCCTCTCTATACAGCGGCGGTGCACCCAGGGCTCTGCGCCTTTCGGCGATCTCGCGCCTGGTCTCCTGCAGTTGAGCCACGGTCTCGACGATGTCCCAACGCACCATCATGAAGGCATCCTCATGATTCATGTTGTGGCAGTGGATCAGATATCTCCCGACAAAATCTCTGAAGGCGAGTCTGATCCTGACCGCCTCCTGGGCGGGCAGCGGGTACACATCCCTGCGCGAGTTGGCGGAATCCTCGTACGGAGTAAGCGGGACGTTGATCGTCGTCTCGGTTGGAAGCCCAACGTTGATCCTCCGAGTTCGTTCGAGGATGCGACCCTCTTCGAAGTGAATGTGTACGGGATGGACCCAGGCACCGGGCAGAGTATCGTTCCTCAGATGCCACTCCTCCGAACTACCCTTCAGCACCGCATGGTCCACCCGATTTGGATCGAACGGGAGGCCGTTGATGCGGAATGGATTGGGTTGTCCGGCAAGAAGCTGGAAGGCCCATGTGAAGCTGTTCTGGGCAGCCGGAATGGGTGGCAAGTCACACAGCGTGTTCGGAATCGGCGGCGTATCAGGAATAACTGCGTCTCCAATCACATCAAACCGCATCAGGACGTTGACCATCGGCAATCCCGGCGCAGGATCGGGTAGGGCGGGGCCGCCGGCGGTGACATTCTGCGCCTGGTTCTCCCTCAAATAGACGGACGACCCGACCGGGAACTGGCTGAAGTCAATGACCACATCAAACCGCATCGCCACGAATACGTCGAGAGTACTCGGAGTGCTGGTGGCGCTGATATCGGTGGGCTGGCGGAGGAAATTGGCGTCAACTGCCACGATGGTCATCGGTTTCTGTACGCCATCGGGTCCAATCAGCTTCAGATTGAAGGTCTTCACCGGCCCAGTGTTGAGAATTCTGAAGCGGTATTTGCGCCGTCTGACGTGCATCTTCGGCTGGATTCTGCCGTTGACAGTCCATTTGTCTCCGGCCGGCGCCCCTGCACCCACTACCTGGAACAGCTCGTTGCGGCCGTTGGATGGAGTCGAGCAAAACCTCTTCTCGCTGAGTATCAGCGGGATGTCCGTTTTGCCATAGATTCCCGGAAGTCGAAGTGATCCGGGAGTATCGAACTCGTGTCCGGGATCGGTCGCGTCGTACACGATATACATCCCGTTCAAGCCCAGGTAGTTGTTGTTGGCAGTCTCAGCCGCGTGGTGGTCGTGAAACCAGAACGTATGCATGGCTTCCCGCGGATCGCCAAGTCCTCCAAAGGCATCAATGCCGGCGTAGCGGTTGGCGTAATGATTGTCTTTGAAGAATCCCGTATCGAAACCTTCGAAGTCTTGGGCGAAGCCATCGCTTTCAGACGCTGTGTGCCCGTTGTGCAAGTGAATCGTAAGCGCAGGCGTGCCAAAGCTCGTAGTTGGATCGGGCAGGCTGTTCTTGAATCGAACCAGCGAAGACTCGCCATAGTTGTTGAGAACGGTCTCGGCCGGGTACTTGCCGTTGAACGCCCAGATATAGGACGGAAGCAGGTCAGAGTGGAATTGAAACTCAGTAGCCCTCGCCTCGAGGCGGTAGTTAACCTCAGGCAGGAATTCCTCCCAGCGCTGATGATCGGCCCGCGGCGCCTCGCCGTTGGCGACGTTAGCCTCTTTTGTCGGCGCAGGATTCAGGTTCTTCGGTACGGCCGCATTTGGAACCGGCATCATATCCGCGAACGGCGTTGTGGCCGGACTTACGGGCGCCGGTCCGGTTTGGTTGCACAAGGGTGGCGTTGGCTCCGGCACTGTGCCCTGGGCGTAAACAGTCGATTTCCTGGATGTCAAAACCATCGGGGCGAGGACGGTACCGGCTCCCGCCGCGGCGCTGATTTTCAACATCGTCCTTCTGGTGATCTCGGAAACCCTCTTCTCCTTCTTTTCTTTCCCCTTCTTTTCTTTCTCCTTCTTCTTGGACATACCATCTCCTTTCATCCCTTCAACCGGGAGGTTGTCTGAGAATCTTCATATGTCTGTCGTGCTTCCTCGTGATCCGCTATGCGGATACCTCGTGATCCGTTGTTCTCTATGAGTTCCTGGATGGCGTGTTATATTCGCTCGTGTCCCTCCTTTTATGCGTTGCCCGGACACACATATACCCGGGGGAGTCTGGTCCAATCAGTGAACCACCGCGTTCTTTGTCTTCATTTGTAGCCCGGACACACGAATATCCGGGGGAGTCTGGCCCAATCAGTGAACCACCGCATTTTTGTCTTCAGTTGTCGCCCGGACACACGTATATCCGGGGAGTTATAGGTTGCCGATGGACACTGTGAGGAACCGCGCCTCATTAGAAGGCGAGGTTAATCGTTAAGAGAGGATGGCCTATGAACGCCGACAGCCAGGAGCACATCGCCACCATCCCTGTGGCGTGTGACCAACTGCAAGACACCGGCTAAGGCAAAGAGACAATTCGAAGTGCGAAAATTTCAGGAACGCTAGAGGGGCAGAAGTGTATTACAGATCATAGACTGTGTCAAGAAAAAAGGTTCGGCACGGGTGTATGAATTGACACAGAGGGGTTGCAGCGTTCCCGGCACAGGTCGCCATCGAAGTCACGCAGCAGGGCGCCAAGACCAACACCGTCTACAATCCAGGCGTACCCTCGAGCCTCAATTCCGGTACGACCCGGCTACCACCAATTCCTCTGAAATTCCACCCGGGCTTGCTCACTCACGGGCCGTTGGCAGTGGGTGATTCCGGTTCGACGAGGAAACTGAGGAGCCAGGCTCACTTCAGGTGTTCGCGGAAGAACTTCAGCACCCGATGCCACGCGTCTTTCGCATCAGCTTCGTCGTATACCTCTGGACGGGTATCGTTGAAGAATCCATGATCGCGCCCGGGATAAATGTGCATCTCGGCCGATTTGCCGTGTTCCCTCAACTTCGCCTCCAGCTCATGGACGACGGCAGGGGTTACAAAGGCGTCACGCTCGGCATAGATCCCCAGCACCGGCGCCTGAAGCTTCGCAAGGTCCGGCTTAACATTTGGATGAATCCCGTAAAACACCACACACGCAGCCACCTGGGCGTTCTTACTGGCCGCGTACAGAGAGAGAGCTCCGCCCATACAGAACCCAACCGTGCCGACGTTGCTGCTTGAAGTCGCCGCATGATTCAGCAGGTATCGAATAGCTCCACGCAGGTCCTTCTCCGCTTCATCGATGCGCAAAGCCATCATCAACTTTCCAGCTTCATCGGGCGACCTGGTCGATTCGCCGTGGTAAAGGTCCGGTGCGAGCGCGGTGTAGCCTTCGGCTGCGAAGCGATCGCACACGTCCTTGATATGCGGGACAAGGCCCCACCATTCCTGAATGACAATTACGCCGGGGCCCCTGCCGGCTGCCGGCGTTGCAAGATAGCCGCTCGCGCTCCCGCCGTTGCTCGAGAATTCAACCATCTGTCCTGCCATACAACCTCCTTTTCATATCGTGTACGGTCGCGGCTAAATCTGAGACCCGCTCATTCTCCGAATTTTCGGCCGGGAAGCAAAACGCCGTCCCAGCGGCGCGCGTCGCCAAGGTGAATCTCAAATTGATCGAGTATTCGGATTACGATGTGATCGACGATTTCCTCTATTGTTCTGGCCTGATTGTAGAAGGCCGGAACTGGTGGAAAGATCACCACACCCATACGCGAGAGTTTCAGCATGTTTTCGAGATGAATGTCGTTGAGCGGCGCTTCGCGAACCACTAACACAAGCTTGCGCCGCTCCTTTAGCACAACATCGGCTGCGCGATGGATCAGGTTCTCGCTCTGGCCGCCGGCTATTGCGGCGAGCGTTCGCATGCTGCACGGGGCCACAACCATTCCTCGAGTCAAAAACGAACCGCTGGATATTGGAGCGCCCTGATCGTTGCCGTGATAAACCGAAGTCGCCAGCTGCTGGACTTCCTCGACGCTGTAGGGCGTCTCGTGAAGCAGCGTCCGGCTTCCCCACTTGCTCATCACCAGATGGGTTTCGACGCCTGAGCCCCGCAGCATCTGCAAGAGCCGCACTCCGAATATCGCGCCGGTGGCTCCGGTCATTCCGACGATCAGTTTTTGGCTCCTAGCTTCCAATTTTGAATCGCGCCCGTCTTCGAAAGAGAGTGTGTCAATCGCCGGGTCAAAGCAGCACGGATGGATTGTAGCTGAACACCGGCTCAAATGAGAACGGCATCGGAACTACGTGCCGTTCGGATTCTGCGTTGTCAGTGGCTTGGCATAACATTACAATCGCACAATATGAATGAACCGTGTCGTACTCTTGTCTTCGATGATGTGGACAAGCCGGCATTTCGCTCTCGAGTAAATTGAGCGCCACTGGGCGGCGCTGGCCGGAGGGACGCCCTGGCCGGAGATCAACTGTACATAGTCGTGGAGGAGCGTCTTCCGCGAGCGCTGCCGCCCTTTCTTGCTTCCCAGGCGCCCGTAGTAGTCGGCAATCAGAAGGGGCCGGCCCGGGAGGATCTTGCGTATGCCGCGCAGCCAGGCGATGGCGCGCCCGTGGCCTTCAGTAAACATTTCATTTGCGAAGTTGCAAGCGGTTACCGCGCCGACTAAATCCGTCACCTTTTTCGGAAGTACTGAGGCGAGATTTCTGCAATCGCCCTCTAGCACCTGGACGCGTTTGCCGAGACGAGCAGCGCGAATCCTGGTTCGCGCAACTCGGCACATCGCGCGATTCAGATCGATCCCCCAGCCCACGAACTGAGAGTCTCGGCCGGCTAAGTCGACTAATAGCGCCGCGTTCCCGCAACCCAGATCGAGCACGTGGTTAAGCTCGAGCCGCCGAATGAGCTCAGGCATGACCTCGAGCGTTAAACCATCAATCGAATCGAAAGCGCGGGCATAGCGAATTCGGTCGACAGCTTTTGGCGCGGCCGACGGATCGCGCAGCAGCTTGGCAAGCTGCGCAGCATTGCCGCCGTATGCACCGACGTACAGGTCCAGCAGGAACTGCGAGTGACCCGAGTAGCGACCGGTCGCGACAAACCGCTCTCCGGACTTCCGCAGCAGATCGGTCCGGGCGGCCACGTACTCCAGCACCCCGCGCAACAGGCCGGCGTCCAGCCTGTACCTGGCGACCAATTCATCCGGAGTGGCCGGCTTCTTGAGCGCCGCGAATACTTCCAACTCGTGCAAGATTGCCACGGCGTGAGAAAGCTGGAAGGCTTCGACCAGGTCGAATACCTCCCATTGGTCAGGTGTCATTGGCATCCTGTCAGATGATGCGGCGCTTCTGCCTTGTCTAAGAAAGGGGCGTCCTCGCCGATGTTCCGATGAAGCCGGGCCCGGGAGCCGCAGCCTTGGCTTGTGTGGCAATAGCGTGTGGGCTGGCGACGAGTATCCCGAAATCAACGAGCGGCGCAAAGTAGCTGGCGTCGATTCGCGCGCCGGTGATCTGGTAAACGAGCTCAGCGACCTCGCTACAACTGCGTGGCTGCGCGAAGAGACCCAGCATCACTTCCAAGCCGGCGTCGATCTGATAGGCTGTTGCCATACCCCCGGAGCCGCTGATCAGATACACGCTGCGTTCTCCGGTCTCCGGTTCGTCCAGCAGACGCGAACCATCTGGATCATTGGCGATCCGCTCAATCAGAAGCTTGCAGTCGTGCATGTCGGACAGCACGCGGACGCGCGAATCCAGCTGATAGCGCCGGTGAGGATCAAAGTTCGCGAACCGCCGCTCGGCGAGCGTGCGCTCCTCCAGGTCTATTTCGTCACCGAGCGTTCCATGAGCCGCCAGCGCGTAGCGTAAGAGTGATGTCAGGTGGTGCCGGCGCCCGAAGGTAGCGGTTATGTAGCTTTCGACCAGATCAGCGTCCGGCCGGCCGCAACTGCCATTGCTTTCGGCCCAATGCCGGAGTGCGAAGACCAGCTTGCTGAGTTGTCCGCCATAGGCCCGGAGCGCGTATTTCAGGATAAGCGGTCCAACACGCCGAAGCACGTCGATCGTTTCTACCGCGAACGTGTAGTGCGAGCGCGGCATTGCCGCCGGATAATAGTGGTAGGTTGAGAAGATGTCACGGTGCTCGGTCACCAGATGCTCGTCGTCAGATCCGACCAGGCCCGCGTTATAGGGTCCTGCATACCCATCGTACTCGAGTTTGTTGCCTAGCTGCTCGAAGATCGGCGTGCCGGGCTCGGGTGCCAGCATGTGGAGTTGCGGCAGGCAGGATGGACTGAAGCAGCGACCCAACAAGTCCAGCGTGTCGGCCTGATCCTCCTCGAGCTCCTCCGGGTAGCCTGTGATGAAGGACGCGGTCGTCGAGATTCCGAGATGTTCGGCCACCGCTAACGTCGGTTCAACTAGCTCAAGATCGAGGCGTTTCTTGGCTACTTGCTGCATTCGCGCCGATCCCGTCTCGATGCCGAAGTAAAGGCCGACACAGCCGGCCTCGGCCATTCGGTTCAACAGTTCCTCGTCCACGCAGTCAATCCGCGCCGAGGCACGCCATCGATAAGGACGGCCTCTCACGGCCTCACAAAACTCGAGAACCTTTCGGCGATTGACAGTGAAAAGGTCGTGGTCGAGTTTGAAGTCAGAAAATCCATAGCTCGCGTGTAGCCGATCAAGTTCAGTCACAAGGCGGGCAGCCGACTTCAACCGGAAGCTGCGCTGAAAAAAGCTCGCCGTCGAACAGAACGTGCACATGAATGGGCACCCGCGGCCGGCCTCGATACGCAGCAAATCCAAGCCAAGGTCTGATACCGGATAGTGGTGATAGCTGGCGATCGGCAGTCGATCAAGGTCGTGCACCAAAGGCTTGCCCGGGTTGAAATGCGGTCCACGCACAGTTGAGCCTCGCCAGCTCAGGCCTGAAATATCGTGGAAGCTCCGCTGATCCAGGTTCGCGAGAACGGCGGGAAAGATTTCGTCCGCTTCATATCGCACGATGATGTCGAATTGTGTAAAGCGCGCCAGAATCTGTCGGTGCAACATCGTTGCATGCGGGCCGCCGAGTAGAATGGGCAAATCAGGCTCGCGGTCTTTGATCAATGCAGCAACATTCAGCGCAAAGAGAAAACTGCAGCCCAGGGCCGTGAATCCTACGGTATCTGGACGCTCAGACAATATATCGAATGCGGCACGTTCATAGAGCGTCGAGTCGTACGGCAGCCTGCCCGATTTGATGAGCCGCTTCGGGTCATAAATCTGCAGCGTATGCCCGTCGGCCTCGGCAACCGCGGCGAGCGAGAGCAACCCGAGATGAGGATGAACATCGAGGAGGGCTAATGAACCTTCCTCGGGCATAACCAAATTATCGACCAGCAACACCTTCATAAGGCACGTTCCGACGTTGCGTCTAACCCGAGGATCCCAACCGCCGCGAGTTCGCCCACTGCTTTCAGAAATCCTCTTGCCGGCTTTCGGCTCCCGCCCATGAGGCGGCTCAGGTCCGCAGTCGAGCGCTTTCCGTCCGCGAGCCTGATCAGGTAAAACCCCAGCTCGTCCAACGCAAGAATGTGTATCTCGGGAGCTGCGTCCCTGCGCCAGTAGCAGAAGTGGAATTTCCCAAGCGGCACCTCATCCAGCCGCGGAGATTTCTCTTGCAGCATCGCTCCGACAATCCGCGGGTCGCAGCGCATCTCAAGCGAGACAACCTGACCGCATACCCGCGGCACACTTTCTCCGCGCGGGACACTTTGGGGCGGGGACTGGCCGGCTTGTATGACACTCACCGTTGGAGCCAGTCTGCTGAGTTGTGTCAGCGCGAGCTCGTGGCGAATCAGGTCCCAGAGGAGCGCGTGATCATCTCTGTCCAAATCGAGCCAATTCTCCAGGAATGTCAGCAGGTCCTGCGTTCTTCCTTCAGTGGTGTCAGCGAAGCGTCCGTCTTCGGATGCGCGAAGAGAAGCGTAGGAGGCGAAGACTTCGATCTCCAGCCCAGCCACATTCAGAAGCCTGAAGGTCAGCGGCAGGTCCGCCCGTAACCCGTTATGGCGGACTTTGCCCGTCAGGCCGGCGAACTTCCACAGAGCGTCGAGGTCGAATTCGTCCGGATCCACGCCGCAACTGCGCAACAGTTCTGGCTCTTGCCGCCAGCGCGCAAGCAGCTGCGGATTCTCGAGGCCTGCCGCGATAACTGCGTGAACCCGGCCAGCGTTCATACGCGCTCCAGCGTTTGACGCACACGATCAACGTGGGCCTTCAGGATCTCTTGCGGAAAGGTCGGTGACCAGTTGTACTCCAGTGTCACCGCACGCGGGCGGACGCGCTCGAGCACTTGCTCGAACAACCCGAATACCGCCGCCGGGGCCGGCGTGGAATGATCGTCCCACACGACGCCCGACTGGACGTTCAGACCAGACATGTGAATCTCGACTACACGCTCGAGGGGCAATCGGCAAATCTCGTTGGCCGCGTCGGCTCCGGTGTTTAGCATCGTGATCAAGAAGTGACTCAGATCGAGTAGCAGTCCGACACCGCAGCAGGACAGGACCGCCGTGATGAAGTCCACCATCGGCATCGTGCTGCCAGGTACTACAAAATACTGTGGTGAGTTTTCCAGGATCAGAGGCGCGCTCAGCCGCGGCTCGAGCGAAGCCAGATTCTCCGCGACTCGCTGAACCGTCTCCTCACTCATCTGAGGACACACTGTGTAGGTCAGCGCAGTCGGCGGTCCCGCGGTATCCGAGTCCACGTTCAGCGCATCGGCCAAGATAAAGGCCAGGTGCTCGCCGATCCACGGCGTCCGGGTGCGCTCTGTTTCACGCTCAACTGCCTCCAACGTGCGATCAGTGGGCGGCACAGAACCCGCGATAGACATGCTCGCACAATGCAAGATGACCGGGATCGCCTCCTGAATCGAAGCCGAGTTCGGAGAGTGACGCAACTGCTCGAAGGGAATCTCTACGTAATCAACCAACCCCGGATTCGCATTAATGAACTCAGAAGTGACCGGACCGTATGCGAGTCCGATGGAGGTCGTGCCGGCTGGCGTGTTCAGATATTTCATGCAAACCCCGCATGGACAATAACCCCACCTCCGCCACGTGTATGGCGGCGAGGAAGCTGGAGAGATACCGTGAGGTAAGGCCTTGACCCGCTCAAGAACCATTACAGGTCAGGCGGTAAGCTTTAAGACTATCGGGCTGGCCTAGTCGTATTTATAAGGGTCATCAAGCCGCCCTCTTGTAAGATCCACACGGCTGACCGAGATGGACAGTCTACCTTTGGCGATGCAACGCTGGATTTGGGCTATCCTTTCGTTATCGAGGGGCAGGTTAAGCGTGAGCTTCGGGATGGCCCCTTCGATAGCAATCGCTGGGACTTTACTTGTTGCGCTCTTCTTCGATGCAGCTTTCTTCTTTGGTGTTGGCATGTTTCCCCCTTGGTTAGCCGAGTCGGGTATAGACCCGTTCGGAACTACAACATGGACACGATGACGGACAAACGCTAGGCGCATTAGATAATACAGCGAGTCGAATGTCAAAGCCCGCAAGCGTCCAAACTGATTAGATCGGCCACTGGCCCGAGCAGCTTCCCTGCTCTTGAGGTTGAAACGCCCGGCGCGCGGACGGTCATAATCGGATCGTTTCTCGGCATGAGCTGGATATGGATTCGCCAGTCGATCTCCTGGTCGCCGGCGAGAACAAGCTCATAGCGTGGTATTAATAAGGCAAGCGCTGCTTTGATCAGGTACATTGCGAGATGGCGCCCAACGCAAGCGTGGCCGCCGGCGCCAAACGGGAAATATTCGAACGCTGATGGCTTTGTCCCGCTCCAACGCGATGGCAAGAACTCGGTCGGACGCGTAAACCGCTCAGCATCTCGATGCGCAAGAAAAGGACACAGAACCAGCTCGCAACGTTCCGGTAGCCGCACGCCATCGAGGGATGTGGGCCGCGTCGTGACCCGCACCATCAACGCATTGGCCGGGAAGAGGCGCAGGCTTTCATTGACGACCGAATCAAGCAGCGTCAACCGCGCCAGCTCGGACGGGTGCGGTACAGCGTCAGTGGGCGTCCCTCCATCCAGTTCCAGCCGCAGCGCGCGCCGCAGATGCGGCAACTGGGAAAGTATGAGCAAGATCCACGTCAGCGAGACGGCAACAGGTTCCGTGCTTGAAATAAACAGCACATTGCTGTGAGCGACCATCTGATCCTCAGAGAGTTGCTTTCCAGGCGAAAGCTCGAGGTTGGCGAGTCCGGTGAGTATGCCGTCCAATGAAGCGGGGGCCTTCTGGCGACACCAGCGAATGTACTGCCGCAGTGCGTCGTCCAATACTGTGCCGAGCGTGATGAGATCTTCCCGCAAAGTTTCGGTCGTCGAACTGACCGGCGACGTCGCCTCGCGCCGGCAATGGAAGTATGTCTGAAGTAGCAACGCAAGCTGGGAACTTTCCATATACTGATCGCCACACAGCAACCGAGTGGACGCCTGAAGTGCGAGCTGCCTCATTTCGCCGAGGAGACCGATCTTCTGTCCGGATTGCCAGCCTTGGGCAAACGTCTCAAGTCCAGCGCTCACGGCCGCGTGCTGGTCTTCGAAGCTGCGCTCGCCGAGCACGCGCATAAGCACATGCTGGTGCTCGGCGTGCTGCTCGCCCTGCATGCTATGCAGGCCGCGGTTTAGGTTAACTAGGCTACTTGGTAACGAAAGATGCTCGGCGGCGGATACTGGCATGCCGAACAAATCGATATCGCTTAGCACTGTGCGGTGGTGCGCCGGACCGAACACGGCGACCGCACCGGAGCAGTCCATCGCCCGAGAGAAAATCGGGCCGCCATCGCGAATCACAAATATGTCACCGAGGCTGGCCCGAGCTGCCGCCAGGAAGCGCAGCGGGTTATCGTAGAACTGCTGGACTTCTGTAACGCGTGGTATCGAGGTCGGAAGCAAACTCATCGACGTGAACTCTGCCCGAAGCCGCCGGCGTGAGCGCCTCTTACGCTAACCGAGAGCGTCGCGTGCGAGAAGGGGAGGATTTTGGGGCAAACAATGGTGGCTTTACGTCCATCTTCATTCTGGAAGCACTTCCAGAATTGCTCTTCTCCCTGCCTCAATCAACCCCTGCAGGTCTCTGCGGTGGTATATCACTGTGCCCTTGCCGATCGTGTCCGGTGAGACGACGACGATCGGGACCTCTGTGTGTCTCGCCTCTAAGGCTTCCACCTTGCGCTTGGTCTCTTCTCTTTGCCAGCCATGATTGGAAATATCCACTACAAGGATCTGCTCCGGCGTGAACGGCGGCTCAAACAGTTTTTCAACCGGCAGGCAGTTGGTGACGCCGCCGTCAACGAGGCGCAACCTGCGCCCCTCAATCACACATTGGCGAGGCGGAAAGAGTCCGGGGATTGCCGCCGCCCCGCGGGTCGCGTCCTCCAGCGGGAATTGCTCCTGGATATTGGTAAACACAATTTCCGAGCGAGTACTCCGGTCATAACAGAGTAACCCGATACGCTCGACTCCATGATGTAATCGGCGTCCTGACGTATCCGCCAGACGACGAAGTGACGTGGGGATGATTCCCGCACGGTTCTCGAATCGTATCTGAACCGATTTTGGCGCGCGTCGCAGCCACGCCCATGCCAGCAGGTGGCGCGAGGTCAAATTCAAACCCAATTCCCGCATCTCGGAGAGGCTCAATCCGACAGCCGCGTAAAAGGAGATGATGATGGCACCGACGCTGGTCCCGATCATTTCGGCAATCCGAAACTCGCGTTCAATCAAGGATTCCAACAGGCCGACATGAGCGATCCCGCGCACGCCACCGGCGCCTAGGACTATGCTGAGGGGTTTGTCCTTACTTAGTCGAAGCAAACTTTTCGCCTGCGACTTTGGGAGATCAAATTTCATTCTCAATACCTGGAGGAAGATCCGGACGTTGCTTCCCTGATATGACAGTAACAGAAGGAAGCAACTCGCGGAAATACGAACAAACCTGTTCAACACATTGCCTTGCCCCGCGCGTGATGAACCAACCACGAAAGGGCGGTGCTCGGCGTCCGTCGATCTCCTGCCGTATCGGCGAAATACTAGGATGTCGCCGAATCAGCGGCCGCACTTGAAATCACCGGCGACTCTTATCGTCTGAATTTTGAACCTCGTTGGATAAAAGAAGCGCGCAGGCGCCGGGTTACGTTCGTGATTTCTACCGATACACATTCAATCTCCGGTCAATTGGTGAGGGATACAGGCGCCACAAAGTAAAACAGTTCATCAAATACCTATGTCAGCCGTGGCCCCTTGCGCGATCCCGTCGGCTAGCACAGCGCTTGCACGTTGCTCCACTGAGTGCCCGTTGTCGAGGCGGTCTTTGAGCATGAACAACCGTTAGTGCCGGCGTTCGCGGGCCTCAGAATGGTCGAGTCTATCACCGTACGAAATAGGCCGAGTCGGACAGCGGTGATCGATGATAGTACACATCAAAAGGAGCTCAGCTATGATTCAGGCTAATGACGGTGACTTTGATTATTTGATCTCAATGCCTTCGCCAACGCGTCGGTCGGGCCGAGGGCGAAGAAGCGTTAATTGAAATTTGATCTTGAGCACTAATCTACATATCGTCGAGCAGGCAACCAAATCGGCCACTGTCGCCGGTCTCCGTTATGTGACTGACGCGAGGCCGGGCATTACTCGTCGCCGTGCGGGGCAAGGCTTTGTTTTCATAGATCCGGAAGGAATGCCGATTCGGGACCGGGAAGAAGTCCGGCGCATCAAGGCGCTAGTGATCCCGCCTGCGTGGACGTCGGTTTGGATTTGCCCGCGAAGTAATGGTCACCTGCAAGCAACCGGGCGCGATTCGAAAGGTCGAAAACAGTATCTTTATCACAAGCGCTGGCGCGAGATTCGCGACGAGTCCAAATACAACCGGCTGGTGCCCTTTGGCGAATCGCTTTCCAAAATCCGCCGGCGCGTCGGCCGCGATCTGCGGCTGCCCGGTTTACCACGGGACAAGGTGCTTGCTACTGTCGTCAAGCTCCTCGACAAAGCCCGAATCAGGGTGGGTAACGACCAGTACGCGCGAGAGAACGGCTCGTTTGGTCTCACGACACTTCGCAATCGGCATGTTAATGTTGCCGGCTCGAACGTACGTTTCGAGTTCAAGGGTAAGAGCGGAAAACAACACAGCGTGGGCATCAACGACCAACGGTTGGCGAGAATTATCCGGCAGTGCCAGGAGATCCCGGGTTACGAGCTGTTTCAGTACAAAGACGATAGCGGCGAATACCAGTCGATCGATTCCTCTGATGTCAACGACTATCTCCGGGAGATAACCAGCGAGGAATTCAGCGCAAAGGATTTTCGAACCTGGTCCGGCACAGTCGCGGCAGCCGCGACGCTCAGGGAGCTCGGGTCAGCGGATTCCGTACGCCAAGCAAAGAAGAACATTACGGAGGCAATCTCGACGGTCGCCGAGTTCCTCGGCAACACGCCCTCGGTGTGCCGAAAGTGTTACATACATCCGGATGTGATCGAAGCTTATTGTGACGGTTCGCTCGAGAGGCTGATGAGCTACGCGCCAGGCTCACGGCCCAGACGAAGCTATGCGCTGAATGCTGAAGAGACAGGAGTGTTGAACCTGTTAAAATACCGGCAGCGCACAAAAGATCATATCAAAAAGGCCGCGTGAGATTCGCCTTCACTGTTGGGCCTATCTGTGGGTAACTAGCTCAATTGTTAGTCTGTGACCGCTGTCACAGCATCCTTCCTTAGGCCATCGGGACCAGGTGAGCGGCCCTCCGCCCGGATTACTTGATGGGTCCGGCGAGGTTGCAGCGTATAATCGACTGCATAATGTCTGAGCACGTCGTTCAACTTTTTGATCTGCAGAAAAAGAATTGTGAAAAGGTTCGAGCCACAAGTGTCTCCCAACGCATTGAAAAGCTCCGTAGATTACAACGGAATATTCTCGCAAAGCAGAACCAGATTGAAAAAGCTTTATATGAAGACTTAAGAAAGGCGCCGCAAGAAACAGGACTCTGCGAGATTTACCAGGTTACGAGTGAAATTAAGCACGCATGCCGGCACTTGCGACAATGGACGCAGCCTCGACGACTCAATAATCCGCTCATATTTTTTGGCTCTCGGGCGAGCATCCGTTACGAACCGAGAGGAATGTGTTTGATCCTGTCTCCCTGGAATTATCCTCTTCTACTCGCGCTCGGACCTGTGATTTCCGCAGTTGCAGCGGGCAACTGCGTGATACTGAAACCGTCAGAAGTGAGCCCTTACACTTCGCAATTCCTTCAGACTCTGATGGAGGAAACGTTTCCAAGAGAAGAGGTTGCAGTTGTGCAGGGTGATCAAACCGTTGCAACAGAATTGCTGGATCTCCCTTTTCATCATGTGTTCTTCACCGGAAGTCCCGCTGTTGGAAAAATTGTGATGCAGGCGGCCGCAAGAAATCTTGCATCGGTAACTCTTGAATTGGGCGGAAAATCGCCGGTGATTGTGGATGAAACTTATGATCTGAAGGATGCCGCAAAAAAAATCGTTTGGGGAAAATTATTAAATGCAGGCCAAACGTGCGTGGCCCCCGATTATTTATTGATACCGGAAAGCCGGCAGAAAGAATTCATCGGGCTGGCGATGAATTCTTCGAGGAAAATGTATGACCGCGCTGCGGAAAACCCCGATTATTGCAAGATCATTTCGCGTCGTCACATCGATCGTCTGCAAGAGTTGCTGAAGGATTCTATCGATCGGGGCGCCAACGTAGAAATGGGAGGTCATTTTGATGAATCCCGGCTCTATTTCAGTCCTACGATCTTATCGAATGTATCCCTCGATTCATCAATTTTGAATGAAGAAATCTTTGGTCCGATTTTGCCGGTGGTTCCCTACCAAAATCTGGAAGAAGCACTTCATTTCGTGAATCAAAAACCCAGACCGCTTTCTCTGTATATATTCAGCACGAACACAACCACCGTTAATACAATCCTGAATCGCACGCATTCCGGAGGTGTTTGTATCAATGATGTTGCGGTTCAATTTGGTAATCTCGAATTACCCTTTGGAGGAATCAACAACAGTGGAATCGGAAATGCGCATGGTCTTTTCGGCTTTCGTGCCTTCTCGCACGAGCGAGCTGTGCTGAAACAACCCAGAGTTGGGGCGATGACTTTTTTCTATCCCCCTTATACAGAAAGAATGAAAAAGCTAATTCAGTGGGCCATCCGCTATCTTTAGCAGGCGGTCACCGAACTTGTGTCTCTCCATTAAGGAGCGAGGATTGAGCTAGGCAGCTATCGCGAAGAGATTAAACTCAAACGAACACGTCACTCGCAGAGGCTGGAGGTTCCACGCTTGCACGCTATATGCTTCAGTGGAGGTAATCGCCGCTCCAAAAGGAATCACGGAGACCACACCAAGACAATGGGAGAGTTGGCAAATCTACAGAAAGTTCAACTCGAGACGATGTCAACCGCTATTGGAAAGTTGTCGGATTCAACTGAGAGGAAGCTGGAGGCAGTCAGGGTCACCGTGGAGGGATTGAGATCGGCAGTGATCGCGTTGTCGCCTCTTTCAACAGCGGGGGCGATGTGGCTACGGGCGTCAAGTTCACGCCTGATGGAAAGAAGGCATTGGTTCCGCACACCGTTAGCAAAACGCTGGTAGCGGCGGTTGGACTCGAACCAACGACCTTGGGGTTATGAATCCCACGCTCTAACCACCTGAGCTACGCCGCCATATCCTTGCCATCAGTTGTTTGCAGCCATCCGTTAAAGCCGAACCTCAAGCTTTTCCCAAGAGAGCGCGGCGGGTTCTTTTTTCGAACGACCGCCCTTGTACTGAAGCCCCTTCGCGAAAACGAAAATAACGTATAACACAGGTCCTTGTCTACATGAACGGACACATGAACGGAAATCATTCTTTGCGACACTCTGGGCACGCCTACATCTCCTTTAGTTTGGCGCAGGTCTAGTTGACCATTAACGAGTATAGATTTCGGCGCTTGCGGTAAGCGGGAAACCCTGCTGAAGAGCGCCTTTGCCACCGACGAGGAGCACACTCCCGTCGAGAAGTCGCGTCGCGGTGTGGTGGAACCGCGTCTGGAGTAGTAATCCATCCTCAGCCCACGTACCGGTCGCAGGTGAGAAAATCTCTACTCTTGGATTCCCGGCGCCATCCGACACCACTCCGCCAGTCACAAGCACTCTGCCATCGAAGAGCAAGGTGATCGATGCGCCGCGGTGCGTAGATCTCAGGTCGTCCGTGCGTCGCCAGGCACCCGTGCCTGGATCATAGAGTTCAGCGTGGTTATCATCGATCACCAGCACCTCCCCTGTTTGCGGCAGTAGAACTGCTTTGTGCCTACTTCGTGGGTCGCGCATTGGGCCGGTTTCGCTCCACGCGTTAAAGACTGGATCGAAGAGGAATGCCCTCGCTTGCGGCTCGTCGTTCTCGTCGAAGAAGTTGCTGCCGGTCGCGCCTCCAGCAATAAGAACCCGCCCGTCCGCGAGCAGCGTCGCAGAATGGCCGTGCAATCTGAGCGGCATTGGCTCGCGAGCCGTGAAGCTCTGGCTGTTAGGGTCATAGATCTGGTAAGTACCCCCTTCCGACTCGTCCCCACCGGCAACAAGCACACGCCCGTCGCCAAGAAGCGTAGCTGTCGCCATCACGCGCCCCTTCTTCATTTTGCCCGATTTCTTCCACTGACCGCTCGCGGGGTCGTAAATCTCGGCAATCTTGGGCTTTCCTTCGAAGCGTAGTGCCTCCATCGAGCCGCCCACAACGAAGACCCTGCCGTCAGCCAGCATAGCAGCTGCCGAACCAAGGCGGCCGACCCGCAACTCGCCGCTGGCACTCCATCTACCTGTAGCCGGATCGTATAGCTCCGTAACCGTCAAAGCTTCCCGTGGCCCATTCAATCCGCCGAAGATCAGGACATTACCGTCCTGAAGCAAAAAGGCCGACTGCTGGAAGCGCGATTCAGAAAGGCTCCCAGTAATGCGCGAGGTTCCCGACTCTGCAAAAGCTGCGAGCTGCGGTATGAGAATCATCAAGCTGGTGACTGAAACGGGCAACCAGCGGATTGCTGCGCTCCACTTCTTAGAGACCTTCATATCTTAACCCCCAGCGCGGAATCTGTTCTGACTCACATTTTCTAGTTGGTCAGGGATTCGTGTCGCTGACCGCCAATCAACTCAGAATGTTTCGAGTCATCAAGATTACAATTCTCGAGACCATCGATAAAGCTCCGCCAATCTGCACCTCGCCAGCCTGCTCAAGGATTCGTTACTTCGATGGCGAAGGACATGTAAAAATCGCCCAGATTCGTTGCAACTGATTTCCCTTTAACCGTTGCAATCTTGGCCAGCCGGATTACGTTCTTTCTCAGCGAGCAGTCGGCGGTGACACAGGGCCCGCTTGGTTCAATCGTCCATATGTTGCAGTTCCCGTTGCCGTCCACACCCGTACAGGTCACCGTCGTAGCGTTCGTTTCGGGGCAACCATCCGAGAAGGCCGGACACCCTGGATTCATGATGATTCGATATTCGACACCATCAGCCGGATTAGCAAAGTTCCCCGTCAGGCCGCACGTCACTATCTCTCCAGCGCCCATGGCCAGCATTTCGACGCCATTGTAGTAGCACTTCGAGCTGAACCATGGGCGTACAAACGCCGTCGTGAATGGCGGAACGGGATCGGTCCCCCCGGGGCCTGTCTTCGATATGGGCTGGCTGAAGTCGAGATACACTCGCCTGGTGGGTCTCCTAATGTACGTGAATCCGGTATCGAAATCCCAGCCGCCGGCGTTTATGATCACTGACCTCAATGTACTGCTGTTCGTGTAGGTTGCATTTCCGTCGCTTTGGATCTGCATGGGGATCCGTTTGGTTGAAAGTGGGTATGGATCACCTACATCGACATAGTCCCTGATTGTCGTCGTTACTGGCGTTACGTCAGTGATTCCCGCGAGGACCGCAAAGGACAGGACGACGAAGATCAACAGGGCGATCAACAGTGACTTGCGCATTGGTTTCTCCTGCATCTAGTGAAATGGTTTCCTCTTGAGGCCGACAGGTGTCTTTCTCACTGCATGAAGCGAGAAGTTCGATCGAAACGGCTCACACGGTTTCAAAGTCTTTCCAAGGCTTAAGTCGGAAGCTATAATCTGCGCGCCTCGGGCTTACCACTCAGGCAGTAAGACATGGCCGCTCTACCGGATCAGATAACAAAGCTCTTGCTGAGCTGGAGCAACGGCGATAAGGCAGCGTTGGACCAGCTTATTCCGCTGGTCTCATCCGAGTTGCGTCGCCTGGCCAGACGCTACATGGCCAAGGAGCGATCCGGCCATACTCTTCAGACATCGGCGCTGATCAATGAAGCGTATCTGCGGCTGGTAAATCAGCAGAACGTAGAGTGGAAAGACCGGGCACACTTTTTCGGCGTAGCTGCCCAGATAATGCGGCATGTCCTCATCGACCATGCCCGACGCTACAGGTGTGAAAAACGAGGTGCTGGCGCTCAGAAGGTAGAGCTAAACGATGCGGCGGTTTTGGGTCTGCAGCGCGCTAAAGAGCTAATTGCGCTCGACGATGCGCTCATTGAGCTAACGGCGTTC
>DATIFP010000201.1:0-2564 GCA_035455165.1 Blastocatellia bacterium
AAGATTGATTGATCGGCGGGATGTCTTGATAAGCCGTCACGATCCGGCTGTAAGGCCGCGGGCTCTTCCACGCGCCAAACAATTCATTGGCGAGTTTCTCAATTTCTTTCGCATCGAAGTCCCCGACCACCGACATCTCGCCGTTCGAAGCGCCGTAGAAGTCAGCGTAAAACTTCTTGAGGTCATCGAGCGTCGCCTCGTTCACCTCGGCAATGTCTTCGTCGGGCGTCGAGGTGTATCGAACATCGCCTTTCGGAAAGGGGTTCAAGTGACGGCTGAACGCGACGCCGGCGACGGCTTGCGGCTCGCGGCGCGACTGTTCAATTCCTGCCAGGACTTCCTGTTTGAGCTGATCGAATTCAGTGGCGGGGAACGCCGGCTCGCGAAGGATCTCAGCGACCAGGCGCAACACCGCCGGAAGGTTTTCACGGATCGTCTCGACAGACACGACGACGCTGTTAGGACCGGAGAAAGTCGACACGCGAGCTTTCAACTTGTCGAACTCATCTTGAATCTGTTGGCGGGTGTGCCTGGATGTCCCGCGCATCAGCATTTCGGCCGCAAGCTGCCCCGCCGTTCCCCGATTCATCAAGCTCTTTTCATCGCCGTATCGCAAAGTCATCGCGGCAACGACGACGTTGCCGCGGGTCTTCTTGGGAAGAAACGCCAGCTTCATGCCGGCCGGGATATCCGCCCTCACCGTGCGCGATTCTATATTCTCAGGAGATGGATCAAAGGCTTCGCCTTCGGCGAGCACCGCCGAACCCTTGTAGTCTTTCACCAGGGCCGCCACATCGGGCGGCGGCGGAATTTCGGCGCGATCCGGTTTCTCGGTCGGTATGAACAGGCCGACCGTGCGATTGGCCGGCTTCAGGTAAGCGGCGGCGACACGCTGGACATCAGCGGGGGTTACCTTCTTCAGCCGGTCTCGATGGAGAAAGAAAAGCCGCCAATCTCCTTGCGCCATCCATTCGCTCAACTCGAGGCCAACACGCTCGGCCGAGTTGAGGGTCAGATCGATGTCCTTCAACAACCCTGTACGCTCTCGATCGACTTCTTCCTGAGTCGGCGCCTTTGTCGCGATCTCTTCAATGGTCTGGATCATCGTGTTGCGCGCGTCGTCGAGCGATTGTTCTTTGCGCACTTCTGCAAACAGGACCATTAGCCCGGGATCGTGCAGCGGTATGTTGAGACTGTCGACCGATGATGCTTTTTTTGTTTCTACCAGCGCCTTGTGCAAGCGGCCGGACGGCGTGTCGGCCAGAATCTGAGTCAGAATGTTGACGGCCGCGAAATCCGGATGCGAGCCCGCGGGAACGTGATATCCAACGCCGACGAATTGAGTATCGCCCACGCGTCGAGAGGTGACTACGCGCTCACCGTCCTGGGTCGGCTCAATGGTATAGATGGGATCGAGCGTGCGCGACGGCCGGGGAATCGCGCCGAAGTTGTCCGCGATGAGCTGAAGAGTCTTCGCCGGATCGAATTTGCCCGAGACCAGCAGCACCGCGTTATCGGGCTGATAGAACTTGCGATAGAAAGCCTGAAGCCTCTCAATCGGGACGCCCTCAATGTCGCTTTGCGCGCCGATGGGCAGGTTCGAATAGTTGTGCCAGTCGAACGCCACTGCAAAGACCCGCTTGAACACCGCAAGCGCCGGTTGATTCTCGCCGGCTTCATACTCGTTTCGAACGACGGTCATCTCGGTGTCCAGGTCTTTTTTGGCGATAAACGAATTGGTCATGCGATCGGCTTCCATCTTGATTGCCCAGTCGAGGTTCGCGTCGGTTGCCGAGAAGGTCTCGAAATAGTTCGTGCGATCGAACAAAGTCGAGCCGTTCGGGCGAGTGCCGTGCTCGGTCAGCTCTTGCGGGATGTTGGGATGGTTCTTCGAGCCCTTGTACATAAGATGTTCGAGCAGATGGGCCATCCCGGTCTCGCCGTAGTTCTCGTGCCGCGAGCCGACCAGATAAGTGACATTGACGGTGATGGTCTGTTTCGACTGATCGGGAAACAGCAGGACTCGCAAACCGTTCGCGAGTCGATATTCGGTGAAGCCTTCGACCGAGGTGACTCGCTCGACGCCCTTGGGTAGAGCGGCTTGCTGAGCAAGCGAGCCGCTTGAGGCGAGTCCGATTAGAAAAGCAAGGAACAGGAAACGGAACCTCTCGAACTTTGAGATCATATATCTCTCTCCTTCTGGCGATCCCACCTTGAACTTTAAAATTGGTCTTATGGGCTCGTTTTGGCGTTGCTCCCTCTGACGAACTGGGGTCAATAAACCGCGCTGAACCCTGTTAACTCCCACCCACCGGCAGACCGTCCGATGTCCAGGTAAACTTCCTCCTCGATATCGCCATATCCACCGCCTCGAGCAACCCAGTACATCAATTCGACCTTGTCCGTCTTATCAAGTCGATTTGCGACGCGCCACCTCTTAATTGGCCATCCTTTTTCTTCTTCGAGGATGTATTCATTCGTGCCCACCAATGTCGAGATGATATCGACCTCTCCATCGTGCAACTTCTCGAGGTAATGCTCGGCCAGTTTCTCAGGAGCTGTGT
>DATIFP010000202.1:0-38053 GCA_035455165.1 Blastocatellia bacterium
CTCCGACGGAATGTCGAGCGGTCCAAGAATGACCTTAGGCGACGGCCAAATCACGAGGTTGAGGACAACCGCTACACACACCGTCCTGCGCAGCGAGCTTTGATGCAGCCGGTTCCAACGGGAGTTCCGGCTTCTTAGGCCGGAAGGAAAGCAGGTTCGCCTGTAGCGCATGGGGACCTCCTTACAAGGCAGAACCTTGCTTGCGCTTAACTGACGTTAACCTTGATCAGACTGGCCGCGCCTCATAGAGACAGCACTGGCGCCTGTCTAATCAACCTACGCCCAGAGGGACAGCCGCGCACCCTTACGCCACGATCCCACCCCCCCCGTACTGCACCCTGGTGACCGGGCGCACAGCTCCGGACTTCGAAATAAGAGATAATGGTGCTTCGATTAAGGCGCGCCCGGAGGTGACGACCACTGCTTGCTCGACCCAAACGAGCCCCATATAATCCAGCCGGACTATCGATGCCGGTCAACGAACAATATCTCGAATACGTTGTGGACCAGCTTTCGTGCATCGGTCCGATCGCCGCCAAACGGATGTTCGGCGGAGTCGGGCTCTATCAAGACGGTCTGTTCTTCGGTTTGATCGGCGGCGATGTACTTTATTTCAAAGTCGACGATGAGCACCGGCCAGCTTATCTAGCGGCTGGGGCGAAGCCGTTTCAGCCCTACGGGGAAGAGTCGCGTTCGATGAGCTACTACGAAGTGCCGGTGGACGTGCTCGAGGATATCGATCAGCTCAAGTTGTGGGCCGGGTGGGCGGTTGAGGCGGCAAGAAGAAAGGCCGCGCAAAAGAGATCAAGGCGCAAAGAGCGCAAGGGGTAATCATCATGCCATCATTGCAGGAGTTCAAAGGAATCGAGGGCGGCGATTTTTTCGAGTCAGACCCGGGATTCCAATCGCTCTTAAAGGACCTGCTGCCGGAAGACTCACACGACGCGGTTTTCAACTCGCTTCATCATTGCGGGCGGTTGGTTGGCGGAAGGTGGAACGATCTCGCTAGAGAAGCGAACAAGCCTGAACACCTTCCGAAGATCGTCAAGTTCGATCGCGCGGGTAATCCAGTCGAGCAAATCGACTGGGGGTCGCACGCTCGCCACTTGCGTCGCGAAGTCGCCGAGTTCGGCGTGCTGACCGACGTGCAAAACGAGCTGCACAAGTTCGCGCTGGTGTACCTGCTCGCGCACAACGGCGAAGGCTCGGTTAATTGCGGCTTCAGTTGCACGGACGGGTTGATTCGCGCAGTTGAAGCCTGCGGATCGGATTTCTTGCGCAAAACTTACCTGCCGTTGCTTACGTCGGTCGATACGCCGCTCGCCGGGGCTCAGTTCGTCACGGAACCGGGCGCGGGCTCGGATGTCGGCGCGGTAGAGGCCCAGGCGAGGCCAAATGAGGACGGAAGCTGGTCGATCACCGCGGGAAAGTGGTTCTGCTCGAACCCGGACGAGTATTTTCTAGTCGCCGCGCGGCCTATGGATGCGCCTTCGGGCACGGCGGGCGTGGCGGTCTTTCTCGTCCCACGGGTTTTGCCGGATGGCAGCTTGAACCGAATTTCGTTTCGTCGACTGAAAGACAAGCTCGGCACGCGATCGCTTCCGACCGCCGAAATTGATTTCAATGATGCGACCGGGTGGGTGATTGGGGACCCGGCGGACGGATTCAAAACGCTGATGAACTACGTCATCAACGCCTCACGGATTCACAACGCCGCCAATGCGTGCGGAATGCTACATCGCGCGTTCCTCGAAGCTCGCAACTATGCGCGGCAGCGTGAAGCGTTCGGCGGCGCGATCATCGGCTATCCGCTCGTTCAAGAGACATTGATCTCGCTGCTCGAGCGATGCTGGCGATATCGCGTCTTGACCTTCAAGCTGATAGCAATGGTCGACGAGCACGGGATTCGGCCTGTCGATGACGGGCAAGCCATGTGGCAGCGATTTCTCCTCAACCTCGCCAAGTATCGGACGGCATCGACGCTTACGGAGTCGATTCGTGAAGCCATTCTGATCCTGGGAGGCAACGGCATCATCGAAGACTTCACCGTGCTGCCCAGGCTCCTGCGAGACGCGATGATCATCGAGACCTGGGAAGGAACACACAACACGCTGTGCCTCCAGATCGTGCGCGACGCTGCGAAGTCTGATTTGCTCACACGGTGGCGCCATGAGATAGACGAAGCGCTCCGCGAATGGCCGCGCGATTTCCTCTCGCAGACGCGCGCGCGCTTCGAAGACACTTTCGGACGGACTCTCACCCAGTTATCGAAACCGCGGCTGTCAGAACATCAATGGGCGGCTTCTCATGCGCGTCGCGTTGTTGACCGGTTCGGGTCGTTGTTGGAAATCGCGTGGATGGCGAGGACGGCTGGCGCTCACTCGAACTCTGACGCGACGGCAGCGCTGTTGACGGCGGCTTCCGCGCACTTCCTGTTTCCGGGAATTGAATCGTTTGACGAATCTGCGTTTCGCGAGACCTCGAAGTTTTGGCCTCAGCTTATTGACGAGTCAGCCGTGAACGCAACCGTAAGTGCGCTTTAGAGTTGGGCATTCTCGACCGTTGGCTTCTTACCCGATCCATCCTTCCTGCCACGGCGAAAATTGCCGAATTAAATCTATTCTGTTTCCCGTCATAAACCATTAGCGAGGGTGCGCCACGTGGCGCGAGCCTTCAGATCGCCGTCCGATGACGGTGTGTCCCGGACCTCCTGCTTGGATCTAAGGTGGCATCATGGGTGAAAGGATTAGTTCTCCAAGGATAAAACGCTTCAGCATAATCGGATTTACGCTGATCATCGTCGTGATCCCGTTCTGTCTGTACTATCTATTTTTCGTCACGTCACAGACGACCTATTTCTCACAGCGCAACTTCCGGGTGCTCTCTGGCATTGGCGATCACATAAGCTCCAAGATCGACAACCTCGCCGCGAACCTGGTGAACGTGGCCGAAAAGGCGAAGCAAAAAGTCGAAAGCAAGCAACCGGCAAAGCCAGTCGCCGTGGCTGAGAAGGTACAGAAGGCGGCGACCCTTGTTCCCGACTTCAAGTTCGACCCGAAGCAATACGAGCAGGTCAAGGCGCCGACAACCGAGCGTGGTGTGATCTTCAAACGATCCAGTCCGCGCAGCGTCCCGAACAGCAACGCGGCGGCTTCCAACCGGAACACAAGCCCGCCCGCCGCAAGCAGCCACGTTGCCGCTCCCGGCAAGACGCGTCCAGCACCGGCCGCAGCTCGAGCGAAAGGCTCGGATTCTCCCGTCACCTTGAGCGTCAAGCCCGAGCGCGGATCCTTCTGGCTGTATCTCGAATATCAAGGATCTGCAAACGCGCTTCCGGCCAATATTCCAGTCAAGAGTGATCTGAACACGCTGTTCGAACCGTTCGTCTCAAGGTATGTGCTGGACGAGCTGAATGAGACCAAAGAGCGATTGTTCGATGAAGTACTGGTTGCCGAGCAGGAGACCGGCAGGGTGATCTTCGAGCGGGGTCCGTCCGGGCTCAATGTAGTCGCACTCGATAATCTCTTGACTAACAAAGGTGAGAAGCTGGAGTTGAAACTGAGCGATCAATCCAGCAGTGTTGTCACTGTCCAGCTCGCCGGCACCGATTACAAACTCTTCCTCCAGCCGGTGAGGCTGACGGTGTTCGCTAAAGGTGATAACGAGAAACAAGGCGTTCGTTGGGTAGTTTGTGGGTTGACCCGTACTGCTCACTTCCGAGACGAGACCTTCGCTGTTTCCTATACGGTTTTGATATTTTTTGTTTTTGGCGTCTTGCTGGCGGTGCTGAGCTGGCCGCTGCTGAAGCTGAAGCTGATGGGTCCGAAGGACAGATTGCGGCGCGCCGATCTCGGCCTCACCGTGGTATCCGCGCTGCTCGGAACGGCGATCATTGCATTCCTCCTGCTGGATTTGCACACATACCTCAGCCTGGAAGACACGCTCGATGGACAGCTCGAAGATTTTTCCACGAAGATCAAGTCAAATTTCCGGCAGGAACTGCGTGCCGCGCTTGCACAACTGGAGAAACTCAACGACGAGATATTGAACCTTCCGCCGGAGGATCAGACTGAAGCCACAAAAGAACTCAAAGATCCAAGGCGCGCGACTTCGACACCCTCCAGGTCTACGAACGGAGGGCCACCCTCGTTGTCGGCGCGGTCTAACATACTAGGCGGAGGGCTCGATTGGCGGACAGCCCCCTACCCTTACTTCAATAACGCAACATGGACTGATCCGGATGGTCAACAAAGAATAAAGTGGACCACGTGGCCGGACACCACTACATTCGTGAACGTTTCCGACAGGCAGTTTTTCAAGGACGCCCGCGACGCGAAGACGTGGACGCTGAAGAGAGACGACAAAGACGACACCAAGCACTACGAATACTCTTTCGAGCTCCTAAAATCGAAGAACACCGGCGAGAACCTGGCCATTATATCGACCAAAGTGCCGGGATCGACGTGGGTCTCAAACCTGGACAGCCGGCTGTTGTCGCTCATGGGGACAGTGCTCCCGGTTGGCTTTGGGTACGCGGTGATCGATGCCAGCGGGCGGGTGCTCCTTCACTCAGACGAACTAAAGAACCTGGAAGAACAGTTCTTCGCCGAATGCGAGAATGATCGCTCGCTTCGGGCGGCGGTGATGTCTCGCGCCGACCGGTTTATGAATACAAAATACCTTGGCGAAGGACATCGATTATACGTCAGCCCTCTGTCTGGCACCCCCTGGATGCTTGTTGTGTTCCGAGACAAGCAGGTCGCGCGGACAATCAACCTCGAACTGCTCACCCTGGCTATGGTGCTCTATCTTGGATTTGCTGCGATTATGTTTGGGCTGATCTCGGTAATTTATCTGCCGAAGAGAGGCGAGCGGATCAGTTGGCTCTGGCCCGATCCGAATCGCGCCGGGCAGTATGAGTTGCTGATAGCGGCCAATCTCGTGATCGGCGGCATCTTCGTCCTGGCCCTGACGGTGAAGAGCGGATGGTTCCTGATAACCTGTTGCGTGACGATTCCCGTGCTCGCCACTATCCTCGGAACCCTTGTGCTGAGGAAGAGTGAACACGTTCAGGCCCCTGATTCTGATATTTCCGGTTCGGGGCGCTTCCTTTCTTATCGGACAGGCTATGCACTCGCTTTCGCGGGATTCGTGGCGCTTGTGAGCATGCTCCCGCCTATCGGATTCTTTGAGGTCGCGCGTAACTTTGAGCTGAGGCTGATGATCAAGCACGGACAGGTCAGCCTGGCAAGGGCGCTGGAGCACCGTGACCAGCGCGTGGCGTCGCAGTACGCTTCGGTCAAGATCGGCGAGCCGTCGCCGCAAGCGCTCGACCAGCCTAAGCGGCAACACTCAAAGCGACAAGGCCGCGCGAGTGACCCGCCGGATCAGAGTGTGGCGAAGCTTGATTTTCTCGCTCGCCGAAAGGACCCCGGGCAGACAAACCTGGATGTCTACGAATCTTTTTTCTTCGGAACCACGCGCGGTCCGGCCGCCAATAAGTTTGCGGACGAGCAACTCACCGCGGTCGATTGGCTGCTCGCGCGGGTCCGGCCTCTCTACAATCAGAGCTGTCTTGAGAGCCAGGAACTGTTTAATGGCGCTTCTTCAGATCTACTCTGGCGTTGGAAGCTGGACGGCGAAGGACATATTCGCTTGGAGAAGGACAAAGAAGGCCGGGAGGGAGATCCGTCGGTCGCGCTCACGTCGAGCCTTCCGGAGATCGTTGCCCCAAACACGTTTTGGAGGTGGATGGGTTTGATCGCCGCTATCGCTCTTCTGTTGTTATTGATTCACGGACTCGTTCGCTTTGTCGCTCGACGCTTCTTCCTGCTCGACATGGACCTGCCGAATTCAACCGCATTGCCCGGAAGCTACGTTCTGCTTCGGGATCTGGTGACCGACAACGGGAAGGCATGGAACGCGGAGCAGTACTGCGTGGCGGACCTCAGTCTGGTGAAGGATTGGCCCGCCTGGCGAAACGAGCTTATGTCAAAGGCCACTGGGGCGAGCCTTCCTGTAGTGCTCGATCACTTCGAGCACTCGATGGACGACCCCGCCGCGAATACTGAGAAGTTGAAGGCAATCGAGCACCTGCTGGAGTCCCAGAGACAGGTTGTGGTGGTATCGACCGTTGATCCAATGTGCTTTTCCCTCGAGCCCAAGAGCGGCCGACCGGTCGCGGCGGGTAATGGCGACGCAGGTAACGCAGCGCAGCCCGCCGCCGCTGCCCGGGAAAACGCCGAGGCTCCGGACGACGAAGTGCCCGAGGGGCCCCCGTGTGGGTCCAATGCTGAAGCTCGGTCTCGATGGACGACTGTGTTTACAAGCCTCCCGACGGTTTTCGCTCCAGAAGGCTCGACCGCAGAGTTTCTTAAGGCCAATCCTCATTTCTTGAGTCTGCTCAAGACCAGGAGGCCATGGCGCTACATCGAGAAGATCGGACAGGGGATTGTCGGAAACGGGACCGGCCGGCGCCACAGATATGATCGACCGTTGAACGAGGAGCAAATTAGCCAGGTGGTCGAGCAGGCCCGCCCGTTACACCAGGCTCTTTGGCGGGGTTGCACCGAAGGCCAACGCTGCACGCTCATTCAACTCGCACAAGACGGTCTGCTCTCTCCAAAGAATAAACACTTGCGGAGGCTGGTTAAGCGGGGGTTGATCGTGCGCGACCCGGAGTTGCGCCTGATGGACGAGAGCTTCAGGCGCTTCGTCATCTCGATGTCGCGCGAACAGGACATCGAATCCTGGCGGCAACAGGAAGGTGGGAGCGCCTGGCAACTAATGAAGGCTCCGCTTTTGCTGGTCCTGATCGGGGTCGCGCTATTTCTGTTTGTCACCCAGAAGGACGTTTACGATTCGACTATCAGCCTCTTGTCGGCTGTGACCGCCGGAATCGCAGCGTTGTTCAAGCTGCTGGGAATGTTTCAGAAGGGCCAGCGCGGCGCCGCCGACGCTCAATAAACCTGGGACCGCACGCGTCTCGCGTGCTTGCTATCGCAGCAGACACCATTCGCGAGCAAGCACGCGAGACGCGTGCGGCCCCAGGAAGTGCCTCGCCGCGTTGCTATCGCAACAGAATCGATTCGCGAGCAGGCACGCGAGACGCGTGCGGTCCCAGGAAGTGCCTCGCCGCGTTGCTATCGCAGCAGACACCATTCGCGAGCAAGCACGCGAGACGCGTGCGGCCCCAGGAAAGTCGCGCGCCGTGCCAGCCGCAACCTTGACTTGACTCCCGCCTGACCAATAACCTCGCACCTGCAATTCAATACTCCCGTTCAGTGTTTGGTTGAATGCACCCCTAGCGCGGACACATATGAAAAAGAAGATTCTGATCACTCTTGCAGTCATTCTCTTGCTCGCGGCTGGCGCGTTCTTTTTCGTAGTGCCCGGCCAGTTGGAGAAAAGATTGAACGTCGCCCTCAATCAACCTCCTTACTTGGCTTCCGAGCGTGCGACCGAGCTTCATAAAAAGCTGCTGGTCACGGATCTCCACGCGGATTCTCTGTTGTGGGACAGGGACCTCCTGCAGCGCGCGACTCGCGGTCACGTCGACGTGCCGAGACTCATCGATGGCAACGTCGCGCTGCAGTCTTTCACCGTGGTGACCAAGACCCCTTACGTGTGGAAGATGAACATCGAGAGCAACGACGACAAGACGGACAATATAACCATTCTTGCGGTGGCCGAGCGCTGGCCTTCTTCAACCTGGAGCAGTTTGGCTCAAAGGGCTCTCTACCAAGCGGGAAAACTGCGAGATACGGCGTCTCGGTCGCAAGGCAAATTAACGTTGATCACGACGTCGGTTGAGCTTTCGAGCTACCTCGATCGCCGGATCAATGACCCGCACATCACTGCAGGGTTCCTGGGAATCGAAGGCGCTCAAGCGCTCGACGGCAACCTCGACAACATCGACCGGCTGTTCGACGCCGGCTTCCGAATGATGGCTCCGACTCATTTCTTTGATAACGACATTGGGGGTTCAGCGCACGGCGTGGAGAAGGGCGGCCTCACCGAAAAGGGGAAAGAGATGATTCGACGAATGGAGGCGAAGAAGATGATCGTCGATCTGGCTCACGCCTCGGCGAAGACGATCGATGATGTGCTCGCCATCGCCACTCGACCGGTGGTCGTATCTCACACGGGCGTAAGAGGCACTTGCGACAACCAGCGTAACTTGACCGACGACCAACTGAAGGGGATCGCGAAGACAGGAGGGGTGATCGGAATAGGCTACTGGGACACCGCAGTGTGCGGAAAAGACGCAAGCGCCATCGCAAAGGCGATTAGATATGCGGCAAACCTCGTCGGCGCCGATCACATAGCGCTAGGATCTGACTTTGATGGGGCAGTAACGACGCCGTTCGACACAAGCGGGCTTGTCCAGATCACTGATGCTCTAATCATCGAAGGATTCACCGACGATGAGATTGGGAAGATAATGGGCCGCAATGCGCTTCGAGTGTTGATACAGAACCTACCGTGACTCTCAGGTCGATCGATAATTCGTGAACTGCATATCGATTCCGAAGTCCTTCTCCTTAAGCAGCGCGATCACTCGTTGAAGCGTGTCGCGATCCTTTCCGGCAACGCGCACGAAGTCTCCGTTGATCGAAGCCTGGACGCGCAGCTTCGTGTCCTTGATGAACTTGACGATGTCACGCGCCTTTTCAATCGGGATGCCGTGCTGAAGCGTCACCGTCTGGCGCACGCTGTCTTTCGCCGCGGGCTCGACCTTGCCGTAGGAGAGCGCTTTCAACGAAATACTCCGGCGGACCATCTTTTGCTGAAGCACGTCGTTGAGCGACCGAAGCGTGAATTCGCTTGCGGTGGCCAGCACCAGCGTACGCTCCTTCTCGTCCAGCTCTATAGACGAGTTCGTGCCTTTGAAGTCGTACCGCTGGTTGATCTCCTTGGTAGCCTGGTTGACCGCGTTTTTGACCTCAGCCATGTCTACCTTCGAGACCACGTCGAATGTGTTCTGTTGTGCCATAGTCCGAGCAACTATATCAGCGGCGCGCGCACGAATCTAACCGATACGAGTTCTTAGTGGAATAACGTGTTAACGTGGCGAATGCTTTTGCCACAAGCCCACGAAGTCACGAAGCTGCACAAAGATCGATTTTGTGAACCTTCGTGCCCCGGCGTCATTGTGGCGACTTTTCGCAACACGCAAATCCACCACCCCCGAGTTTGTGACACTGAAATCTTGCATTCGGGAGGAGAAGGCAAACGAAGGAATGCTTCGAGTTCAGGAGATCACTTGCTGGGAGGTTCGAACAATTCGACGGGATTCCCGGCGGGATCGTCGAGCAGAATCTGCTTGCCTCCGAATCCGGAGACAATCTCGTTGCGGAAACTAACGCCGGCGCGGCGCAACATCTCCACTTCGCCGGCGAGGTCCTCGACCTGCAGTTGGATGCGATTCCATCCGCCCGGTTCGGGCTTTCGTCCATCTGCCATCGGTTGCGCCGCCCCTCCGGGCCCAACAGGCGTGTTCAAGAGGAGGCGCAAGTCACCTCGCGAGAGCATTGCGAAGCCTGGACCCGGGTGGAGGTCGACGCGGAAACCGAGATGTTTAGTGTAGAACGCGATTGCCGCGTCGATGTCATCAACTATGTACCGAACGCTGACTGTGGCCATTACTCACCTTCGCGGCCAGCGTCTGTCCGCCCTGCCGGGACCGAGGATAAAGATTCGGAAAGAAGGTGGTTGCGATCTAGTCTCGCCTATGCTTCAGCAGATAATAAAGAGCACCGCCGCCGCCGCCAAGCAACGCGCCAACGCCTGCGCCCTTTCCACCCTTAGCGATCGCGCCGATTCCGGCCCCTACCGCCGCCGGCCCCGCGATTGTCAGAATCATGTTTCTCGTCGAATGCCCTCGCCGAGACTCATTATAGTATCTCGCGCCGGCGACTCGCGTCCGGGGCGCCCGGTAGTAGGTGCGACGTACGCTCGAGCGCGAGGTAATCGAACAATCTTGATGACCGTCCCGGTATCCAGCACGGTACCCCTCCTCGTAGCCCGAGCGACCTGATCCTGTAGCCTGGTCGGTCGAGGATGTCTCATACGCAGAGCCGGGCTGCTGCGGCGAGGGTTGGGTCGCCTGACTCGTCTGCGCAAGTGCCGTGGGTGCGTCTTTGCGACCTTCACTGGAGAGCCAGGCTACTCCGCCGAGCGCCACAACGATCGCCAGCAAAGTGACGATGAAAGTTTTACCTGTTTGCACGAACATGATACACACCTCCCATCACGCAGTTCTCGTAACTGCTTGATCGATAGGACACCCCGTTATGTCGATGTTGAAGGAGGGCAATTGGGATGCCAGCGACCATTGGAGGCCGCTGAAAATGTTGAAACCACTGAAGTGAGAGGTTAATGGAGACGGACTACTGCCTGGCCTTCGCCTTCACAATGACCGCTGGAACATCCTGCTCGCGCACTAACTTATTGAATGCCGGGACGTCGGAGCGCATCGTCTCATCGAGCTTCTGCAGTTGAGCGTTGATTCTTCCGACAAGTTCCTCGTACACCACATAAGACTGATCCGTAGGCGCCGCGTCCGCGCTTGCAACTACCCCGCCCAGCGCTGCGAGTTTGTTGTTCAGCCGGATCGGATAGTTCAGGGGGTCCTGGCTGCTCTGATTCTTGGTTTGGTATAGCTCTTCCTCGACGGCGGTTAACTTCGCCTTGAGCGATTTGGCGGCTTCCCCGATCTCCTTGCCCGAAGGCTGGTCCTTCATTCTATTCGTGATGTCGTCAATCTGTTTGCGCACATCTCGGATCTGGAGGATCGCCTCGCTGGTCTCACTGAACTTATCGCGGATCTTCAACAGCAGGTCGAGTTGCTTGGCGAAGTCCGCCGTTGTGGTTTCGAGCCGCGGGTCCTTCTTCACTTCGAAGCTCTGGCTCATGGTCTTGCCATCCACCGTGAGCTTGACTTGATAGTTGCCCGGGACGACCCTCGGGCCCGCAGTGTTGCCCGACCACATTATCAATCCAGGGAAGCGCGTCGCATCGGGATACCTCAGGTCCCAAATGAAGCGATTGAGACCCGCTTCGGCTGGGGCGCGCCGGGGTCCGCCGGCGCCCCGGAACCCGCCTTCTTCATCGCCGGCCGGCGCTCCTTGAGCTTGTGCTTCCTGGCCTCTGCTGGTGAATTTTCTGATCGACTTGCCGGAAGCATCGGCGATTTCAATAGAAACTTCGCCGGCGGGTTTGTTCTTGAGATGATAGTAGATCACTGCGCCTCCCGGTGGGTTTTGACCTGCGGCGCCGCCCCGCCCGCCGCCGCCGAAGCCGCCACCGGGCAAGCGATAAACATCCTCCGGCTTACACAGATAGGCATCAACCTTCGCAGCGTCCGCCAGCTGATAGAGGACGGGTAGATCGTCGAGCACCCAGAACGCGCGGCCTTGTGTTGCCGCCACCAGATCCTTCTCTCGCTTGTGAATGGCGAGGTCGGTTATCGGGACAACCGGCAGATTGAGCCGAAGCGACTGCCAGTTCTCGCCGTCATCGAACGAAACATACATTCCGGTTTCGGTTCCCGCGAACAACAACCCGCGACGGTTTGGATCTTCGCGAATCACGCGAGTAAACGCGTTATCGGGAATGCCGATCGTGATTTTCTTCCACGTCTTGCCGTAGTCGCTGGTCTTGTACAGATACGGCTTGAAGTCGTCGAGCTTGTACATCGTCGCCGCTACGTATGCCGTCCCCGCGTCAAAGGACGAAGCATCGATCGAGTTGATCTGAATCCACTCGGGCATACCCGGTGGTGTAACGTTCTGCCAGTTCTTGCCGCCATCACGGGTGATGTGAACCAGACCGTCGTCCGAGCCCGCCCAAATCGTGCCCTTCTCGACCGGCGATTCCATCACGGTGAAGATCGTGCAGTAGTACTCGATGCTGGTGTTGTCCTTGGTGATCGGACCGCCCGACGAGGCTTGTTTGGACTTATCATTACGCGTTAGGTCTCCGCTGATCGGCTGCCAGCTTTGCCCTTCGTTGGTTGATCTGAACAGCACATTCGCCGCCACGTAGAGGGTATTCGGATCGTGAGGCGAGAAGACTATGGGGAAGTTCCACTGAAATCGATACTTCAATTCGCCGGCGCCCCAGCCCATCGGATTGTCGGGCCACGGGTTTATGTTGCGCTCCTGTCCGGTGCGATGGTCCTGACGGGTGATCAATCCGCCATATGAGCCCGCGTAGACGATTTGAGAATCCCTGGGGCTCGGCGCGATCCAGCCGCTCTCGCCGCCGCCTACGTCGTACCAGTCGGTTCGATCGATGCTTCCTTCCGTGGTTCGGCTTGCGATTCGCACGGTGGAGTTGTCTTGCTGCGCCCCGTAGATGTGATAAGGGAAGTCGTTGTCGAGAGCCACGCGATAGAACTGCGCGGTCGGCTGGTTCTCGATCGAGCTCCAGCTTCTGCCTCCGTTGAAGCTCACTTCGGCCCCGCCGTCATCCCCGATGATCATTCGCAGCGCGTCATTAGGCGCGACCCACAGATCGTGACAGTCGCCGTGGCCGACGCCGATGCCCGAATATGTGCGGCCGCCGTCGTTGGATTTATAGAAGCCGGTGTTGAGCACGTAGACGGTATCGGCGCTTTTCGGGTCGGCGTAAATGCGTGTGTAGTACCAGGCTCGTTGCCGGAGATTTCGCTGTTCGTTCAGCTTTGACCAGGTCTTCCCCGCGTTGTCGGAGCGAAACACGCCGCCGTCCTCCGCTTCAACTATCGCCCACACACGATCAGAGTTGACAGGCGAAACGGTTATGCCGATGTTGCCGATCACGCCTTTCGGCAGCCCTTGATTGCGAGTGATCTCGGTCCAGGTATCGCCGGCGTCGGTTGATTTGAAGATGCCGCTTCCGGGTCCGCCGCTCTCGAGAGTCCAGGGCTGGCGATAAACCTCCCACAGCGCGGCGTAGAGGTTGTTTGGATTGGAAGGATCAAGGATAAGATCGGTTGCGCCCGCCTTGTTGCTGCGATAGAGCACCTTCTGCCAGTTCTTGCCGCCGTCGGTCGAACGAAAAACGCCGCGCGTTTCGTTTGGGCCGAACACGTGACCTAGCGCGGCTACATATACGATGTCGGGGTTCCGAGGATGCACCCTCACGCGCGAGATTTGTCTGCTGTCCTCAAGCCCGATGTGCTTCCAGGTTTTTCCCGCGTCGGTTGATTTATACACGCCGTCTCCGTGAGAGACGTTTCCACGAATGGGCGTCTCACCCATTCCGATGTAAACGACGTTGGGATCAGACTCCGAGATTCCAATCGCTCCGACCGACCCGGTCTTGAAGTACTCATCGGAGGTTGGTTCCCAGTTATTGCCTCCGTCGATTGTCTTCCACAATCCACCGCCGGTCGCGCCAAAATAAAAGACGTTCTGCTGTGATGTGACGCCTGCCACTGCGGTCGAACGCCCGCCTCGGTATGGCCCAATGCTTCGCCATTGGAGTCCTTTGAGCAGACTCTGGTCGTAGCCTTTCTGCTGGGCTTGGGTCGTACAGGGAGTACCAACTGAGACGATGAGAAGCGCGAGAGAAACGAACGAGTAGCTGCCTCTGATTCTTGTATTGGAAATCATTGCCGGACTCCTTCTGTCATTGGCGGGCGACAACGACGCGCGGTCGTCACCCCGATGTTGCAAGTTGGATTCAACCACTGGAGTGCTGCGCGCACTGTCTTATCACGGAGAGGCCGGGAGTTTCAATTGAACTGACTACTTGCGGAGGATCCGGCGGAGATTCGCCAGGCAGATTTTGACTTTGAGCTAGTTGGGCCTCATTTCGAAAACGTCGGGTTACGAGTTGGTTACTCTCTGATCTAAAACAAAATCAGGCCGGCCGCGTGATGGGGTGCGCAGCCGGCCTTTCAGCTTACGGAGGAGTGATGAACTATGCTTACGGTTTTTTCTCAGGAGGCTTAGTGTCAGCCGGTTTGCCGTCGGCGTCTCGCCGTTTCAGCGTGGGCTTGTCTTTTGGTTCCTCACCAGCAGTCGTGGTTGTCGAATTCGGATCTTCGCCTTCCTTGCGGCGCTTGAGTGTCGGCCGCTTCGGACCGGTGTCGCGATTGCCCGATGCGTCAAGCGTCCTGGAATTCGTAATCGCCAGCAGCCTCGACTTCACGCGGCTGAACTCGGAAGTCGTGACCGTGTACTCGTCGCGATCCGGGAATCGTCCAAGCAGGTCGTGCACTTTGACGATTCGATCGGGTGTCGGCGGATGTGATCCAAACAGCTTGGACAGGGTTCCCGGCTTGTGCTTTTCCTTCTTCTCCAGTTTTTCAAAGAAGGTGAGGAAGTTGTTCGGATCATATCCAGACGCCCAGAGGTACTGCGCGCCAAGCTTGTCCGCTTCGCTCTCGATGTTGCGGCTGAACTTGAGAAACGTGAGCGGAACGCCGATCTGCGCCGCCTGGTACGCAATATAACCGAGTCCACCTGTCATGAAAATCAGGGGGATCATCGCGTAGTTCGCGAGTGTGGCCTTCGACTGTTGCTCCACGCCGTGGCGCGCCGCAACGTGCGCGATCTCGTGCGCCATAACTCCGGCAATCTCCGCCTCAGTGTCGGCGGCAAGTATCGCGCCCTTGTTGACGTACAGGAACCCGCCCGGCAAGGCGAACGCATTCACGTCATCCGAATCCAGGACCTTGATCGTGAAAGGGATCTTCGCATCCGAATGAAGCGCCAGGTTCTGGCCCACGCGGTTGATGTATTCGGTCACCACGGGATCTTCGATGAACTTGCCCTGCCGGTCGACGTCCGCGGCAAGCTGGCGACCGATGGCCACTTCTTTGTTGAGCGAGTAGAAATTGATCTGGTGACTATTGATGTTGCGCTTGCCGATCAGCAGAGGGTTCTCATCATCACTGAGCTTTCCTTTCGGAGCGCCGACCCCGCTGTCGGTCGAGGCCTGCGCGGGCTGCTGGCTATCGCCAGAACCCTTCTTGTCATCTGCAAGCAAAGTCGCCGGCGAACAGATCATCGCCGCAAGCACCAGCACCGTGGCGCGTTTGAATAACATTCTTCTCATCGGGTAACTCCTATTGTGTGTCGGCGGTCTGATTAGAGCTGCGATCTGCTGAACCGCTTCACCTGCCAGCTTACCATAGGCAGGCATTTCACCGGAAGCTGCGTCTAGTCCCGCGTCATTATAACCCGAGGGCATTAGAAGCCCATTAGCCCTCAATTATAAATCCCTAACTAAAGATCGCGCGTCGCTGGTAGATGCGCGCATCAAAGCAGCCCATCCTTGACAGCCCGCGCGCCTTTCTATAGCGTTAATCTTTTCTGTAAAGACGCTTTTTGAGGAGTGTGTGAACATGAAGAGGACTTTTCAACCCAACAACCGCCGGCGAGCCAAGACACACGGCTTCCGAGTGCGCATGAGCACGAAGGCCGGTCAACTCGTGCTCAAGCGAAGACGGGCCAAGGGACGCAAGCGACTTACTCCAGCGCATTACTAAGAAGCGTGAAGCTGACGGGTGAGCCGTGACGAGTCGAGGGCTCGCCGTCACGCGACACCAGTCAAGCGTCACTATGAATGAAGCATCCGCAAAGTTTTCCAAATCAGATCGAATTCTGGCGCGCGATCTGTTTCGGCGCGTATACGAGGATGGTCGCAAAGTACAATGCAAATACTTCACCGCGTTCGTCCTGGAAAACGAGACTGAGCGACCCCGACTTGGTATCACCGCAACGCGCAAGATCGGCAACTCCGTTGAACGCAACCGTGCACGCCGCCTGGTGCGCGAGGCATTCCGAAGAAACAAATGGCTGGCGCCAAACGGAGTTGATATAGTGATTAACGTGAGGCGGTCTATGGTGGAAGCTGGCTACCAAGAGCTGGAAAAAGAATTCGTATCATTCCTCGAGAGGGCGGGCAAGAAGTGAAGGCTGTTCTGATTTTTCTCATACGCGGGTATAAACTGTTGATATCTCCGCTGCTCCCGCCGTCGTGCAGGTTCACACCCACTTGCTCCGAATATGCAATGGAGGCTGTCCAGAAATACGGCGCGCTTCGCGGCGTCTATCTTGGTGTGCGACGGCTCTTGCGATGCCATCCGTTTCACGCCGGCGGATATGACCCGGTGCGGTAGTTTCCAAAGGACGGGCGGCTTTCCGCCTGATGTGCGTTGATGGATAAATCTCGTTTGATTCTGGCGTTGGCTCTATCGCTGATGGTGCTGATGTCCTGGCCTCTGATAATGCACTATGTGGCCCCGCAGCCGCCGGATGAGCCCCTGCCCGCCGAGGCTTTTGAGCCTACTCCTCCGCCACCGCCCGCCGATCAGAAACGGGCGGTCCCGGCTAAAAAAGAGGCAACTCCCCCGGCTCCATCTCCCGCTCCGCCACAAAGCACACAAGCCGCACAGCGAGAAATCACCATCAGTTCTGAATACTGGAGCGCTACGATTTCGAATCACGGAGCCGTCGCGACCTCATGGATTCTCAGAAAGTTCGAAGAGAGCGGTGTTGTGCGCGAGATAAAAGCAGCGGACGGCGGAGAACTCCAATTAATCCCTCAGGAGATTCCCGACAAGTTGGACCCGCCGTTGAGCCTCCACACTCCAATGTCCCCCGAGGTCGGAAGGCAACTAAGAGACGTTAACTTTCAAGTCAGCGGCGTGGGGCCTGGCGAGAATAATATCGACCTTCATAAAGGTGATTATCGCGAGATCACATTCACATACACATCGCCTACAGTAACCGCGACCAAGACCTTTGCGTTTCGCGGCGACCGGTTCGTGTTTGATGTCAAAGCCGATGTCACGTCGGGCAGTGGCCAACAGCCCGTTGAACTCGTCCTGGGGCCACGCTTCGGAGACCAGAGTGACAAGCAAAGCGGAAGCTACAGCACGCCGCCGCAAGTAATCGCCTATACTCGAGACGGCCACCGGGAAGCAGTACCAGGCGCGAGGATCACCGCGCCTTTTGCAAGTATTACTTCGGTGGATCACTCTTCCAATCAAATCGAGATAGACAAACCTCTGGCGGGCGACATAGCTGAAATCAAGATCGTGGCCGAGAAAGGCGCTCAACTGGTCGGGGTTGCGCGCGTAGTAAACCGCGAGCCAAACGGTAAGCGGCTCACCCTGGATTCGCTGCCCGCCGGAACCGCCACCGGGCTTGGCGTGGCCCAGGGTGCGGATACGCTTCGCAAATCGTACTCGTGGGCCGGGGTGACTGATCATTACTTCGCGTTTCTGGCAGTGCCAAAAGAGAGTTCGACGATCCCCGAGATCACGTTGACCAACCTCCAGGTAAAGCATGACGGGACGCCGCTTGATTACCCGTCCGCCGCCGTCCCCGTGGGGTCGGGCTTACATATTTTTGTTGGACCGAAGGATCTCGATTTGCTTGCGGAGGTCGGAACTGATCTGGGCGCAAATCTGGGGGCGCTGATCGACTATGGAATGTTTTCGTTTGCGGTACGGCCGCTGATCCCGGCGCTTGCGTGGTCGCTCAAATGGCTATGGAAGATGACCGGGAACTTTGGCTGGGCGATCGTAATGGTCACGGTGGCGATCAACCTTGCGCTGTCACCGCTGCGGTTCTACAGCTCGAAGAAGATGAAGAAAGCGGCCAAGCATCAGCCGCGAATGAAAGAGCTTCAGGAGCGAATGAAGAAGCTCAAGGAGAACCCAAAGAAGTACGAGCGCGAGATGCAGCAGCTTCAGCAGGAGCAGATGGCGTTGATGAAGGAGGCGAACCCGCTGGGCGGCTGCCTCCCGATGATACTTCAGTTGCCGATCTTCTGGGCCGTCTACCTGTATCTCGGTTCCTCCCTGGATGTTCGCCACGCGCCCTGGATACTGTGGTTGCAGGATCTATCCAGACCTGACCCGTACAAGATACTCCCCATCGTGATGTGCGTAACGATGATCGCGTCGACCAAGCTGACTCCCCAGCCTGCATCAGCAGATCCGTCGATGAAGATGCAGCGAGTGATGATGACCTGGCTGATGCCGATCATGCTGACGTGGCTGTTCTTCATCTCCGCTCCCAGCGGATTGGTGCTCTACTGGATGGTAAGCAACGTGGTGGGAGTGTTGATCCAGCTTTGGATCAATCGCAGAACGGCTGATCTGACAGCCGACGCGGCCGGCGCCGCCGCGATCACCGGAAGCGGCAAGGGTCCGGCGCGTGTTGAGAAAGCAGGCGGCAAGGGCGCCAACGGCAAGAGCGGCAAACGAAGATCGGAAAGGCGCGGCGGAGGTGACGAGAAAGTTTCCGAGGTGACGTAGACTTCACTTCGCTCGGTGTCTTGAAGTCGCGCAGACCACAATCTGAGCGCTGCAGCGCAGGTAAGGTTCGAGGTTGTGAGCAATGTCAGAAGAAGATCTCAAACTTGTCGTTGACTTCACCAATCGGGTCCTTGAATTCGCAGACCTGGATCTGAATGCCGGCGCTGAACAGACCGACGACGGCGTCAAGGTTCAAGTACGCGGCGGCGACGTCGCTATCTTGCTGGGTCACAACGCCGAGTTGTTGGACGCATTGGAATATCTCGCCAATCGAGTTCTGGTGCGCTCCTCGGGTGAGGACAGCCGGCTGGTGTTCGATTCGGGTGGCTACCGGGCGCGACGAGAGAAAGAACTGTTCTTGATGGCCGAGAAAGCGGCGGAGAAAGTGAGATCGTCGCGCATACCATTCACCTTCGACCCGATGACGCCCAACGAACGGCGCATCATTCATCTCGCGCTGGCAAACGACACCTCAGTCACAACCGAAAGCCAGGGCAACGGCGAGAATCGTAAGGTGACGGTCAGGCCCACAAAATAATCCTGGGAGCGCGGGCGTCTCGCCTGCATGATTTCGCAACGAGTACCACTCGCAAGGCACGCGAGTCCGCTACGCTTCCCAGGTTCTCACGATGTACTCCGACGACACGATCGCGGCTATTTCTACCCCCCCGGGACGCGGAGGCATCGGGGTGGTGCGGCTGAGCGGGCCTGCCTCGCTCGACATCTCAACATCGTTCTTTCACTCCGAGTCCGGCGCGGAACCGGTTCCAAACCGCGCCCAGTTTGGACACCTGCTCGACGCGGCCACAGGCGAGTTGGTCGACGAAGTCATTCTCACCTACTTCAAGGCACCTCACTCTTACACCGGCGAAGACGTTGTAGAAATCAGTTGCCACGGTAGCCCGATCATTCTCGGACGCGTGCTTCAAATGGCAATCGATCGCGGTGCTCGCATCGCCGAACCGGGCGAGTTCACCTTCCGCGCATTCGCGAACCACCGCATCGACCTCGCGCAAGCGCAGGCCGTCCGCGATCTGATAAACGCCCAGACGCAATATCAGGCGCGAGTGGCCACCAGGCAACTCGAGGGCGAACTGTCGAAGCGACTTACTCCACTCAAGGATCTACTGGTCGACGTGATCGTACATCTCGAGTCCTCGGTTGAATTTGTAGAGGACGACATTTCTCCTGAGGCTGGTTCGGCTCTGATCGCGAAGCTTGAGGGAGTGATCAAGGACTTGAACGTTATTGCCGACAGCTTTTCTTTTGGCCGCTACCTGAAAGAGGGTTTCGATCTCGCGATCGTGGGGCGGCCAAACGTCGGCAAGTCGTCGGTCTTCAACCGGCTGATCGGCAGCGACCGGGCAATCGTAACCGAGTTGCCCGGAACGACTCGAGACGCCTTGTACGAGACGACATCGATCTCCGGCGTTCCGGTTCGACTGATCGACACCGCCGGAATTCGAGAGACTGCCGATCTGGTAGAAAGCATGGGCGTCGCCCGGAGCCGGACCGCGATTGCAGATGCCGACATCTCACTTCTTGTGCTCGATGCTTCCAGCGCGTTGACCGATGACGACATCGCTCTATTGGATAACCTTGCACGGACACGCCGAATCATCGCGCTGAACAAGATTGACCTTGCGCCAAGGCTGGCCGCCGAGACGTTACCTGTGGATGGTGACCAGGTAATACGCATATCGGCATTAACCGGAGAGGGGTTCGAGTTGCTGACCGGGACGATCTTCGAGCGCCTGGGGGGTGAGCTTGCCAGTGAGCGCGATGGCGTGATGCTCACGGATGCTCGCCACCACGCGGCAATGCGAAGGGCTATCGAGCAACTTCGCGATTCGCTCCAGTTGTTGAGCGAGCGTGAACTGGAAGAGATCATCCTGTTGAGACTCCGAGGCGCGCTTGCCGCGCTAGGCGAGATCACCGGCGAGACTCTGAACGAAGACATACTCAGCCAGATCTTTTCGACGTTCTGCATCGGGAAATAGAAGCCACGGGGTCAACCCTCGTGATGTCCATCACAGCCTTCAGGAACGAGCGCGCCTAATATTAACTGGACTGAATTCTCCAGCGACTGAATTTCGTCTTTACCAGTAGGGACAAGAGAAACACCGCTCTCCGATAGATTCCCTTAAGCGAGACGTCCGCCCCCGCTCGAACAACTCACCTCAGGGCAACTGAGATTCTCAGACTTCGGGAAAGGTGAAAGACATGTTCAAGAGGCTTTTCGCAATGAAAAAGGCGTTCTTAATTACCGTCATTGTCCTCTGCGTGCCGGTGATCGCGGCAGCGCAGGAATACCCTAAGGCGGAAGTCGGTGTCGGGTATTCCTACCTGCGCGGCGATTTCGACGCAAACTTCAACGGTTGGAACTTCTCGGTGGCCGGAAATCCCACCAGATGGTTCGGGGTGGTTGGAGAAATCTCTGGCGTTTACGTCGACGAGCTCAAGCTGCACACATTCCTTGTCGGTCCGAAGTTCAGCTATAGGGGAGATTCGCGGCTGAACCCCTATGTTCAGACGCTGGTAGGCGCAGCTCACGCGAGCAACGGCTCTGGAGAAACCGGTTTCGCCTGGACCCTCGGTGGCGGACTCGACGTGAAGGTGCATAAAAACGTCGCGATACGGGTCTTCGAGGCGACCTATCTCTTGACCAGGTTCTTCGAAGAGAACCAGCACAACGGCAGGCTATCGGCCGGCGTGGTCTTCAGGTTCGGCGGCAATTAGCGCGTGACCACTCGAAGGCTAACTCTCAGGCAGAGCGCTGACCTTCCTGGATCATTGAGTCGTTTCGAGCAAGCCGGCACTGGTGACAGCAGTTTTCCGGCGCGGCTCGAGCAGGATGACATGTCTTTCGTTGTAAGCTCCGTGCCTCAGCTGGCCGCTACAGGACGAAGATCCGTTCACTCCCTTTTCCGATGGAGGTCTTTATGAAACTCTCCTCCTGGTCGATCTTCTTAGCACTCTTTCTTATCCCCTCGGTTTATCAGGGACAAACGGTCTCTTCCTCCGCTAAGGATTATCTTGATCGCGGCGCTGCGCAATTTCAGAGGGGCGACCTTGAAGGAGCATTAGCCGACTTCACCAGAGCCATCGAGATTAATCCCCGGTTTGCCGAGGCTTATACCATGCGAGGAATTGTACGAATCGAAAAAGATGAGCTTGACGGCGCGATAGCTGACTTCACCAAAGCCATCGAGATCGATCCCCGATTTCACGAGGCATATCACGAGCGTGGCAATGCATACGCTCGCAAAGGCGATTTTGATCGGGCGATCGCTGACTTCAACAAGGCCATTGAGATTGACCCCACCTGCGCAGAGGCGTATTTCTGTCGCGCGCACTGCCATGTGGAAAGTCGTGACTTGGATCGGGCGATTGCCGATTACACTAAAGCTATTGAGATCAGTCCGCGATTCGCAGAGGCATATTCCTATCGTGGGCTTGCTTACCTTGGCAAACTCGATCTCGATCGAAGCATCGCCGATTTCACCAAAGCGATTGAGATCAATCCTCGCTTTGCCCGGGCCTATGGGGATCGCGGATTGCTCCTACTAGTTCAAGGCTACGACGCAGAAGCCCAGCGGGATTTCGAGATGTGTTTCAGCATAGATAGGAGCCTTAAAGCACACTATCAGCAGAAGGCAAATATGATTAAGCAGAGTCGCAAATCGAGGTGATTCAAATCCAATTAGCAAAGCACACTCAATTCTATTCCCGCGATCTGCAACAGGAATAACCGGAGACCTAAATGTTAGTCATACGAAATGCTTTGAGCTTGATCCTGGCTGTCGCGGTCATTCCAATTTGCTTGGATGACATCCCCAGCCGCCAGCATACTGATCAAGCAACTGAGAGGAAGAAAAACAATTTCGTCGCGTTTGAGGTGATGCGACTAATTACTACGTTGGAAGAAAGTTATCGAGCCATTGTCCAGAAAGACTCATTTGGAAACTCAGAACAATTGTTCAAGCTGGACCTTATTGGTCCAGGCTTAGCAAGCGCTTTGGGTGTACGTACGATGAAGTCGGACAGCGGCCAGGCCTGCGAAGGAGAACGGAGGCCATTTCATGGATATCTTTTCAGGTTGGAAGCGCCGCGTTCGAACCCTGACGGCAGACCCGAATTTACTGCGGTAGGTTTTCCAGCAATTGCAGCTGGAGCTTCAAGAACCGGAGATTATTCATTCTTTGTCGATGAAGGCAATCGAATTCGAGTCTCGACTGATCCAAAGGTCCTAGCCAGCGCAATGTCACTACTGGTGGGAGACCCGGAGGCGCCGGATTTCGAAGAAATAACAAACGGCATTCAAGTCTCGATAGGCGACGGATCGATTCCGGGCCAACTCTTCCCGGATGGCACTGTTTGCACTGTAGATGCACGGGACCCTTCACAGTGCACAGAAGTATTGTTCAAAGTCCCTGACAATATCATGAAGAGAATGAACCGGGAGTACGCTGCCTCTTGCTTCTATGGCATCTTCGATCTGGACAATGATGCGGTTCCCGAAGTCCTGCTTGGCTACTGGCTGCCTGATGACCCCGGCTGCTCCCCGACAATGGAGGAAGGATGTGTCAATCTATTGGTCTACAAAAGAGTAAGGAATGCCTATCGACTCTATGCAGAACTACAAGCCCAAACCATGGGATACAATGCGTATGCTTGGTTTCTTAATGAATCACCTCCTAAAGCCATTATTTTGACCCGCTACCAGGGTTCTAGCGGGGATGGCATATTTTACCTTGACTTGAAAAAGCGATCTCTCAGGTTGATGACTGATGATCTTGCAGTCAGTTATGCATTTTTTGAGGATATAAATAACGATGGCGCAAAAGAAGTTTTTGTTCTGGGCCGCGTTCTTAGCTGCGATCTTTTGGGTGGAGGCCTGCTCCGATGGAAAGGCGGTGCATATCATCTGTATAGACTCCAGTGGCCTCGCTGGGCGTCCACATCCCGTTTGATGTATGCGGACTTGATCAAACTTGACGATAAACAAAAAGGCATAGTTGCATTGCTGAAATCCGCCAAAGGGAACGGCAATGTTTATTCAACGATATTGGAACTGGCAGTCTTCAGGATAACAAAACGCGTGCTTGCGATGGTTGATAAAGCCGAGCTGCCTGCAGGTGCATCATCTTCTGAGCCGGAGATCTTGTCGACTTCTCAGGGCGAGCAGATTCACATTCGCTACAGAGCTTATGAAGATAGGATGGAAACGCTCAAGTGTTTGTTTCGAAATGGCAAGATTACGTGCGATAAGAGCAGAAAGGCTGAAGATTGAAGATCAATGTCGTGCCTGCGTGCTGACGGATCACGGGCTGTGTACGTGACCGCCCGTCAGAAGAACCAACTTCACGGTTCGGGAGGAGATTGGAAGATTTCGCGGAAGCAAAAAGCACCGGAGCTACCGAGTTGACGTTCGCACGGCGCGAAGGCGGGCCGAAGGTGTATATTTTCATCCGGCTCGAGCGGCCGGGCGCCAACACGGCTCGGTTTCGCATTGGCAACCTCAGTCTATCGGCGGTCTTGGTCTTGTAAGAAGGTGAGGGATTGAACGATGAAAGCTGCTCTTTTGCATTTGGCCTTGATGCTCAACCTGTGCTCGTCGGGACTCGTGGTGGCTCAAGACTCTGCGCGTTTTCTGCCAAACCCCAAATTGACGCCCGGCGATACGCTCAATACATCCAAGGATGATTTATGTGTATACGGATATTCAAGCCCTGCTCAGAAAATCCCCATGCGGCTGAAAATTCAGGTATTCGAGGGGTATGGTATCAGCGCAACCGCAGTGGGATATAACGTCGATCACCTCATACCGGTTGATCTGGGCGGGTCGAATTCCATGAAGAATCTCTGGCCGCAGCCGCTTTCAGGCGAATGGAACTACGGGATGAAGAACAGGCTTGAAAAGAGGCTGCGAAAGCTGGTGTGCAGCGGGGAACTCGAGCTCGAAAAGGCGCAGCGCGAAATAGCGGCGGATTGGATCGCCGCTTATAGGAAGTACATGGTCAACCGTCGGCAAGGCTCTCGTCATTAGGGATAAGGAGGTGCCGGTATGCGTCGGCTAACAGTATCTCTTCTCTTGCTACCGGTTCTCTGCGTCAACACCGCTGCTTTTCGAGTCGGCCAGGCACGTGCACCAAGCCCGACAAGCAACAGCGCAGGCGAGCCGGAGTTCGAGAGCCTCGGCGTTCAGGGTAACGTCGCGCTCTATAACCTCGAATACGAGAAAGCGAGTAAGGCATTTGAACAGATGACCAGGCTTGCGGCAGATCACCCGGCGGGGTACTTCTATCTGGGGAACAATCTCTGGCTTGAAAGGCTCAACCGAAGTCGACGGCTGTCCTCGTCACTCTATTCCAGCGGCTCCTTCTACTCTGACACCGCAGAAACCGTCGATCAGGTGCACGAGGAAAAGTTCAAGGCGGCCATCAACAAAGCGCTTGCCGTAGCTGAGTCGCGGCTAAAAAGGGACCCGAAAGATGTGACCTCGTTGTACTACAAAGGTGCTGCGCTGGGTATACGCGCTGCCTACAAGGTCACCGTGAACCGCAGCTATCGGACTGCATTCGGTGACGCGAATGCGTCGGTCGGGATTCACAAGAGGGTGGTGAAGCTGGACCCCGATTTTACTGACGCCAACCTGAGCATCGGGTTCTACGATTATGTGGTGGGCAATTTGCCATTTGGGTTGCGGTTTCTGGCGAGACTGGTGGGGATAAAGGGCTCAAAGGCGAGCGGCATCGCGCTCCTGGAGAAGGTGGCCGAGCACGGCAAGCACGCGTCGGACGATGCGCGAGTGTTATTGATAGGGATTTACGCGCGTGAGCGCAAATATGAAAAAGCACTTGCAGTGCTCGGGTACCTCTCAGGCAAGTACCCGCGCAACTACCTGTTCGGAATCGAGCGCGCGGCAATGCTGTATCGGCTGGGCCGAACTGAGGAAGGAGCGCGCGCTTTTTCGGAACTTCGCAATGATGATCATATCGCTGCTGACGCCAAAGACGTGGTGAATTATCAGTTTGGCGAGGCGCTCACTGAGGCTCGTAACTATGCGTCAGCGGTTGAGGCTTACAAAGCGGTTATAGACTGGCCTGGGTCCGACAAGGGTCTGGTCACGCTCGCGCACCTGCGCGCCGGACAGGCGCTCGACGCCCTGGGCAAACGCGCGGACGCAGTGAAGGAGTACAATTGGGTGCTCCAACACCCAAACGTATACGATTCACAGGCCGTCGCCAACAAGTATAAGAAAAACGCATACGCTCCGATCAAAAGGTGAGACCGGCAGACGCCGGATCGCAGGTGGGAGGAGGATCGCAGCGGCGTGGTAGCCTGTGCTCGCAAAGATTGAAATCAATGCGAAGAAGATATCCCATACTCGAATTCGATAACACGTTGAAAGCCGTCTTGGAGCCCAAGCGAGTGGTCGGACCCATTGATGCGCCCGTACATTGTGTAGTCTGCTTCTTTCAAGATGTCATTGAGAAGCTGTGCCGGGATGGTCAAGCCAAAATGATCGCGTGCCAGAAGAGCGAGATTGGATCGCATCCTGTGTATGAGATTTGTCTGAATGGAAGGCGTCTGGGCGTTTTTCATCCCGGCATCGGGGCTCCGCTGGCGTCGGCCCTATTGGAAGAAGTCATCGCGCTTGGATTTAAGAAATTCATTGCCTGCGGTGGTGCAGCTTCCCTGGATAGAGATGTCGCTTATGGAGATATTATTGTGCCTGCCGCGGCAGTTCGGGACGAGGGCACATCCTATCGCTACTTGCCACCCGGCCGGGAGGTTTATGCCAGTCGAGAAGGCATTGCTGCCATTGAGGCAGTGCTTAAAGAGCATCAGCTTGACTACGTAGTTTCCAAGACCTGGACCACAGACGGCGTCTATCGTCAAACGCGGGCAAGAATTCGGAAGCGCAGGTCAGAGGGTTGTCTCGTCGTCGAGATGGAGGCCGCTGCCTTTTTTGCTGTCGCGCAATTCAGGAATATAACATTCGCACAAGTGCTTTACGCTGCCGATGACGTGAGTGGCAGCGAGTGGAGTGCTCGAAATCTCGATAGGATGGATACGTTACGTCAGAAATTGTTCTGGCTGGCGGCGGAGGCTTGTATCGTCCTATAGCGATACCTGGCGCGCATGAGTGTTGCGTTTGACAATGGGTTATTGGGGTCAACCCGTTATCATAAGAATCACTCACCGCCGCGCTTCCCCGCGTCCGAGTACGTTGGGCACTCGAAGTCTGCTCTGGAACGGTCCAGAGGAGGTACTAATGTCATTTTGGATCTTCTCAAAAGAAACCAATGGTCGCCGCAGTCTCACGACTGTCGGTATCCCTGTATCGTTGTTAGGCCTGATATTTGCCATCGTCTTCGCACTCTTGCGATGCTAAACTGCGCAGATGATGGCGGCGGGCGCCGCCAACTTAATCGTTCAGAGTTGCGGGATAAACTGTAAGGTTCGTGCTTCTGGCAGGTCCAGGCGGCGGGAACGTTCAGAATACAACCTTCAAGTTGCTAATCGAGACGGGCGTGCTGACGCCTGAACCCTTCTGATGGCTTCCATTCGAATATTCCTCCCACGGTTGGCCGGCCTACAACGCAGCCCAGGATTACTCAGCCGGCCGCGGCGTTTGATATAATCAAACCCAATTTCAGCTCGAGGATTACTTCGCATTGAAGGAAACAAGCTTCGACGTAATCGTAATTGGGGCGGGGCACGCCGGCTGCGAGGCGGCTTACATCGCTGCGCGCATCGGCGCGCGTACTGCGCTTGTCACGCTCGATGAGAACTCGATTGGGCAGATGAGCTGCAACCCGGCGATCGGCGGAATAGCCAAAGGCCACCTCGTGCGCGAGGTCGATGCGCTCGGCGGAATAATGGGAGAGGTCATCGACGCGACCGGCATCCAGTTTCGCTTGCTGAATCGCAGCCGCGGCCCGGCCGTTCAGTCTCCGCGCGCGCAAGCCGATCGCAATCTCTATCGCACAGAGATGAGACGCAGGCTTTCCGACACAGAAAATTTGTCGATTGTTGAAGGCGAGGTCGCCGAGGTCAGATTTGCCGGCGATCGGGTCGCGGGAGTCGAGCTTGCAGATGGCACAAGGATCGAGGGGCGTTCGGTCGTTTTGACTACCGGTACTTTTCTGAACGGCTTGATTCACGTTGGAAAGAAGACGTTTCAGGCAGGACGAAGCGGCGAGCCCGCATCGATCAAGCTCGCGAATTCAGTTCGCGGGGTTGGATTCAGAATCGGCCGGCTGAAAACCGGCACGCCGCCGCGACTCGACGGCCGCACGATCGACTATTCAAAGTTCGAAGTCCAGCCCGGCGATCCGCGGCCCGTCCCATTCTCATTCAAGACCGAAGAAATCGATCGCCGGCAGATTACCTGCTTTATCGGCTATACCAACGAAGCAGTTCACGATGTGATTCGCAACAACCTCGACAAGTCCCCGTTGTACAGCGGCGATATCAAAGGCGTGGGGCCGCGTTACTGTCCGTCGATCGAAGATAAGGTCGTGAAGTTCTCAGAAAAACTTCGTCATCAAATCTTCCTCGAGCCCGAAGGTTATGACACTTACGAGGTCTATCCGAACGGCATCTCTACCAGCATGGCGGAAGAGGTCCAGCACGAGTTCGTTCGCCGTATTTTCGGTCTCGAGCGAGTGAAGCTGCTTCGGCCCGGTTATGCAGTCGAGTACGACTTCGTCGATCCGCGCGAGCTGTTCGTGACGCTGGAGACAAAACGAATTCGGGGGCTGTTTCACGCCGGACAGATCAATGGAACATCGGGCTACGAAGAAGCAGCCGGGCAAGGGATCGTGGCGGGCATAAACGCTGCGCTTGGCGCGCTCGGGCGAGAACCGATAGTGATGGATCGATCTGAAAGCTACATTGGCGTGATGATCGACGATCTGGTCACGAAGGGCGCGGACGAGCCGTATCGAATGTTCACCTCGCGAGCCGAGATGCGCCTGTCGCTGCGCTACGACAACGCGGATCAACGGTTGACTCCGCTTGCGCGTAGGATCGGTTCGATAGATCAGGCAGACTTTGAAGCCTTTGAAAAGCGCCAGCAGTCTATCGATGAGGTGAAATCGTTTTTGTCTGATGCCAGGGTAACCGAGTTGGGCGACGAATTGCTGGCCGAGCTGCAGCTCGAGGGCTCGGCCGACAGTTATCGCGGCAGGAAGCTCGATTATCTCGCGCGAAGGCCCGATTGCGCTCCGGAGAAACTGATCGAAATAGTGAAGGCGGCGATGGGGGAAGAGAGACCGGAAAGAGAAATCGTCGTCGCGTTGAACGACATCCGCTACTCCGGCTACTTGAAAGACCAGGAAGCGCTCTTTCGCAAGCGCGGCCGCTATGACGATCTCGAGATTCCGTCGAGCCTGGACTTCTCCGGCATCTCCGGTTTGTCGAACGAAGTCGTGCAAAAGCTCGGGACGGTTCGTCCTCGCACCATTGGTCAGGCGGCTCGGATCCCGGGCGTGACGCCGGCGGCCATCTCGATCCTGCTAGTCGAAACGCTGAGGACCTGAATCTCGGGATAGCGGCAGAAGTACCTACCGGCCAGTCGGTTGGGTTTGCAAGTCGAGGCGCAGTGCGGTAAACTGCGCGCAATTTCTTAATAACTTCAACAGTGGAATCTGATACTAGAGCGGCGAAAGCGATGCTCAAGTGCGGTCGGCTTGGATATATTGGCGTTATTCGTTGTTCATAAGCCACGGAGATTTTTGGGAGGACCCATGAGACATCGCTTGTTTCGGATTTCCGCAATCGCGGTTGGGCTGTGCGCCGTGTTCGTTGCCGCTGTAGCGGCCAGCGGGCCGTCCGACGCCAAGGTGACTTTTACCAGGGACGTCGCGCCGATTTTCTACAATCGATGCATCGAATGCCATCGACCGGGCGAGGTTGCCCCGATGTCGCTGATAACCTTCAGCGAAGCGCGTCCCTGGGCGAAGGCGATCAAGCAGAAGGTCGTCGATCGCTCGATGCCGCCCTGGCTTGCGTCGCCTGACAGCCATCAATTCAAGAACGATCGCCGGCTCTCTCAAAAAGAGATCGACACGATTTCTGCCTGGGTGGACGCAGGTGCGCCCAAGGGCGAAGATAAAGATCTTCCGCCCGCGCCGAAGTTCGAGGAGGGTTGGGCAATTGGAAAGCCCGATGCTGTTGTTTACCTCGATCGAGACATGCCGGTCCCAGCCGAAGGGGTCGTCCCGTACAAGTACGTCACCGTGCCAACCAACTTCGATGAAGACAAGTGGGTCCAGGCCGCCGAGATCCGCCCTGGCAATCGAAAAGTCGTCCACCACATAATCATCTTCGTCCAGGAGCCTGGAGGAAAGACTGAGCTCTCGGGCGAAGGCTCCTCTCGCGGCGGAAGAGGATTCAAGCTGTGCGGGTTCGCTCCAGGTGAACAGCCGAAGACCTTTCCGCCCGGAACAGGAAGACTGATCAAGAAGGGTTCAAAGCTGACGTTCCAGTTGCACTACACACCAAACGGCGAAGCCGCGACCGACCGATCATACGTGGGTCTGATCTTCTCAAAGGCTGCGATTCAAAAAGTCGCGCAGACTGGAACGGCCATCAACGCAGGTTTTGTTATTCCGGCAGGTGAAGGCAACTATGAAGTGCGTTCGTCCTGGGCTGCGCCTGAAGCCGTTCGCATCGTCGACCTCATGCCGCACATGCACGTACGCGGCAAAGATTTCACCTACACCGCGGTCTACCCGGACGGCCGGTCGGAGATTGTGTTGCGCGTCCCGCGGTATGATTTCAACTGGCAGCTTCTGTACCAACTCAAGGAGCCGCTGTACTTGCCGAAGGGAGCAAGGCTCGATTGTGTCGCTCACTTCGACAACTCTCCCAAGAACAAGTACAATCCTGATCCCACCAAGGAAGTGCGCTGGGGTGATCAAACCTGGGAAGAGATGATGATCGGCTGGTTCGACTACGTTCTCGAGAAGGAGAATCTGGGAGAACGGGCCGCGGCAAAGTGATTTCGCCAACGGACAGGATCGCTACAGTGTTGGTGTCTGCTTTCAGATTGAGAATTAAGTTCATCTTTGAAAGGAAGGAACGCTATGTGGATTCCAAAAGGGCTTAGAGATGTCAAGAAGGGAGTGGACTCTCCGATGCCGACGCAGGTTGTGTCGAACGAGGAGTTCATCCCCAGGCGGCAGAGTGCGTCGCAAAAGCATGTCGAGTATTTGATCGGTCAGATGGGTGACGAGCGCGCCAAGAAACTCGGCATGTCGCGTCGCGCTTTCATGGCCAGTTCGATGGGTCTTGCGACCTGTTTTCTCGCTTCCAACAAGGTCTACGGCAAAGTGTGGGAAGTGGACGAGGCCGAGACCTGGGAGCCGGCGGCTTACGATGAGAAGTGGCCGAAGGACGAGTACTTTATCATCGACGTGCAGTCGCATTTCACAAACGGCGCGGCGATTGGCGGCTTCCGGACGATGGAGTTCGTCAAGAACATGGGCTTCAACCTCAAGACCGACCCCGAGGCCTACGGCTTCAAAAACTTTGTGAAAGAAATGTTCTTCGACAGCGAAACCTCGATGGTCGTAATCTCGGGCGTACCCACCAAAGAGAACCTGCGCGACGCGAACGGCAAGGTGCTCGAGGGAGCGGCGCGCACGCCCGGATTGGGCGGCAAGGTGCTGCCGAGCTGGGTTATGTGGGAAGGCCGTAAGAAGATCAATGAGCTGGCCGGCTCGCAGCGCGCGTTGAATCAAGGCAACCTCGCGCCAAACCACTACTGGGACAAAGTCGCGAATAAGATCGACAAGCCGGCTTTGCTTGAGCAGATGGAACGCGAGATCCAGCTGTACGGCATCAGCTCGTGGAAATGGTATTGCCACACAGATCCTGGGCAATCCGGCAACGGCTTCCAGCTCGATGACGACAACGCGCAATACTTCATCGAGGAGTCACGCAAGCGCGGAATCAGGCTGATCAGCACGCACAAGGGATACTCATATCAATCCCGCACGCTTGGTCATCTGGCCAATCCGAAGGACGTCGAGAAAGCAGCCCTGCGCAACCCGGACTTCAATTTTGTTGTCTACCACTCTGCGATCAAGCACGGCCAGCAGGAGCAGGGTATGGCGCCCAATACGAATTGGCTGGACAAGGATCATAACAACTACGATCCAACCACCGGCGACTTTGAGTGGCACCGGATACTCATGGATATCAAGAAACGTAATCCGCAGATGAACAACGTTTACTGCGAGGTTGGGAGTTTCTTCAACACGCTGGCAGTGTGGGACCCCGTACTGTGCCAGCACGGGCTGGGCAAGAACATCAAATACTACGGTTCAGATCACGTCGTCTGGGGCACAGACTGTCTGTGGTGGGGATCGCCGCAGTGGGGCATAGACGCATTGAAGCGATTCCAGATTTCCGACGAGATGTGCGAGAAGTTCGGCTACAAGAAGGTCACCAAACAGGACAAGGCGAAGATCTTTGGGCTGAACGCAGCTAAGCTTTACAAGGTCGACGTGAAAGCCAAACGAAAAGCGCTAACCTCGGATGCGCTCGAGCAGATGAAGATCGCGTACGTGGAACGCGGCGGGCAACGCAGCAACGAAGCCTACGGCTGGGTGCGCTCCGACGATTAGTTTGCCTTTCGGTTCGGACCTTCAAAGATGAACTACACGGTGACCCGTCGATTGGACATCGGCGGGTCACTGCTCCTACCGGCAGCAGGCGACGCTGCCGCCTGTTTCAGGGATTGCCAGCCATGATCAAAATCGGACAACACGGGCGCAAACCGATTCTGGGGGTTGCAACGCTCATCGCGACGTTCCTTCTCGCCGGTCTCAACTTCAAGGCAATCGGCTTCCAGCAAGCCAAGCCTCAAGAGACGGCGACTCCCGCTCCCGTTGCTCACTTCCACCATCTGCATTTGAACGCGACGGATCCTGCTGCGGCGATCAATTTTTACACCAGCAAATTCGACTGCGAAAAAGGCCGCTTCGCAGGAGTGCTGGACGCAGTGTGGGCGCAGAAGTCATGGCTGCTGTTCAGCAAGGTCCCCTCTCCACCGCCGTGGGAGCTTACGTCGGCGATATGGCATTTCGGCTGGGGCGCCGAAGACATGAAAGCGACTTATCAGAAGCAACTCGACAGCGGAACGAAGTTCTTCACGCCGCTAACTGATATCAGCGACATCGGCGGCAACAGGCCGGGCGCGACCGGTTTGTTCTATTACGCGTATGTTGAGGGCCCCGATCACGCGCTGATCGAGTTGAACACTGCCGGGCACCACCGCTTCGGTCACCTGCATATGTTCAGCGAAGACCCGGTCGCCGCGGGCGAATGGTACGCGAAGTATTTTGGCGCGACCCTCCGAGGCGCCAGTCGCGCGACGCGGATTTACCGCGACGTCCCAATCGGACCAAGCGCGTCGCTGATGATGGATAACGTGAACATGATCATCTATCCTATTGCCTATTCGCGGAAGGTTTACCCGGAGCTCTGGAAAGACCGGAAGGAGATGACCTCGACCAAGGGACGAGTGGTTGATCACGTTGGTTTCAGCGTGGACAATCTCAGCGAGATTCTCGAAAAGTTGCGCAAAGACGGGGTCAAGGTCACGGACGAGATCAAGAGCGCGGCGGGCGGCAAGATCAAATACGCCTTCATAGAAGGACCGGATAAGATTCGGATCGAACTGGTTGAGGGTCACGCGCGCAAGGAATAGCACGCTCCCGCAACGCTTTGAGTGACTTGAGAGGCGGCTGCACTCATAATTCCCGCCCGTTATGCTCGTGAATCGCAGTAACTCTCGAACACCATTTCTTATGGAGTCGTTTTCATATGGAACAACCGATTTGGAACTTCGAACAAGAACCTTCAGATGAGCCGATGGACGAGACCAGTGTGAACCTTCGCGCTTACTTTGATCGCATGCCCGACGAGAAGATGCGGCTGTACTCACCGTCCTGGAGCGACGAGCAAGTGATCGAATGGGACGAGAACTTTCGCAACGATGGCAACCTGTTGCTTCTCTGTTCCGAACGTGACGTTGAGGTGGACGAATATCGCAAGGTCCTGGAGCAGTGCATCCGCTACCGGGATCGAGTTCGCCCAAGCCTCGTTCAGCAGCACTAACCCTGCCGGTCGGTCTCCGCGGTGGACAAATCAAAACATCATGCGTCGTCATAATCCCAGTCAAAGCTCGAGTAAGACCATTGGGGTCATCGCAAGGTTCGCAACGCTGGCGATCGTGCTGGCTACGCAGAATTCGTTTGCCCAGGACTGGCCTCAGTGGCGCGGGCCTGATCGCAACGGTGTCGTGGCTTCGCCTACAACTCCAACCGTCTGGCCCGAGAAGCTGAAGACCATCTGGAAGGCGCAGGTCGGTATCGGCCATTCATCCCCGGTCGTGGCTGGGTTTCGCGTTTACGTATTCTCGAGACAAGACGAGAACGAAGTCGCATCGTGCTTTGAGCTCACCACCGGCAAGCTGTTGTGGAAGGAGAGCTATGCGACTCCTTACAGCATGAACCCGGCGGCGGTTTCTCACGGCAAGGGGCCCAAATCAACGCCCCTCGTCTACGGCAACAAGCTGTACACATTCGGCATCAGCGGGATTCTCTCCTGTTACGACGCGATGACCGGAAAACTCAGATGGCGAAAAGAGTTTTCCAAACAGTTCAAGACCACTTCCCCTATGTACGGCTCGGCAACCTCGCCGATCGCGCACAACGGTCTGGTGATCGTTCACGTGGGAGGCCACGACTCCGGCGCGCTCACTGCGTTCGACGCGGAGACCGGTGAGGTGAAATGGAGCTGGACCGGAGACGGACCAGGCTACGCGTCGCCGATCATCGTCGATGCCGGCGGGACCAGCCAACTCGTCACTCAAACGCAGAAGTCAATCGCCGGGTTTTCTCCGTCAACCGGCGAGCTCCTCTGGCGGATACCGTTTGAAACCGAATACGTTCAGAACATTGTCACTCCCGCGGTTTACAAGCAAACGCTGATCTTCTCCGGCCTCGATAAGGGAACATTCGCGATCAGGGTGATCAAGCGTGGAGACAGGTGGGAGACGGAGCAAGTGTGGCGGAATCCCGATGTCTCGATGTACATGAGCTCGCCGGTTGTGACGAGCGATTATGTGTTTGGGCTTTCGCACAAGCGCAAAGGCCAGTTCTTTTGTCTCGACGCTCGAACCGGTCAGACGCTGTGGGCCAGCACCGGCCGGGAAGGCGACAACGCGGCGCTGGTCGCGGGGCGGCAGTTCTTGTTTATGCTGACCGACGGCGGCGAGTTGATCGTGGCGCGCGCCGACCCAAAGCAGTTCGAGGTGTTTAAGAAGTACCAGGTGGCGGAAAGCGCGACCTGGGCACATCCGGTTTTTGTCCGGAACTTGATATTGATCAAGGATGCTTCAAGCCTCGCGCTATTGGGGTTCTGATGAGCGCATCGCCGATCTAGGTTCTAATGTGTCCGCCTTCTGCTTTCACGAAGAATGAACTAATATGGTGGGCATTCCACGCTGGAGGGTCACTGTGCGCAAGCTTGTCGTTCTAACATTTGTCCCCGTCCTTCTGGTTATCGGATCCGCGTTCGCCGAGAATTGGCCGCAATGGCGAGGGCCTTCTCTCAACGGCATAAGCGGCGAAAAGAACCTGCCTCTCAAATGGAGCGCGGAAGATAACATTACCTGGAAGCTCGCGATGCCGAGCTGGACCGGCGCCACTCCGATCATCTGGGGCGAACGCATTTTTCTGAACGTAGCCGAGGGCGACAGCTTATTCCTGTGGTGTGTAGACCGGGTGAAGGGCGAGCCGCTCTGGAAGAAGCACCTCAGCGCGGGCAACACCAAGATGCGCAAGCAGAACATGTCTTCGCCTTCGCCGGTCACCGACGGCAAGAACGTCTGGGTGATGACCGGCACCGGCATTCTCAAAGCCTTCGACTTCGCCGGCAACGAGCTGTGGATGCGCGACGTGCAGAAGGACTACGGTCGCTTCGGTTTGAACTGGGGCTATGCGTCGTCACCGTTGCTGTATGAGGATGCACTGTTCATCCAGGTCTTGCACGGTATGCGAACCGACGACCCGTCTTACGTGATGCGCATCGACAAGAATACGGGCAAGACCAGTTGGAAAATAGAGCGTCCGACGCAAGCGATCAGAGAATCGCCGGATTCCTACACGACGCCGGCGTTGCTCAAGTACGGAACGAGCGTCGAGATAGTGATCACCGGCGGCGATTGCGTGACCGGTCACGATCCGGCGACCGGCAAGGAGCTGTGGCGAGCGAACGGGCTCAACCCGGACAACAACCCTAACTATCGAATCGTCGCCTCTCCGGTCGTTTATCAGGGAGTGGTCTACGCGCCCACGCGAGAGAAGCCGCTGCTGGCAATCAAATCCGGCGGGCGGGGCGATGTGACCAAATCACATAAGCTCTGGGCGTTCACCCACGGTCCGGATGTGCCGACACCGGTGACTGACGGCAAGTATTTCTACGTTGTCGATGATCGCGGAATCATGTGGTGCCTCGATGCGAAGACGGGTGAAACCGTCTGGGGTCCGCAACGCATCAAGCCGGCTACTTATAGCTCCTCTCCGGTGCTCGCCGACGAAAAACTTTACGTGACCAACGAAGAGGGACTTACGACGGTGCTGAAGGCCGGGCCGAAATTCGAGGTGCTTGCGGAAAACAATTTGAACGATTACACGCTCAGCTCGCCTGCTATTTCGGACGGACAGATCTTCATGCGCACGGCTCAGTATCTTTATTGCATCGGCAAGCGCGTCGCTCGTTAATGCGCGTAGGGGCGGCCCTCTGTGGCCGCCCCAGGCTCCGCAGCCACGATGCTCGACCGCGCGACCTGGGGGGCCGCCCCTATAGGTTTGCGGAGAAACTCAATGATCAAAAGACCAATAGCCGCTCTTTCTTTCATCGCGCTCATGATGACGGGCGCCCTTGCTCAGTCCAACTGGCCTAATTTTCGCGGGCCAGGTTCGCTCGGCGTCGCTGATGACCCGAGCCTCCCTGATACGTGGAGCTCGACTCAGAACGTCGCGTGGAAAACCGACATCCCCGGAACCGGCTGGAGTTCGCCTGCCGTATGGGGCGACAGCATCTTTGTGACTTCTGTTGTCAGTTCGGTTGACGGCGAGAAACCGAAAAAGGGTCTGTACTTCGGCGGCGAGCGCCCGGCGCCAACAGACGTTCATCGATGGGTCGTCTATTGCATCGATTTCAAGACCGGCAAGATCCGTTGGGAGCAGGAGGTCCTCAAGGGCCCGCCACCCACGTCGCGGCACTTGAAGAACAGCTACGCATCCGAAACGCCGGTCACCGACGGCGAACGGGTCTATGCTTACTTCGGCAACGTCGGCCTGTTCTGCTTCGATATGAACGGGAAACAGCTTTGGTCAAAGAAGTGGGGGCCGTTCAGGACCCGGTACGGTTGGGGGACCGCGGCTTCGCCCGTTGTCTACAAGGATCGGATATACATAGTCAACGACAACGACGATCAATCTTTTATGATCGCCTTGAACAAAAAAACCGGCGAACAGATCTGGCGCGTTGAACGAGAGCAAGGCACCAACTGGGCAACACCCTACGTGTGGGAGAACCCAACGAGAACCGAGATCATCACCGCGGGCACTAAGAAAGTCAGGTCTTACGACCTGAACGGCAAGGAGCTGTGGGAGTTCAGCGGCATGTCCTCGATCGCTATTCCGACTCCGTTTTCGAAACACGGCCTGGTGTACATCACCAGTGGCTACGTGGGGGATCAGCACCGCCCGGTGTACGCGATCAGGCCCGGTGCGTCCGGCGACATATCGCTAAAGCCCGGAGAGACCAGTAACAACTTTATCGCGTGGTATCAGCCGCAAGCGGGGCCTTACAATCCTTCGCCGATTGTCTACGGCGACTACTACTACACGCTTTACGATCGCGGTTTCTTCACGTGTCACGATGCGAAGACCGGCCAGGAGGTCTACGCTAAAGTCCGAATCGATCCGGGGGTCAATGCGTTCACGTCTTCGCCGTGGGCTTACAACGGAAAGATCTTTTGCTTGAGCGAAGACGGAGACACGTTTGTGATTCAAGCGGGCAAGGAATTCAAGCTGCTCGGCAAGAATTCACTCGACGAGATGTGCATGGCGACGCCGGCGATCGTGCGCGGCAGTCTGATCATTCGGACCGCGTCGAAACTGTATCGAATAACAAAGCTTGCAAATCCGAAGGCTTGAGAGTGAAAGAGCCGGATCAGGTAGCATGCTCGGGGTCGGGAAGAGGAACTCGTCCCCGCTGATTTGAGGGATTCAACACACAGGCGGGGACAAGTCCTCTCTTCCCTACCTTAAGTATTCCAGTGCGGCGGGTTGTTCCTAAGCCGAGTGAACTACTGTGAGGATTTGTCTCACCTTGAAATAGTTGTCGGGAGAAGCCCAATGAAGAACCTTGTAGCGATATTTCTCTTGAGCGTTGCCGCCATCCACGCGCAGCAGCCAGCGCAGCAAGACATCCCTCCTATTTACAACTTCATGCGCGAGAGCGATCAGTTCTGCACGGGCGGTCAACCCAGGCTCGAACATCTCGCGAAGCTCAAAGCCGAGGGCGTCAAGGCGATCATCAACCTGCGCACGCCCGCCGAGCATCGAGCAGCTGAGGAGGAGGCAAAGGCCAAAGAACTCGGCCTCAAGTACTTCAACATCCCGGTGGTGTATCGCGATCCAAAAGAAGAGCAGGTCAGCGAGTTTTTGAAGATCCTCGACGACCCCGCGA
>DATIFP010000203.1:0-14413 GCA_035455165.1 Blastocatellia bacterium
GCAAGTTCTTTCTCAACCGTCAGCTTCAGAAAATGCGTCGCGCACGAGATGCAAGGATCGTAGTTGCGCACCGCCTGCTCACACTGCCAGGTCAGCTTGTCATTCGACAAATCGAGATGCTGAGGCACGAAGCTCCATAAATCGCGCTCGATGGTTTTCTGATTCTGCGAGGTCGGCGGAACTATCTTGGCGTCGAGTATCAGTCCGCCCCCGTCGATGCGATACCGGTGATACAAGAGCCCGCGCGGGGCTTCCGTACAAGCGAATCCCGTTGCCGCTCTCGCCTCGGCTTCGACCGCAGGTCTTTCGGGCAATTCATACTGATCGATGATGCGCAGCGCTTCGTCGATTGCGTAAAGAGTCTCGACGGCGCGAACGATTATGCTCTTGAAGGGATTCCGGCAGGTCGCTCCAAGCCCGGCGGAGAGTGCCGCTTCCCGGGCGATCGATGAGAGCTTGTCAAAATTCAAGCTGTATCTCGCCATCGGACCGACGAAGTAGGAATCACCTGTCCTGAGGGTGGAATGCAGCGCGTTCGAATGCTCGACGTGCTCCTCGACAAAGTGATCGTCATAATCGCGCGGCGAGATATCGAGCCCTTTGTTGGACACGAGCCGGCCCTCGTTGAACGGATACTCGGCATCGTGGCGCAGCGACACGAACTCATAGTCCTGCTCGAAGTCAGGGAAGGGAAAGGTTGAAACCCATTTGACCAGCCGAATCGCCTCGTCTCGAGCCCAATTCAGTCGCTCGCGCAGATCGTCAAGGTCACGTCTCTCCGGGACCTTGTAGAAGCCGCCAACGCGGACGTTGATCGGATGAATCTCTCGGCCGCCGAGCAGGGTCACGATTGCGTTCCCCGTCTTCTTCAACTGCAACGCGCTCTTCACAGTATCCGGATGGTCCTTGGCCATCTGAATCGCGTCCTGATAGCCGAGGAAATCAGGCGCGTGCAGCATCGCGATGTGAAGCACGTGACTCTCGATCCACTCGCCGCAATAGAGCAGACGACGCAGCGCGCGAAGCTGACCCTCGACTTTCACACCGAAGGCATCTTCCATGGCGTGAACCGCGCTCATCTGATAAGCGACGGGACAGATGCCGCAGATTCGCGCGGTGACGTCGGGCGCTTCGGTGAAATGACGGCCGCGCAGGAAGGCTTCGAAGAAGCGCGGCGGCTCGAAGATCTTGAGCTTGACGTCGACGACCTCACGCCCTTTGATCTTGATGAACAATGAGCCTTCGCCCTCGACACGGGCGAGGTAACCGACTTTGATCGTTCTATTTTTCATGCGCTTCGCTCTCTCGCCGGAAGGCTTCCGCGTTTGCATTGAAAGTGCGGAACGCGCGAACCAAACCCTCGTCGCTTACCCCCAGATGCGACCACCAGTCACTCAGCGATCCGGTGTTTGGAGTCTCCATCGGCCCATAGCATCCATAACAGCCGCGATCATACGACGGGCACAGCGCGCCGCAACCGGCGTGCGTCACCGGCCCGAGACACGGAGTCCCGCGGGCGACCATCACGCAGACAATGCCGCGGCGCTTGCACTCGACGCATACGCTGTGAGCCGGAATGTTCGGCTTGCGCCCGTTGAGAAACGCGTTGATGACTTCAACGAGTTGGGTCTTATTGATGGGACAGCCCTGCAACTGAAAATCGACAACGACGTGGTCGGCGATCGGCGTCGACTTGTTGAGCGTCTCGATGTATTGAGGCGAGGCGTAGACCAGAGAAACAAACTCGTTGACGTTCTTGAAATTTCTGAGAGCTTGAATCCCGCCCGCGGTCGCGCACGCGCCGATGGTCACAAGTCGTTTGGATGCGCGCCTGACCTGATGGATGCGTTCCGCATCGTGCGGGGTGGTTATCGAGCCCTCAACCAGTGACAGATCGTAGGGTCCCTTCACCACCGCGCGCGAAGCCTCTACGAAGTTGGCGATATCGATCGCGCCGGTTAACGCCAGCAACTCGTCCTCGCAATCAAGCAGGCTCAACTGGCAGCCGTCGCACGAAGCGAACTTCCACACCGCGAGCTTCGGTTTGTGTTTCGCCGGCATCTCAGATCTCTCGCTTTCCAAACAGGTCTCGTATTGCGTCGTAGCGAAAAACCGGCCCGTCCTTGCAGATGAAGGAGGGTCCAAACTGGCAGCGGCCGCAGAACCCCACGGCGCATTTCATGTTTCGTTCGAGGGAAAGATAAATGCGATCGGCTGCGATGCCGCGCTTTTGAAGCTCCATCACCGTGAATCGCATCATGACTTCCGGTCCGCAGAGCAAGGCGACTGCCCCGGCGGGATCAAACGGCGCACGCGGTATCAACGTCGTCACCACGCCGACGCTTCCGCGCCAACCGTCGATTCCCCGATCCACCGTGACAAACACGTCAAAGTCGAAGCGCGCGCGCCACTGCTCGAGTTCCTGCTTGAACAGGATGTCGTTGGGACTGCGAGTGCCGTAGAGCAGAGCGACCTTGCCGTATTTCTCGCGTTGGCTCAAGAGGTGATACACCGCCGGTCTGAGCGGCGCGAGCCCGATGCCTCCCGCAACTATGACGACGTCCTTTCCGGCTGATTCCTCGAGCGGCCAGCAGCTCCCGAACGGACCGCGCACGCCTATCACATCCCCTCGCCTCAATGAGCTCATCGCTTTGGTTACCATTCCGACCGCGCGAGTCGTGTGCACGAGCGTCTTTGGTTTCGACGGATCCCCGCTGATCGAGATGGGCACCTCGCCTGCGCCAAACACGTAGAGCATGTTGAATTGCCCCGGAGCGAATGCAGGCGCGACCGACTCGCCCTTTGGTTGCAGCTTCAGCGTAAAGGTGTCGTGCGTATCGCGGACCACCTGCTTGACACTGAAGGGCCGGGGCAGCATAGGCTCAGACCGAGCAATGTTGAGGTCAAATGGCAACGCCATAAATATCCAGAAGCTGAAATCGAGTTGCATCGAGCCGATGACCGAGAATAGACGCAAATCGTTTCAGGAGCTCGTAACCCAGATCATGGTCCTCCTCGCATTTGGCGCGCAGGCATCTGCCGTCGAGCGCGATGGCTCGAGTCGTTTCGACCGCGCGCGCGTCGAAGCGCCATTGATAGGGCGGGATCAACCACGACCACCCGAGGATCTCACCGTCTTCCAAAGTTTGAATTGTCAGACTGCCGCGGCTGGGAGCGAAGATTTCGAGCGCAACTTTTCCCTCGCGAATGAGGTAAAAGTGGTTTGCTTCTTCACCCTCACGAAAGATGAACTCTCCCGCATCGAACCTCACGTTCGAGGCGCACCCCACCGCGAGCTTCAGGTATCGCTCCTCGAGCCCACTGAAGAACGGATGTTCTGACAATATTCCTTCAAGCGTCTCCATCGGTGTACTCCTCTCACGAGCGTTCGCTGTCGCGAATCGCCCGAGCCTCCTCGGTGATGTCGATGCCCACGGGACACCAGGTGATACAGCGTCCGCACCCGACACACCCCGAAGTGCCAAACTGGTCCAACCAGGTCGCCAGCTTGTGTGTTATCCATTGCCTGTATCGCGATTTGGCGGACGAACGAACGCTGCCGCCGTGGATGTAAGAGAAATCCAGGGTGAAGCAGGAGTCCCATTTCCGCCAGCGCTCCGCATTCTCACCGCTGAGATCCGTGGTGTCTTCGACGGTTGTGCAGAAGCAAGTCGGGCAGACCATGGTGCAGTTGGCGCAAGTCAAGCAGCGCTTTGCCACATCATCCCATCGGCGGTTTTCGTAGTTGCGATAGAAGAGGTCCTTGATGCCGGCGGTGTCGAGCTGGCGACCCATGTGCTTCGCGGTTTCGGCTGCGATGGCTTCTGCGCATGCGAGTTCGTCCTCCGCAGCCACGCGATGTGTGACTGTTTGAAGCACCTTCTGGCCGGACTCGGTTCCCGCTTCGACGACGAAGTAGTGCCGGTCCGCATCCAAGACTTCCGTCAAAGCGAGATCGAATCCCCGGTCGGCCTTGGGTCCCGTATTCATTGACACGCAAAAGCAGGTGCTTCCCGCTTGCGCGCAGTTTATTGCGACGATGAACGCGCCCTCTCGCCGCATCGCGTACGACGGGTCGACATACTTGCCCTGCATTAAGACCCGATCCTGGATTGCAATGGCGTGAAGCTCGCACGAGCGGACCCCGAGGAACGCAAGCCTGACAGGCTCGGTCCTTGTTTCCACAAACTCGACGCCGTTTTCGCCGCGACGAGCCTGCCACAACCGAAGCTCAGGCGGGAGAAGAAACTTCTTCCAGGAATGCGGTCCAACCGCGTAGCCGAACAAGGCCCGGTCATCGCGCTTTTTTAAACGATAAAAGCCGGCTTCTTGCTGGTCGGTCCAGCCGATAGGCAGGTCAGACTCCGCGTGCAATTCGTCGTAAACGATCGCGCCATCGCGGATCGTCGGCCCAACTACTCGATAGCCTTGCGACCTGAGTGCATCAAGCAACTGCTGAAAGCCGCGGCGCTCGATGATCGCGTGTCCGCTGGATTGCGTCAATTGCGCAGACATAAGTCCTCGACTTTTCCCGCGCGCCCTTCGAATCACAGTATCAGATTTGTTTCGCGATAGAAATATGACTGCAGTCACTGGCAAGCGTGACGCCTGTCACGATTCACGACTGTGCCAACGACCGGGTTGGCCGGTCATGGGTCGCGACCGGTGGTTCCGGCAGACCGGCGCATTGTTGGGGCCCCTTATGAAATCTTTATGGACTTTTTATTCGGGCCTTATCTCCAGCGCCTTACAGTATTGATTTGGAAGGTCACTCGAGGTTGCCGAAACGAGGGATGCTATCAGTAGGGCGCGAACTCAGTATAGCCCAGTCAGGGATCGTCTGCCGGGCTTGCGTCTGGGAAGGTGAAGGGTTCGAGCTGGCAACCGGGTTCCTGCGCGTAAGACCCACCGCTCTTTATGTTTATGCCTACTGCTGCCCGGCTTGCGGAAGCTTCAAAGTGGATCGCAAAGGCAAAGTCTTGCAGTTTCCAAGAACACGCCCGCCTGGGACCAATGACGCCCTCTCGCGAGAAGCTCAGGAGAAAGAGCGATGATCGCTGAGACGATCAAGGCAAACGGCCGCGTAAAAGTTGTTGTCGCCACTACCGTGATGCTCTCGTTTATCTCGTTCTGGCGAGCGGCCGCGATAGTTCTAAACGACCTCGGATCGTCGGCGTATTACGTCGGAGGAATCGCGGAGAAGGCCGTGGGCAGGTCTGCTCCCTGGTTCATCCTGGGAGTGATGTTGTTTTCCTATGCGGTGCGCGCTGTCTATATTGAGTCTTGCGCGATGTTCACGCGAGGCGGCGTGTATCGCGTCGTCAAAGAGGCCATGGGTGGCACGCTCGCGAAGCTCTCGGTGTCCGCCCTGATGTTCGACTACATTCTCACCGGTCCGATCTCGGGCGTGGCGGCCGGCCAGTACATTGCCGGTCTCCTGGTGAACACTTCGCAGTATCTAGGCAATTCATGGAAACCGGATCAATCCACGACTAACTTGTTCGCCGCCGGCATTGCGGTGCTAATCACGGTCTACTTCTGGTGGCGCAACACGCGGGGGATTCATGAATCATCGGACGATGCGATGAGGATCATGTATGTCACCACCGTAATGGTCGTGCTTCTGATCCTCTGGAGCGGATTCACAATCCTCACGCAACCCGATAAGCATCGCCTGCCGCCCGGTCCCGCGCCGCAAAACCTGACATTCGACAAAGACGCCGTCGGATGGCTGCCGAACATCGCTCCCGGCGCCCTGCGTGAGCTGCCTCCCGAGACCCCGGCGGACCCGAAGCGCGAGCCCGCGGAGCCGCGCTTCGGTTTGATCCCAAACGCCGGCGCGCTGCTCGGGTTGATAGGGATTCTCATCGCCTTCGGTCATTCATTCCTTGCGATGTCAGGCGAGGAGTCTTTGGCGCAGGTGAACCGCGAGCTCGAATACCCAAAGCACAAGAACTTGATGCGGGCCGGAGCGGTGATCTTCGTCTACTCGCTGCTGTTCACTTCGCTGGTATCGTTTTTTGCGTACGCGATTATTCCAGACGGGGATCGACCCAAGTATTTTGACAACATGATAAGCGGCATCGCGATGAACCTGGCGGGGCCGGCGACGCTCAAGCTCTTGTTTCAAGCGTTCATTGTTTTAGTCGGCTTCCTGATGCTGGCGGGTGCGATCAACACGTCGATCATCGGCGCGAACGGTGTCTTGAACAGAGTCTCAGAGGACGGCGTGCTCACGGATTGGTTTCGCGCGCCGCACAAGAGATTTGGAACGACCTATCGAATGATCGATCTGATTGTAATCCTGCAACTCGTCGCGATTGTTGGTTCTCGGGGGCAGACGTACACCCTCGGCGAAGCGTACGCATTCGGAGTCATCTGGTCATTTGCCTTCAAGGCTCTTGCAATGCTCGTCCTGCGCTTCAAGGACAAATCGACTCGCGAGTGGAAAGTTCCGTTCAACATCAGGCTCGACGGCAATGAGCTGCCCCTGGGTTTAGGCGTTATTGCGATGATCTTGTTCTCAATTGCCGGCATAAACCTGATCACCAAGGAAGTGGCGACGATCAGCGGATTAGTGTTCACGCTGGTCTTCTTCTGCATATTCCTGACCTCCGAGCGGATCAATCAACGCAAGCTCGACAGGTCGATCGCCTCGCTTGATCAGTTCAGGCTGGATTACGAACAAGAGGTGAGTCTGGAGACCGTGCATGCCAGACCCGGCAATCTGCTCGTCGCTGCTCGCGACTACAACACGCTATCTCATCTTGACGCAGCGCTCGAAGAAACCGACACCGAGTCCCAGGACATCGTAGTGATGACCGTCAGGCTGATAAGAGGCCCCGACGCAGGCGAACGCGATCTGTACGACGCCAGCCTTTTTACCGACTACGAGCAGCGCCTGTTCACCAGGGTGGTGGCGCTCGCCGAACGACACGGTAAGCCGGTTGATTTAGTTGTGGTGCCGGCGACAAACATCTTTGATGCGGTGGCCCAAACCGCATTGCGATTGGACTCGGCCGAAATAGTTGCGGGAGCGTCATCAAAGATGAGCGCGCAGGAACAAGCGCGCGAGCTCGGCCGGGCCTGGGAGCGACTGCCCGACAAACCGCGCCGGCAGGCTTGTTTCATGATCAAGGGACCCAACGGCAGTCAGGCCAGCTTCTCGCTTGGCGCGCATGCGCCGGATTTCACCGAAGACGACATAAGCCTGGTTCACAAGATATGGCTCGAAGTGAGCAAGGTACCGGCTCGCCGCAAGGTTCGGCATCGCGACGTCGTTCGGGTAGCGCTCGAGCGCCTCGAACGCGATCTCCATGGTGGAACCGACGTGATGCTGGACTTCTATAAACAGGAGCACAAAGCGCTTCGCGGAGATGCAACCCGTCCGGACGGCGAGGGAGGTAAGCTCGATCGGCACGCGCGAGACTAAGCCTGGTCTTGTTCGCGTGTTGTCGAGATTCTCCGGCAGAACGCTGCTTTACGTTCTGAGACGTTTCCTGTTTCCCCACTCGTCACCTCCAACTCCATTCTTTCTCGTTGCGTTTGCGCTGGGATTGCTAATAGACTTCTCGCGCCGTAAACGAAACCTGGGCCGCCGCAGGAAGGAAAGGCAATCGATTCCCGAAGATAGCCGTTCTCCAGTTTGGAATTTTCAGTAGAGGATAGACATGGCAGCCGAACTGATTCAGATGGCGTTAAGCATGTCGACGGTGATACTAGTTGCGGTTGTCGCGTTAGTGCTGATCGTCACGATTGTCTTCTTTCTGTTGCGATCGGGCGCGGGGAAACGGGAGCGCGAAGCCCGAATGCGCGCAAGGTTGATTGAGATGGAGCGAGAGGCTCAGTTTGCCGCGGCGGCCGACCGCGTCCCGCAAGCGCGAACCGGCGCTGAGATCGCTTCTCAAATTTCCGCTTTGTTCCGAGAGTACCTCTCGATTCCCGTTCTGGCTGTCTATGCGGGGCGCGAAACTGAACCAAATCTGTCGAACCTCCTGGCTCCGGGAGCCGCGGGGGAGAACCAACGACCCTCTTTTGCATTGCCTCCACTTATAGATGCTTCGCTACTCCAAGCCGCGCGCCCGCGAGTGGAGAAGCTGGCCGTCCTGGCGGGCCCCGGGTCGGCAGATACCAAAGCCCCGGCTGAAACGAGCCCTCAAGCTTCGGAAGAGATCCAGCCGGCCGATCAGCTCGAGCAACTGCCTGACGCGAGTGCAGAGAGCCACGACGCTCCCTCAGCCCGGGCCGAAGAAGTCTTGCTGCTGCCATGGCGCGCTGCGTTCCGGTGGAATGGACTCATAGTAACGGCCGTCGCGGAAGGTGTCACCGCCGAATCATTGGGCGCCTATCGAGAGCCGGTGGCGCGTTTGACTGAGCGATTGGCTGTTGCGCTCGAGCTGGAATCTGGCGATGCCGTGCTCACAGCGCTCGAGAGCCGAGTCTCGCGCACAACCGACTTCTCCCGTTCGCTGATTTCGTGTCTTGAGGAACCGGCGCCACTCAATGCAATCGTTCGGGAAGTGAAGATACTTGTAGATGGGAACAGCGCGGCGCTATGGCGAATCGATGAGGCGACGGGGATGGTTACGATGGTGGCGGCAGAGGGTTTGAAGTCAACAGAGTTTTTGCCGCTGCCGCTTGGGCAGGGTCTGGCAGGGAGCGTTGCTCAGAGTCGTGAAACGATCACGATACAGAACGCGCCTGCGGACCCGCGCTGCATCTTTCCTCGCGAGGCTCGCGAGAGCGGTATCGTCTCATATCTGGGCACGCCGCTGGTTGCGGATGGAAAGACTCTGGGGGTGCTCGAGATTCACTCGGCGACCGAACGGTTGTGGACCGGCGACGACCGGCGAGCACTGGAATCCGCCGCGGTGATGGTCGCGGAGCTTATAAAGACCAGCGACTCGCGCGGCAATCGGCTCCGGATCGAGAGCGCATATCTGGGGCTGTCGGAAGCGCTCCAGCTCCTCAAATCAGCTGACGAGGTCAAAGAGGCGGTTGTCGAGGTGCTGGGCCATGCTGTCGGCGCTTCGCGCGTGGTAGTCGTCGAATTCAGCGACAACGGACAAACGGAGCCAGTCAAGCACGAGCACCGACAACCCACCGCGAAATCGGCTGTAGGAGCCAGGTTCGCGGAATCGCTTGTATCGAGGGTCGTTGCGGAAGCAGGTGCCGAGCCACTTGCGATCGCAGATTCGCGCCAATCGTCTCTAATGGGCGCGGAGCAAGCCGCGGAGCTGGGGACCATGTCGGAACTCGCGTTGCCGATTCGTGTTGACGGTAAGACTTGCGGGATTGTCTATGTACATCAATGCGACCGGAGCAGGGAATGGGAGCGGGAGGAGGTCGAGTTCTCCGAACGGGTGGCTCGCCAGTTGTCGCTCTCGCTGTCGAACCTGCGAGCGGTCGAGCGGGCGCGCAACGAGGCGGCACAGGCTCGCGCTGAGCTTGCTCAAATGAGCACCGGCGCGAGTTCGGCTCGTGTGACGGAGCTGGAGCAAAAGATACAAAGCCTCGAACGGGTGCTTGAGCATTCGAGGAGTCTCGAAGAGCAGGCGCGAGGCATGCTTGCCAAAGCGTCGGAGCTTGAAGCGAAATCGCGGGCCGAAGCCGATGCCGCCCGGCGGGCCGAAGAAGACCTGCGCAACCAGGTTGATAGCGCCGAAGAAGAGCGCAAGCGCATGCAGAGCTCAGCCCAGCAGTTGCTCGAGATAAACAGACTCAAGAGCGAGTTCATAGTCAACGCGGGGCGCGAGATTGAAGCGTCGCTCCAATCAGTATTGGGTGTGGCGGAACTGTTAGAGGGTGGCTCCTACGGCGCCCTGACCCCGGAGCAGCGTGAGGCGGTGCACGGATTGTACGGTTGGGCTCGTCGCATCAAGAGCGATGTTGACTGGCTTATCGAATACGGCTCGACGCGCTCGCGCAGACTCGAGCAGAGCGAAAAGGCGTAGCCTAATCTAGCACATCACGTTGGTTGCTCACCATTAATCACTCCCGACAGGCGGACTTGAGCTTGGGAATTTGGAATTCTGCGACGTCAACTCTGCGCGGAGTGAATTCTGAACGCGACCCACCGCTCAAGTCTGTTGAGGCAACTTGATGTCAGGCTTTAAACTCTAGCGTGGCCAAGAATCGAACCCACCGGGTTGAGTTAAATAACGACACGGCGAAGATATCAGTCTTCTGCGTCGGCACGAGTCTGCTTGCGCCGTTGAAGCGGGCTGAATCCGAGATAAATGCTGAAATCGGAATCAGCCTCCGCGTTGCGACATACAATTGCGGCGCTCCGCTAAATGAGTCCGAATGGCGCTCGGCTGAAAGCGATGTCGCTTCGAGCGATTTGGTCTTCGTCATCCACGTGACCGAAGGCGAGAACGCTGAACGGATTGCGGCAGCGCTCGATCGCCATCGCGAACGTCACGAGGCGGTCATTGCGTTCAACTGCATGCCTGACCTCATGCGGCGATGCCGGATGGGGAAGCTGGACTTCGGCAGCCTGATCAAGGCGAAGACCGGTGACGGGCACGAAGGCGAGGCGGAAGGGAAGAGTACCGCGCGAAAGCTCGCGACTTGGATGGCGGAGTTTGTGAGAGGCCGCGCCTCGCGCGACGGCGATTCGGCGAAGAAGCCCGCCACGCATTCCAACGCGGATCAATACCTCAGACTCATCGGCCGATTGCCGGCGATTCTGAAGTTTGTGCCCGCGGCCGGAAGACTCGCGGATGTGAAGCACTATCTCTTCTTGTTCTGTTACTTCCTCCAGCCGACGCCGGCCAACATACGGTCGATGCTTCTCTACGCGATGAAGCACTACTTGAGCGGTGACTACAGTGCGCTCGGGATAGAGCCGCCGGAGTCGATGCCCACAGTTGCGATCTACCACCCGGACGCGTCGAAATTGTTTGAGATCTACGAAGCATATAAAAAATGGTATGAGCGCAAGCGCCGCCGGGCGCTCGATCGCCGCGAGACGATTGGTCTGTTGCTAATGCGGCCTCAGATCGTCAGTGATTCGCGGCGTCACTACGATGGTTTGATTCGGGCGATAGAGGCGGAAGGACTGAACGTCATCCCCGCGATCTCGACTTTCATGGACAACCGAGACGCGTGCAGTCGCTTTTTCGTGGAAGCGGCGAACGGCTCTTCGTCGGATCGCGACGAGCATGGCGCGCCTTCAACGGGCAGACCGCGGGTCAGCCAGATAGTCTCCCTGACCGGGTTCAGCTTCGTCGGCGGACCTGCGATGAACGATAGCGAGGCGGCCGTCGAGTTCATGGCTGGTTTGAACGTTCCATTTCGGTCGATGGTGTCGCTCGATGTGCAGACTATAGAGAATTGGAATCGCAGCAAGCTCGGGCTGAATCCGATTCAGACGGCGATGCAAGTCGCCATCCCGGAGATAGATGGCGCCACTGAGCCTTTCATCTTTGGCGGCTTGCCCGAGAGCGGCGATCAGCCGGAACCACTCGATGAACGCTGTCAGAAGATTGCACGGCGACTGGCGCGCTGGAATCGATTGCGCATTGCACCGCGAGCTGATTTGAGATTGGCGCTTCTCCTGTTCTGCTTTCCGCCTAACAAAGGCAACATCGGAACTGCTGCGGATCTGGACGTCTTTCCCAGCGTAAGGGAAATGCTCGCAACGCTCGGCGCGGAAGGATACTCACTTGATGTCCCCGAAACATCCGATCAATTGCGCGAGATGCTGCTTGGAGGCAACGTGGCCGAATTCGGGACTATCGCGAACTGCGCCTATCGAATGAGCGTGGATGAATACCGAAGGTTGTGCCCTTATGTGAACGACATCGAGAAAGAGTGGGGCAGAGCTCCGGGCACGATCAACTCAAGCGGTCGTGAAATCCTGATATTGGGGTTGCAGCTAGGCAACATCTTCGTCGGGGTTCAGCCGACTTTCGGGTACGAAGGTGATCCGATGCGTTTGCTTGCGGCCGAGAGCGGCGCGCCGCATCACGGATTCATGGGTCTGTACACGTATATCGAGAAGGTTTTTCGCGCGGATGCAGTCGTGCACATCGGGACTCATGGCGCGACGGAGTTCATGCCGGGCAAGCAGGTTGGCTTGTCGGAGCGCTGCTGGCCGGATCGACTGATTGGCGATCTGCCCAACGTTTACGTCTACAGCGTCAACAACCCGTCCGAGGGGACGATCGCGAAACGTCGCTCATATGCCGAGCTGGTTTCCTACCTCACGCCGCCGATCGAGAATGCCGGCTTGTACAAAGAGTTCGCAGCGATCAAGGATCTGCTGACCGCTTATCGGCGCGCGGATGGGGAAACGGAACGCCGACTTTTGTTCGAAGCTATTGAAGAGAAGGCGGCCCAGTTGAACATGTAAGCGATTTCTGGGACCGCAAGCGGCTCGCCTGCCGGAAAGATAATAGACCGGTTGCGACGACCCTCCTATTCAGCCAGCGACCTGCCGCAAATCCTACAATTGACTCTCCGCTTCGCATTCAGGTTCCCGCATCCGGCGCACTTGTAGTACATCTTTCGGGTAAAGACACCGGTGACGATGGCGCTCAACAGGAGTATTCCTCCGAGCACGGCTATCGTAAGGAGAGTGTCACCGAAGCTCTTCATCGAGTCTCGATCGCGGATCGTCCTTTTGGGGTCAGCGAGTAGAAGTCGCTTCCGTGCTCGTCGAGCAAGCCTTGCCGAACCAACTGTGAGACTGTATCGATGACGTGCTCCCGTGCGGCGGGATCATTCCCGCCAGCCTCGAGCAGCGTGTGCAGGTCCAAAGTATCCGCTTTCATCTCGACAAATAGCTGCAAAACGCGTTGTGCGGTTTCGTCCATCGGTCACCTGAAGATCATTAGAATAAGCGTCCACCGAATCGCAGCTTTATGATAACAGGCAGGGGAATCGCAAGGAATGCGGTAATCAGCGCAAATCCGTCGAATCCGTGTCATCCGTGGTCTATGACCCACTGGTTGGAAGAGACCACAGATGACACGGATTTGGCTGATTAGCACGGATTCTCGCCCAGTTTGATCGCGAGCCTGATGCGGCATAAGCCTAGGCAAGGACAAAATGTCGAAACCAGATTCTTACTCGACCGGTTTAAGGCTATAATCACACCCGGCACTACCGTCCAGTACCTTCCTGGGAGACTCAAGCAGCCAAAACTCGTGTTCGAATGTGGGGGTTTATGCTCTTCAAGACCTTAAGCGCCGCTGTGTTTGGAATCGACGCCTACGTCGTCGATGTTGAAATCGATCTGACTCCGCGAGCGGGCGACAGCATGATGCCGGTGTTCACGATGGTGGGCTTGCCCGACGCCGCCGTTCGCGAAAGCCGTGAGCGCATACGAGCGGCCATAAACAACTGCGGGTTCTTCTTTCCAATTCATCGGGTGACGGTGAATCTCGCCCCGGCCGACGTGAAGAAAGAAGGATCGAGTTTCGATCTCCCGATCGCGATCGGGATACTTGGAGCGAACGGCGATCTGAACCGCGAAGAGCTCAGCGACACGCTGATCGTCGGCGAGCTGTCGCTGGACGGCCGCGTACGCCCAATCAAAGGCGCGCTTCCTATTGGCGTCGTCGCTCGGGCTCACGGGGTGAAGCGATTGCTGGTGCCCGAAGAGAATGCTCACGAGGCGGCGGTGGTCAACGGGCTGGATGTTTATCCCGTTTCGACGCTCAAAAACGTGGTTGATTTGATCAATACCGAGACGCCCTCGCCCCCGCTGGCCGTCGACACACAAGCGCTGTTGTCGAATCTCGATCACTACTCGGACGACTTTCGTGAAGTGCGCGGCCAGCCTCACGCAAAGCGCGCGATCGAAGTGGCTACCGCCGGCGGTCATAACATACTGCTCATTGGCCCCCCGGGTTCGGGCAAGACGATGCTTGCCAAGCGGATTCCCACAATTCTTCCTCCTCTCGAGTTTGAAGAAGCGATCGAATGCACAAAGATCCACAGCGTAGTCGGATTGACTGAGAAACATGGCTTGATCACTACGCGGCCGTTTCGCGCGCCTCATCACACGATCTCTGATGCAGGTCTGATTGGCGGCGGAGCGGTACCGCGACCGGGAGAGGTTTCGCTTGCTCACAACGGCATGCTCTTTCTGGACGAGCTGCCGGAGTTCGAGCGCAACGTGCTTGAGGTGCTTCGCCAGCCGCTCGAGGATGGCCGGGTGACTATCAGCCGGGCTTCGATGTCCCTCACGTTTCCATCGCGGTTCATGCTAGCGGCCGCGATGAACCCTTGTCCTTGTGGGTTCTTTAACGATCCCACTCGTGAATGCAAATGCTCTCCGATGCAGATCCAACGCTACGTATCCAAGATCTCCGGCCCGCTCCTGGATCGCATAGATATTCACATCGACGTTCCCGCGGTGAAGTTCAAAGAGCTGGCGAGCGATGCACCTGCCGAGAGCTCG
>DATIFP010000204.1:0-16912 GCA_035455165.1 Blastocatellia bacterium
TCGCCTGCTTGACTGCGTAACGGACGCAATTGGCAAGCAGGCAGGCGAGACGCCTGCGCTCCCAGGGCCGGAGGAAACAGTGAACTGGATCAAAGACATAATCAGCCCTGAAACGCGCTCCTGGGAAGAGTTCTATCGCAACCGCTGGCAGCACGACAAAGTTATTCGCAGCACCCACGGCGTCAACTGCACCGGCGGATGCAGCTGGAACATATACGTCAAGCAGGGCATTGTGACCTGGGAAATGCAAGCCCTTGACTATCCGCTGTTGGAAGACGGTTTGCCTCCGTACGAACCGCGCGGCTGCCAGCGGGGCATTTCGTATTCGTGGTACCTCTACAGTCCGATTCGCGTTAAGTATCCGTACATTCGAGGCGCGCTTCTCGATCTGTGGCGCAAGGCCAAAGAAGAATTCGAAGACCCGGTCGAAGCCTGGGAGTCTATCGTCGCCGACGACGAATCGCGCGCCCGCTACCAACGAGCTCGCGGAAAAGGTGGGTTCCGCCGGGGCAGTTGGGAAGAGCTTCAAGAAATCATTGCGGCTTCGGTCATTCACACAATAAAGAAGCACGGTTCGGATCGAATCGTCGGCTTCTCTCCGATTCCGGCGATGTCTTTTCTGAGCTACGCAGCGGGCGCGCGGTTTCTTCAACTGCTCGGCGGGGTGAACCTGAGCTTCTACGACTGGTACTGCGACCTTCCGCCGGCGTCACCCGAGATCTGGGGCGAGCAGACCGACGTCGCCGAAAGCGCTGATTGGTACAACTCGAAGTTTCTCGCGGTGATGGGCTCGAACTTGAACATGACGCGCACGCCAGATTGCCACTTCGCCGCCGAGTCGCGTCATAACGGAACAAAGATGGTTGTTCTCGCGCCGGACTTCAGCCAGGTATCGAAGTACGCCGACCAGTGGATTCCACTTCACGCGGGGCAGGACGGGCCGTTTTGGATGGCGGTGAATCACGTAATCCTCAAAGAGTTTCACGTCGAGAGGAAGACGCCTTACTTCCTCGACTACGTAAAGCGGTATAGCGATTCCCCGTTCCTGGTAAAGCTGGAGGAGTTCAGTGCAGCGCCTTCGCAGAATACGCCGCCTGAAGGCGGTACTCTGAACACCCGCACTCCAGGCAGGCTCCTTCGCGCGAACAAGCTTGCGCGATACAAAGGCGAAGAGAACGGCGATTGGAAATTCCTAGTCTACGATTCGATTTCCGATCAACCACGAATGCCCGGCGGTTCAGTGGGTCATCGATGGGGCCAGACCCAGGGCAAATGGAACCTCGAATTCAAAGACCCGTCTGACGGCGCGGAGATCGATCCGCAGTTGAGCTTCATCGACAACTCCGACGAGGTTGTCGAAGTTTCCTTCCTCGAGTTCGGGGCAGACGAGGCCTACCGGCGATCGGTTCCCGCCAAGTGGATCGAAACCGACGACGGCAAGGTCCTGGTCACCACCGTCTACGATCTGTTGATGGCTCAGTTCGGCGTGAGCCGAGGACTCGCGGGCGACTATCCCGAGGATTACAACGACACGCGCCTGTCATACACCCCTGCCTGGCAGGAGCAGTGGACTGGCGTTTCAAAAGAGACCGTGATCAAGTTCGCGCGCGAGTGGGCGTCGACCGCCGCGAAGACCGAAGGCAAGTGCTCGGTGATTATCGGCGCCGGAGTCAATCACTGGTATCACAACAATCTGATTTACCGCTCGGCCATCACCGCGCTGATGCTGTGCGGGTGCGTAGGAAAAAATGGAGGAGGATTAAACCACTACGTGGGCCAGGAGAAACTCGCGCCGGTCGCCCCGTGGAGCAACATCGCATTCGCTCGCGACTGGGTCAGCGCGGTGCGGCTGCAAAACGCGCCATCCTGGCACTACGTACACAGCGAACAGTGGCGCTACGAAGGCGAGTTCACCGACTATCATCCGGTCCCTCAGAACGGGTCGAAAAACGGCGAGCCCGGCTTCGCGAGCGGGCACACGATAGACATGCAGGCCAAAGCCGTGCGCTGCGGCTGGCTTCCTTTTTATCCGCAGTTCGACAAACCCAATCCTCTTGTCGTTCAGGAGGCGATCAAATCAGGCGCAAAGACGGATCAGGAAATTATCGACCACGTAGTCCGCCGGATTCAGCAGAAGAAGCTTCCGCTTTCAATCGAGAAGCCAAGCTCGGAGGCGAACTGGCCTCGGGTGTGGTTCATATGGCGAGGCAACGCGTTGATGGCCAGCGCAAAGGGCCACGAGTTTTTCCTGAAGCACTACCTTGGGACCCATCACAACGACATCGCCGACGAATGCGCCGAAGGAACGGTGAAGGACGTCGACACCAACTCCGAGGCGCCACAAGGAAAGATGGACCTCGTCGTCGATCTGAATTTCCGAATGGACACCTCGGCGCTTTACTCGGACATCGTCCTGCCCGCCGCGACCTGGTACGAGAAGGCCGATCTGAACTCGACCGATATGCACTCGTTTATACATCCGCTGTCGGAAGCAGTGCCGCCGTGCTGGGAATCCAGGAGCGACTGGGACATCTTCCGCGGCCTCGCCAAACGAGTCAGCGAGCTGTCGGAGAAACACCTGCCGTCTCCAGTCAGAGATCTGGTCGCGTCGCCGCTCGCGCACGACACCCCGGACGAGATCTCCCAGCCGGAGATCAAAGACTGGGGCAAGGGCGAGTGCGACCCGATACCGGGAAAGACGATGGGGCACTTCACTCTGGTCGAACGCGACTATGTGAACCTCTACAACCGGTTCATATCGCTCGGACCGCTGGCGAGAAAGAACGGCATGGGCGCGCACGGCGTGAAGTACGGGATCGAAGACTTCTACGACGAAGTTGTCGAATCGCAACAGCACGCCATCGAACAGTGGAACGGCGCCAGGTATCCTTCGCTCAAGCGAGCCGAAGACGCGGCGAACATGATCCTCCATTTTGCGCCTGAGACGAACGGCGAGCTCGCCTATCGCGCCTACCAGTTCATCGAGAAGAAAGTCGGCCGCCCGCTCGCCGATCTTGCGGAGAAGAGCCGTCACGCTCGCGCAACCTATCGTGATCTTCAATCGCAACCGCATCGCTTGCTCAACAGCCCGATATGGTCGGGTCTGACGCACGATGGTCGCGCGTACTCCGCCTTCACCTACAATTATGAGAGGCTTGTGCCGTGGCGGACGCTCACCGGCCGTCAGCAGTTCTATCAGGATCACGAAGGTTATATTGCGTTCGGCGAGAACCTGCCGACCTACAAGCCTTCGCCGAAGCCGGCAGCATATGGCGATCTGAAGAACAGCACAAAGCAAGGCAAAACGAAGGCGCTCAATTACCTGACGCCACACGGCAAATGGCACATCCACTCCACCTATTCGGACAATCATCGCATGATGACGTTGTCGCGAGGCTGTGAGCCGGTGTGGATGAACGACGAGGACGCGGCCGAGATCGACATAAGGGACAACGACTGGGTCGAGGTCTACAACGACAACGGAGTCGTCTGCACGCGAGCGGTCGTGAGCGCCCGAATTCCGAAAGGCGTGTGCATCCAGTACCACTCGCCTGAAAGAACTCTATCGGTGCCGAAGTCGCCGATGCGCGGCAATCGTCGCGCAGGCGGGCACAACAGCCTCACGCGGATCCGGTTGAAGCCGACTCTGATGGTCGGGGGCTACGGGCAGTTCACTTATCACTTCAATTACTGGGGCCCGACCGGCGTGAACCGCGACACCTTTGTGCTGGTAAGAAGGTTGGAGAAGGTGAGCTGGTGAAAGCAGGCGTTCAGAGTACCGGCTCTAGCCGGGTAGTTTCCTCCGCGACCGCAAAAGCTCGGCTGAAGCCGGTACTCTGAACGCTCGATTCAAAGGACTAAACCATGGACGTTCGCTTACAGATCTCAATGGTGTTTCACCTCGACAAATGCATCGGGTGCCACACGTGCTCGATCGCTTGCAAGAATGTGTGGACCGATCGCAAAGGCGCCGAATACATGTGGTGGAACAACGTCGAAACGAAACCCGGCACCGGCTACCCGACCGCCTGGGAAGATCAGAACAAATATAAGGGCGGGTGGGAACAAAAGAACGGCCAGCCCGATCTGAAGATGGGCGGACGAGTGCTGCGAGTGCTTAACATCTTTCACAACCCATATCTGCCCAAGCTCGACGATTACTACGAGCCGTGGACCTACAAATACGAAGACCTGTTCAACGCCCCAGAAGGCGCGGATCAGCCGACGGCTCGTCCGATCTCAATGGTCACCGGCAAGTACATGAACGTCGAAGCGGGCCCGAACTGGGACGATGATCTTGGCGGCTCACCTGTCTACGCGGCGAACGATCCGAATCTCGAAGCGCTCACCGAGGAGCAACGCGCAGAGCTATTCGAGGTCGAACGTCTGGTGTTCTTTTATCTGCCTCGCATCTGCAATCACTGCCTGAACGCGGCGTGCGTGGCGGCGTGTCCTTCGGGCGCGATCTACAAGCGCGGGGAAGACGGCATTGTGCTGATCAACCAGGAGGTCTGCCGAGGCTGGCGAATGTGCGTGACCGCCTGCCCGTACAAGAAGACCTTCTACAACTGGTCCACCGGCAAATCGGAAAAGTGCATTCTGTGCTTCCCGCGCCTGGAAACCGGGCAGGCGCCTGCGTGCTTTCACTCCTGCGTTGGGAGGATTCGCTATCTGGGCGCGCTGTTGTACGACGCGGACCGAATGCTCGACGCGATGAAGGTCGCAGACGACAAGCTGGTCGAAGCTCAACGCGATTTGATTCTCGATCCATTCGATCGCGAGGTGATTGCCGGGGCGATGAAGAACGGCATCGATGAGCGCGCAATCGAAGCCGCACAGCGCTCGCCGGTTTACAAATACGTCAAGGAGTGGAACCTCGCGTTGCCGCTGCACGCCGAGTTCCGCACCCTGCCGATGCTCTTCTACGTGCCGCCTCTGCTCCCGGTGATGGCCAAGAGCGAAGACGGACTCTACGACGCTTCAAACAAAGAGCTGTTCAGCCCGATCGAGCAAGCCCGCCTTCCAATGGAGTATCTGGCTAAGCTGTTCTCGGGCGGCAACGTCGATCTCGTGCGTTACGCGCTCAAAAAGCAATACGCGATTCGGCTCTTCAAACGAATGGAGACAGTGGGCGATATGGACCGTGCGACGGTGAAGCGCGCGCTCGAGCAGGTCAACACTACCGAAGAAGAGGCGGAACAAATATACCGGCTGACTTCGCTGCCCACGATGGATGAGAGGTACGTGATACCGCCCTCTCATCGCGAGGAAGCTATGCAGATGTTGAACGACGATATGTGGGCGGAGAAGGGCGAAGCCGGTTTGGGATTTCGTGAATTGCCCGTGAGGGGCGCATAAGGAATGTCCGACAAACTTTAGTTTGTCGTTGTTGGATATGGTCAGGACTTGGGGACTTTCGACAAACTGAACTTTGTCGGACTTCTTACAGGAGGGAACGATGATCAAGACACTCTCAATGCTGGTGATCGTCCTATCGATCTCGTCTGCGGTCTTCTCATCCGCGGGCCAGGATAGGCCCACGTCCGCGCAGGCGCCGCCCGCGCGAAAGATCCCGGGCGTCACGACTGAGGACGCGTTTCCCCATGGCTGCGTGGACTGCCACACGAATCGCCCTGAGATGAAGATGGACTTCAGGTTCAGTTCGCTGATGAAGGAGTGGAATAACAAGGTGGAACCGGAGCTCCTTGCCAAAGCGCAAGCCGCCGCCCCGAGGGGTGTCACTTTGAAGGGTAAGCATCCCGTCGCCGCCTTCGCTCTAAAGAACATCCCCGGGGGCTGCCTGACGTGCCATAGCAAGAAGTCGACGTTGGCGCCGCCGTTCGCGCAGATGTTGCACAAAATTCACCTGACCGGCGGAGAGGAGAATTACTTCCTGACGGTATACCAGGGCGAGTGCACGCACTGTCACAAGCTCAACGCAGCAACGGGGTTGTGGTCGATGCCCAGCGCCCCCGAGCCGTAACCGGCAGATGACTAGCTTCGGAGCATTATGAATCATCTCTACGAAATTCTTGCAAGCTCGCTTGAATACCCGGGAGAAGATTGGAACGCGCGTCTCGACCGTTGCAGACAATGGTTGACTATTCAGGAGCCCGAAGTCGCGGTGCAGTTCATCGGATTCCGGCGGAGGGTCAAGCAGTTGTCGATCGAGAAGATGCAGGAACTTTACACGCAGACGTTCGATCTGAACCCGGTCTGCACACTCGATATCGGCTATCACCTGTTTGGTGAGAATTACAAACGTGGCGAGTTGTTGGCAAAGCTTCGCGAGACGGAAGCGCCGTTCGAATTGGGTCAGGGGAATCAGTTGCCGGACCACTTGCCCGTGCTGCTCCGGCTGCTTGCGAAGCTCGACGATCAAGAGCTGCGACGCTCGCTGATCGGCGAGATTCTCATTCCGGCGCTGGGCAAGATGCTCGAGGCCCTCAGCCAAACCGACAATCCGTATCGGGACCTGATCGAAGTCATCAGTAATGCGCTGAAGAACGAGCTGCCGGACGCGGAGAGTTCTCCGAGTTCATATGCGGGCAACGTCCCGGAGCTTTATCGTATTTCGCCCAAGCCGCACGTCCGGTGAGGCTTCAGAGTGTTTGTAGTACCGCCTTCAGCCGGAAGCTTGAACGTGCGGCGAGCCTGCGTGGAAGGCAGATGTATGAGGTTGAACGTGGTGAGGCGTAGATGACGCTAAACGACTTCCGTCGATGGTTGTACCGAGGAAAACGACCCAGCTGGATTGCGAGGATCATGAACAGAGCCTCGGCTGTTGTGGCCTCGTCGGGCCTCACCTCCAACTTCATGGAGACATTGGAAGTGACCGGACGAAAATCGGGGCGGACCTTCTCGCTGCCGGTGGTCGTGACTCTCGTGGATGGAGAGCGGTACCTGGTGTCAATGCTCGGCGATAACGTGCAATGGGTTCAGAACGTAAGGGCGGCCGGTGGAAGAGCGGTTCTACGGAGCGGCGATCGCGAGGAGATCCGACTCGAAGAAGTTGCCATCGGCCAGCGCGCCCCAATTTTGAAGGCTTACCTGCAGCGAGCACCCGGAGCGCGACCCCACGTGCCCGTGAACAAGGATGCAGCGCTTGCAGAATTCGAGAAGATTGCGGCGGCATTTCCGGTCTTCCGAGTTGCTTCTGACAAGGGGGTGCGGGCGGAGCAGGCCGGCTGCGGGAGCGCGTGACCGGTCGGTACGAACTTCCGCCTGAAGGCGGCCTACGAACTCGAGGAGTGATGATGGTCAATCTCGATAATCTTCTTTTTGTCATCTTTCCCTACACCGTGATCATTCTGGCGGTGGTAGTCACCGTGCATCGGTACTTGAAGAAAGGCTTCACGTACTCGAGCCTGTCGTCACAGTTCCTCGAGAGCGGGGAGCTGTTCTACGGGTCGGTGCCGTGGCACATCGGCATACTCGGAGTATTGACAGGCCATTTGATCGGCTTTGCATTTCCAAAGAGCGTCTTGTCATTCAACAGCGTTCCGCTGAGGCTGTACATCCTGGAAAGCACTGGGCTGTTGTTCGGCTTGATGTGTCTGGTCGGGATCGTGAACCTGATCGTCCGCCGGCATATTTCGGCTCGCATTCGGGCAGTGACTTCGCTGATGGATGTAGTCGTACTCCTCCTTCTCTTGATTCAGGTCGTGCTCGGGGTTTACACCGCTATCTTCTACCGTTGGGGCTCGGCTTGGTACGCGACCTCAGCGGTTCCGTATCTGCGATCGCTGTTCACGCTTCAACCTGATGTTGCGATGATCGCGCCGCTTCCCCTGGTGGTGAAGGCGCACTTCCTGAACGCTTGGGTTCTGGTGGCGGTGTTTGGTTTCTCGCGATTGGTTCACATGCTCGTCGTGCCGATTCATTACCTGTGGCGGCCTTATCAGCTTGTGATCTGGAACTGGAATCGCAAACGCATAAGGGGTCAGGCGCCGCGCCCAAGACCGGCTCCCGCGGAGGTGCTGGTTCCCGCAAGCGAACGCCCGGCCGGCGAACGGACCTCAAAGCCGAGGCCGGCCTTCACGAGGTAAGCGAATGAGCCTTAGGACGGCAAAGATAATCTCGCTGCTAGTGACCGTCGCCGGCGCGATTGTGCTGTTGCAAGGCGCGACCTTCAGTTGGCTGGGCAATCAACAAGGCTACGAGCCGGTTCAGCCGATTGCCTTTTCGCACAAGGTGCACGCGGGCGATAACCAGATTCAATGTTTGTACTGTCACTCGGCCGCCGAGAAGTCAAAGGTCGCGGGCATCCCGGCCGCTTCGACGTGTATGAATTGCCATTCGCAGATCAGGAAGGATTCGCCCGAGATTCAGAAGATCACGCGGGCGCTCGCGGACAACAGACCGATCGAGTGGGTGAGAGTGCACCGCCTCCCCGATCACGCGCGTTTCGATCACAGCCGGCACGTTTCGGCTGGCCTGAAGTGCCAGCAATGCCACGGCGCGGTCGAGACGATGGAGCGAGTCTCGCAGGTCGAGACGCTGTCGATGGGGATGTGCGTGACGTGTCACCGCACTCATCGCGAAGTGACGTTGGATGAAAACGGCAAGCCGATTATCTCGAGAGAGGCGACGCCGAAAAGATTGATGGCGTCGACCGATTGTTCGGTCTGCCATCATTGAATGACCGCACGTAGGGGCGGCCCTCCGTGGCCGCCCCTAACATCGGCGGGCCAAACTGCCCGGTTAGCAAGTGGGGCGGCCACTGAGGGCCGCCCCTACAGGGTCAACAATGAGCGGCGATAAGCTTTGGAAGTTATTCCAGCAACAACACGTGGACGACGCGACTCAGCTCGTCAACATTGAGTCGGCGGGGGCGCCGCGCGCCGGGGTATCGAGGCGGACGTTCATCGAGATGATCGGCTTCTCGGCCGCAGCGCTGGCCTTCAGCAGTTGCCGCGCGCCCGAACAGAAGATCATTCCGTTCCTTAAACAACCGGTCGAATTCACTCCCGGCGTCGCGAGCTGGTTCGCGTCCACCTGCGGCGGGTGCGGCGCCGGTTGCGGTGTGTTGGTCAAGGTCCGCGACGGCCGCCCCATCAAAATCGAAGGCAATCCAGAACATCCGCTAAACGCCGGCGGTCTGTGTGCAGTGGCCCACGGAATGGTCTTCGGTCTTTACGATTCGGATCGCCTGAGGCAGCCTCTGATCGCCTCGAAGCCGGCTACGTGGGAGGACGTTGATCGTCAGATCATCGACATCCTCGCCGCGACGCGGAAGACCGGCGAAAAGGTTCGAGTGCTCACCGGAACGATCAACAGCCCAGCCTCATTAGAGACAGTCTCAAAGTTCCTGACCCAGTTCAAAGACGGCAAGCACGTGATGTACGAAGCGGTTTCGGCGGCCGCGATACGCGAAGCGCATTCTCGAACTCACAAGACGACGTCGATCCCGCAATATCGAATAGACAAAGCAAAACTCGTTGTGAGCTTTGGCGCTGACTTTCTCGGAACCTGGATCGCGCCCACTCAGCACTCACGTGGATACTCGACCGCGCGCGATCTCTCGGGCGGAAGCCGCGAGATGTCGCGCGACAACATGTCGCGTCACGTGCAGTTCGAATCATTGATGTCGTTGACCGGCAGCAACGCCGACACACGCATAAAGGTTTCGCCCTCGGAGGAGACCGGGGCGCTCCTGCTATTGGCGAAGCTTACGGCCTCGAAAGAGACCTCCGCGCTTGCGGCCTTGGATGAGTCGAGCATCAGCTCGCGCGTGCGCGAGGCCGTTCATCGGACGGCGAACGAACTCCTGGAGCTTCGCGGCGAGTCTCTGGTTATCAGCGGCTCAAACGATATCGACGTCCAATGCGTGGTCAATGTTATCAATCAAGCGCTGGGCAATTACGGTAAGACGCTCGACTTGAATGCGCCCAGCCAGCAGAACCAGGGCGTCGATCGGGAAACGGCCGAGCTGGTGCGCGATATGAACGCGGGCGAAGTGGGCGCGCTGATCATATCCGGGGTGAATCCGGCTTACGACTATTACGCCAGCGAAGAGTTCACGACCGCGCTCGCAAAGGTCCCGCTGAAAATCTCGCTGAATCCGGCGCTCGACGAGACCTCGAGGCTGGTCGATTATGTTTGCCCGCCGCATCACTTTCTCGAAGCGTGGGACGACGCCGAACCGGTGCGCGGCGTCTTTAGCTTGAACCAGCCGACGATCGCTCCGCTGTTTCAGACTCGAGGCTACCAGGAGAGCCTGCTCGGGTGGACCGGCGACCGGCGTCCGTTTTACGACGTGCTCCGTCAGTGGTGGAAAGACAACCTCTTCACGCGGCAAAAGGCGCACGCGACCTTTGATGAGTTCTGGGACCACTCTCTTCGAGACGGCTTCGCCGTCGTACAAACTCAGCCTTCCGAGCAAGCGGCTTTCGTTGCAGGGGCGCTGAGCGAATCGGTCGAGAAGTTGAAGCCTCGCTCGGCGGATCGCGAGAACAAGCTCGCGGCTTTGCTTTACGAAAAGATCGCGCTTCGCGACGGGGCTCACGCGAATAACCCGTGGCTGCACGAGCTGCCTGACCCTATCAGCAAGATCACCTGGGACAACTATGCGTGCGTTTCGCCGGCGCTCGCCGAGAGGTTTGAGATTGAAGAAGGGAGAATCGTTCTCATATCAAACGAGAAGACCAGTATCGAGCTTCCCGCGCACATTCAGCCCGGGCAGCACGACGACTGCGTCGCCATCGCGCTCGGTTACGGACGAACGAGCGCCGGCAAAGCGGGCGACGCGATTGGCGCTAACGCGTATCCGCTGGTCCGGTTCGATAACGGGACGTTTCAATACCAGGCGACCGGGATCACGCTCGAGAAGACCCCGGCCAGGGTTCAGCTTGCTTCTACCCAGCTTCATCAAACGCTCGATGGGCGGCCGCTCATCAAAGAGTTCACCCTCGACGATTATCTGAAAGAGCACAAAGGCGAGGAACAGTCCAAAGAGTCGAAGAGCATCTGGAAGGACTATCAGTACGGCGAGCACAAGTGGGCAATGGTCGTTGACCTGAACGCCTGCATCGGTTGCTCGGCGTGCATCTTGAGCTGCCAGGGTGAGAACAACGTCCCGGTCGTCGGCAAAGACGAGGTGCGCCGCCAGCGCGAGATGCATTGGATAAGGCTCGATCGCTACATGCTAGGGCCCGATGACAACCCGACGGTAGCTTATCAACCGGTGATGTGCAATCAATGCGACAACGCTTCGTGCGAGAGCGTGTGCCCGGTGCTCGCAACCGTTCACAGCAGCGAAGGCTTGAACATGCAGGTCTACAATCGCTGTGTTGGAACGCGCTACTGCGAAAACAACTGCCCTTACAAAGTGCGTCGTTTCAACTGGTTTGAGAATAAGCATCCCGATCCGATCGCCAATCTCGCGTTGAATCCCGACGTGACCGTGCGCAGCCGCGGAGTTATGGAGAAGTGCACCTTCTGCGTGCAGCGAATTGAAGAAGCCAAGATCCATGCGCGCAACGAGGGCCGCAACATTCGAGACGGCGAGATTCAGACCGCTTGCCAGCAGAGCTGCCCGACTCGCGCCATCAGCTTCGGCGACCTGGTGGATGTTGATAGCCGCGTCGGCAAGCTCAAGCATGACGAGCGCGACTACATCCTCCTCGAAGAAGTGAACCTGCGGCCCCAGATCAGCTACCTGGCTAAAGTGCGACGTTCGACAAACGTCAATTTGTCGGATCAGGCGGGAAAGGAAAGCGACGACAAACTGAAGATTGTCGGACGCCCAGAGGCATAACCATGGCTGTCGCCATCAACCATTATCACGAGACCCCAATCTCGATTGACCATTCCACAGTGTCGAGCCTGCGTCAGCCTTTGATCGAAGGCGAGAAGAGCTACGGCGAGGTCACGACCGACATCTGCAAGCTGCTCGACAACAAGCCGGGTGTTGGCTGGTGGATCGCGTTCTCGGTTTCGTTCTGTTTGCTGATCGCGGGCGCAATCGCGACGACTTACACCGTAACGACCGGCATAGGAACCTGGGGATTGAACAAGACAATCGGCTGGGCGTTCGACATAACCAACTTCGTATTCTGGATCGGGATCGGGCACGCAGGCACCTTCATCTCCGCGATTCTATTTTTGTTCAACCAAAAGTGGCGCACCTCGGTCAATCGCTCGGCTGAAGCGATGACGCTGATAGCAGTGATGTGCGCGGGGTTGTTTCCGGTGATCCACATGGGAAGGCCGTGGCTGTTCTACTGGATCCTGCCCTATCCAAATGCGCGCGGGTCTCTGTGGGTGAACTTTCGTTCGCCGCTGGTATGGGACTTCTTTGCGATCTCGACTTACTTCACCATTTCGTTGGTGTTCTGGTATCTCGGCCTCGTGCCTGATCTGGCTACCGCGCGCGATCGGACAATCTCGAAGTTCAAGCGCGGGCTGTATCGCATCTTCAGTCTTGGATGGAACGGCTCGAATCGAACCTGGTCCAGGTATGAGACGGTTTACCTGGTGCTGGCTGCCCTGGCTACACCACTGGTGCTTTCAGTTCATAGCATTGTCAGCTTCGACTTCGCGACCTCGCTCATACCAGGATGGCACTCGACGATCTTTCCGCCCTACTTCGTCGCGGGCGCGGTGTTCTCGGGCTTCGCGATGGTGATGACGCTGATGATTCTGGTGCGCAAGCTGATGCGCTTGGAGCAATACATCACCGTGCGTCACCTCGAGAACATGTGCAAAGTCACTTTGCTGACAGGGTCGATCGTGACAATTGCATATCTGACCGAGATCTTCATTGGGTTCTACAGCGGCAATCCGAACGAGATGTTTGTGATCCTCAACCGGGTGCTCGGTCCGTACGCGTGGGCCTATTGGACGATGGTGACCTGCAACGCGTTCGTTCCGCAATTGTTCTGGTTCAAGCGCGTTCGCACGACTGTTCCGGCGATCTTCGTGCTTTCGATCTTGATCAACGTCGGAATGTGGTTCGAGCGCTTCGTGATCATCGTGACTTCCTTGCATCGCGATTTTTTGCCGTCAAGCTGGGCAATGTACGTGCCCACAGTGACAGAAGTGACGATACTGCTGGGGAGCTTCGGTCTGTTCTTCACGCTGTTCCTGCTTTTCTTGAGACTTTTCCCGGCGATCTCGATGAGCGAAGTGAAGGGGGTGCTGCATTATGCGCGACGATAAGCCGGAGTCCAACAGCAGGTACACCGCGGCGGTGTTCAGACACGAAGAGGAATTGTTTGCGGCCGCATTGGAGGCGCGCGAGGCGGGCTTCGAGGTCCACGATGTGTACACGCCGTTCCCAGTGCACGGCATGGATCAGGCCGCCGGGTTGAAGCGGTCGCGATTGACCTGGATCGCGCTTATAGCAGGAGCGATTGGGTTGATGTTTGGGCTTGGATTGCAGGTCTGGACTTCGGCTTATGACTGGCCGTTGAACGTCGGAGGCAAGCCGTTCAATTCGTTCCCGCTGTTTATCCCGGTGACCTTCGAGTTGACGGTCTTGTTTTCAGGACTAATCGCGATCGGCGTGCTACTGGTGCGGAACCGGCTGTGGCTTTTCAGCAAGAGAATGGTGTTCAGCCGCGTGACCGATGATCGTTTCGTGATCGTGTTGAAGCAGGCGGACGCGTCGTTTGATCAGCGAAGGGCGATGACGCTATTCGCAAAGCACGGCGCAATCAAGGTGATCGAGGGGGATCAGTTTGTGTAGGCGACTTTGCGTCTTGGCGGACCTTGGCGTCTTTGCGCGAAACAAGCGATTCGAATGTTAGGGTTTGCGCAAAGACCCAAAGATCCGCAAAGACGCAAACAGGGCGATGCTTTGAAGGTCTGATATGAAGAATAAAGCTCAATGGTCGGGCGTGATCCTGCTGCCGGTCGTCGTGCTCGGCGGACTATGGCTGATGAACCGCAACCGCGCGGCGAGGAATCTCGAGTGGCCGACGCAAATGCAGTATTCGCCGGCGTACCTTTCGCAAACGCCTAATCCTGTTTTGCCCAACGGGATGACCGAGCAGATGGCCGTAGCCGGCACGATACCCCGAGGTTATCAGCCATTTCATTACGGGCCAGGTCCGGAGGAAGCAATTCGCGCGGGCGTCGAACTGAAGAATCCGTTTCAACCGGCCGAGGAGAACCTCGCCCGTGGGCAGCAGGTGTTCAACAACTATTGCGCGGTGTGTCACGGAGCGACAGGCGCTGGCGACGGACCGCTTATTCCGAAGTATCCGAACCCGCCGGCTTACAACACCGAGAAATCGAAGGCGCTCGAGGACGGGAACATGTTTCACGTCATCACGCTGGGCCGGAACAACATGCCGGCACACGCCGGGCTTGTGCCGGTTGACGATCGCTGGAAAGCAATTCTGTTCATCCGCAAGCTGCAAGGGAAGTAGGAGTACCGAACACAGGCTAAAGCCTATGCTACCGGAGTCTGGATTATGCCGAATGGGCCGCTCATATCAGATCGAGAGAGAAAAACGCTGATCGCTCTGGTCGCGGTTGGCGTGCTTGGCTTTGGCGCGGGACTCGCGTTCAACAGCGCGCGTCTTTGGCCAAGCTTTCTCCTGAATTCAGTCTTCTTTTTGACGCTCGCGCTTGGGGCGATGGTCTTCGTGAGCATCCATCACGTTTCGAACGCGGGCTGGAGCGCAGCGCTCCGGCGAATACCGGAAGCGATGATGAGCTATCTGCCGGTCGGCGCAGTTGCCATGCTCTTGGTCTTCTTCGGGCGCCACTCGATTTATGAGTGGTCACTCGGGATCGCGCCCACCAGCGACGCGATGAGGATGAAGGGAGCGTTTCTGAACACGCCGTTCTTTTTCGCTCGGATGGCCGTCGTGTTGGCGATCTGGTGCGCGTTCGGATATCTGCTTTGGCGGCAGTCGAAGCTGCAGGACGAAGACGGTCTGTTGGAACATACACACAAGAGCAAGAAGTACTCGGCAATCTTTCTGGCGCTTTTCGCGCTCACCTTCTCGCTTGCGAGCTTTGATTGGCTTATGTCAATCGAGCCTCAATTCTACAGCACGATCTTCGCCTTCTACTGTTTCTCGGGCCTGTTTGTGAGCGGCATCGCCGCGGTTGCGCTGCTGGTGATCCTGCTCCGAAGGCGCGGGTTTCTCCCGGACATCAATCCGGATCACCTCCACAACCTGGGCAAGATGATCTTCGGCTTCTCAACTTTTTGGGCGTACATTTGGATATCCCAGTACCTGCTGATCTATTACGCGAACCTGCCCGACGAGACGGTCTTTTATCTTCGCCAGACAGCGACGCCGGGGTGGAAGGCTCTGTTTCTGATCAACCTGTTTTTGAACTGGCTAATCCCCTTTGTGCTGTTGATGTCGCGCAGGGCGAAGCGCAGCGAAGGACTGCTGTTTGCCGCCTGCGTGACCATTCTGCTCGGCCATTGGCTCGATTTGTACTTGATGATCTTTCCCGCACTCGGCGCGTCCTGGATCGCCGGCATCGTAGATCTGGTTCTGGTAGCGGGTTTCGCGGCGTTGTTTCTTCTGAGTTTTACCACCGCGCTGGGCACCGTCTCGCTGGCGCCGATGCACGATCCTTACCTTGTCGAGAGTCTCACGCTTCAGTCGTTTGAGGCGCCGGAAGAAGAAGGGATGCTTCGCGACAAGCACGCAAGCCACGCGTTGCTGATGTCGACCATTGCATTCGCGATCAGCTTTTCGGTGTGGGGGCTGGTCGGTGCGCTCGCGCCGAAGTTTCGAGAAATGTACCACCTTTCTGCGTTGCAGACTTCGCTGTTGATCGCGGCGCCGGTGCTGTTGGGCTCGGTGGGACGCATACCGATGGGCATCCTCGCTGACAGGTTTGGCGGGCGAATCGTGTTCGGCGTGCTGCTCTGTTTCTGCGTGATTCCCGCCTTGGGCGTTAGCTCGTCGGGGTCTTATGCCGCGCTGATCGCCTGGGGCCTAATGATCGGATTTGCGGGAACGAGTTTCTCAGTGGGCGTCGCGTTCGCCTCGAAGTGGTTTCCGGCGCAGTACCAGGGGACTGCGCTTGGAATTTACGGCATGGGAAACATCGGGCAGTCAGTCGCGGTGTTCGGCGCGCCGGCGATCGTGGCTGCGACCGGCGACTGGCGCATCCCGTTTTGGGTTTACGGCGCGGTTGCCGGAGTCTTTGGGCTCGTGTTTTTGCTTTTTGCTCGCAATGCTCCGGTTAAAGCGCAGCCCAAGAAAGTAAGCGAGTATCTGAGCATCTTGAAGCGCGAGCCGATCGCGTGGGTGCTCTCGCTGTTCTACTTTCTGACATTTGGCGGATTCGTCGCGCTGAGCATTTACCTTCCGACGTTGCTCAAAGACATCTTCTCGCTGACGCCGACCGATGCAGGGGCGCGCGTCGCAGGGTTCGTGATCGTGGCAACCGGCATGCGACCGGTCGGGGGTTGGCTTGCAGATCGGTACGGCGGCGCCCAAGTCCTGGCGCTGGTGCTCGGGCTAATGGCGATGCTTGCGATTGGGCTGACATCAACCAGCATGGTGCTCTTCACGATCGGGGCTTTGGGCACGGCTTCGCTGTTGGGGCTTGGCAACGGGGCGGTCTTTAAACTGGTGCCCGAATGCTTCCCGCGTGAGACCGGCACCGTCACGGGGCTGGTCGGAGCCGCGGGCGGCCTCGGCGGGTTCTTCCCGCCGCTGGTGCTAGGTGTGATTCGCGGTCAGACGGGCTCATATACGCTTGGTTTTGTTTTTCTCTCGGGCTTTGCGCTGGTCTGCTTTGCGGTGAACTACTTGATTTTCCTGCGACGCCAAGAAGATCGGGAAACCGCAGCAGCAAGCTAGCGATCAGGCACGCTCAAGGTCATGAACCGTTAGGGGCGTCCCTCCGTGGGCGGCCCTGTTTGCAGGCCCACTTCGATTTCCAATGAGGGGCGCCGACGAAGGACGCCCCCACAGGCTATGAGGCA
>DATIFP010000205.1:0-5251 GCA_035455165.1 Blastocatellia bacterium
CCCATGGACGAGGTTCGTCTTCCCAACGCCGGAATCACCAACGATCAGCGGCAACCGCACTTGCCATTGAAGCAGGCTGGATGCGACTTCTTCGACCCTTTCTTCTCGGCCTATCGTCGGTTCGTGATTCTCATCAGTTGACACCTCAACAGCGAAGCTCGCCAAAAGCTTTCCCGGGACCTCCGGCTTGACGCTCGCTGCCCGAGGCCTGAGCTCCGGCTCTCGTCCGTCAAAGCCCACCGCGTCGAGCGCTTCCTCGATCAAGCCCTGTACGTTCGATCGCGGGCCGTTCCCTACAAACAGCACCCGCCAGCCTTGCTGCTTGTGTCCCGCAATAAACGCCCGCGCCAGGGCCGAATCCGACCCGGTGTAGGCCAGGTCTTCATCGACGCAGATCAAGTAGGGCATCCCCTCCCGAGGCCGCTTGATCAACAAGTTGGTATGAGCCTTGTTAAAGAAACGATTGTTGGCGGGGACGTTGCGCAGCAAGACCGTGTTGGCGTCCGGAGCATCTAGGTGGACGCGCATTTGTTTCAGCCTTGATTCGAGTTCTTGCGGAACGATAACCACAAAGCGTTTCTCCTTCAATCGCGTCATCGGTTGATTTTGACGATCAGAACCTGCGAATCGGGGCTCCGTCCAGCGGTGTTAGCAACGCAGCGAAAGCTGTCGGTTCCGCCGAAACAGCCTGTTCATATTCCAGCCACCGCTCGGCGGCTTCGAATGGCTCCGAAAGATCAAGCACGCGGTTGGTTCCTAGTTCGAGTATTCCCTGCCAGTCGCAGCGATAGTTTCCGTTGTTAGAGGCCAGCCGCCTTATGGCTTCTCCGCGAATCCGGGCGCGACCAGAAGCCGGCGGCTCCATCACCGCCTCGTCGATCGATTCGACGCCGGAAACGTGGTGCGACAGGACGCCCGCGCGGTCCAGGCCGTCAAATATGCCTCGTCCCCCAAGCTGCCCAAAGCGCATGTCGATTTCGAGCAGTTCCTGTCTGAGCCTGAACAGGGCATCGAGTTCGCCCCAGCTAAAGCCGTTCTCTTCCAGAAACGCTTTAAGCCGGCACACCGCCGGGTGCGCCGAGCCAAGATTGTCTTGAACCATATCGGCAGTCAGCGGACAATCGGGCGCGCCAACGTCGTCCAACGCCCCACGCACTTCGGCCATCAATCGATTCCATCCATCCAGCCACTCCCACTCCACCCCGCGGCCCTTCGCATAGCTTGCGTACAGAGCGCGCTTGATCCCCCAATCCAACATCTCGTCAGCCGACTCAGGAGCGTCGAGCAGAAGATTCAGGGTCTCCCTCCATTTGCGGCAGACTTCTTCGGCCCACGGAGGCATACTCGCGTCGCCAAGGTGACTCTCTGCCTGAGCAAGATAATGGCACTGAATCTCGAGCGCGCTCAGACAACGCCCCCCGGTAGTTTCTACGACCGCCGAGCACGATGGATCGCTCGCTATCGTCTGCATAGCCTGCAACGGCGATCGAAGGCCAACGACGGCTCCCGGTCGTAGACCGGCTTCCGCCATGGCGACTACCAGAGCCGTTGTGCCGACCTTCAGCCACATCGCGGTCTCCGAGCACAGGCTCTCGCCGCAGAGGATGTGAAGCCGATGAAACCCCGGCCTGGTCAAAGATTCATCCTTGGTGTGAAAGATCCCGCGATCGGACGTGGAGTTGTTCGACACCACGCCCGCCAGATGAGGCACCCGAGGCGACAGGGTAAACTCCAAACCGCTCGAGTGAGAGTTGAAGCCGCCCGCTCCCGTGTAGATGATTCGCGTAGCCAGGTGCGGAATGATCTGATCCGAAAGCACCGAAGGCGCTGCCCGATGCATGTACGATTCGTGACAACCCCATGTGACCCACCGGCTGCCGTAGTCGACGTTTGACTTGAAGAGCATCACCTCGATTCCAAGGGCGCGCGTCAAATCATCCGCCAGGCCGCCCAGTAGCCGCTCGCCGGCAAGAATATAGCGGACGATATCCCAAGGATTGGTGCACTCGGGCGTCGTCAACTCGGGATGGTCCCCGTAGTCAATATAGAAACGAGCGCCGTTTGCCAGATACAAACCGCCACCGTTGTCAGGCAAGTGCGCGAGTTTCATTCGCGCGCGCCCCATCAGTCTGTTCACCAGCTCGTTCGTTTCGAAGGCGCCTCGCCCGGGATAAAGGGCGCTTACCGCGTATTCAGTTTCTATTCCCATTAGCCTTTCGGCCACGCCTATTGACCTCCCTGTTGCCGGGTGGCGGCGAGGAATCGTTCGCTGTCACCCGACAGCGCTTTTTGAATGGCATCAGCGCCCGCAGTAAGGAGATCCTGACCTGCCAGCCGCAACCGGTTGAGGTTCGCGTCATTGGTCCCCCCATCGGCCGGGTTCTGGCCACTCCTTACTCGATCGTCGTCGGTCCTTTCACGAAGTCTCATAACGTCTCCTTTTTGACTAGCAAGTCCAACAATTCCTCAAGGGTGCTCGCATCCTCGAATGCACGCTCGGTTGCATTCTTTGTAAACGCCAGCGGACTGGCCATTTCGAGCCTGCGGTACCTCGTTCGGTAGCGCTCATCCTCGGTCCTGAATCGCATCGAGTCCCAGTCCACGTCGTCCACGCCATCAGGTCCGGCCCATCGCAGGAGCATCGCCCGCGTCCAGGCGCGCGTATCTTCCGGCGGGCTCACCGTGAAACGCTCAATCTGCTCATCGGTCACTATGCGCTCGACTAACCCGCCGTTCTCATATGCCCAATACAATCCCTCCGATGGGTCGAGACTCGAATACAGGTGGTCAAGGTGCTTGATTTCTGGGGAGCCCCACGTCAGCTCCGGATTCTCATCGATCACCTGTTGCAATACCGAAAGCTTCAAAACCCAATCCAACCGCGGCGCGAGCGATGCAAAGTCGCCGGCTTGAAGCTTCGCCAGCGTATCTTCCCAGAGCGCCAGTATCTCGCCGGCGCGTGGTACAACGCCGTCACAGCCGCCGCTGGCAAAAAACCGCCTAGCCTCGTCGAGGAAGCGAAGTTGAAGCTCGACCGCCGTGAGCTCTTCTCCGCCGGTCAAAGCAGCCGTAGCTTGAAGCGTCGGATCGTGGCTCCAACGTATTAAGGCGTCGACCGGATCATCGAGGAGCAACTCGACGTTAACCTGCTCGGCTTCAATCATCGCGAGCACGATTTGCATCACTCCGACTTTCAGCAGGCTCGCTACGTGGCACAGCGTGTTGTCAAAGAAGATCACGTGCAGCCGGGCCATCTCCTCAGTTGCTTTGTCTTCGTTTCGCGAGCCCCGGCTGCCGCACAAAGCCTCATCGCGGCTGTTCACAATCGGCCGATTGTGAGTCGTCTGCGCTCCAACCAGCCTCTCAAAAAAGTCGGCCCGCGCGGATATCTGAAACGAAACCCGCGGCGATGCGTTCTCGCTTCCAACCTTTCCCTGGCCCGTGTATACGATGCTCGACGCCTGAAATGCCGCCAGGTACAGCATGTAGTGAATCTTCCTCCGGAAAATGTTGTCCCAGGCCCGTCGGGTGATCAGAAAGTTGAGATGACTGCCATACGAGTTGCCCTTGCCGTCACTGTTGTTGACCAGCACCTGAATCTTCTTTCCTCGAGCCAGTTTCTCGTTTGCCGAGTCAAGGGCGGCGCGCGCGATCCTCAACATCGCATGCCAAGTGGCGACGTGATCGTACGCGCTCAACACTTCCGGCAAACACAGCTCGAGATGATCGAGGTCGATGTACGCGCATCCGCCGTTCGACGCCAGATACTTGCGGCCCCAGTCCTGTGGATTAACGCCGCCCCGGGGACCGCCGTTTCCTTTTGCGTTGTCGCCGTTCCCTTCTCCGGCCTTCGTGGATTCGCGCCCGCGTCTGCAGGCGGGACACTCGCACTGCTCGCCGCGAAATCGCTCGACGCGCGGGAGCCCCTCAATCTCCTTCAGGAGAAGGCGAGATGCCTGATAACCGGTACCGCGGTCGGACCGCAAACCAAGAATAAAGTTACCGAGCTCGATGTCGGCTCCGCAGAGTTTCGGAAGTCGGTCTCCGCGTAACGAAACGCCGTTTGCCCGACCGTTGGTGTCTCGACCTTTCATTTCCACCTCGACTCACGTCACTTGCCGTCACGCCACGTGCAAGTACGTGTGCGACCTTGGCACCTTCCTCTGAATCACCTCGACTCGCACTACATCAACGTCCTGAGGCAAGTCCGTCAGGTGGTGGCGGCAATTGGCCGGCGTCAATGTACCGGCGATGCCTTCCAGCTCCTCAGCGATAGCGTCCAGAACGTGTTTCAAGCGGACGCCCATCTCCCCTGTCTCGATCTCCTGGAGACAGGCCCGCTCTTTGGCCGAGAGCGCGATCTTGGCGATGCTCGCGCCGCTCAGGAGTTCCTTCGCGCGCACGACCCGCCGTTTTCCGTCGCGAAAAGTAATCGTAAGCAGATCGCTGTCGCCGTTCGGCGAGTAGAACTTTGACACCGCGGACTCGATGATTTCGCTCCGCGCCGCGCTCGAACTGAAACCCTCGAAGAAGTACGGAATCTCAGGTTGCAGATGCTTACGGAAGATCTCACGGGCGGCTTTCATGTTTGGCCTGGGCACGTCGAGCACCAGATCCCCCAGCCTGCCTGGCCGCAACAGCGCCGGATCGATTGCATCGCGCCGATTGGTGGCGCCGACAACCAACACGTTGCCGCGGCAGCTTAGGCCATCCAGCTCGGTCATGAACGCGGTCAATACTCGATCATCAACGCGCATCATTGAATGACCGCGAGACGCGCCAAGCGAATCGACTTCGTCAAAGAACATCACCACCGGCACTTCGGGTTCCTGGTCTCCCGCTTCGCGCGCGACGCGGAACGCTTCGCGATAGTTCGCCTCGCTCTGCGCATACCACATGCTGTGAAGGCTTGCTGGCTTGATGTTCATGAAGCGCGCCCGGCCTGATCTGGATATTGTTCCAAGCCAGTTTGCCAGCGCCCGCGCCATCATCGTTTTGCCCGTACCCGGAGGGCCAACGAGCAACACCGAGCCCTTTTGCCTGAGCTGATACTTGCGAGCGGTTTCGGCGTGGTGAAGGTGCAAACGAATCGACCGCTGCAGATCTTCGACCTGGCGATCAAGCCCGCCGATGCTGTCGAAGGTTTCTTGAGGAGACTCTTCGAGAAACAACTCCGCCCCCTGGGAACGATCAACCTTCTCAAACGCCATCCACGCGGCACGGTCCCATCGAACGAGATCGCCCGGCTTCA
>DATIFP010000206.1:0-18705 GCA_035455165.1 Blastocatellia bacterium
GCCCGCACATTGGAAGAGGTGAGAATGAACCGCGCAAGAAGGATTTTGCTGGGCCCGCCAATCGAAGAGAAGCACTACGCACTGGGCCGCGTTTCCCTGACAATCCTAAAAGGGCCGGTTAAGCTGACGCCTTGGAGGGCAACGATCATCCTGGGAGTCATCGGCGCAGGGTTTGCGATCTTCTTTTTGTCGCTGGCGCTCGCATCAAACGGATTCACCGAATCGAATCAACAGTTGATCTTCGTAGGAATCTTCCTTGTTCTGTTAGTGATCAACTTTTGGGAAGTGCGGTGGAGAAGGGCCGACGCTCCGAAAACCAAACCCTAAAACAGGCTCCTATCGGCTTCGCGTTCGCACCTACCTGCAATAAGCCGTTCATTGAATCGTAAGACCGCCACTCATCGAAACCGCGTGCGAGAATCTGCCTGCATCTACTCGGCGCGGGACGGCTTGATTGTTGGCCTCTCATTCAGCTACACATTCTGAACCGAGCTATTCCTGTGGCGAAAGAGCGGAGATGACTTCGACAGCAGAAACTGATTTACAAACGAGAATTCAGACCTCGCGTGAAGGACTCGATTCCTGGGTGCGCGAGATCATCCAGTGGCACTTCGATCCCGGGACGGGTTGCCCATTCTGGCTCGAGTACGCAAAGAAGCTCGATTGGGACCCGCGTCGCGGAATCAAAGGCTACAGCGACCTGTCGCGGTTCGGGTTCTTTCAGGATGAGTGGCTCCGAGGCGGGCCGGTTCGCCGGTGGGTGCCGAAGGCTTACGCCGACCGGCCGGTCTATGTTTTCGAGACCGGGGGGAGCACCGGCGTGCCGAAGTCGCGAATAAGCATCGACGATTTTCGCTTAGACTATGAAGCTTTCAGCGACACGCTGCCAGACGAGTTCTTCCCTAAGGGCTCGGACTGGTTGATGACCGGGCCAACCGGACCTCGAAGACTGCGCCTTGCGGTCGAACACCTTGCACAGCATCGCGGCGGGATATGTTTCATGTTGGACCTGGATCCGCGGTGGGTCATCAAGCTGATCAAGAAGGGTCAGGGCGAGCTGGCCGAAAAGTACAAACAGCATGTCATCGACCAGGCTCTGACGTTGCTCAAGGCGCACCATAACATTCAGTGCGTTTTCACGACGCCGAAGCTGCTCGAGGCCTTGTGTGACAAGATCTCTCTGAAGCGAGTCGGCATCAAGGGCGTCTTTTGCGGCGGGACTGAGATGACTCCGCAGTTCCACCGGCTTGCAGTCGAGGAGTTGTTGGATGGAGTTTATTTCGCGCCGACCTACGGGAATACGCTGATGGGGCTTGCAGTGCACAAACCCCGGGCGCCCGAGGACAACTACGCGATCATTTATTATCCGCCGTCCCCGCGCGCGATGATCGAAGTGGTTGATCCGGAAAGTCCCGACCGAGTAGTCGAGTACGGCGAGACGGGCCGCGTACGACTCACGACCCTGACGCGAGAGTTTTTCATGCCTCGCTTCCTCGAGCGAGACGAAGCCGAGCGCGAACCGCCCTGCGAATTGTACCCATGGGACGGGGTCCGCAACGTGAGGCCGTTCTCGAGGTTCCAGACGAGCGTTGTCGAGGGAGTTTACTGAAGCAAGTTTGTAGTTCGGCCTTCAGGCGGAAGTTCGTATCTAGCAACGCTTGATGGCAGCCGAGCTACTAACTTCCGCCTGAAGGCGGGACTACAAACTTAGGAATATGAGGATTCTTTCAATCACAGCGGGCGCGGCGGGAATGTACTGCGGCAGTTGTCTTCGCGACAACGCGCTGGCCACCGAGCTCATCAAGCAGGGACACGACGTTCTGCTTGTCCCGATCTACACGCCTACGCTGACCGACGAAGAAAACGTCAGCATGCATCGCGTCTTCTTCGGCGGAATCAGCGTCTATCTCGAACAACACGTTCCTCTGTTCAGGCACACTCCCAAGCTCCTCGATCGGCTGTGGGACTCCGAAGCCGCGTTGAAGATGATCGCGCGTCGCTCGATCGCAGTCGATCCTGAGTCGCTAGCCGAACTCACGATCTCGATGTTGAGAGGTGAAGACGGCAATCAGCGCAAAGAGCTCGACAAGCTGATCGATTGGCTGAAGGGCGAATCACAATTCGACGTCGTGAATCTGCCCAACTCGCTTTTGATCGCGCTTGCGGGTCCGATCAAGCGAGAGTTGAGCCTTCCGGTCTTCTGCACCCTGCAGGGCGAAGACCTGTTTATCGACGGCCTCGGCGAGCCTCATCGGACCGAAGCACTCGAGTTGATTCGCTCGAATGTCGAGTTTGTAGACGGGTTTCACGCGGTGAGCGATTTCTACGCAAGGAGGATGTGTGGGGATCTCGGCATTCCCGAGAGCAAGATGCATGTGGTTCCTCTTGGGATCAACTTCGATGGCTACGAGAAGCGTTCGCATGGCTTTGAGAACCGAGAGCCCGGCGAACCGAGTGAGTTCGCGGTCGGTTATCTCGCGCGCATCGCGCCTGAGAAAGGGCTGCACCTTCTGGCCGAGGCCTACCGGCTCCTGCGAAAACAAACAGGCGAGCGGAGGATGAGACTCGAAATTGCGGGCTACCTCGCGCCCGAGCATCGCGACTATTTAGCAAGTATCGAGCGTCAGATTAGCGATTGGGGTCTTGCGGGCGAAGCTCATTATCGAGGCGTGCTGGATCGTGATGCGAAGATCGCTTTTCTGAAGGACCTCGATGTGATGTCGGTGCCGGCCACTTACGACGAGCCAAAGGGTATGTCGCTGCTTGAGGCGATGGCTGTAGGCGTGCCGGTGGTTCAGCCGCGAAGAGGCTCGTTCACAGAGATAGTCGAGCGAACCGGCGGAGGGTTGCTGGTGAATGCCACCGACGCGGAGAGCCTTGCGGCGGGATTGCTGACGATGATCGAAAGCCCCTCGCTGAGGGCGGAGCTCAGCCAAAGAGCGTTTGCCGGTGTGCGAGAGCATTATGGAGTGTCAAATATGGCCCGGCGCGCGATCGAGGCGTACAGTTCCGCAGCCGGTCAGAGGAGAGACGCTGGCGCAAGCACTGCCGTTGAGCTTGCACGCGGATGAAGGATCGGTCAACCATGCACCTGTCGTATGCTCAAATCCCTCGTCGCCGAGTAAATCATATGGACCTCAAAGAAGTCTTTCGCTTCGTCTCACCCCGAGTGCGTGACGCGGCGATTCAAACTGCCGGGCAGTTGAATCAGCTTGGCATCCGGCACGCGCTGGCAGGAGGACTCGCTGTCGGCGCTCACGGTTATGTTCGAGCCACGACCGATGTTGATTTTTTGGTGGGGGAGGAAGCGTTTGAGCATCGTGGGTCATTAGTGGCCTTCAAGTCCGGTGTTCCTATTGAAGTGGATGGTGTGCGCATAGATTACCTGTCGCCTGTCACACTGGGTCCGCAATTGGAAGAGGTCCTTGACCATCCTCCGATGAATGAAGGACTGGCTATCGTCCCAATCGAGGTGCTCATTTACATGAAACTCGCGGCCAAGAGGCGCAGAGATCTGGCGGATGTCGTCGAGCTTGTAAAGGTCGGAGCCGATGTGAATAGAGTGCGGGACTATCTGCGACAATATGCAAGCGATTTGCTCCCAGCGTTTGAAGAGCTGGTTAACGAGGCATCGGACGAATGACAGATCCCATCCTGAGCCACGCCGGCAGAGGTGCCAAGTAACCACCCACGATACCGAGAGCGTATATGAGTCACAGAAACTTGATCTGGCGAGAGAACCTCTTCATTACCAGGGGAGCACACCAGGCGGGGTGCTCCCGGAGAGAAGTGATGAATGAAGAGGTACCACGAAGAGCAGGCGCGCATCCAAAGTGAGCAGCGATTTCATCTTCGCTACGTTCATAACTGGCCGAAAAGGCCAATCGACTGCGAATGCGAGCTGCAGGCCGGGCGATTCCGTAAGAAGAAGGGGCTCGATTGTGGGAAGGCTGCCTGCAGGGTTTGTCACTACGAGAAGATCCTGGGGATTGCCTCGTATAAGGATCGCGTCAGGCTGCTGCGGGCGAAGGACTCGGTGGCGGATTACTTCGAGAACTTTGAATGAAGCGTGGTGACATACGCCTCAGCTACGCCGCCTATAGGGAATATCCGACCAGCCGAACTCTTTGGGCAGTGGTGGCTAGAGTGAGGAAACGCAATGAACGTTTCACCAAGGGACTTGTTTCTCAGAGTTCAGGAAGCCAAAACCCAACTCGACGCCCACGTGCGCGAGATCGTCGAGTGGCATTTCAACCCCGAGACCGGATGCCCCTTCTGGCTGGATTTTGCCTCCAAACTCGCCTGGGATCCGAGACTCGAGATCAAATGCTTTGAGGACCTCCGCAAGTTCCCGCCTTTCGAGGATGAATGGCTGCGAGGCGGGCCTGTGCGGCGCTGGCTGCCGAAGGGACTCGAGGGCAAACCCATCTTCACTTTCGAAACCGGAGGGACAACCGGGGTCCCCAAAAGCAGGCTTCAGATCGAAGACTTCAAGATCGACTATGAAATGTTCAGCGAGACTTTACCGGAGGAGTTCTTTCCGAAAGGAGCCAACTGGCTGATGCTGGGTCCTTCCGGGCCGCGAAGGCTTCGGCTCGCGGTCGAGCATCTGTGCCAGCACCGCGGCGGGATCTGCTTTTGCGTGGATCTTGACCCGCGCTGGGTGATCAAGCTGATCAAGTGGGGCGAGTCTGAGGCTCTCGAGGAGTACAAAGCACACGTCATCGAGCAGGCCATAACTATCCTGGGAGCCGACCACGATATTCGCTGCCTGTTCACGACCCCAAAGCTTCTCGAATCGCTGGCGGAGGAGCTCGAGAATCGCGGGACCAGCATCAAAGCAAGCGGAATCACCGGGATCTTCGCGGGCGGAACAGAATTCACTCCGCAATACACCCGCTTTGCGATGGAGGAGTTGCTCGGCCCGGGCGTGTACCTGACGCCGACTTACGGCAATACGCTGATGGGCCTGGCGTGCTCGAGGCCGGTGACTCCGGATGACGGCTACAAGATCGCCTACTACGCGCCGCAGCCGAGAGCGGTCATCGAGGTGGTTTCGTTTGACGATCCCGATCTAGCGGTTGACTACGGCGAGACGGGCCGCGTGCGATTGACGACGCTTACACGTGAGACATTCATCCCGGGTTTTCTGGAGCGCGACGAAGGCGAGCGCGAGAAGCCTTGCGACAAGTATCCGTGGGACGGCGTGAGCGGCGTTCGTCCCTTCCGCAAGCTCGCAGCCCAGACAACGGTGGGAGTTTATTAGTAGTGGGTGACAGCGCTTCGTGCGCGAGGGATCGCCCGCGAGGCCCCGGACCCCAATTAACACCTCTCTTCAGAGAGGTGTTCGTGCGAGCGCCGTAAACCGGGACCGTTTCAACCGCGCGATGGTTGCGAAACCGTTGAAACGGTTCCGAAGGCTCTCAGGCAACCTTCGCACACCCTGCTGAAGCAGGGTGTTAATGAAAAGCTCGTTCTAGACATCTGTTGAGGAACCGATGGCCATGCTAAACATTCCAATCCTTCGATGGGGTCAGCCATACACCAGTCTCGACACCGATGACGTAGTCCATTTCATCACCGGCGAAACTCTCGCGCGGGTGAGCCAGGCCAACACCGGTTTGCTCGGCCGCGACATGAGACACGCCGAGCGCGCTCGAAACGCCCTCACAGAGATCCCGGTCTCGGGCTTGATCGCGATGATGAAGAAAGCCGCTGATCTCTACCTCAATGCAACTCTGCCGATGGGCGACGGTGAGCAAACACCGGATGATTTCGCGCGCCAACAGTCAGCGAGCACCGGTCTGCCCGAGCATATGTGCAAGGCCAACATGAGCAAGAATCACTTCGTGCTCTCGAATATGGACAAGATTCTTGATGCGCTCACACGCGGATTGGACTTGAACATCCTGACGCGCGGTTACGGAATCGAGTCTCGCGGAGTGATGGTGAGCTATCAAGCGCAGGCTCCGGTGCTCGGACTTGTGTTGCCGTCAAACTCGCCCGGTGTTCACACGCTCTGGCTGCCGGTAATTCCGATGCAGATCGGCTTGCTTCTCAAACCGGGTCCTCAGGAGCCCTGGACTCCTTATCGAATGGCTGCGGCGTTCACCGAAGCCGGCGTGCCCAAAGAGGCGATTGCGATTTATCCCGGGGGCGGCGAAATGGGAGCGGAAGTAGTTCGCCGGTCGCACCGCACGATGATCTTCGGCGGCACTCCGACGGTGGAACGCTATCGAGGCGATGCTCGAGTTCAAGTCCACGGGCCAGGATTCACCAAGATTCTGCTGGGCGATGATGTTGTCGACGATTGGGAGAAGTACATCGACGTGATGGTGGACAGCGTGTTTCTGAACAGCGGGCGCGGGTGCATCAACTGCTCGGGCGTGTGGGCCTCGAGACATACGAAGGAAATCGCTGAGGCTATGGCTGAACGCATGGGCCCCGTGCAAGTGAAGCCGCCGGAGGACCCACAAGCGAGCCTTGCAGCTTTCACCGTGCCGGGCGCCGCAAGAGCAATCTGGAAGAGCATTGAGTCCGGTTTGCACGATGCGGGGACGGAGCATATGACGGCGAAGTTCGGCCCGAGGCTTGTCGAGAAGCAACGCTGTGGATATCTGAGGCCGGTCGTTATCCACTGCGACTCCCCGGATCGGGCACTGGCTAACACTGAGTTCATGTTCCCATTCGTGAGCGTGGTCCGTTGTCCTCAAGCAGAGATGCTCAAGCGAATCGGCGGAACGCTGGTCGGCACAGCGATCACTTATGATGACGACTTCCAGAGACAGCTTGTGAATGCGACTCACATTGATCGATTGAACCTTGGGCCGGTGCCGACGATTCAACTCGACTGGCTGCAGCCTCACGAAGGGAACATCGTGGAGTTCCTGTTCCGCCCGCGAGCGTTCCAATCGCGGCTCGAAAGAGTAGCGGTATAGGTTGAGGCGCCAGCGGGCCACTCCACACAGCAACAAAGGTTCTCAGAAGAAGCAAAGTAGCGCAATCATGATTCGAAGTTTCCTACTACTCTCGTGCTTGCTCCTCTTATCTTGTTCAACTAAGACTTCGACTAAGACCAAAGTAAATATCCGTAGTTTCCCGACGCTTAAGATGGTGAAGTCAGATGCGGTCCTCGTCCCGGTTAGCGTTAACGGAAAATGGGGCTATGTCGACGCTGAAGGAGAAATGGTCATTGAACCGCAACTAGAATATGCCGGATTTTTTTCGAACGGGCTGGCGGGAGTCAAAGTGGATGGTAAATGGGGCTACATCAGGAAAACCGGCGAAGTAGTCATTGAACCGCAGTTTGATAATATCGAGCGGTTCTCCGAGGGGTTGGCCTGTGTCTGCGTCGGCGGCTCTGGCGACTTTAGGCATGGATTCGTGGACATGAAAGGTAATTTGATTGTCCCTCTGGTCTATGGTGGTGCAGGAGACTTTCACGAAGGGTTAGCTCAAGTTGAAGATGACGGCCGATGGGGCTACATCGACAAGAGCGGCAACATGGCTATTAAGCCAGAATACGACGCTTCCCTCGGGTTCTCTGAAGGATTGGCAGCCGTTAGATTGAAAGGAAAGTGGGGATACATCGACGCAGCCGGCAGGCTAACTATTCCGCCACAATTCGACGATGCTTCTCGCTTCTCCGAGGGATTGGCGCGCATTCGCAGTGGCGAGCGCTGGATGTACATCGATCGAACAGGCGCGGCCGCTCTCGCTCCGGCGTGCGATAGTAACGGCGTGGGTGATTTTGCTGAAGGCTTAGCAATCATCAATATGGGTGGAGTCTTGGAGAAAGGCCGGAATTCAACGCAAGGAGATCAACTAGTACGAAGCAGAATAGGGTTCATCGATAAGCAAGGAAATCTTGTCATACAGCCGCGGTTCTTCAGCGCAGGGATCTTTTCAGATGGGTTGGCAGCGGTAGGCCCCGGCGGATATGACGGCGAAGGACACCTACTCGACAAGAGAGGTTATATTGACAAAACCGGCAAGATTGTAATTCCGGCGCAATTCGATTGGGCAGGTGATTTCCACGAGGGACTTGCGCTAGTGAACATTGGGCAAGAGTATGGGTACATTGACGGAGGCGGCAGATACATTTGGAAGCCAACGAGATAGATTGCGTCGAGTCGTACTCGTTTCGACCGGCTTGAGAGTTCTCCTCCTTCTTTTTCTGTTCTTCATCCCAGTCCTCGCCGAAGATTGGCCCGAGTTTCGAGGACCAACGGGTCAGGGCATCTCGATTGAGCGCGGACTCCCTCTGACGTGGAGCGAAACGAAGAACGTCAAATGGAAGGTTGCGATTCCCGGGAAAGGATGGTCGTCGCCGGCGATTCTTGGCGAGCGCATCTGGCTGACCGCCGCTACTGAAGAAGGGAAATCGCTGCGAGCGATATGCGTTGACCGCAACACCGGAGCGATCACGCAAAACGTCGAAGTGTTCCGGCTCAAGAACCTCGGACCGTTGAGCCCGAAGAACAGCCTCGCTTCGCCGACGCCGGTGCTGGAAGGCGATCGCGTTTACCTGCATTTCGGCGCTCACGGGACTGCTTGTATCTCCCAAACCGGCGAGATCGTTTGGAAGACTCGTCTCGACTACGATAACGGACAACACGGGGCGGGCGGCTCGCCGGTGCTGTACGAGGATCTTCTGATCGTGAGCTGCGATGGGTTGGACTACCAGTTCGTAGCGGCGCTCGATAAGGTGACCGGCAAGGTCCGATGGAAGAAATCGCGCCAGGGATACCAGGCTTACACGACCCCGCTCATCGTGAGGCTTCCTTCAGGCGATCAAGTCATCAGCCCCGGCGCGTTTCGTGCTATTGCATACGAACCACGGACCGGCAAGGAGATCTGGAACGTACGGTACGGCGACGGGTTCTCAAACGTCCCGCGCCCGGTTTATGGAAATGGGTTGGTGTACATCTGCACAGGATTTCAGGAGCCTTCGATGCTGGCTGTCCGAGTTGACGGCCGAAGCGACGTGACCAGATCGCACATCGCCTGGACTCTCAAACGAGGAGTTCCACTGACACCCTCGCCGCTGTTGGTCGGCGAAGAGTTATATATCGTCAACGACGGCGGCATAGCCTCGTGCATAGACGCAAAGACCGGCGCCGAGATATGGCGTGCCCGGTTGAACGGCAACTTTTCGGCTTCGCCGATCTACGCGGATGGAAGGATCTACTTCCTCAGCGAAGAAGGTCTGACAGTTGTAGTTGCGCCCGGGAAGAAATACCAGGCGCTGGCGACGAATCAACTCGACGGAGAAACGCTGGCGTCGATGGCCGTAGCGGGCGGATCAATATTCATTCGAAGCCGGGCGCATTTGTACCGGCTGAGCAACTAAGGGAGTAGTTCGGCTCGGTTCTTCATTGCAGGTTTCAACGTCTCACTTAAATGATATAATTCTGCGATCCGAGAGACGGAGGATGCGAATGGCAGTAATCCTATTTCGGACTTGCGGAACAAAGCAAACGAGGTTTCGAATCTCGCCCACGAATCCAATGAGCCGATCACCGCGTGAAACGGCCAGGGAGATATGGTAGTTATGTCGATGACCTCCTACAGCAACCTCCAACTTAAGCTCGAACTCTTCGGCAAGCTTGCCGCTGCTCAAGCTCAGCGAGCGAGTGGCGACAGAGGCCGAACCGTTTCACAAGTAATGAAGGATCTGCGAAAGAGAATCCGTGAAACGGCCTAAGTACGCGGTTAGGCTCTTCCGTGCGGCGGAGGATGACTCGTGATTACTAAAGAGACCGTACATCAAAAGCGAGAAGACATAAGACGCATCGCAGCCCATCACGGTGCGGTCAATGTTCGGGTGTTTGGCTCCGTAGCACGCGGAGAAGCAAAACACGATAGTGATCTTGATTTGCTCATAGATGTCGGCCCACGTACTAGCTCGTGGTTCCCGGCTGGTCTTATTCTCGATCTCGAGAAGCTTCTAGACTGCCGTGTGGAGGTTGTAACAGAGAAAGCGCTAAACCCCGATCTCCGCGACCGGGTCCTCACTGAGGCCGTTCCGATATGAGAGAAGACTCGGTTTACATCCATCATATCGTGGAATGCATTCGGCGTATCGAAGAGAACACAAACACTGGCCGCGAGGGGTTTCTGCAAACCCACACACTTCAAGATGCAGTATTAAGGAATCTTCAAACCCTCAGCGAAGCAACTCAACGATTGTCGGACGCTGCGAAGGCGGGCCACCCCGAGATAGAATGGTCCAGGGTTGCGGCTTTCCGAAATGTGCTCGTGCACAATTATCTTGGCATCGATTTGGACACTGTTTGGGAGATCGTTCAGCGCGACATTCCGGAACTCAAGCGAGTCATTTTGGCGATGCTGCAAGGCCTATCAAGGGTTTAACCCCCGACGCAGGTTGCTCTCCTACGACTTGTACTGACGCAGAGGACCGGCGCTATAGAGCGAAAGAAAGTCTTCGGCGAAAGAAGCTCGATTGCGAGTTCTGCAATCTTCCAGTTCATGTTGAGCAGCAATTTAACCTCATTCGGGTCTTGTTGCGATTCGCGCAGCAGTGTCCTTGTTCTAGTAGCGCAGACCTCGACCAGCCGATGCATTCGAACAACGTCTCGCTGATTCAAGTCTGGGCCGAGGACAACGTGAATCCTTAGTCTAGGCTGGTCGTTAACAACAATGGCCTTGAGGAGGCGGTCGCGGGATTCCGCGTCGCTCTCTGGAAAGCGGTATCCGAGGAACACTACGACGTCGGCCCGTTCGATGGCAGTAACGGCTTGGACCCAAAGAGGCTCGAAAAACTCCTTTGTCAGGCCCCGCTTTGAAGGACCAGGCGTTGCAATCGCGATTCGTGCACTCGTCGATTGCAATGCGTGTTCGACATGCAATCGCGATTCGTGCACACGTCGATTGCAATGCGTGTTCGACATCCACTACTTGGCACACGTCCGCGTTGACTTCCCAGCTAACGCTCCCGTGCAGTTTTAGAATTTTCACCCGATCGAGATTGTCTCCCCGCGATCCTGGAACTTCTATCCTATGTTTCTGCGAATCCAGGATACACTCGAGCACTCCGTCGTAGTTGAAGCTGACAATGGTGTCGTGACCGGGCGAGAGCATCGAAAGCCAGGAGCAGTATGGTGACCACCTTTCGCTTTCGATCTGCGCATCCTTCCAAAACCATGCGCATTCAGCAACGAGAGCCCGGCGCACAGCCTGGCGAAGGTTGGAGAGACAGCCGGATTCGATGCTATCGGCGTATCCAGAGACCGACGGCACTTGTGCCCAACCTATCATACGTTGAAGGAGTGCATGACTGGTCGAGCCGTCCTCGGCGCCTTCCACAAACTCGATGAACTGTTCCGCGTCGGCCCACCGCCCCTCCCGTTCCTTGCCCCAATTGAAAAGACCCTGGACGCTCCAGCAAGTCGAAGCGAGATTGGCATAGGTGGCCTCGGGGTAGCGTTGTCTTAAGTCCGGCCTTTGCTCCTGTCGAAAGAGATCCGGCAATAGGGGTCCGCCGAGTGACCGGCTGAAGCCCGCTCCGAGAACCCAGACAGTCTTAAGCCTCTTTCCGGTGTGATCCAACATTATGGTTAGCCTCGACGCGTACTCCCTCAACCAGACTGCTCACTGCTCATCCGAATTCTGGAATCAACCTCTCTCCCGGCGCCTTTCGAACCCGGCTGCATTATAGCTCTAACTGCGCATAGTGGGCAGCGGCACGTTCGACGCCTTCGGCGTTGTGCAAATCTGCCTTCTTGTGAGCTTTGTGGACTTCCCAAGTGGACTTCGGGCAACATGTGGCGGCCGAACGTTACAGATTGCAGCCTATCTGAGGAATCGATCGTGCTTGAAGTTGTGAACTTGGCCAAAGACTACCCAACGCCGCGAGGCCGGCTGCCGGTGCTCTCAGGGATTTCGATTAACCTCTCTCGCGGAGAAGCCGCCGCCATCATGGGGCCCTCGGGCAGCGGCAAGAGCACGCTTCTGCACATCCTCGGCGCGCTCGATCAGCCCAGCTCGGGCAGCGTGCGGCTCGACGGCGTCAATCCGTTCGAGCTCGATGAAAAGGCGCTCGCGCATTTCAGAAACCAGAAGATCGGCTTTGTGTTTCAGGATCATTGTCTGTTGCCGCAATGCTCGGTTCTCGAGAATGTGCTCGTTCCGACTCTCGTCAGTCAGTCGTCAAATCATCACACGGAGCGCGCGCGAAAGCTGCTCGATCAGGTGGGGCTTAGCGAACGAATCGAGCACCGGCCGGCGGAATTGTCGGGAGGCGAAAAGCAGCGGGTTGCCTTGGCGCGCGCGCTCATCAACGAACCGCTGCTGCTGCTGTGTGATGAGCCGACCGGCAACCTCGATCGCAAAGCCGCCGAAGTCGTCGCGTCTTTGCTTCTGGAGCTCCACGCGCGGCAGAATACGATTCTCGTAGTGGTGACTCACAGCGCCGAGCTGGCGTCGAAGCTTCCCGCCAGCTTCGAATTGATTGAGCAACGACTGGTGCGTCGTTGATCTCGACTAAGGCACAAGTGAGCGTTCGGAGGGAATCTACATGAAACGATGGCAGCTCCACCGATCGGTGGTCGCGTTTGTTGGCGTTGCTTTGCTGCTCGCCGGCGCAGGCGTCGTCGCCCAGACAAAGGACGATGGCAAGCCGGACAGCATCGGCGCGCGAGTGGACAAGCTTTTTGCAACCTGGGACAAAGCGGATTCACCCGGTTGCGCGCTCGGAGTGATAAAGGACAGCGCCATCGTCTATAAGCGCGGTTATGGCGCGGCGGACCTCGACCACGATGTGCCGATCACTCCCGGCACGGTGTTTCACGTCGCATCGCTCTCGAAACAATTCACCGCGTTTGCGGTGTTGTTGCTCGCGCAACAGGGAAAGCTCTCGCTGGATGACCCCGTACGCAAGTATATCCCCGAGCTCCGCGATTTCGGCGTGCCGCTCACCATCCGGCATCTGCTGCATCACACAAGCGGTCTGCGGGATCAGTGGAATCTCCTGATCATGTCGGGGTGGCGTCTGTCCGAAGACGTGGTGCGCGATGAAGACATTTTAGATCTCGTCTCGCGAATGAAGGAGCTCAACTTTAAGCCCGGCGAGCAACATCTGTACTCTAACACCGGCTTTACTCTGCTTGCGCAGATCGTCAAGCGAGTCGGCGGGCAGTCGCTGCGTGAGTTTGCCGAGGCGAATATCTTCAAGCCGCTTGGAATGGCTCGAACCTTCTTCCGTGATGATCACTCAGTGGTCGTCAAAAACCAGGCATACGCTTACAACTTGGGGCCGGGCGGCGCCTTCAAGCTGAGCGTACCAAACTACGATACCGTAGGCGCAAGCAGCCTGCTCACCACCGTTGAAGACCTCGCGCGATGGGATCAGAACTTTTACGACTATCGCATTGGCAATCGCGCCATCATCGAGCAAATGCAAACACCGGGAACGCTCAACGACGGCAAGAAGCTTGGTTATGCGATGGGTCTGGCCGTTCTCAAATACAAAGGGCTCAGAGTCGTCGAGCATTCGGGCGGCGATGCCGGATACCGGTCACACCTGATGCGTTTTCCGGATCAGCGATTCTCCGTCGCTTGCTTGTGCAACGTCGGCAGCGCCAATCCCAGCCGGCTTGCCCGGCAAGTGGCCGACATTTATCTGACCGGACAACTCACCGAGGCGACAACGCAGAACCCTGGCGCGGTCGCGTTCAAACTCACAGACCAGCAACGCTCGAGCAAGCTCGGTCCCTATTGGAGCCCGAGACTCGAAGACCTTGGCCGCGTGACAGAGTCCAACGGTAAAATCTATCTTTCGGCGGCGGGCGGCACCTCCGAGTTGACGCCTCTGAGTGAGAACCGGTTTCGGGTAAATGCCCAGCCTGGAGAAGTCACCTTCGAAACAACAGAAGCGGGAAACGCGCTCCGGCTCGTCATCTCGCTGGAGGGAAGTTCGCCAGTCACCTATGACGCAGTCAAGTTGGTGGTTCCATCGCCCGCGCAGTTGGCCGAATACACGGGAAACTATTTCAGCGACGAGATAGACTCGACCTACAGAGTGGCCGTTCAAGAAGGCAAGCTCGTTTTGCTACGCAAGAAATACTCGCCGGTGGACTTGCAGCCGGCGTTCACCGATGCCTTCACCACGCTCTCAATACTCGGCACAATCCGATTCAGTCGAGACGAAAAGGGCCGCGTAACAGGATTCACTCTCAGCGCCGGCCGCGTCAGGAACTTCCGCTTCGTCAAACAATCTTAGTGAGAAGTGGACCGCCGACTCGAACCATGCAACCCAACACCCTGCTCAAACGCAATCTCAACTACTTCTGGCGCAGCAATCTCGCAGTGGTGCTGGGAGTGGCGACCGCGGTTGCGGTACTGTCAGGGGCGCTGCTGGTCGGAGATTCGGTTCGCGGAAGCTTGCGCGACCTGTTCGTTCAACGACTGGGCAAAACCGATCACATTGTCGCTTCCACCAGCTTCTTCAGAGAGAAACTGGCTGATGAACTTCAAGGTGACACGCGGTTCTCAGAAGCATTCAAGGAAGGGTGCCCGCTGATCGTGATCGACGGTCTGGTTACCGACGAGGCGAGCGGCAGGCGAGCGTCACGGGTTCAAGTTTATGGGGTCGATGCCCGTTTTTGGCAGTTTCACGGACGCGAAGCGGTGAAGGCTCCCGCGGAGCGCGAAGTGTTGTTGAGTCCTGACCTGGCTAGCGAATTGGGAAGCATCGGGGGCCAGACGATTCTTCTCAGAATTGAGAAACCATCTGCTATCCCTGCGGGGTCGTTGCACGGCAGGAAAGATGATCTGGGCCGCACGATACGACTGACAACGCGGGAAGCCCTCACTCCCGCGGATCTCGGCGAGTTCTCGCTTCGGCCAGGTCAGGGTGCGGTTCGGGCCGCCTTCGTGTCGCTGTCGAGACTTCAGAAAGACCTCGAGCAGACCGGTAAGGTCAACACGATTTTGTTTGCCGAGAAGCGATCGGAGGAAACACATCAGACTGCCGCGAAACCTGAGCTTATCGCAGATATTCTGAAAGACACGTTCAAGCTGGAAGACCTGGGAATAAAACTGCGCGTACTTGACGGACGGCGCGGTATCGCGCTCGAAAGCGAGAGCGCTATCATCAGCGACACCCTCTACGCGAATGCAAAGCTGGCGGCAGATCGAGCGGGAGTCGGCGTACTCCCGATATTGAGCTATCTCGCGAATTCGATTCGCGTTGGCCAGCGCGAAGTTCCGTACTCACTTGTTACCGCGATCGACAGCAAGCGCCTCGTCGCGCTATCACGCACGCAAGGCGACTCCCCAGGCGCGCGCACCGAGGCTCCGGTTGAAGCAAGCGGTCGCGATGCGACTCCACCGTTGTCCCCGATCTGGTTAAACGACTGGGCAGCAAGTGATCTCGAAGCGCAGCCGGCAACCGTCGTCACAATTGAATACTACTTGTGGAAGGACGAAGGCACGCTGTCGACGCACACCGCACAGTTTCGACTTGCGGGCATTGTACCCATGAAGGATCAGGCTGCGGATCGTGATTATGTTCCAGACTATCCGGGTATCACCGCGACTGAGAACATCGCCGACTGGGACCCGCCTTTCCCCGTAGACCTGAAGCGTGTGCGGACTCGCGATGAAGACTACTGGCACAAATACCGCACGACGCCCAAAGCTTTCATCTCGCTGGAAGCGGGGCAGCAGCTCTGGGCATCTCGCTACGGTAAGCTGACGTCGCTCCGATTGTTTGTCGCTCCGGGCAAAGACACGGCCACATCTCTCGAAACTATCAAGCAGAGTCTGCGAGCAACGCTCGATCCCACCGAGAACGGTTTCTCGATCAGCCCGGTGCGTATCGAAGGGATCGAAGCGTCGCGCGGAGCTACGGACTTTGGCCAGTACTTTGTTTACTTCAGCTTCTTTCTGGTCGGCGGTGCACTGCTTTTGGCAAGTCTGTTCTTCAAGCTCGGCATCGAGCAACGGCTGCGCGAAATCGGAACTCTGCGAGCCCTGGGTTTTTCTGCCTCGGCAGTGCGGTCGCTCTTTCTGCGCGAGGGTCTGGTGCTTGCGGCATTGGGAAGCTTGTTCGGGATGATCGGCGCCGTTGCGTACGGCGAATTGATGATGTTCGGGTTGCGCACGTGGTGGGTTGGCGCGGTTGGCACCACGACCTTAAGCTTGCACGTCTCTGCAATGTCCCTGGTGCTGGGAGGAACCGGCGGTGTGGTCAGTGCGATGCTGTGCATCGTCTGGACGCTCAGGTCACTTTCGGGCTCGTCGCCTCGCAGTTTGCTCACCGGCAGTCTGGATGCGGCGAGGCAAAACCCTTCGGCTGGGTCTCATCGCATGCGCGTCTTCGTCTCTTCACGAGTTTTCTCTTTCGTTTTTGGCTTTACGGGACTCGCGCTGCTGACTGCGGCTTCCCTGAAGTGGATCGGGCAGACGCCAGGGTTCTTCGGCGCAGGAACACTGTTGCTTGCGGCGTTGTTGTGCCGTGAATACGCCTGGCTCACGGGCAAGGTCAACCGAGCGATTCAGGGTCGAGGATGGTGGCCGATTTCAAGATTGGGTTTCCGAAACGCGGCATCTCGACCTGGAAGAAGCGTCTTGTGCATCACTCTCATCGCTTCCGCGGCGTTCATCATCGTGGCAGTCGATGCCTTCAAGCGAGACAATCGCGATGCGGGCGTGGATAAGAAATCAGGCAGCGGAGGGTTTTCTCTGCTTGCCGAATCGTTGCTTCCGATCTATCACGACCCAAACACTCCGGAGGGCAGAGAGTCGTTGAACCTTTTTGGTCAACGAGGAGTCGATCCCGAGGGCGTGCGCTTCGCGAAGTTCAGAGTACGACCCGGCGACGATGCGAGTTGTCTGAACCTGTATCAGCCTCGCAATCCGAGAATCCTCGGGGCCGGCAACGACTTCATTCAAGGCGGGCGCTTTTCGTTTCAGGACTCGATCGCACAGTCGACGGATGAAAAGGGGAACCCGTGGTTGTTGCTCAATCGCGAGATGCCGGATGGCGTGATCCCAGTCATCGCCGATGCGAACTCAATGACATACGTGCTTCACCGGAAGCTCGGCGATGACATAGTTGTGAGTCAGTCAAACGGCGAACCGGCGCGGCTTCGGCTTGTCGGCGCGCTGGACGACAGCATCTTTCAAGGTGAGCTGTTGATGTCGGAGGCGAACTTCCTCAGGGCGTTTCCGGAGAGAGGCGGCTACAGCTTCTTCTTGCTGGAGGTGGCTCCGGAAGCCTCTTTGGCGACGGCGGGAGTCCTGGAGGAGCAGCTATCGGACTTTGGCTTTGACGTGATCCCCACGTCGGAGCGTCTCGCGAGTTTTCATCGCGTGGAGAACACCTATCTTACGACCTTTCAGACCCTTGGCGGGCTCGGGTTGGTGCTGGGCACGCTCGGGCTTGCGACTGTGCTACTCAGGAATGTTCTGGAGCGCAGGCGGGAGCTCGCGCTACTCAGGGCGATAGGCTACAACTCGACCCACTTTGCATTGATGGTGATAACTGAGAACGCGTTTCTGGTCTGGTGCGGTCTGGCCACCGGCGCGTTGTGCGCAATTGTCGCGATCGGGCCGGCTTTTCTTTCGCGCAGCGGACACCTTCCTGCTCTCTCGTTGTGGTTGTTGTTGATTGTGTTCGTGACTGGATTGTTAGCGTCGCTCGCGGCTACTGTAGCAGCGCTGCGCTCGCCGTTATTGCCGTCGCTTCGAGCGGAGTGAATCAGCAAATTGGCGAAGGGAACCCTGCCGCATTGCAGCTATCGTGTCGAATCTAGTATTCGCAAACCGCGCTGTGGACGGTGTACGACTTGCTGCCTTTGATAGGGCCTTCCGCGTTGTGACAGTCGTTGCAGATCGCCGTCCTTGGTGCGCGGTGATGTTTGACGCTCGACTGTTTATGCAGGTCGTGGCAACTGAGGCACGACGGGAATTCGGATCCGAGGACCGCTACGTCTCTCACGTTTCGAAGAATGTGCCGGTCACCTGGATTGAGACTCTCATCATCAGCCTTCGAGAAGTCCACATCGTAGTCCTGGAACAGATTATCTCCGGCCACAAAGTTGTTGGGATACGGCAAGCCGGTTGATCGCGACTTGCCAAGGCGCAGGTGACACTGCGCACAGGTCGAGGTGATTGCTCTTACGTCATCCCTGCGTTTTTTTGAGAGGAAGATGAGAGAGATGTCTCCCGTATGATTGAGCTCAACCATCCCGTGACAGGTATAGCAATCGAGGCCGAATGCGGCGAACGACTTTGTTTTCGCATCGACTCCGGTTGTGTGACAGCCGGCGCAACGGTCGCCGAAGCGGTCCTTGTCCCACTGGGGCTTCTCGGAAGCGATCCACTTCGAGATTTGCCGATTGGGTCCCAGCTCGGCCTGAGTGTTTAGAATCGCGAACTTGCCGTAGCCTTCCTTCTTGAGGAATCGTAAGCGATGCCGGCTTCCCATGAAGTACTCGACTTGCGACGCGGCGACCGAAAGGGAGGGCTGGCCCTTAAACGCGTCTTTCCATTCCGGGGCGTCCTCGCGTTGCCGAATCGTGATGCCGTGTGAATTCTGCTGCCAGCCGGGGCCGATATCATTGCGGTGACAAAACAGGCACTCGTCTCCGTGGACAAACTCCGGCACAGGTTTCCCGGCGTGACTAGTCCCCCATGCGCCGGGGTCCACGTTCTTCTGACCCGCCGGATTAACCCGGT
>DATIFP010000207.1:0-5611 GCA_035455165.1 Blastocatellia bacterium
GTCATCGAACGCATCCCCGAGGGCGCGCGGCTCACCGGGGCCAGCCGCAATCACATGAACGCCGTCGCCATAACGCGCCAGGTTTTCAAGGCGCCTTTCACCCTCAAGACCGTGGCCAAGACTGACTCGACCAACCTTCGATTCTACTGGCACCTGGGGGAAATCATCTTGAATTGGGAGTGCTCGATTCGGCAGCTCCGCGTCCATGACCCGGCCACAGGCCGGCAGAGAGGCTGAATGATTACGGTTACTTTTCCCGAATGGGTGGAGCCGATGGCCGCGACGCTCACCCAGGAGCGGTTCACCGGGCCGGAGTGGATCTTCGAGCGCAAGCTTGACGGCATCCGACTGCTCGCCTTCAAACATGGACCGGATGTTCGGCTGTTGTCGCGGAACCGCCTGCCTCAGAACTTGCCACGAATCGCTGAAGCGATCATTAAGTTGCCCGTGCACGATGTGATCCTCGACGGCGAAGTAACATGGGGCAAGGGACCGGTCACCTATCACGTGTTCGACATCTTGTGGCTTGCCGGTCGCGATGTGACCGCGTTACGACTCGACGCCCGGCGCGCGTTGTTGGTTGAGTTGCCGCTCCAATCGCCGTTGGGTCGCGTGGAGTCGCTTGAATGTGAAAAGCCCTGGGAGCATGCCTGCAACGAGGGATGGGAGGGCGTCATTGCGAAGCGACGCGATTCGCGATATGAGCATCGGCGAACAAAGAATTGGCTCAAGATGAAATGCGAGGCGGCCCAGGAATTCGTGATCGGCGGGTTCACCGATCCGCAGGGCGGACGTGTGGGGCTCGGCGCGCTGTTAGTGGGCTACTTCGAAGACGATGATTTCGTCTTTGCCGGTAAGGTCGGAACGGGCTTTGACACAAAGCTGCTGCTGGATCTGCGCTCGCGGCTGGATGCCCTCGAGACTACGAAGCCTTTGTTCACCAAAGCCGTGGGGCTCCCGCGCGTGCGAGCGCACTGGGTGCGCCCTGAAATCGTCGTGCGGGTCGCCTTCATAGAATGGACGGTGCACGGCAAGCTTCGCCATAGCAGGTTGCTGGGGGTCCGCAGTGACAAATCAGCACACGACGTTGTGAGGGAGAACAGGTGATCACGCATCCCGAGAAGGTGCTGTTCCCCGGCGATGGGATCACCAAGGGTGAGCTCGCGTCTTACTACGAGTCGATCGCGCCGGTTATGCTCCCGCACATCCGCAGGCGACCGGTCACGATGGAGCGGTACCCGGCTGGCATTGGCGAGAAGGGGTTCATGCAGAAGGATGTTTCAAAAGGCTTTCCCGAATGGCTGGAGCGCGTGGAAGTCCCGAAAAAGGGCGGGACCGTACATCATCCGATCGTAACCGATACCCGATCGCTACTCTGGCTAGCCAACCAGAACAGCATCACCCCACACGTGTGGACGTCTCGCGCGCCGAACGTCTACCAGCCGGACATCTGCGTCTTCGACCTCGATCCGATGAAGGATGAGCCTGATGTGTTGCGCGCATCGGCACTGGGTCTTCGTGATCTTCTCGACGAGCTGGGTCTCCCAAGTTGGGTGAAGACCTCGGGCTCGAAGGGCTTCCACGTCGTCGTTCCGCTCGACCGCAAAGCCGGCTTCGGCGAGGTCGCAAGATTCGCTCACGGTGTTGCGCGTGTGCTCATCAAACGCGATCCCAAGAACCTTACGCTGGAGTTCAGCAAGGCCGACCGCGGCGGTCGGATCCTCGTCGACACCGGGCGCAACGGCTACAGCGCGACGTTTGCGGCGGCCTACGCGGTGCGCGCGAACCGCGGAGCGCCGGTTTCTGCGCCGTGTACGTGGGAGGAGCTTGCGCGCGGCGAGGTTGGTCCGAGGACGCTCACTCTCCGGACGATGGCGGCGCGAGTCGCGGATGTCGGAGACCTGTGGTCAGACATAAGAAGACACCGGCCAGGTCTACGACGTCCGATGGAACGGTTGCGGCGGATTTATCGGCAGTGAAATAGCGAGTTTTTGTGGGGAACTGGGTGTTGCTAGAAAATCGCCACCAAGTCACCAAGTCCCAAAGGTTCACAATGATTTCGATTTGTGTAACCTCGTGTCTTTGTGCCTTCGTGGCGGGTCCGGCCTGTCATATGTCGCGACAATCATCGCATTCTTCGTCGGGACAGAATTCGCGCGATCCCCGCTATCCGCCTCATTGGTGGGAGCCGGTTTCCAAAGATGGCGCGCCTGAGTGGGAGGTTTTGCCGCAAGAGGCCGCCCCCGGCGAAGTCATTCTTTCAAAGCGACACGAGCTCGGGCTGCTTTCTAATTTTGCGCCGACGCCATTCACCTTTCGCGGCAAACGCTATGCAAGCCTGGAAGGGTTCTGGCAAATGATGCTCTATCCTGAAAGCGAGGATGATCCCCGCGCAAACGCTCCCGGTGTTGAATGGAGATACACGCGCGAACAGGTTGCTCAGATGTCCAGCTTCGAAGCAAAGAGCGCCGGCACACTGGCCGAAGAGAACATGAAGAAGATCGGCATAACGTGGATCACCTTTGAAGGTCGACAAATCGAATACCGGCCTGTCACTCCCGGCGAGCATTACCAGTTAATAGTGGCAGCGACCTGGGAGAAGGTTCGGCAGAATCCGGAGGTGAAAAAGGTTCTGCTGTCGACTGGCGACCTGATTCTGAAACCCGACCACTATCAGGAACCGGACGCCCCCGCGGCTTGGCGATACTACGAAATCCTCACCGAGATCCGCACGGAACTGCACAGGCATGAAGCAACGGAGAGTCGGGCGAACGGGTAATCTACCTAATGTTCCGTTGGTGTTGGGTTCTTGCGTTGCTGTAGTGCTTACTCTTCAGTGCTCGGACTGCGAAGGCAGTAACTCTTCACGCCTTCGGCGTGAGGCAACAGATCTTCGATGCGTCCGAGCACAGAACGGCAAGCCACTAACATCCGAACACCACACATCGATTCGGTAGCCCGCCTTTGGACTCGCCGATCTTAGGATGTCTTCTCCGCAGCCGATTCGGCCGGTCGGTAGGTCGCGATCACCACGCCGGTGGTCGTCGTCTTGGTGTCGACTAGTCGAAGCGCGACGAAGGGGCTGCCCTCGGGAAACAGACGGCGGCCCGATCCGAGAACCAGCGGGTGTATTGAGAGCGCGAACTCGTCGACGAGGTTTTGCCGCATCAGCGACTGTACAAGCTCTCCACTGCCGAGGACCAGGAGATCCTTGCCCGGCTGCTCCTTCAGCGCGGCCACCGCCGCCGCGGCGTCGCCAGAAAGAAGCGTGGAGTTGCTCCACGGGAGCGGCTCCTTCAGCGTCGTTGACGCAACATACTTCTGCAGGTTGTTGAGCACCTCAGTGAAGGGGTTGCCGGTTCGTTTGGGCCAGACGGCGTAGAAGTCCTGGTAGGTGCGTCGACCGAACAGCAGGGCCGGGGTCTGGGCCATTCCTTCTGCAGCTATCCTGCCCATGACCGGGTCGAAGTAGGGCAGCGCCCAACCGCCGTGCTCGAAGCCGCCCCGGAGGTCTTCGTCGGGTCGGCCCGGCGCCTGCATCACGCCATCGAGCGTCAGGTTCATGTTCACAACGACTTTTCTCATTGCAGTTCCCCCTCGAAATGTGTTGTCTCAATTACGGCTCGCAGCCGAGCCGCGAGCAGCCGCCGGACGACGGGGCTGGCCAGGTTAGCGATGGCGTGTCTCTATCCCGGCTGCAGTCATAGCAACAGCGGATTATGGGTCAGTTTCAGTTCAGAGTACAAGCTCAAGCTTACTGATGCGATAACGGCCGAACGTATGGTTCACAGGCCACATATCTCACGGTGGCATACCTAGTGCTTATCAACTGATGATCTCAAAGTTACAAGACCGGTTATGCAAAGAGAAAAGGGGGTATGCCATGAGCACGATGAGACAATCAGCCGTTCTTGCCTTAGCAGTTGCGCTTATTGCCTCGACGGTATTGGCGCAAACGCAATGGTCGCGCGTAAATCAGCGCGACGGGCGCCAGATCGGACAACTTCTGTCTCGTATCGAGGAACGTTCTGCAAGGTTTCAGAACACTTTCCAGGAAGCCGTAAACAGGTCGGGCATGGAGGAGAGTGCACGAAGAGAGTACAGACTCAACGACATGATGTCGGATTATCAACAGGCGCTGAGGCAGCTGCGCGCGGATTACAATCGGCGTCAGGCCAGTGATGCCGACGTGAGCGCCGTGTTGGATCGCGCCTCGCGCATAGATGCTTTCATGCAACGGCGTCAATTAACTCAAATCGCCGAGAGTGATTGGCGATTATTGAGAGCCGATCTTGACCGGCTCGCCAGCTCCTTCAATGTTGCTTGGAATTGGGACAGGCCCGGTCGCGGCGCACCTGGACGCGAATCACTCTTGACGGGTACGTATCGAGTCAATCGAGCGCTGAGCGACAACGCGCGTTTGATTGTCGGACGCGCTGTACGGGGTCTTCCATACAGCGATCGCCAGCGCGTTACGGACATTCTGATGCGCCGGCTCGAGGCTCCCGAGATGTTGGCGATCGACCTCCAGGGACGCACCATCACGCTCGCGTCTTCTCGGGCACCGCAGATGACATTTGACGCCGACGGCCAGGAGCGCGTCGAGGAATCTCCCAACGGCGCGCGCATGGTCCGAGTGGTTGCCCGGCTGAACGGCGATCAACTGGAGGTCAGGACTTCCGGCGATCGCTCTTCGGATTTCGCGGTCACCTTCGATCCGATCAACTATGGTCGTCAACTGCGGGTGACACGCCAGCTCTACGGCGACCGGCTCAATCAACCGATCGTTGTTCGGAGCATTTACGATCAGACGTCGGAGGCAGCGCGCTGGGACGTCTTCACCGGTTCGCCCGGTTATCCGCCCAGTTTCCCGGGCGGCGGCCGCAGTGATTTCATTGTTGAGGATGGGGCGCTGCTGACGGCGAGGCTCAACGATGATCTCGATACTAACACGTTACACGCGGGCGATCGTTTTGCGCTGACGGTTGTTTCGCCAAGGGAGTACGAAGGTGCGGTCATTGACGGGCACGTGTCGGATGTGAACCGATCGGGCCGAATCGCGGGTCGCGCGGAACTCGCGTTGAACTTCGATTCGATCCGCTTGCGAAACGGACGAGTCGGGCGCTTTGAAGGAACGCTCGAGAGCGTGGTCGCTTCCAATGGTGATGTCCTTCGCATCGATAGGGAAGGGACGGTGTTAGACAGCAGCCAGACCACCCGCACCATCGAGCGAACTGCGATCGGCTCAGCGATCGGCGCGATCATCGGCGCGATTGCCGGCGGGGGCAAAGGCGCGGCAATCGGCGCAGCGGTTGGCGCCGGTGCGGGCGCCGGAACCATCGTCGCGCAAGGCCGCAACGATCTGCGATTACCGCGGGGCTCCGAGATAACCATCCGGGCAAGCGCTCCCAGTCGCCGGGCATCGCGATAGACCCTGACCGGCGGAGGATGACGACAATGAGGGGAGCTTCACGCTCTCCTCATTGTCTGACTCAGTCGCGACGCCTGGCGATTGAAACCCGTTGCGTCAACCTGGGACCGCACGCGGCTCGCGTGCATGCTTTCGAATTACTTCCTTGCGCAATCAGGCACGCGAGCCGCGTGACGATTG
>DATIFP010000208.1:0-13875 GCA_035455165.1 Blastocatellia bacterium
GCAAATAGCGGCGCACGGTGAAATGCTCGATCTGGACACGACGAGCCTCGCGAGCCTGACCGCGGGCAACGTGGCTGCAACTGACGGGTTGGCGCACCTGATCGGAGAGAGAGGTTTTCCGGTCCTGTCACACGAGGGAGAGCGGGACAACATTCACATCTCGATAGTGGCCTCCCGAGTGATTCTGGTCGTGATCTTCGACGAGCGCTCGAGTCTCGGTCTTGTGCGATTGAGAGTCAAGCGAGCGACCGCCGAAATGAACACGATCTTTGACTCGATCGATTCAAAGATAGATCGCGAGCGCGATATGGGACTCTCGCTGGATTCGCCGTTTGCCGAAATAACCGAAGAGGACATCGACGCGCTGTTCAGTTAGCCGATGATCGAAGTGATAACAGAGCCCCTGCAGCAGCGATGATCCGGCGGCCCCGTCTCCGCCGGAGTAGCGATATAAGGAATACGAGCCTTGACGTTCATCAACTACGCATCGCGCGAAATCAACTGCAAAATTGTCTATTATGGTCCCGGGCTTGGCGGCAAGACGACCAACCTTCAATACATCTACGACTCGACCGCCGCCCAGGCGAAGGGCAAGCTCATCAGCCTCGCAACCGAAACGGACCGCACGCTGTTCTTCGATTTCTTGCCGCTCGATCTCGGAACGGTCCGCGGATTCAAGACCCGCTTTCATCTCTACACCGTGCCGGGACAGGTGTTTTACGACGCAAGCCGCAAACTCATCTTGAAAGGCGTCGACGGCGTGGTGTTCGTCGCGGACTCTCAACGCGAGCGCATGGACGCAAATGTTGAAGCCTTGTTCAACCTGGAATTGAACCTCAAGCAACACGGGTATGACCTGATGAAGGTCCCCTATGTGCTCCAGCTCAACAAACGAGATCTGCCAAACGTAACTTCAGCCGAGGACCTTAAAGCGGAGCTCAGTCGCAAGGGCGAGCCGGTCTTCGAAGGCGTCGCCAACCGCGGCATCGGCGTGTTCGACACTCTGAAGGCCGTCGCGAAGCAAGTGCTGCTCGAGCTTCGCAAGAACGGCGGCGGATAACCTCGCCGAGCCGTCACGTCACTCGTTCTCCGCGCGCCCAGCGGTTGGGTCAAATCAGACGGTTTTCTGGCCAACACCCATCATTAAACCTCCTCGCCGACTCCCGGCTCTTGTTTAGTGACTCTCCCGCGATATAAACTTCTGAACTGGTTGCAAGCTGCTTATGCCGGAAGAAATCAAGCTGAAGATCCAGGAAGAACTGCGACAGCTCGAGATCGAGCTGAGGACCGAGATCCCCGACGAGCTGAAACGCGCCGTAGCGCTCGGAGACCTCTCCGAGAACGCTGAGTACCAGGCCGCGCGCCATCGGCAAGACTATGTGCGCGCGCGGATCGCAAACTTGCGGAAACGTCTGGCGGATCTTTCGATGATGGATACCACGCGATTGCCGCGCGATCGCGTTGCGTATGGTTCAACGGTTCTCCTCTACGATGTCGACACCGGCGAGGAAGTAACCTACAAGCTGGTGATGGCCGAGGACGCGAACGTAGCGGAGAGCAAGATTTCGACCTCTTCGCCCGTCGGACGCGGGCTGATGGGACGGAACGAGGGGGACGAGGTAGAGATAACCACACCCGCCGGAAAACGGCGATTCGAGATAATAAAGCTCACTACAATCCACGATTCCGAAGGCCTGTAAGCGATTGGAGCACGTTCGCTCGGCGATAGTTAATTGTTCTCAGTAGGATAGGTTGACAATGGGCTCGTGTGTTTGCGATAGTACGGCTTCGCTCGCTGACGCGTGTGGCCGCGGGGGGATGCCCTGCAATGATAAGTGAAGCAATCGGGGCCGCTGGCAAGAGAGTAATTGATGCGATCGTTCGCACACTAGCTCGAAGCCGAATAAACCCGAATGCGCTGACGTTCACCGGGCTGTTGATCAATATCGGCTGCGGCGTGTTGTACGGCTACGGCAGCTTCTTCACGGCGGGGCTGTTGATGATCCTCGCCAACTTGTTTGATATGTTGGACGGACAGGTGGCGCGCCTCAGGGGGCGAGTCACCCGGTTCGGAGCGTTCTTTGACTCAGTAATAGACCGTTATTCCGATGTCATCGTCTATGTCGGAATAATGGTGTTCTACGCGCGCAATACGGCGGCGCACTCAACGCTGCTCGTTGCGCTGACCGGGCTGGCTCTTGTTGGATCGGTGATGATCAGTTACTCGCGGGCTCGCGCGGAATCGCTTGATATAGCATGCAAAGTCGGCTTTCTCGAGCGACCCGAGCGCGTGGTGCTGCTGATCGTCGGCTCAGTCACTGAGATCGGGCCGCTGGACAACCCGTTCCTCCACAAGATGCCGCAGGTTCTGTGGGTGCTTGCTGTGCTCTCGCACTGGACTGTTGTGCACAGGGTTTATCACACCTGGCGGGAGATGAGGGAGTCCGACCGCGCGGCGGTCGAAGCTGCTCGAGTCAAACGCGAAGAAGCACACGAAGACAATCTGGTGCGGGCTGATTATTCCGTTCAGAACTGAGTTTTGAGTTCTGGGTAAGGAAGGGTTACTGTGAACTCAAGAGGCGGAATTAAAGAGAAGGCCAGGAGCGCCGCGTCGATGCTCTGCCCGTGCTGCGGCGATAGAATACTGCTCGACGAAATCGAGTGCGGTTGCGGCGCCCGATTCGTGGGCGCCCCGCTTGATGAAGCGCCCATCAAGGTGCTGCGACTTGGCCCGGCAATAACCTCAGTGGCTATGCTGGCATTAGTCGTCGTTGCGGGGATCGTTGTCACTAAGTGGTTCGGCTTCGCTGGGGTGATCGTCGCGTGGTTCGCGTGGCGAGCGCTGAAGTTGGGGAAGCGGAATCCGGATTGGTACGGCGGGCGAAAAACGGCTGCGGCAACGTTCGCGGTTTCGATAGCTGGAGTGGCAATCCTGGGGTCGTACGGGGTCATCCGCATTCTTGAAGTGCTGGACAATTATCAAACGCAGGAGAATGCCATCACTCAGGCAGCCATGTATCACTACTGCGGTGCGATCGAGGAATACAGGCGCGGCCTAGGCGGAGACTCGTATCCCAGGGATGCTCAGGACCTGAAGAGACACACCGGTGAATCGCTCCCGGTGGACTATTGGGAACGAAGCATCCGATACCAGAGCAGCAACCCCCTGCTCGCGGACCGCTCGGTACAAAGGACCCGAATCCCAATCACCAGTTTTGAGTTGCGGTCAGCCGGTCCAGACGGGCTGATCGGCACCGATGACGATATTGTGATGCTAGACGGCATCTTCATCACCAGCGCTGAGCTCAAGAAGCAATCCGCGACTCAACAGCTCCGTTGACAAACGACAAGGTAATATACGGCGTCCAAAGGGCAAAGGTGACGTGTTCACTTTTGCCTTTTTCGTTTAGATTTCCGCCGCGTCTATGTTCAACAAAATCCTTATCGCCAATCGAGGTGAGATCGCGGTTCGCATTGCGCGCGCTTGTCGCGAGATGGGAATCTCTCCCATTGCGGTCTACTCGGATGCGGATCGGGCATCGTTGCACGTTCGGGTTTCGGATTACGCGATTCACATCGGGCCCTCGCCTTCATCCGAAAGCTATCTCGCGATCGACAAGATCATCGCCGCAGCAAGGCATTCTGGTGCAGAGGCGATCCACCCCGGCTACGGATTTCTCTCCGAGAATGCCGACTTCGCGGAAGCCGTCGAACAAGCGGGGCTCGTGCTGATTGGGCCGCCCGCATCCGCCATGAGGTTGATGGGTTCCAAGACCGTTGCGAGACAGACGGCTCAGGCTGCCGGCGCTCCGGTCGTGCCGGGAACGATTACGCCGCTCACATCCACCGATGAAGCCCAGCGCGTCGCCGATGAAGTGGGTTACCCGATAATGCTCAAGGCCGCGGCGGGAGGGGGCGGCAAGGGAATGCGGCTGGTGCGCTCGCGCGATGAGATCGCCAGCGCGTTCTCTCTAACGCGATCGGAAGCCGCGTCCAGCTTCAAGGATCCCACGGTCTACATCGAGAAATACATCGAGTCGCCCCGGCACATCGAGATTCAATTGATCGCTGACCGCCACGGCAACATCGTTTATCTGGGTGAGCGCGAATGCTCGCTTCAACGGCGTCATCAGAAGGTTCTTGAAGAGTGTCCTTCTCCGATTGTTGATGGTGAATTGCGAAAGAGAATGGGCGAAGCCGCGGTGGGCATAGCGCGCTCGGCCGGCTACGTTAACGCCGGCACGATCGAGTTCCTGGTCGACCGCGAGCGTAACTTTTACTTTCTGGAAATGAACACGCGGCTTCAGGTCGAACATCCGGTAACTGAGCTCGTGACCGGACGCGATCTTGTCCAGGAACAGATACGGATCGCGGCGGGCGAGAGGCTCTCATTTTCTCAGGACGAGATCGTGATGCGAGGCGCCGCGATCGAATGCCGCATCTACGCCGAGGATCCGGACAACAACTTCATGCCGAGCCCCGGCCGCATCACGAAGCTCTCGGCGCCCGCGGGCCCCGGCGTGCGCTACGACAGCGGGAGCTATCGAGGATGGGAGGTACCGATTTATTACGACGCGCTCCTGGCGAAGCTCTGCGTCTGGGCTGAGACCAGGGACGCTGCGCTAAATCGACTCGCGCGAGTTCTAAACGAATACACAGTCGAAGGCATAAGCACCACCGTGCCGTTCTTTCGCAAGGTTGTTCGGAACGAGGAATTCAGACGTGGTGAGTTTGATACGGGTTTCATCGATCGGCTATTGAATACGGGCCCGCAAGAACCCGTGAACGTGCGTCGCGAGGACCGGGAGCCTCTAGGCGATATCGCTGCGATAGCTTCGGTTTTGCACGCGAGAGCAGTCACGAAGCAGCAAACCGTAGCCAGTCCAGCTCGCACCGAGAGCCGGTGGAAGCTGTACGGACGACTCGCTCAGAGAAGAGTGAAGAAACCTTGAAATACGAAGTTGAAATTGAAGGCCGGGCGGTTACCGTTGATATCGACCAGCGAGACTCAGAGGTCGAAGCCAGCGTCGATGGGCGTGTCTATCAACTGAATGTAGCAAGTCCCGAGGGCGGTGTGTTCACGTTTCTCCAGGGCGACCGAGTCTATGAGGCGCGCGTATTCGAATTCGGCCGAGACTCCTTGCGCGTCGAAATCAAGGGCCACTTATTTACGACGAAGATCATCGATCGCAAACACAGACGCGCAACTGCCGAGCGCGGCATTGAAGGCCGGCAGACTCTGGTCGCTCCGATGCCCGGCAAGGTTGTACGAGTTCTCGTTGTCGCCGGTGAAGAGGTAAAGGCAGGACAAGGCGTCGTCGTAGTCGAAGCGATGAAGATGCAAAATGAAATCAAGTCGCCAAAGGCTGGCCGCTTGATCGAGGTCCGCGTCAGTGAAGGCGCAACCGTCGACGCAAACCAGGTGCTCGCCGTCGTCGAGTAAAAAAAATGACCTGAAAAACCCCTTTTTCTGGCCCAAGCGTCCGAGCGCCAGGCTAGAGTTCGGACATCCCGAAGGGGATCAGCCCTCGAGCCCAGGGTTGCCGTACTCGGCTACCCTGGGAAGACGGCGAGCGAGTTCCCCAACCCCGATGGGGTTGTGGCCAAGCCTGCAGGCGCACACCCTATCGCAGCGGATTGCCTTTAACCCGGCGCCTCGCCACAACCCGGTGGGGTTGGGGAACTCGGCGCGATCTCTCCCAGGATAGCCGAGTACAGCAACCGCGGGCTGAAGGACAGATCCCCTACGGGGAACACCCCCGACGCTTCAGGGTCTTTGGTTACTGCGCACTCTTCTCAGACACCGAATGAGCGTGCCACGCAGCGATCTTCCAACCGTCCGCCGTGCGCGTAAAGACGACCGTTCCTCGAAAGATCAACGACTCACCGGCAGTTGCATTTGCCTGACCCGGAGCGGGTCTCTCATAGGTGACCACTGCGGCATCCGGACTGATCGCAACGACTGCGACCTTGCGATAGTCCGCGGGATTGCCGGGTGGCAGTTGCGCGCCCTCGATGCGCTTACGATAAGCATCGAAGCCTCGCCACTCCCCGTTCGCGACTCTGATAACAAGTCGCGGCGAGTTCCAGAACGTCTCGATGTAAGTCTTCTTATCACCGCGAGTGAGCGCGGTGGACCATTTGTCGAATACTTCGCGAACCTGGCGCTCAACGGCCGCGGCCTTTTTGTCTGATTCCTGCCCGCCCAGCGACGCGCTTGATATTGCGAGCGCAACGATGAATCCTAACCACATTCGCATTGTCATTTCTCGCCCCTCTCCTGATTTGATCGCATAAGTACGGGTAACGTACGAAGCACGCGAGCCGCGTGCGCTCCCAGGAGATCATTGAGCCCCGTACACAATCTTTCCACCCACAATCGTGTACACCACCTTCGTGTCGAGTATCTCTCGCGGGGAGGCTCGCAACAGGTTAGTCGTCAACACCGCCAGGTCAGCCAACTTGTGTACTTCGATCGAGCCTTTGATCTTCTCCTCGAAGTTCGCATAAGCCGTATTGTAGGTGTATGCGCGAATCGCCTCCTCCATCGATAATCGCTGTTCCGGGAACCAGCCTCCGGCGGGCTCGCCAGTTAGAGTCTGGCGCGTCACCGCCGCATAAAGCCCGAGCATTGGATTTATCGGATACTCCGACGCGGAGGTTCCGGGCCAATCCGTCCCGAAACACAAAACCGCGCCGCTGTCTTTGATAGTCTTGAACGCGTAAGCGCCACTGCACCGCTCGCGGCCGATTCGCTCCTCCATCCAGCGCATGTCATCGCTCAGGTGAAACGGCTGAACTTCCGCGACGACTCCGAGCTTGCCCATTCGCTTGAAGTCGCCGGGCGCGATCACCTGCGCGTGCACCAGTCGAAACCGCCGATCACGGACGCCGTTCTGTCGATTCAGCTCTTCAAGATAGTTTAGCAACACGTTGTTAGCTTCGTCCCCGATTGCATGAACACTGAGCTGCAGTCCCGCGTGGTCGGCGTCAAGCATGTACTGAAGAAACTTCCCTTCGACGAAGTTGCCCTTTTCATCGACCATCAAAGGCCGCCACTTGCCGCGATTCGTCGGGTCGTTCGAATAGGGCTGCAGGAAGCGAGCAGTGCTGGTGCCCATGATTCCGTCGATGTGACCCTTGAGCGCGCCAAGCCTGATCCATTCATCGCCGGAGCCGACCTTGATTCTCTGGTCTGCCATCTCTTGCCAGCGATCGAGACCCGGCCGAAAGTGAACGCGCACCGTGAGCTCGCCCGACTTGACCAGCTCGCGATAGATGTCGAGCTGTTCATCATCGGACATATCGCTGACGTTGGTGACGCCGTAGCGGCGAATCTCAGCCAAGGCGTTCTTTGTCTGTTGAACGCGCCGTTCGTGAGAGAACTTCTTCGGGATCGCGGCAGCAAAAAAGCTCATCACGCCGCGCCCGCGCAGGTGTCCGTTGAAGCGCCCGCTCGCATCGCGGAGGAATTCGATGCCTTCGACCTTGGATCCTGCCGGCTCGGTGCCTTGCCGTTTCGCGTCTGCTCCTGCGCCGAGAGCTGGCGCCTTCGGATCGTTTGGATTGATTCCAACAGTCGTAAGGGCCGGCGCATTCGCCGCAAACTCCGAGTCGTCGAACTTGCGAATGAACATCGGATTGTCCTTGGTTATCAGTTCCACGGCGCGCATGTCCGGCGAGAACGGCTCGCGGCGATTTCCGCCGGCGCTCCCGGCCGCCCACTGATCGTAAGCGCCCCAATATCCGCCGAGTATCCATTCACCCTTCGGCAATCGCGCGACTACCTCCCTGACCCGAGCGACGAACTCCTGCTGGCTAGCGACGCGCATGATGTTGAACTCGAGGAACTGCGCCGCCGAAGCGAAGTGCACGTGGTTATCACTGAAGCCCGGGACAACGAACTGCCCTTTCAAATCAATGACGCGGGTCTGCTTGCCCTTGTACTTTTTGACTTCGTTATTGGAGCCCACGAAAACAAACTTCCCGTTCCGAATAGCTACGGCTTCGGTCATTGTGTTGGTGGCGTCGGCGGTGAAAATAAGGCCGTTGCGCAGAATCAAGTCCGCGGGATCGGGAGACATCAGCTCTTCTTGCGCTCCGAGTGTAAGCGGGGCCGCCCAAATAAGCGCGACGGCAATCGCGATTGGCAGCATTCGTCTTATCATCGTTTGTGGTCTCCTTGTTGGGCGCGTCAGCGGCGCTTTCGCCTTCTCGGCGTGTCGGGCTGGGCATCCGTTTACCGCTGACTTTTATTTGCCGATTTAAAGCAAAAGCGGCGGCGGGAGTATGGGCTGCGCGAGGTAACGGGTTCATGCCGCCGCACTCCATGTCATTTGCCGTGATGGCGATTCCAGGCCTTTATATATCGAGCCGTCTGTGCATTTGCTTCGTTCCACTTCGGCGCCTCGGGGTTGTTCGCAATCATAATCAGCGCGAGCGCGACCATCCGGTCTACTTTTTCCATGTTGGCGTAGTCAACCTTATCCCAGTGATCGCCGACTCCGTGATAATCGGGATAAACAAAGGCAGTGCAAAGAGTGTGGGCAGGCACGCCCTGATCGGCGAGGGCCTGATTGTCGCTGCGCGGGAAGAATGCGTCGCTGTTCTGCTCGTGCTTGTAAACCTTGATGCCGGTCATCTCGCCGGCCGCTCTGAAGATCGGGCCAAGATCCGAATAGTCGAATCCGGTCAGCGTGGCATTAGACACTTGCGGGCCTTCCGTGCTGTCAGTTCTGCCAACCTGCTCCAGGTTCACGTCCGCGACCGTCTTCTCAATCGGGAACACCGGATGCCGGCCGTAGAAGCGCGAACCCAGCAGTCCCTTCTCTTCTCCGAAGAAAGTTATGAAAACAATGCTTCGCTTCGGGCGCTGCTTGAGCGACGCAAGCGCGGAAGCGATTTCGATGACTGACACCGTGCCGCTACCGTCGTCGTTCGCGCCGTTGAAGATCTTGTCACCCGGAAGCTCGGGCCGTGTGCCGACGTGATCGTAGTGAGCGGTCAGGAGCACATATGTGTTTCTCAGAACGGGATCCGATCCACGCAGCACGCCGACCACGTTTCGAAGCCGAACGGGCCGCTCGATCTGCGCAGGCAAACGCAACGAAAGCTCCGCGCCGGTAAGGCCCGGCTTCATCAGGTCATAGAGCTTTACGACCCTGGGATCGTGAACCGTTATAACTCGCGTGCTCGCAGACTGAGCGACTGTCCGCCTGTTATCGGGATCGATCAAACGTCCCTGACCCCCACCACTGCCCGCGGCGCTCACGCGATCGATCGATATCACCAACGCTGCCTTCAAGGCGGTCATCTTTTTCAGGAATTCTTCCCGCGCCAGAAACATCTCGAGCCTGCGAGGGCCTTCGGCGCGGCGCGAATCGGGGATTTCAGTGATGACAATCTTGCCTTCAACCTGCTCGGGCTTGAGCGCGGCGATCGCGGCAGCGTCGGCGTAGTCGACCTTGAACATCGATGTTGAAAGATTGAGCTCCCTGTCGATGTTGAAGCTGACCAGGTTCTTGGTGACGTTTATTATTTCGGCTCCGGACTTGAGCTTCAACTCAAAAGCGTCCATCGGAGTCTCCGCAAGCACGAAGTTAGCGGTTTGAAAATAGCCGTCGTCGCCGGCGGGTTCCAAACCTCCGCGACGAAACTGCGCGGCGATGTACTCGGCAGCGATGTCGAGTCCGGGCGACGGAGTGTTGCGGCCTTCGAGCGCGTCCGACGCGATAAAAGACAGGTGTCCGCGAAGCGAATCAGCCGACACTCGATCGAGCGCCGCTCGAGCTTCGGGCGTCATCGCCGATTGCGCCGCCGGCTGCTGCGCGCTGAGAGTGAAGGCGACGATCAGAAGGACGGCTGTGCCGCGAGCTAGTTTTCGTTTGTTCATGGGGTTTTTCGATGCCATCGTGCGCTAAACATTGCGAGGTCTCCTTCCGCAAGCATCTCGTGAGTCTCTTCAAACCCGGCTTCCATCAAAGAAACGAGCGCGAACTGGCCTCTTGAAATTAGCCGATTGCACGACCGAGTCAGGTTTCATCGGCAACGAACTCAGCAATCGTCTTGGAACAGCCGCCACAGAGCGTGATGCGGTCCGCCCGTATCATGTGTTCTACTTCCAGGTGCGACTTCCCACAGTTGGAACAGATCATTGCCTGATGCGCATCGCCAATTTGTCCCTCCCCATGCCTCGTTCTAACGGGAGTATCGGCGTCTTCTGTTTTAACGATCTTGATGAGTATTTCATCTCCTAACCTCAGCTCGGACCCACCCCATCTCAGCTCGTCCAGACACACCTCTCGGCTTGGAGCATAACCACTCATTTCCAATGAAACGGAGTCGGAGCTGTGTTCGGGGTACGCGGTGAGGGACACGCTATACTCCTCCGCGGATCCGCATCCAACAACCCGCTCTTTCTTTCCGTTGATCCAGACTTCAAAGCAGAGCATAGATGAACCTAACTCACAAAAGAGCTTGCCAGCGACGGCAATCTTGAACCTTCAGCGCCAACGGCACTTATGTTTTAAGCAAAACGCGTCGATAACACCAAAGCGCCGCCACGATATCGCAACCAGACTGTACCCGCCTGGCGGCGCACTCCAAAGCTAACCCCGGTCGCGACGAAGAGTCAGACCGCCGTCAACGGTGACAACCTGGCCGGTGATATAGTTGTCAGGCTCGAGCAGCATTCTGACCACGCGAGCCACATCTTCGGGTTTTCCGAATCGAGGGACGATTCCCTGCTCGATGTAAAAATCATATTTGCCGGACTCAATGGACTTCAGCGCCATACCGGCGCGATTGACTCCCGGAGCGACGACGTTCACGCGGACGCCTCCCGGTCCTCCCCATTGCTTGGCCATTATTCGAGCCGCCTGAATCAGAGCGGTCTTTCCTCCGGCATAGTTGATGCTCGACTCGAATGGCGCGACCGCCTGCATCGTCGAGAGCAGCACGATGGCGCCTTCATTGCCCCGCCCCTTCATTCGAGTCGCAGCATCGCGCGCCAACAAAAGCGGCCCGATATAGTTCTTTTGCATCGAGTCGTGCAGGTCGGCATCAGTCAAGTCGTCGAAATTGACGCGCGCCGGATCGCCGGAAAAGCAGACCATCCCGTAGAGCCCATCGCCGATGGCGCTCGCGGTCTCGACGTAACGCGTTCGTACGGCAGCATCGGAGATGTCACCTGACACCAGATCAATCTCAGCCCCATATCTGGCCTCCAGAGCCTGTTTCAAGGCTTTGGCCCGACCATGATTGTGGAGATAACCGGCGATGACTCTTGCGCCGTCACGGGCGAGGAGCGCGACGGCGGCGCTCCCCAGGCCCCCTGTTCCACCTGCGACGAGCACTACGCGGCCTTCAAGAGTCCGCTCGCCAAAATTAAAGTTGAACTCGTTGCTGGTTGATGACAACCGACGCTCCTTGCCAGAGTTTGAGAACTAACAGTCAGCAGGCAGGCAAGGATGCCTGCGCTCCGGGCAACAGTGACAATTCGTTTCTATCGTAACCAGAGCCGCTTATCAAGGCGGGATTGATTTGTCGCCGCCGGGTGGACAGGTGATAAGATTCGGACGACCGGATCATCGAGAACAACCTCGGTTGATAGCCCGGGAGCGCTCGCAGGCTCCGAGACTCTGGCAACCGATCTCTCGTCTGGAGGTGCTTGTGCGAACCCATCGACCAACCGTAACAATCGCTCTAATTCTTGCGGCGACCCTGATCGCGCAAGCTGCGGCCCAGTCACAGCAGCCACGGACCGCCGAGGACGTGATCAAACTATCAGCCGAGCTCGTGCAGATTGATGTGATCGTCACCGGCAAAACTAACAAGCCGGTGCCGGGGCTGAAACGCGAAGATTTCCAGCTCTTCGACAACGACAAGCCGCAGCACTTGACTACGTTTGCGTACGAGCAGAGCAAGGTCATGCAATTCAATGCCGAACCCGGCGAGTCGCGGGTGTTGCCGCGAGCCATCACCGCCGCCGAAGTAAAGCGCGTTATCGCTTTCGTCGTGGACACGTTGCACATGAGCTTATCCAGTGTCTACTACAGCCAGCGGATGCTCACTGATTTTCTCGATCACAAGATGGAACCGGGAGATCTAGTGTTGATTCTACCGACCGGGGGCGGGTCGGGGCTGTTACAGCAGTTCACCGCCAATCAACGTTTGCTGCGCCGCGCGGTGAATCGGCTTCGCCCCTTTGGGTTCTCGGGCGGAGCTGGGACGACGACTTATCGCAGACAGAAGGTGGCGAACGTTCGCGGGTTATTCGGGCCGCCGCCGGTCGGGCCCGGTCAAGGGGGAGGGCTGTTGGTTCAGGGAGCTCCGTGGCTTCACGGCGATCCAGCCGAGGAAGCGGACGTCCGTGCGGCAATTCGAACCTTCGGGAACCTGATCAAGAACATGGGTAAGCTGCCCGGCCGAAAGATAGGCGTGGTGCTGTCGGAGGGATTCAGGGTTGTCAGCACACAGTCGACCGCCGAGGTCAATCAAATGACCGCACAGGCCGCCCGGGCAAACATAGTGCTGTACACGATTGACCCGCGTGGCCTGGAAGCTATGCCGGACGAGGATTTTCGCGAGTCGCAAGGCAGCTTGAACGCGATAGCGCTGGACACCGGCGGGAAGTTCTTCCACAACAGCAACGATATCAACAAGGGTCTCGAAAACCTGCTCGAGGAGAACTCCGGTTACTATCTGCTCGGGTTTCAGCCCGAGGCATCGAAATGGGACGGCAAAATTCACAAAATCAAAGTCGTTGTGCGCGACCATCCCGAGTTGAACGTCTCTTTTCGAAGGAGCTATCTCGCCAAAGCGTCGAAGCCTGCCGCGCCTCCGAGCACCGACCCGAAGAACGCCGAGATGATCGAAGCGCTGACTTCGCCGCTTGTGCGCCGCGACATAGATCTTCGCCTGAGCCCGTTTTATCTGGATGATGCGAAGCGAGATGTCGTGGTGACTGCCCTGCTTCACATCGACATATCGCGGTTCAGCTTCAAGCAGGCGGACGGCAAATACCAGGCAAGGTTCGAGCAGATGGGTGTGATCTTCAACTCAATCGGCAAGGCTGCAGACATGTTTTCGCAGACCGTCGATTTGAACCTCGATCGGCAAACCTATGAACAAGCGATCAGGCGAGGTCTTGTTTTCACGCGGGCGCTTTCGAACTTAAGACCGGGCGTGTACCAGTTGAACATGTTTGTGCGCGAGCCGGAATCGGGATTGATCGGCACTGCGAACGACTTCTTTGAGGTTCCGCAGATTAGAGGCGATCGTCTGACCGCCAGTAGCATCTTTACCGACGCAAGAGAGATCAAAGACGGCAAGATTGTCTCGACGGCCGGGGAAGGCGGAACGCTTGCTCAGAGACGGTTCAGCAGAGAGGGGGAGTTTGTTTATCGCCTCGTCGTCTACAACGCAAAAGCCGACTCGAAGTCAGGCAAGCCGCAGCTCGAAATTCGAGCACGCGTTCTGACGGGTGGCCGCGCGGTGTTCACCGGCAACTTTCGTCCGCTCGAAATCGCCGAAGGCAGCACGCCGCCCTCTCGAATCCTCACTGGCGGGGTTCTGATGCTGGCCGGGCTCGAGCCAGATGAGTACACCCTCGAAATTACTGTAGCGGACAGGGCGAGAAAGCAGGACAAGAATAGCACCGTGCGGCAGGAGATTGACTTCACCGTGGAATGAGGCTGGTGAAGTGTGTCTGCCCCGATCGTCAGTTAGGCAAGTCCAGTCGGAGTAGGGATGCTCATTGCTGAGCACCCCCTCCACAGATCCGGACGAGCGGGGTTACCGCATCCGGCTCCTATCTCAGGTCGTGACCGCAAACCGTCGACTCAACCGTTGCGAAGGGTACGGATGACAGATTCG
>DATIFP010000209.1:0-24254 GCA_035455165.1 Blastocatellia bacterium
TATGAAGACCGCACCGACTGGGCGACGGGATAAAGTTGCTCGAGCAGATCCACGGCTCCTCGATGATCTCCGTTCTCGCTGCCGATCACGGCTACCATCTTTTGCGTGCCGAGCGTCGCGTATGCGTCGTAGATTCTGACAAGAGAGGCAAAATGCGCGGCTTCCCGATAAAGCCACAGAGCTGACTGATTGTCGTGCTGGTGCCGTAAACTGGCAGCCAAGGAGATCATCGCTCGTGCTCTGTATACCGGTGTACCGCTCTCAATAACATGTTCAAGTAAGCCCCTGGCGTGCTCCGTGTCCCCCTCACCGAAATTCTGGATACACACCGCCTGGTAATATCGTCCGATAGTTTTAAATCGCTGCGGCAGTGGTGAGTTCACTAGAATCTCACCCACCTGCTCAAGCTCATCCATTTCTCGCAACGCGTGGACGTGCTCGGCCAGCTCCACCAGTAGCTCGCCCAGATTCTGCCGGCCGTGCCTTGAATAGACATCTTGGGCTAGAAGTAAACCCAACGACTGGTAAAATCGCCCGTGGCTGATCTCAGCCAAATCAGCTGACCGCCTAAAGGAGGAGCAACACGTGACGAGAAGGTTGTTAATCGCGAGTTTGTTCATACTCACTCTCCCGCTTTGGTTTTCGGGGTCCCGGGGCAACAAACTGCCGACGCAAGCTCCATTTGCCGCAGTCTCTTATGCGGGGCATACGACCAGTGGCGATTGGTGCTCGTGCGCGGCGCCCGGCTGCCTCTGCGATCCCGGGGAGATGGGGGGCCAGAGCGCAAAGCCGGTGCCCGATCAAATCAGAAGGCCGTTGGATCAAAGCGTTTCTCCGATCCGCGCCCGCTCCGGGTTTGATTTCGGAACTGGCGCGCTGATGTTGGCGCTCGCGTTCTTAGTGTGGACCAGGCTGCGGGCATAACCCCTCAGCAGCGGGTTTAACCACATTCAATAGTCTCTACTTCGATTCGCCGGGTCGCGGCGGCCTAGGTGACGTGTCTCTAATACACCCGTTAACGGTCCGTTCTCAAGGGACTCTTGAACGGACATACGCGCCGGAACCGCCCGCATCCTACGCGAGCGCGCTAACCCTGTCAAGTGGAAGATTTATCTCAGTATTTCGTTTGCGCACCGTCAATATATTTCTCGGGCAATGGCTCGGAAAAGGCTTCAGATGTGGCGTTTGTGCTCTTGCCACGAAGACACTAACTCACCAAGCCACACAAAGCCGCACTCTGTGGATCTTCGTGGCCTGGGTCTTTGTGGCAAGCTCATCTCAACAACACAGTTCCACCACCACCGGGCTTCAGGAGTCCTTTCTCAGCCGCTCCTTGATCCACCGGTCAATCATCGGCAGCGACTCGCGCGGAAAAACGTGTCCCGCGGGAAAGCTCATGAACTCGACCGAAGCAGCTCGGGTTGCGATCGCGCTCCTGAAGGTGCGCGTGCGCTCGAGCGGATAGAACTCGTCGGTCTCTCCCGCGACTATCAACACGTCGGTGTCGCTTCGATGGTACTTGTCCTCGTTCCAATCCCCCGGGATTCCGCCGCACACAGCGATCACTCCTCGAATGAGCCCGGGGCGCGTGAACGCAAAACGGTAGTTCAGCGAAACCGATTGAGAGAAGGCCAGAAGAAAAATGGCTCGCCGGTCAATCTCGTGCTCGGCCGCTGCCTGTTCGATCACCGACAACAGCGTTTGATGATGAAGCGCAATCGTCTCGGCGGCTTTGTACTGCATCATCCATCCAAAGCCAATCTTCGGTTTGGCAGGCTCGGCTTCGGATCGCACAAAAAAGGCATTGGGTCCCTGCACCGAAGCGATGACGTAGTCACTGGAGTTGATTCTCCTGGCGAGCCCCATCATCGACTCTTTGTTTCCCTCGTAGCCATGAAATGCGACCAGCAACGGTCTGGCTCGTTCAGCGGGAACATCGGGCACATAAAGGTCATAGTACAAATTGATTGATTGTCTGATTGCTCGTTCGACGATCATCTTTGGTGTTCCTCGTTCTGCTTTCTTACGGCTGCCGGCTAGTGCGATATTATCTGAGGGTATGAGCAAGACAAAACCGAGGTACATCATTTTCGGCGCGGGAGCCATCGGGTGCGTAACGGCCGGGCTGCTCGCGCGCGCGGGTTCGCGCGTCGTATGCGTGGCCAGGCCCCCGATCGCTGAGGCGCTTGCGCGAGGAATCATCCTTAGAGATGACAAGCAGGAGCTGACCATAACCGCGGATGCGGTCACGCGGGCGCGAGATCTCTCGCCTCAAGCCGATGATATTGCGCTGATCACAGCCAAGTCTCAAGCTACTCAGTCAGCGGTCGAAGAACTTTTCGAACGGTACGGCGGACGCCTGCCGGTGGTGTGTTTCCAAAACGGAAGCCGCAACGAAGAGATCGCAGCGCGCACGTTTGACAAGGTTTATGCGGGGCTCGTTTTTTTTGCGGCGGCCCAGCTCGAACCGGGGTTGATTACGTTTCCGCAAGGACGGGTGGCCGCTATCGGAACCTATCCGTCGGGCGTCGACGACACTGCGCGAGAGCTTGTGGCTGATCTCAGCCGTGCCGGGTTTGACGCAATTGCCTCTGCTCACGTGATGGCAATGAAGTGGGGGAAGCTGGTTGCAAACCTCAACAACGCGACGACGGCGATCACCGGCTACTACCTGGAGCAAGCGATGGCCGATCCCGAGATGCGCCAGCTCATGCTCGCGGTCCGAGAGGAAGGCTTGAGGGTGCTCGAAGCCGCGGGCATCGAGGTTGAGCCTCCCCCGGATGAACCCTCGCCGATCAGGATTCGCGAAATGACCGAGAAGCTCCGTAAACCGCCCAAGGAGCCACATGTACCGCGGGGCGACGGAGGGGGAATTCGAACTTATTCGTCCATGTGGCAGGATCTTGCAGTGGGCCGCAAGACCGGCGAGGCAGACTTCCTCAACGGAGAAATTGTCTCGGTTGGCGGCAAGTTAGGCATCCCCACGCCATATAACGCTACGCTCCTGGAGATCGTCACGCGCATGTTCGATGAGGGGCGCAAACCCGGAATTCTCACCCCGTCAGAACTGCATGCCTTGATGCGGTCCCGGTCCGCCGAAGGTTGAGCGTACGAAGATCGATCACTTGAAAAAAAAGGCAGTTGCAACAAAGTTGCAATGTTGACTTCGCAGATTTCACTGTTATAGTTGACAGCAGCAGTCAGCAGCTATCGGCCCCTGATTAGCCAACAAGAAAACGTTGACAGTTTGATCCGCATGCGCACGAGCGCCCCTGATTTGCCGATGCGCGTGGTCTGGAAGGGTGGGAACAATGACTCATGTCAATAGAGTTTTGGCAAGCGCGATTTCCGTGGCGCTCGTCGTGGGCTTGTGTGTAAATGGCCTCGCGCAAGACAAAGCGCCAAAGACTCCCGGCGACGACGCTGCTGCCCAGTGCGCTGAGCCTTTCGACCCGGTCGCGTTCATGAGGACCTTCAAGATCGGAATGAGTTACATTGACGTGCAAGCGGCGCTGCCCAAGAACATCGAACAGGACACGCTTGCCTACGTGCCGGTCGATGAATCGTTTCTCCTCGGTATCGACCTGCCCGGGAAGCCTGCGTGGAGCGCTTCGTTCAAGTTTGATACGCTCGATACCCCGGCCCGCAGGCCGGAGGAGTTGATCGAGGTGAGTTGCACCGCCAACCTCTCAACGCGCAGCGAAACGTTTGACACGATCGTGCGGAAGGTCACTGCAGCCTTCGGTGATCCTGTTGAGGTGGACAGATCCCAAGACCGGTTCCAGCAAGCTGGCTGGCGTATGACGGGTGGCTCTGTTCTGACGCTCGAATACTCAAAGGTTCCCGGATCGGGCGCTGACAACGTCAACATTGAGTTCGTGGTCAAGAAGAATCCGCGCCGGAATCTGCCCGCCACCAAAGCTGTGGCCTAGTTCGGCTTCTTACGCGTTTCTTATGATGCAGGCGGCCCGTCCACGAGCCGCCTCTCGGCCTTCCTGTGACGCAGGTGCCTCTTCCACGAGCCGCCTGTAATAGTCCAATCGCTTCTAGAATCAAACGTTCTGAGCAGTGCGTCCGGCGGCGTATTCTCAGGTTTTGGGCCGCTGACTCGCTGACTCGCCCTGCCGCGGTGCACAAGCCTCCGGGAGACTTTCCATCCGGGAAAGAAGGCGATGTGTTAACGGTCGAGTTTACGGTACTGGGGATCACCTGCCTCGGGCTCTGCGTTCAAGCACAGCGAAGCGTTTTCCTCTCAAGTTTGCGCTGAGTGAAACTCGTTCGTTCTTGCGGATTGACCGCGAACGAGCCAAAATCACGTCGATCTAATTCTAACGGAGGAATAAATAGCAGTTATGGCATCAAATACTGCGCAAAATGATGTATATACCCGACGTATCAACACCGTTATAAGCCACGTTCGTCAAAACTTGGATGGTGATTTATCGTTAAACACGCTCTCACGGGTGGGGTGCTTTTCGAAGTTTCATTTTCACCGGGTTTTCAAATCGATTACGGAAGAAACTGTCAACGATATGGTGGTACGTATGCGGCTGGAGCGCGCGGCAAATTTACTCCGATCGGTTCCGAGACTTTCCATCACTGCCGCCGCCTTTGAAGTTGGTTTTAGTTCCGTCTCGGTTTTCTCGCGCGCGTTCAGAAAGCACTTTGGAGTAAGTGCTCGGCAATGGGACAGAAAGAGCCCTTTGGAAAATAGCAAGAATAGTCAATTCAGGGATGAATTTCCTCGATATACTTTAGAAGATCTGGAGAGCTACGGGTTTGAGGTGAAGATTCGCTCCCTGCCGAAACAGAGATTGGCGTATATACGGGTGCACGATTCATACAGTTCATTTAGTCGGATAAAGAATGCTTACTACCGCTTGATCGAATGGTATCGGCAGAAGGGTGGCAATCTTAACAACATCTTGCTCTACGGCATGTCGCAGGACAACCCTGATGTCACTCCGCTCCAATTGTGTCGTTTCGATTGGTGCGTAAAAGTGCCGGCGGATTGGAAGGGTGACGGCGAGGTGGAGGTTACGGATTTTCCGGCTTGCCGTGTAGCGGCGATCCGATGTGTTGGCGACATCAGTCATGAGAACAAGGTTATTCAGTATCTTTTTCGCTATTGGCTGCCGCGTAGTCGTTATCAACCCGCAAATCTTCCGGGTATGGAAATATATCGGCGACAACCAGCCGAAATGGGGTGGGAAGAATATGACATAGACTGCGCGGTGCCAGTAGTACCTCTATGACCGCGTTGCACACGGCCAGGCGAGGCAAAGCTGGATGAAGTTCAGGTGAAACAAATCGGTTAAGTACAAATGACAGGAGGAAAGTGTATGGCGAAAATTACGGGAATCGGCGGGGTATTTTTTAAGAGTCGGAACAAGGGCGCCGAACTGGCGTCGTGGTATCAGAAGAACCTCGGCCTTAGTCTTGAAAATTGGGGAGGTGCGATATTGAGATGGCCTGACGATAAGGCCGGGGACGGCGGCCTAACGGTATGGACCGCAGCGGACAACGACACCAAATGGTTCAGCCCGAGCGAGTCCTCCTTTATGATCAACTACCGAGTTGATAATTTGGACGAATTGCTCGATCAGCTGAAGCAGAATGGCGTCGAGATCGTATCGGGGCCGGAATCGGACGAGAACGGAAAGTTTGCATGGATCATGGACCCGGACAGCAACAAGGTCGAGCTTTGGGAACCGATGAAGAAGAATGAGGCTTGAGAATTAACGACGTTGTAATTCGCCTTGCGAAGGTTAACGGCACCGGTTCGGCCTCGGCTAATGCGCGAGGTGATTAATATGACTGAAACTGGCTCACGAACGTTCTACCATGGCACTATTAATCAACAACGAGGCGGTGACGTTGCGATGATTGACGATGCCGTGCAGAAGGCTCAAAAAAACAATCAAGAGCAGTTGGGAAAACTGTAGTTATGATGCAAGCAAAGAACACGATCTCTCTTTGGTACGATGGCGACGCCGAGAAAGCGGCTCGGTTTATGCCGAGACGTTTCCCGATTCCACGATCGATGCGGCTCCGGCGGCCACTACCGACCACACATGGATCAAGAACGGTGATTGTGTATTGGCAGCGAATTAGGCTGTCGAGCGAGCACCGATAGTGTCGGCGGCCTTCTTTTGATCGGCGCTGAGTTCCGCTTTCACATCAGCAATGTGGTTTGTCGCCTGTTCGCACGCCGCATTAAGCTTGACCTTTCCCTCCCGCTCGGTTCTGACATGGACGCGGTTGGCTCGCTATCCCATTGAACCACAATATATTGTACTTTTAGATTGACACGTATCTATCTATAGAGTAAACTCCGAAGCCGCTGCGAGGAAAAAAGAGACCGACAAGTGGGGCGCGAGTTGTAGGAAGCCGGCCTCGGACGCTATCATAAAGCTTCCAGTTGGGCCGGTCTTGATCTGGGATTTGCGGATTCTTGTTGCGCAAGCATCGCATCAAGTGAACAGTTGAGCATTCACGCCTCGGAGCAGCCCAGCCCGGCAGGAAGTCGGCAGGCTGATCTGTAAAACAAACAAGCCAGGCAGGCAAGCCGAAAGCCCCGCGCTACCCGGCATGAGTCGGGAGCGGAGTTGGTTTTTCTCAAAGAAGCAGGATCAGCCCTTCATTGAAAATCGAGAATGGTGCTAAGGAGAACTTGGAATGTCCACCCGCCCTGTCGATGACATCCAGAAATCAAACGTCCGAACTTCAGCTGACGACTCGATCTCGCCACTCGTCCCTCACGCGGATGTGCGAACTCCGGTCGCCGCAGTTGAAAACAACCAACTAACCGAGCTTGGGCAAAAGATCTTCCTCGATCGTTACGCGCTAAAGGACACGACGAAACGAACCCTGGCACCTGGCGATATGGTTATCGTATGCGTCGATGCCAAGACGGGCCAACGCGAGATCGGCCAGGTTGTGGAGATGGATGAAACCGCAGCCGGCGGCGCGGGAAGGGTCACGGTCCAGTTGCGCGACGGAAGCAAGTTCGAATGCCTGTCCGAGCACATTGCGAAACCGATCGAAACCGATCCCGAGCAGATGATGGAGCGCGTCGCCCGGGGAATCGCCGCCGTCGAGGGCGAGCGTGCAGACGAGTGGTATCGCAACTTTCGTTGGCTCCTTAATGGATGGAAGTTTGTTCCTGCGGGCAGAATCCTCGCCGCGGCCGGCACCGATCAACAACTCACCTTCTACAACTGCTACGTGGTTCCCTCTCCGAAGGACTCCCGTCGCGGCATCGTCGATACCCTTTCCCAGATGATGGAGATCATGTCGCGTGGCGGCGGCGTCGGTATCAACGTCAGCAGCCTGCGGCCTCGTCATTCCTATGTTAAGGGCGTCAATGGACGCTCGTCGGGCTCCGTCTCGTGGGGCGCGCTGTACTCGTTCGTCACCGGTTTGATAGAGCAGGGCGGCTCGCGGCGCGGCGCGTTGATGCTGATCCTCAACTGCTGGCATCCGGACGTGGCTGAGTTCATCGCTTCCAAACGCGAGATGGGGAAGATAACCAACGCGAACATATCCGTGGGGATCACCGACAAATTCATGGACGCCGTGCACAACAATGACGACTGGGACCTGGTGTTCCCTGATAATTCGGATCCCGACTACGGCCAGCTATGGGATGGCAATCTCGATAAGTGGGTGGCCGCAGGGAAACGGACAATTGTGCACAAGACGGTCAAGGCTCGCGCGATATGGGACTCGATCATCGAGTCGGCGTGGGCTTCCGCTGAGCCCGGGGTGTTTTTCATCGAACGCGCCAACAAGATGTCCAACTCGTGGTACTACGATGCGGGTTATCTGGGTTGTACCAACCCCTGCGGCGAGCAACCGCTGCCCGGGTTCGGCGTCTGCAACCTTGGGGCGGTCAATTTGTCCAGGTTCGTCAGCGATGGCGACGTAGCGTGGGACGAGCTCGGCAAGGCCGTCCGCTACGCGGTTCGATTCCTGGACAACGTGATCGATGCAACGCCCTACTTCTTCGATGAGAACTACGCTCAGCAGAAAGCCGAGCGTCGGGTGGGACTGAACACGATGGGCCTCGCCGAGATGTTGATCCGCCTCGGCATTCGTTACGGGTCCGAAGAATCTGTCCAGTTTATTGATCGGCTCTATCGTTTCATATCCGGCGAGGCTTATCACGCATCCTCGGACATTGCCGCCGAGAAAGGGCCCTTCCCGATGTTCGACGGGGATAAGTTCCTGCAGTCGGGTTATATGGAACAGATGCCCGCGGACGTCCGCGAGGAGGTGCGCGAAAAGGGTGTGCGAAACGTGACTTTGCTGACTCAAGCGCCGAACGGGACGATCGGTACGATGGTGGGCACTTCGACGGGGATCGAGCCGTTCTATTTCTGGAGCTATCTGCGCAAGTCGCGCCTCGGCAAACACGAGGAGCGGGTCAAAGTTCTTGAGGAATGGCAGCAGGCGCATTCCGGCGAGCCGGTGCCGAGCTACTTCGTTACCGCGATGGACCTCGCTCCCGAAGAGCACGTCAAAGTCCAGGCGGCGATTCAGCGTTGGGTCGACTCATCCATCTCGAAGACGTGCAATCTGCCGGCCTCGTACTCGGTAGATCAGACGCGAGAGATATACGAGCTGCTCTATCGGCTTGGCTGCAAGGGAGGGACGATTTATCGCGACGGCTCGCGCGACGTTCAGGTGCTCAACCTGAGAGAAGAAGACAAGAAGACGGCTGAACCGGAGCACGCCAAAGCTGTGACGATCGCGGCCGCCGGCGAGAGTCGCGCTCGCGCCATCGAGGTCGCCGCCCCCGTGAAGGAATCCGAGGCTTCTTCCAGCGAGCTGGTGCAGAGCGACGCGGGCTGGCAACCCAAAGTTCGGCCACGTCCGTACAAGCGCCGCGGCTACACCGTCAGCAAGAACACGCCGTCGGGCACCGCGCACATCACGATGAACGAGGATGAGGAAGGCCACCCGTTCGAGGTCTTTCTCGAGATCGGAAAAGCGGGCTCGGACATCAAGGCGATGGCCGAAGCGATGGGCAGATTGATGTCATTGATCCTGCGGATGGCGTCGCCGGTGTCGCCGCTCGAGCGCGTTCGCGAGATCGTAAAACAGATAACGGGAATCGGAGGGGCTCGCTCGTACGGCTTTGGGAAGCGGCGGGTGCTATCGCTTCCGGATGCGGTGGGCCAGGCCCTCGGGGAAAACTATTTGAACCTCAGTTCCGGGAACGAACAGGATGGCCAGGGCGGGGAGATGGGGGTTGAAGGGGCAGTCGGATCGGCAGCCTCCAGCCACAAGAGTGCCGGGGTAGCCGCGAGCTCCGTCGATCTCTGCCCGAGCTGTGGCGATTCGGCGTTCGTGCGGGTCGAAGGTTGCCAGACTTGCTACGCGTGCGGTTATTCCGAGTGTTGATTTCTTCTGGAGCGCTCCTCTCAGATTAAGACTGGCGACCGGCAAGGCGCACCCCAATGTTAGCCTCGCTGCTCGCCTTTTTTTCTCGATTGAGAAGTGGTCCAGTACTCAGTCAATGAGGGTTTGATGAATCCATGAAAGGGCGGCGTCCCTCCACTAAGGGACGCTCATACAACTCATCCGGTCACGAAGAACACATCCCACGCCCATCGGCCGACTTGAGCGCCGTTCACGTCATACACCTTGGCTCGATAGCGGAATCGGTTGCCGTACTGATCCGTTTGTTTCGATTCCTTGTAGTTGAGACTGATTGCATAGACTCCCAGCTGCGGCAGGGTGTGAACCTCGCTCGGCTCCGATATCCCGTTGTGATTCGTATCCTGCCATAGACGCAGAGAAGAAAATATCGCATCGTGGCTGTCGATAATTCCGTCGCCAAAGCCACCGTTCTCTGGTTTGTCGTACTCCGCAAGCGCAAGGAAACCATTTGGAGTTGACGATGCGGGCTGAGGGGTGTAGTTCCCGAACAATTCCTTTCCGTTATCTATCGTTCCATTGCCATTCCGATCAAGGGCAAGGAACGCATCATCGGAACCCGCTGAGGTCCAGGAGAGATGTTCGGCAACGCCATTCGCATTGAGATCGAAACTCACCCCGCCTGCCGCATCCGTCAAACTAAAACCATCTCCTGCAATGTCAACTAGGATGGGAGACGGACAGCATTCGGTGCCATATTCTCCCCCAACTTGAAATTCACCGCAAATAACGCCGAGGCAAGGGTCAGGCGCCCCCCCGCCACCGCCATCATCATCACCGCCGCTCGACGGAGCTGCTACCTTTACCGTCAGCTGCTGGGATTGTGTTGGTTGGGTCAGAGTTATGGCTTGCGGATTACAATTTGAAGTACCAGGCTTACAGGTAAAAGCGCTATCGAGCACTACTATCACTACTATGTCTCCCCCAACCTGATTCCCTATACCTGTCTTAATGGTCCAGGTCACGGTCGTAGGATTCCCCTCTCCTGCAAGATCAACAGTTTGGCCGCGTGAGGGAGTGATCGAATAGACAATATTGGCAGGCTGGGAGACTCCAAGTAATTCTACTGTTGCTACAGCAGTGCTTGGAACTTCCAGCGAACTCACAATCGTGGCGGTAATTGTGGCCTCACCGTTAGTTGTAGTTATTGTAGCCGGTGAAGCGGGAGAAGCCGACCAAGTGCCAAGCCTCACGTTCGGCGCAAAGGCCATAGTGTGTACCGAACCACCGACATGACGCTTGCGAGAGTTTATCTTGGCTCCAAAGGAAGACCCTATTGTGAACTCGCCATCATCCCGTCCGAGTGGCAACCTATTTATGCTAACGGCGCCAAGGCTGCCTTCCGCGTTATCCGATGAAGAACGCACGCCATCAGGAGCTACAATGGTCGTATTTGCTTCAAATGCTATATCCTTCAGATCAAGTTTTTCCGGCACTATCACGCTGACTGCGTATATGAATCCACCCTCGCTCCAGGAGTCAGAATAGGTATAAACGCTCCCGAAAGTGCTTCCACCCTTCCGCGCAAGTATGGCAATTGGTATCTTCTTCATCCTTGATATAACTGTCGTATGGATGTAGTCATCTAGTTTTGCTGCGTATGTACTTCCAATCGCCTTAGGAAGCAGAGCTACTACTTTACCGACATATCCTTCCCTTTGTTGCAGCAAGCTGCTAACCCGGTGCTGATTATCGGATCTGATCGCACTGTCAAATTTGCCCACTAGCTCATTGAACGAGCGGGATGTGTCTAACAATGCCTGGGCCCACTGGTGCTCCAGCCCGACTTTCTTGGCAAACTCCAGTGAAGAGCTTTCGCCAAGAGCTCTCAAGAACAATTCGTAAGCGACATTATCAGGGATACCGGATGGGTTCACGGAGCCGTCAATGGTTCCCGGCAAATCGAACTGAGCTGGTTTCTTTTGCTTACAGGTTGACGGAGTGCTCTTGTTTAGGGACGCTAGCGACATTCCAACTAGACCTAACGATAAGCTAATGACGAGGAGCATCTTAGTTCGTTTGGACATCGGGTTCTCCGTCAGTTTCGATTCTCAGAATTCAGCTTCTGTGGACTCCAAAGGGTTGGTGTCCCCACCGTCGCATTCGTGGCTGCTGTGATCGTAGCCCTGCTGTCGATGGACCCTCTGTTTTGATTCCATTAAGACTTGAATCATGGGACCCTGTTACGCTTTGTTCTGTCGCCAATTGTACTCCAAAACATTTTCATTACAAGAAAAAAATAGTGGCAAATCTTACCTGACGCGACTAGTAGCTCGCGGGAAACGAAGGAGTGGAAACGCTCGCGGCGGAGGACCTACCCGTCATTACATCTTCAATGATGTCGCCAATCTTGCATTGCGAAGTTTCCGTCGCCTTCCTTCTGAGGTTCTCAGAGAAAACGGGTCCGAGATTGCCTTCGAAGTAATCCACAATTCTGTCTGCGAGAGCCTCCGCATCTCCCGGAGCAACAAGCAACCCGGTGACCTCCTCTTCGATCGCCTCCGAAAGTCCGCCGATTCGCGACGCGATGACCGGCAAGCCGTTTGACAGTGCAATTCGAGCCACGCCGCTTTGACTCGCGCTGACGTAGGGCAGCACCAGCACGTCCGCGTCGCGAAAGACACCGGTGACCTCCTCGTTAGGGACGTAACGGTTATCAATGCGCACCTGGCTGTCGATTTGGTATTTGCTGATGAGCCGCCGATACCTATCCGGCGAATCGTAGAATTCGCCCACGATGTTGAGCCTGCAATCCAGTTTTTCGAGAACTTTGGGCATTGCGGCGAGCAGCACGTCCAGGCCTTTGTACTTCCGCACTTTTCCGAAGAACAGAATCGTTCGCCCGTTGCGAGGCGCGGGGCGTGAATCGTAAAAATCGTCGAGCGCGGGCAATGCGGACACGCTTACCTGTTTGCCCGGTAGGACCGACAAAAGGAGGTCGCGATCTCTTTGTGAGTGGGTGATCAAATGATCGGCGGCCGAGAGCGCGTATTTAACCAGGATGCGATCGAATAAACTGCCCTCGTGAGGAAAGACATTGTGGCATTCAATGATGCACCGAGTCCCCGGCCTTCGAAGAGATCTCGCGAGCGTTCCCACCAACGGACCAAAGAACGGCTGCCACCACTGGAAGACGATCGCGTCCGGCGAGAAGGCTCTAACCAGCCTCAGCGCGCGCAGCCAGGTCAGCGGGCTCAGCGGCTTAAGAACCGGGATCGCCCCAGCGTCGAGTTTGAGGTTACTCTTCGTGTCGAGCTCGGTGGTCCCAGGGAACAGTACGCGAGGGTAAAGCCTGCGGAACGATACTACTTGAACATTGTGGCCGCGAGTCGCCAGCTCACCTCGCAGCCAGTGGACGTGATGGGCGATGCCGCCGCGCAGCGGGTAAGCCGGCCCGATGATGCTGATTCTCATTCGGCAGTCTTGCTCCTGCCGATTCGGAACTCGTGTTCACTCGACGTGAGGCCGGGGTACTCGTCATCGCTCGACTCAACGATTGAGTAGTCGCTCTCCCGCCTGTACGAGAACGCGATCATTTCGGCAAGAAGCCCGAACAGGACTAGCTGCACGCCAACGATTGCGAGCAGCGTCCCGATGATGAGCAGGGGTCGATTACTCAGCCACTCGTGCGCCAGAATGCGCATGAGAACCAGATATGCGTCGATGGCGGTCCCGACGCTCGCCAGCCCCAGTCCAAGAATCCCAAAGAAGTGCAGCGGCTTGTTCGTGTAACGGGTCAACAGGATCACGGTGAGAAGGCTAAAGAACCCGCCGAACACTCGGCTGAAGCCGTAGCGCGAACTGCCGTATGCTCTCTCGGCGTGCTCGATGCTCACTTCGCCGAGGCGAAATCCGCGATAGCTGGCAAGGACCGGAATGTAGCGGTGTCGTTCGCCGTAAACCAATACTTCGTCCAGCACTTCTCGCCGGTAGATCTTGAAGCCACAGTTAATGTCGTGAAGGCGGACTCCGGTCAGAGCCGACGTAACCCAATTGTAGAGCCTCGAACCGAGCCGTCGTGTCAGTCTGTCGCGCCGATCGCGGCGCCAACCCGAGACGAGATCGTAGCCTTCATCCAATTTGTCTACCAGAAGCGGCAGCTGTTCCGGGATATCCTGCAGATCGGCATCAAGCGTCACGATTGTGCCGTAACGCGCAACTCGAAAACCCGCCGCCAGCGCCGCAGACTTCCCGAAGTTCCTGCGAAACCGAACAAACCTCGCCGCCCGGTCCAGAACACTGATCGCTCTCAGCGTTTCAACGGAGTCATCTACGCTTCCATCATCGACAAAAATGATTTCGTGGTGCGTGGCGACTTGAGGAAGAACCGCCGCCAATCGTTCGTGCAATTCTTTCAGCGAAAGCTGCTCGTTATACAGGGGAACCACCACCGAAATCGCCCTGGCCGCGGGACCTGTCGGTTTGCCCTGATCGTGTTCCATAGCTGATTGCTTCGGTAATTGCGCATCTGGCAGCGCTTGGATAAGATATAGCCGCTACCGAGCGCATTACAAACTGATTTTGGAGATCTTATTACGTTACACACGCGCGCCGCGCTGATATTCGTCAGTCTCCTCTCGAGTCCCTATTAGCCAAGACATACGGTAAACAGAGATGGTGAGCGTCGCCGCCCGCAAAAAGAAAAAGAACTTACAGGTCGACGCATCGAACGCAAAGGCTGAAGCCGCAGCACCCTCTCGAAACACATCTGTTTACCTCGCGGTCGGAGCACTGCTGCTCGTGGTTTCCCTGTGTTATGCGAACGCACTTTCAAATGGTTTTGTGTTTGATGATCACGGGCACGTCCTGAGCGACAGATCGTTTCGAAGCCTCAAAAACATCCCCAGGATTCTTGTGTCATCGTATCGACCGCTGCGGGATGTTACGTATGCAGTCGACTTCGCGATCTGGGGAGAGCGCGCATTCGGATTCCATTTGACCAGTATCCTGATTCATCTCGCCAATGTGCTGCTGGTCTTCTGGCTGATTCGCCGGATGATCGGAGACGCGCTGCCGGCCGTGTTTGCGAGCCTGATTTTCGCGCTTCAACCCGTGCAGGCAGACTCGGTGACGTACATATCCGGGAGACGTGATGTTCTGTTCAGCTTCTTCTTTCTGCTCAGCTTTCATTTCTACCTGAGCTATCGGGAATCTCTCGGGAGCGGAGCGCCGCGCCGGTATGACGCGCGCACCTTTCTCTTCATGGGGCTTTTTCTGGCGGCTTGGGCGCTCAGTCTGATGTCCAAGGAGATGGCCGCAAGCCTGCCTGTATTGATCTTTGTGTGGAGCTTTTGTGATGTTTGGAAGGATCAGACCGGCAGAGCTTTGGCGCGCTTTTGGAAGTCGATAAAGGCAGCTTTTGGACGCGACAAATGGTTCTATGCGTTGATAATGCTGGCCCTGCCGGCCTATGTCTGGTACCAGGTGATACTGAAAGGAGGTTCGGAGCGGGTGCGCCCGTCAGGAGTCGATTACTGGGGCGGGAGCTTCTATGCGAATCTGCTCACTTCGATCCGAGTCCACGCCTGGTATCTAAAACAGCTTGTATTCCCGACACCCATTGTCCAGTACTCCGGAGGCTTCGACGTGGCCACATCAATACTCGAATGGAGAGTGATCGTGTCCATTATCGTAGTCGGTGCGACTCTTGCCGCCGGCTTTGTGCTCCTAAACAAGGACCGGCTTCTGGCGTTCGCCATCCTCTCGTTCTTCGCGTTGCTTCTGCCGGTGAGCCAGCTCATTCCCCATCACGAACTGCTGGCCGATCACTATCTCTATCTGCCGATGATGAGCTTCGGGTTGTTTGCAGCGGTTGCAGCTCGGAAGATCGCAAACAAGAGCGTACTGGCGAGGCGACTGGCGCTGGGCACTGCCGCCGCCCTTGTGGTCGCCTTCGGGGCAATGATCGTGCTACGCAACGCTGTTTACAAAGACGACTTCACGCTCTGGAAAACTAACTACGAGGAAGTGCCAAACTCGCTCCGCGCGGTGTCCAGCCTCGCAGGTCAATACGCAACCAGACATCCCGCCAGAAGTGCTGAGCTTTATAAGCGGTGTATTGAGATCGATCCGTCCTATGCCGGCGCCTACGTCAGCCTCGCCGCGCTTTACCAGACCCGGGACAAGGCGCGGGAAGCAGAGGAGCTTATCGAGCAGGGGCTTACGTTGCCCGACTCGCGGATCAAGTCTCCGGCCTATAAGAACCCAAATAGGTTTCGGTCCGAGTTGACCACCGCGCTGGCGATATCAAAGGGATTCCAAGGGTCTTCCAAGGAAGCGGAAGCGCTGTTGCTGAAAGCCATCGATCTTTACCCTTTAAGCCGCCAACCCTATGTGCTGCTGACAACTATTTACCGGACTGCGGATCGCGAGAAGGAGCTCGAGGTGCTGAAAAAGCGGGTCGATGTATTTCCAAACGACCAGGATGCTCTGATGAGTTTGTCTTATCGGCTGATCGAAGATAAAAGCTATGATGAAGCGCTGCCGTATCTCGACAGAATTTTGTCGGTCAACCCGAATGACTTTTATGCCAACTACCAATACGGTCAGATCTACCGCACCAAGAACGACTGCTCGAGGGCCGGCGAGTTTTTGAACCTTGCAAAGCGGGTTGCCTCCAGCCCCGAGGACACAAAGAACGTCGGAGACGCGCTGTCGGGGCTTCAGCTGCAATGCTCCGGTTCTGAGAAGGTTCGTTGAGTCAGTGATGAATTCGACCAGCGAGGAAAACCTGGAAGTCGTCGAGTCGATCGACCTGGGAGTCGCGGGGCGAACCGTTGTGCCGCCGCGGGTTTCCTACGATCTGCCTGACAAGCCCGTCGTGGTCATCGAAGCACGGAAGTCCTGGGCCCCGCTCAACCTTCGTGATCTATGGGCGTGCCGCGAGCTGCTTTATTTTCTTATGTGGCGCGACATCAAGGTCCGCTACAAGCAAACCATTCTGGGCGCCGCGTGGGCGATCATACAGCCTCTGGCGACTATGATCATTTTTACCTACTTTTTCGGAATGCTTGCGCGCGTGCCGACCGAGGGTGTTCCGGCCCCGATCTTCTTTTACACCGGATTGTTGCTTTGGACGTTTTTTTCGAATGGTGTCTCCAGCGGCGCGAACAGCCTCATTGGCAACAGCAACTTGATTACCAAGGTCTACTTCCCGAGATTGATAATCCCGGCGGCCGCCGTCGGAGCGGGACTTCTCGACTTTGCAATCGCATCGGTTCTCCTGATTCCCCTGCTGGTCTATTATGGCTTCGCGGTGACCTGGAGCTATCTGCTTATCCTCCCTCTGATCCTCCTTACCACTTTGTTCGCACTGGGAGTAGGCATCTGGTTTTCCGCCTTGAACGTCAAGTATAGAGACGTGCGGTACGCGCTGCCGTTTGTGATTCAGATATGGATGTTTGTTTCGCCTATCATATACCCGTCAAGCATGGTGCCCGACGAGTGGCGATGGGTGTACGCGCTCAACCCGCTGGTCGGAATAGTGGAGGCGTTTCGCGGAGTGTTCTTCGGTCGCGCATTCTCCATCGGCGTGCTCGGCTACTCTTGCGCGGTTGCTCTGGTAATGCTCGTTTACGCCTCATACATGTTTCGGCGAATGGAGCGAAGCTTCGCAGAAGTCATCTGAACCACGCGCACGAAACGGATCTTCTAACGCCAATGAAACCGATCATCAAAGTCGACGGAATCAGCAAGAGATTTCGAATCATCCCGGGTGAAGCGAGACCCGTTCGGTACGAGACGCTCCGTGAGTCCCTGGTCAAGGCTGTTCGATCCACATTTCAGCGGAAGCAACACAACGGTCGCGACGACACGTTGTGGGCGTTAAAGGACGTCAGCTTCGAAGTGCAGCCGGGTGAAGTGCTCGGCATTATCGGCCGTAACGGAGCTGGAAAGTCGACGCTTCTGAAAATCCTGTCGCGGATAATCGAGCCGACTAGCGGACGCGTAGAGCTCTTCGGCCGGGTTGCAAGTCTTCTCGAAGTGGGCACCGGCTTTCACCCCGATCTCAGCGGCCGAGAGAACGTCTATCTGAACGGCGCGATCCTGGGGATGAGGCATCGAGAGATTGATGACCGGTTTGACGAAATAGTTGCGTTCGCGGAAGTCGAGAGATTCATCGATACCGCGGTCAAGCATTACTCCAGCGGAATGTATTTGCGGCTAGCCTTCGCCGTCGCTGCGCACCTGAACCCCGAAATCCTCATCGTCGACGAAGTGCTCGCCGTGGGCGATGCGAACTTTCAAAAGAAGTGCCTCGGGAAGATGGATGACGTGACTCGCAGCGGGCGCACAGTTTTGCTCGTGACCCACGGCCTTGCGGTCGTGAGAGCGCATTGTCAGCGCGCGGTGCTGCTGGAAGGCGGCCGAATCGTCAACTCGGGCGCCGCCGAGGACGTCGTCGCCTACTACGACGCGCTGTGCGCATCGCAAGTAGAATCCTGAAAGTTGTTTGCTGGTCTTTCAATCCGCGCTAAACCTTCGCGAACATTCTCGGCGTTGGGGTGGTGTACTTTGTCGCAACACACAAAGACGCGGCTACCCTCGCCATCCGGTCATTGACCGGGACGCCGCGCAGGTCGCAAAATCTCGGACCAGTCACATAACTGAAGACGGCTAATCACAGGAGTGCATATGCTCAATCGATTCGCTACACGCTCACTTATATTGGCGCTGCTCGCCGCCGTGTTCACCCCCCAGACTCCCGCGACTCAAACGGCAAAGCAAACGGTGATCAGCGGCAAGCGATATCCGCGGCTTGTCGTCCGCAACGCCATGGTCGTCGATGGCAACGGCACTCCCGCCTCCGGACCCAAGGACATCGTCATCGTGAACAACACTATCGCCGAGGTCGTCCCTCTTGATCCGGTCGCCCTTCGCGAGGGGAGGGCCAGGCGGCCCGACGCCGACGCTGAGATCGACGCGACAGGCAAGTATGTGCTGCCGGGCTTGATCAACGCGCACGGCCATGTTCAAGACGAGCGGGGCGGAATCCCGCAGCCGGTCGATTATTGTCTGAAGCTGTGGCTCGCATGCGGCATAACAACCGTCCGCGACGTCGGCAGCGATACCAGGAAGTCGCTGGCGCTCCGCGAGCGGAGCGCGAAGGGCGAGATCGCCGCGCCGCGCCTGTTCATCTATCCGATGTTCGGAAACCGTCGCAACAACGAAGAGGCTCGCGCGCGAGTGCGGGAGATCAAGCAGATGGGCTGCGACGGAATAAAGATCCTGGGCGTTGATCGCGACATCATGGCTGCACTCATGGACGAAGCTCATAAGCTCGGGTTGCGCGTGGCCCATCACGCCGGCGTCGAGGAAACAAACGCCTGGGATGACATCAAGTTTGGGAGCGCGACCATCGAGCACTGGTACGGAATACCGGACGCCGCGATCGAAAGCGGCCGGCAAAACTTTCCACCGAGCTACAACTACGCCAACGAAGTCGATCGCTTCCGTTATGCCGGCCACCTCTGGCGCGAGGCGAATCCGGAGCGGCTGACCAAGGTGCTCGAAGGCATGGTTTCGGCGAACGTCGCGTGGGTGCCGACTCTCGATATCTACGAAGCGAGCCGCGACCTTCAACGCGCCCAGACGCAGCCGTGGTTCGCCGACTATCTTCATCCAGCGCTCGAAGAATACTTCAAACCGAATCCGGCTAATCACGGTTCGTATTTCATCGGCTGGTCGTCGACCGACGAAACTTTTTGGAAAGAGAATTATCGAATCTGGATGTCGGCTCTTCGAGAATTCGACCGCCTCGGCGGAACCATCGGCGCCGGTGAAGATTCGGGCTTCATCTATCAGATGTACGGCTTCGGTTTGATACGAACGTTGGAGCTTCATCAGGAGGCTGGCTTCAATCCGCTGAAGATCCTTCAACACGCTACCGGCAACAACGCGAAGATACTTGGCCAGGAAGACAAACTCGCCCGCATTCGCGCCGGCTTCACCGCGGATCTGATCGTAGTAAACGGCAACCCGCTCGAGAACCTCAAGGTGCTTTATCCGACCGGCGTCGACGAGATCAGAGACGGTAAAACGGTCCACACCGGCGGAGTCGAATGGACGATCAAAGACGGGATTCCCTATCACGGCCCGACGTTGATGAGAGAGATCAAGGAGATGGTTGCGAAGGCTAGGGCAGATCGCACAGCTAAGGCCGGCCGGCAGTAGTTAGTCCGTTTGGTCCGCCTGGCAAGGGTGCGGGTTGGGAAGAGGGACTCGTCCCCCTAGGTTTTTCTTTTGTCTACGTGTTGCAGCAAAGACAGCGGGGACGAGTCCCTCTTCCCAACAGTACCCTTGCCGGTCAGGGTGATCCCGCAGGAGCGTCCTCGCTCACGCTCACTTTTGCGACACGATCAACTGTTGAATCGCCGGTTCCAGCGATTGGAGCTCGCTCTTCGCAAAGCCCGCGTTCCGGAACATACGATCGAGCTCCACAAAAGTGTAGGCGTCGCCGCTCGGCGTTCCCGCCAGCATAGTCAAGCTGAACCCGGCACTGGAAGGCGGCGAAATGCGATCTTCGTTGGGCACGAACTCGAGAGTCGCCGCGCGACCCGCGTCACTCAACGCCGCATGCACTTTCTTCAATAGCGACTCGTTCGTCGGGGGATCGAAGTGATGAAGAAAGTTCGTTATCAGCACAACGTCATACCCGGTCCCGAAATCCACCTCAAACGCGCTGCCGGAAATTGTGTGATAACGATCGGCGACCCCTGCCGACCTCGCGTTCTCCTTGCCGATCTCGAGGACGTTCGGCCAATCCACGGCGAAGACTTCAGCATTTGGATTGCGAGTGGCGAAGGCGAGTCCAAACATTCCGTGACTCGAAGCGATATCGAGAACCTTCAGCTTTCCGGTCGCCTCCGGATCAACAAGTTGAGCGATCATCTGGGAAACCGGCCGCATCATCGGAACCATCGCGCGGGCGAACCTCTCCCACATCGGATGCTCGGGAGCGAGGGTGCCGTCGTCCGGTATCGCAGTGCCGCCCTTGCGAACCGCCTCGGTGAGCGATCTGAACTCTCGCACTACGTGGTCGCTCAATAGAAACTCGCTGGCGGTTCCAAGATAGGCGGGCGAGTGACGGTTGAGAAATACCGCCGAGTCCTGAGTCAGTTGATAGCTCCTCCCTTGCTTCGTCAAGAACCCGATCATTGTCAGGTAGTCGCAGAGAATCCGCACGCCCCGCTCGGCGGCGTTGCATCGCGCGGCGATCTCCGTGGCCGTTTTGCTGCCGTCGGCGATCGCGGTGAACAGATCGAGTTCAATTGCCGCCTTCAGCGCTTCGCTGCGTTGATACGCGGTGAGGGTCTCAAAGAGAAGAAGCGGCGAGGGTTGATTAGCTTGCGCGGTCATTGTTGAGTGCTTGCTCCTTTCGAATTCCATGGGGAGGGATTATCTATCGTAGCGTTGGGAACCGATTCAATCAACTTCCGCGACATTGTGGTGGGTGTAATTAACGGACGTGATTTGGATGATCGTGCGTCCTTCTTGCTAGACCTCGATTCATTGAGGTGCCGGAGTGGCCTCAGATTGATCCTACCTGCTTCAACAGTTTTCTGATTGGCCGAGTAAACCGGTGAAACAGTTCCAGGGCCACCGCCCGCGCCAGAATCCCACCAACGCAGTTGGTGGATGTTGAACGAACCACCAACTGCGTTGGTGGGATTGTCGGCGCCGCGGGTTAGGTACCTTGTATCGTTTTCAGCAGATTGGGCAGCTTGAGTTTCTTTCTGAGCCTCCACATCGTGCGCGGCATCGTGACCCAGGATGAGCGTGGGAGCCGCGAAAGCGATTCGTAGAGCAATCGCCGCTCTGTGTCGTCGAGTTTGATCCGGCAATTCCATTCCGACAGCCGCTGGTTTACCTGGTGAAGTTTTGTCTGATCTTCAACCGAGAGAGCCTGCGCGCCGTCGGGCTGACCCGTTGCCATAAGCTCGAACATCCCACACTCAATCAAGGCTTCGCGCAAATGGTTGTTCAAATGCCGCACGAGTTGGTGACGAGGCTCGAGCTTTCCTCCACAGAGCAATTCTTCGACGCTTTCGACAACCGGGCAAGCATCCTCGCAAGTCGACGGGTCGGGCAACGGAGCAGCGTTGCCGCCTTCAAGCGCGAAAAGCAACAGGCTGATTTCGTTATGTGTCAGAGTGGTTCCGGGCGTGTCCATATCCTTGTTTGTACCATCAGTAAACGATCAACGCATCCCTTCGAATATCCGCTTGTGACCCGCAATGATTCGCTGCTCGGCTTCGCGATTTGGCTCCATCGTCTCGACCCCGCGCTCGAATGTGCCACCCAGAATGATGCCATCACGACGGGGAAACATGTAAAGGCCCATCCCCACCATCGCGTAATCGACTTCGGGTTGCGGGATCAGCACGTGAAGCTGGCCCTTTATCGGCATCAGCTCGCGGTCTCCAAATAATTCTCGAGCGCCCAGTCCCGTGCAGTTAACGATGATGGGCTCGATCAGCGTGGCAAGCTGGGCGGGGGTTGCAAACGTCACACGGCGGATTCGCCCGCCGGCGATGTAGAAGTCGCGAAGCAGAGTGTTCAGGTAAATCGACGGCTCGATGAACATCATGCTGTCGACTTTGACGAACCTGGCCGGAAACGGGTGCTCGGATGGTTTCAGACTTCGATGATTCGGGAACAGGTCGCGCAGCAACTCGTGGTCCCAGCTATCCGGATAGTCGACGTCGCTCAGGTTGTACTGCTCTCGCCAGCGCACCGCGTATTCATCTCCAACCAGCAGCTGAAATGATCGATGTGCAAACCTCGCGGCTCGCTCAAATTGCGAATCCCATGCCGGTGTCCGGTTGTCTTCGTCGACAACCGAGGTTGGAGACCAACTGGCGCCGGCTATGTTGGAGGTAGTCTCCGGGGGCATGTCCTTCGCGTAGATGGTGACGTCGAATCCCCGGCGCTGCAGAGTTCTGGCGGTCGCAAGCCCGATCACTCCACAGCCGATCACCGCCGCGGCGCCGGTCTTCCCGGATTCGCGAACCAGTTCCGCCGCCAAATGAGCGGTGCCCCACGAAAGCGTTACACCACCGCCGCCGTGGCCGTAGTTGTGAACCAGCAGCTTGTCGCCGAGCGATTCGGCCCGAACGACGAATCCCGACGGACGGAACGGCCTGAGTCCGACCACGGTTCTGATTACTCGTTCAGGAGCTACATTGACCGGCGTGAAGTGACGCAGTCTCTTCGACGATCCGGGTGGGGGGTCGATGACGTAAGGCCGCACTCGCCTTGCGCAGGCCGAGTTGAAGGCGACTCCGCCCGCTAGCAGGCTGACGGCTCGAAACGCTTCTCTGCGAGTCAATCGGGTCATTAACTGGTGGGGTCCTCCCTGACGCTTGATTGGGCAACGCCCTCAACTAGCCGGTTCGGCTGAGGCACATGCGCGATTGGTTTCGAACATTGCTTTAACCGACGGCCTCATCAGCACTATGATGGTGAACACGCCAAGCACGGTTCCAATCGGAGTATTAATACAGTTCACAGCTGCGACGACGAGACAGAACGTATGTTTCTCGCGCCTCGTGAGGCATCGTCCCACGTAGACGTTCGCGGCCGCCAGCGCCCAACCGAGGATTATGAACGCGCTCGCGAGAACAACGAAGAACAAACCAAACATCCGCTCAGGACCGGGCGTGTGTTCCGAACCCGATAACCGTTCGGGCGCGAAGATCATCGTAAGCCCGACGACTAGATGAATCAGCGGGAAGCAGGCGCATAACGCAGTAATCCCGCCAACGACGTAATGAAAGATAGACAGCAGTCTTAGATGCTCTTCATCGGGGTTCTTTGAATTCACAACGCTCCGATCGACGTGCTTCTATTGCGTGCCTTCAGGGGGCACGAACAACCGTTTGAAGTTGGCCGCGGTGACTTCGGAGAGTTCCCTCACCTCCAAGCCGCGGAGCTCCGCCAGAGCCTTGGCAGTCTCAACCACGTAAGCAGGCTCATTCCGGCGACCGCGATACGGAACCGGCGCCAGATAAGGGCTGTCGGTCTCGATCAGGATCTTCTCGAGCGGAAGAGCTTGAGCCGTTTCCCGAAGCTCCTTCGCATTCTTGAACGTCACCACGCCTGAAAACGAAATGTAGAAACCAACATCGACGGCGGCTTCGGCAAACGAACGCGTTCCAGTGAAACAATGAATCACGCCGCCGAGAGCCGACTGCTTCCACTCTTCGTTCAATATCGCGAGCGTGTCCGCCTCAGCCTCACGAGTGTGTATCGAAACCGGAAGCCCGCGCTCGCGAGCCATTCGCAGCTGCTTTCTGAAAGCGTCGCGCTGCACGTCGCGAGGCGAATTGTCGTAATGATAGTCGAGCCCGATCTCGCCCCACGCGATCACCTTCGGATGCCGTGATAGCTCCTTGAGTTGCGCGCAGAGATTGTCGTCGAGTAACCGCGCTTCGTGCGGATGAACGCCGACGGTTGTGTAGATGAACGGATATTGCTCGGCAAGCCGAAACGCAGCGGCGTGGGAATCGGCGGCGACTTCGCCGTCGCCAATGCAGACGATTGTTTCGACTCCCGCATCGAGCGCGCGCTGGATCACAGCTTCGCGATCGGCGTCGAACTCATTTCCTTCGATGTGTGCGTGTGAGTCGATGTACATCGCCCAAATCCAGGAGGGGGTATGATATCACGCGCGCCGGGCGGCTACTCATCGCGAGACTGCTGAGTCGTGTTGAATTTCGGGTTGCGAAAAGCTGGCCACCAGGACACCAGGACACGAAGATCCACGAACTGGCGGGCATGGAGTTCAGGCTTTAGCCTGGTCTTGATTC
>DATIFP010000210.1:0-4966 GCA_035455165.1 Blastocatellia bacterium
AACCCTCCGGACGCCGCCGGTCTCTGGCACGCAACAGGTCAACGCCAGCATCCTGAGATTACATCGATCGAACGTTCGCATCCCGTCAACAGTCTTCTCAATTACGGCGATTTGCATGTCGAAGGCTTCACAATTCGCGAAACCGCCACCTGGCTCAAACCCATCGTCAGTGCCGGAAACGATGGGGTGATCTGGGCAGGCGATGACGGCCACCGCAGGCTGATAATGATCGGCTTCGATCTCGCGCGAACTGATCTGCCCCTCAAAATAGAGTTTCCGATTTTGCTTGCGAATTCTGTGTCCTGGCTCGCGGATAGAGATTCACCTGCGAGCGAGCGAGCCGTTCGCGCAGGCCAACCCATTTCGATCCAAACCTCCGCTCCGAGCGTGAGCATTACGACACCGGCGGGCGAGACAATAGAGGCGGTAGCTCGGGACGGCTCCATTGTTTTCGCGGACACATTGCGGGTTGGGACCTACGACGTTAAGTCCGCGCCATCCTTGGCCGCCAGCTTGCGGAGCGAAGCCGAGTCGAATATAGCGCCGCGTGATTCGATCAGAACGCGCGAGAGAGAGACGAAAGCACAAACGGAGACTTTCCATTCCGAGCGCGAAGCGTGGCGCTGGATCGTCCTCTTCGCATTCGGGGTTCTGATGATTGAATGGTGGAGCTACCACAAGCGAATCTCCTGATCGCGGTTTATTACTATTAAAGACCGCGTTCGCATCCAGAGTCCGAGTCTGCAATCCGCAATCCGAAATGTTTATCAACCTGCAAAACCCGGCGGCGCTTATTCTCTTGCTCTTCATTCCGGTTGTCGTGTACTTCGCGCGAAACAGCCTCGCGAATTTATCGCGGACTCGCGCGGGACTGAGCATCGGCCTGCGAATCCTGCTTCTTCTGCTTTTGGTGCTTGCGCTCTCGGGTTTGCGGATCAGGACGACGTCGCGCGACCTCGCCGTCATCTTTTTAGTCGATGTTTCCGCCAGCGTCGCCCAGGACAATCGCCAGGAGATCCTCGACTTCATAAATCGCGAAATCGACATCGCGCCGACTCGCGACTATGTTGGCGTTGTGGCCTTCGCGCGAGAGCCCTCGGTCGAACTCGCTCCCACTCGGAAAGAGGTTCTGGGCGATCGGCGTATCAGCGAGATCAGCTCGAACCCGCCCCGCGATTACACTGATGTTGCCTCGGCCTTGAGGCTCGCAGCTGCGCTTGTCCCGGTAGATGCCTCCGGGAGATTAGTACTGATATCAGACGGCAACGAGAATCTCGAAAGCTCATCCGCGGAGGCCGAACTTCTTCGAGCCTCCGGGATCGAGGTTTACACCCGCGCGATCGCCACAACCACCGCGCGCGGCCAGGCCCGTGGGGAAGTTGCGGTCCGGGATCTGGAAGTTCCCCAGCACCTTGCTGAGGGTGAAGCCTTCGATTTGAGAGTCACAATAGACAGCACCCGCGACACTACTGCAACGCTGCGGGTCTACCGAAATGAGTCGCCTGTGGCCGAACGAAATGTGCTGCTCGCAGAATCCGGCGAGAACGTTTACCTCGTACCTCAGCGCGTCGAGCAGAAGGGTTTCTACAGCTATCGCGCGGAAGTCGAAGCCATCGGGTCGGACGTTTTCGTTCAAAACAATTCCCGCGACGCATTCGCGATCGTCGAAGGCCAGCCGAAGACCCTGTATTTGTACGGCGATCCAAGGCCCTCTCCGGGCATCGTTCGGGTGCTCGCCGACGGACGCTTCGCTACTGACATTCGAGCGGCCGCGGCTGCGCCGGCCTCACTCGCCGGATTTCAGAACTATGACCTGGTGATATTTGACAACGTTCCGGCTTTGGCGCTGACGAACGCGCAGATGAAGATGGTCCAGGCGTATGTGCGAGACCTTGGCGGCGGATTCGTTATGATAGGTGGCGATCAGAGCTTCGGTCCCGGAGGTTATTACAAGACACCTATTGAAGAGACGCTCCCGGTTTCGCTTGATGTGCGTCAGAAGAAACACTTGCCCAGCCTTGCCCTCGCGCTGGTCATCGACAAGTCGGGTTCAATGGCGGGCAGTAAAATGCAGCTTACTCAGGAAGCGGCCTCGGCCACCGTCGATTTCCTGTCCGACCGGGACTCGGTTGGGGTAGTCGCGTTCGACAGTCAGCCGTACCCGATTGTGAACCTCACCAAAGCTGAGGACAAGCAATCGATCATCCGCCGGGTCGAAGCGATTCAAGCGCTGGGCGGTACGAATATGTATCCGGGATTGCAGATGGCTCGAAACTGGCTCCAGGCGAGCGATGCGCAGATCAAACACCTGATCGTGCTCTCGGACGGGAGAAGCGAGTACGGAGACTTTCGCGGGATCGCCAATGAAATTCGCGACGCCGGCATGACTTTGACGACGGTTGCCGTCGGTGAGGACGCCGACATTCCAATGATGAGAATGTTGGCGGAGATCGGGGGCGGACGCTTCTATGCCGCGGACAGACCCGAGAATCTGCCGCGTATTTTTACCCGTGAGGCGTCGCTGGCATCGCGCTCGACGATCATCGAGGAACCATTCTCGCCGAGGCTCGTACGCGCCACACAGGCTGCTAACGGAATCAACTGGGGCAATTCGCCGCTGCTCGGAGGTTATGTGGTAACGGCCGAGCGCGATTCCCTAAAATCGCCCGCAATCACGTCTCTGATCTCTGATAAGGATGATCCGGTATACGCAGTTTGGCAGTATGGATTGGGCCGCGCGGCTGCGTTTACGTCGGACGCGAAGGCAAGATGGGCTGCCGCCTGGTTGAACTGGCCTGGCTTCGGCCAATTCTGGACGCAGGCTTTCAGGGACACGTTACGTCACGAATCCACCAGCGGACTTAATCCACTAGTCGAGATAACCGCCGGACGCGGTCACGTGTCGGTTGAAGCCATCGCAGCGGATGGCGAGTTAAATAACAATCTGCGACTTCGGAGCCATATTGTCGCGCCCGATCTGTCGACGACCGACATTACGCTCGATCAAACCGCCGCCGGTCAGTACGAAGGAGACTTCGCGGCCGCCGCTCCGGGCGCCTATCTGGTCAGCGTTTTGGAAGATGATGGGCAGGGCGCTACTGTTACCGGCGCTGTGAACTCCTTTTCGCCTGAATTCAACATAGCCCCGCCGGACGCGACGGTTCTCGCTCGGGTCAGCGAAATCACCGGCGGACAGATGATTCCCGCGGGGAACGCCGAAAGCGCGAACCTTTTCGCAAGGCGTTCGGAGAAGTCAATCCCTCACGAGATTTGGGAAACGCTTATGCTTGCCGCGCTGATGCTATTGCCGATCGATGTGGGCGTGCGTCGCGTTCTCATCATCCGCCAACAGGTGACCCTTGCGAGAGAGTGGATTCAAGCAAAAGTGCGGCGCGCATCATCGGTGAAAGTTGATTCTGGCGCGTCCGCGTCGATGGCGAAGCTCAAAGGGGCTCGATCTCGCGTCATGCTCGGCGATGCGAAAGCAGCGGCGCCATCGTCAGCCCTGCCGGTCTTGCAACCGAGCGATCAAGCTTCAAACGCGGGCGCTTCTCAAGAAGCGGCAAAAGATGCTCAGCCGTTAGCGAGCAGGCTGCTCGATGCCCGAAAAAAGAGACGCCAATAAGGGTGAATGAACTTCGGAGATACAATAACGAAGCACGGGTTGATCGAGCGCTCATGCCGTAAACCGGTTCAAACGTGAATGGCATGCGGGGCATAGAATCACTTCTGCTGACACTTCTTCATCCGAGATCCCCCACTATGGTGTTTGATTAGAAGTCTCAGACCAGCGACCACCATTAGCAATGCCAGGGCTATAAGCAGAGCGAAATAGTACGAGGGAATGACCGCGTCTGCGGATCCAAGGAACGCAACGAATAAGAAGATCACTCCGGTCACGAGCAGATACCATCCGTACTTGTTTTGCCGGGGTTCCGTGAAGAGTGGATCGATCTTTCCCACCACCGAGTACTCCAAGTCGCGCCGATGGTCAGGTACCTTATCTCGCTTTCGAATAGCACATTTACGTTGGCGTTTCATCTTCGTGTTGACGACAATGAGACAATGAGGGGTCAGGCAAGAAATACTGAAATTCATCCAAACGCGCTCAGCTTACATGATCGTGAGCAGCATTGACGACCGCCAACCGATAGAGTAGACTGCCGCGGTCGTTGACCCCCACTCGTGTTTCGAACAATCAACACGCGTCTCATACTCGCGCTAAAGAGCTTGGCGGCGCGGTTTCGAGCCTTGCGTGTTCAAACTTCACAGATAGCGGCTCCCCTGAAGGACCGCGCCTAGCGCTTTTGGCGAAGCTGTCAAACATCACCGGGGTTACTAGTGGAAAGAAGCGTTCGTCGCCGTGTTGCGTGCCTTGCCGTGATGCTCCTCGTTCTGGGCTTTAGCTTCCGTTCGCCCACAGGCGACATTAGCGGCGTGATCAAGGATCCGTCGGGCGCGTTCCTGTCGGGCGTACCGATCATGCTGCAGAGCTCTGCGACCCGAGGGAAGAGAACTGCCCGGTCGGATGCCAACGGAGCGTTTCGGTTTGCGCAATTGGACCCCGGGAACTGGTCGCTCTCGGCTGAAGCCCCCGGGTTCAAGCGCGTAGTGATACCGTCGGTAATCGTTCAAGTCGACCAGGTAACTCACGTCGAGATGGTCCTGCAGGTTGGTGACGTGTCGGAAGTGATAGAAGTCGGCGCCATCGCTCCTTTGCTCGACACTGAAAAGTCCACCTTGAGCACTGTCGTCGACGGCCGAACGATCGCCAGTTTGCCTCTGAACGCGCGCCAGTTCCTCGACCTTGCGCTACTGACGCCGGGCACTGTGCCCGCGGGGCCGGGCACGCAGGGCAGCGGCTTCAGCTCAGAAGGAGCTCGCTCGCAATCGAACGTCTATTTGCTGGACGGCATCAGCAACGTAGACACGCAGCAGAACGGACCCCTTAATTCATTCCGCATCA
>DATIFP010000211.1:0-3738 GCA_035455165.1 Blastocatellia bacterium
GACTCGCAGTCGACGAACTGTTCGTGATCGAGAGCCTCATCGGCACGCGCTTCACGGGCCGAGTCGTTCGCGAGACTCCGTTTGGCGGCTACGCTGCTGTTGTCCCTGAGGTCGAGGGCAGTGCCTACGTGACTGGCCGGCATGAGTTTCTGATCTCTCCTGACGATCCGTTGAAGGAAGGATTCATTTTGCGCTAGCCCACGGGATCGGATTCGCGCTTGACGCCGAAACTCACGGCGCTAGAATTGATCAACCCCCTCCGGTCCATCATGCAAGAGTACATAGATCGTTTTGCCGACTATCTCAAGTATCAGCGCGACGCGTCTGTTCATACTCTGCGCAACTACCTCAGCGATCTCGAACAATTTCACGACTACCTTTGCCCCAGGGATGCTAACGGTGTCAGGCCCGTCTTCGACATCCGGGACATCGACCACATAACCGTCCGCGAATACATGGCGAAACTCTATCAGGAGAAACGAAAGAAGACCTCGATAGCGCGAAAGCTGGCTACGCTCCGCACGTTCTTCAGGTTTCTCTGTCGCGAACAGGTGCTCGAGGTGAACCCGGCCCGGCTTGTCTCCAGTCCGCGATTGGAGAAGAGGCTGCCAAAGGTGATCTCGATCGAAGAAGTCGTCCACTTCATCGAGACTCCGGACACCGACACAGTGCTCGGCAAACGCGACCGCGCGATAATCGAGTTGTTGTATGCGACCGGGTGCCGAGTGTCTGAAGTCGCCGGGATGAACCTGGATGATTTCGACTTCAAACGCGACACAATTCGCGTGCGAGGCAAAGGCCGGAAGGAACGCTTTGTGCCCTTCGGGTCGAAGGCTAAGGAAGCGCTTGCTGAATATTTTGAGGTTCGCGGCGCGCTTCTGGCGGAAGCGCCCGAGCACAAACGCGACTCGAAAGCGGTGCTGCTGAACTATCAGGGGACTCGAATCACGACTCGTTCGATTGCGCGGATGATCGAGAAGTACGTCAAGGAGTGCGCGCTGGCTCACGACATCAGCCCGCACTCGCTGCGTCATTCGGTGGCTACTCATTTGTTATCGGCCGGCGCGGACTTGCGCGCGATACAGGAGTTGTTGGGCCACGCGCGGCTGTCGACGACGCAGATATACACGCACGTTTCTATCGACCGGTTGATGCAAGTCTACGACAAGGCGCACCCGAGGTCCGGCTCGAGTCACAGCGAGTAATCACGCGGATACGAGGGTTTCGCACGGCGAGTGTTTGTTCGCCAGCCGGTTAGCAGACTTGAGCGGCGGTCCGGCGTTGGTTATACTCCCGGTATGAAAACGGCTGTATCGATACCCGACGACGTCTTCGAGAAGGCAGAGCGATTGGCGCGACGGATGAAGAAGTCCCGAAGCGAATTGTTCAGCCGCGCGCTGTCCGAATATGTAGCTCGCCACGCGCCAGATCATGTGACTGAATCGATGAATCGAGTTTGCGACGAGATCGGTATTGAACCGGATCCGTTCCGTTCAACCGCGGCCCGTCGCACGCTGGAGCGCGTCGAGTGGTGATCTCTCAGGGAGACATCTGGTGGGCGGACCTTCCGGACCAAACCGGGTCTGGGCCTGGATTCCGCAGGCCGGTCGTGGTTGTGCAGGGAGACTCTTTCAACCGCAGCCGGCTCGCTACGGTTGTGTGTGTTCCGCTAACAAGCAACACCAAGTGGGCCGAGGCGCCGGGTAACGTATTGCTGTCAACTCGGCTGACTGGGCTCCCAAAAGAATCGGTCGCCAACGTTTCACAGATTGTCAGCTTGGATAGAACGTTGCTTACGGACCGCTTGGGTAAATTGCCGCACACGAAGCTTGGTTTGGTCCTTTCGGGCATTGATGTGGTGCTGGGCAGGTAGGGCCTCGTCCGCTAGTGAGCGGCACAAATAGCAAGAGCGTCAGTTACGCGCTTTTCTTTTTCCGTCTCCATCAACTAGAATCCACCGCGCAATATCAGTGAACTCAGTGTGCCTTCATCGACTTTCGGTTTCGAAGGTTTCTATGTCAAAAACAAACCGTTTCCCGTCGGGTTTATTGCTCGCGTTGTTGATCTCGACGTTGATCGGGTCGGCGCCGCTACGAGCAGCAGCCGCCGAAGATTGGGCGCAATTTCGCGGGCCTAACGGCTCTGGCGTCTCGGCCACTACCGGACTCCCCACCGAGTTCGGGCCCGAGAAAAACGTCATATGGAAAGCGCCGCTGCCGCCCGGACATTCATCTCCCGTTCTTGCGCGGGACCGCATATTCATCACCGCGCACGGTAAGGAGAAGGACACCTACAAGCTGCTGGTCATCTGTCTAGACCGCGAGTCGGGCAAGCAGCTCTGGCAGCGCGAGGTGCCTCGCAGGCAAACCGGCCGCTTGCAACTCGTCAACGGGCCGGCGTCTCCAAGTCCGGTCACCGACGGCCAGAACGTCTACGTCTTCTTTCAAGAATTCGGAATGGTCTCTTACGACGCAAACGGCAAAGAGCTTTGGAAGCTGCCGCTGGGACCGTTCAATATGTTCTACGGGTTCGGAGCTTCGCCGATTCTCGTTGACGACAAAGTGATCCTGCCCATAGATCAGGACAACCCCAGCTCGTTCCTCATCGCCGTGGACAAGAAGACGGGCCGCGTGCGTTGGAGGGTTGAGCGGCCAGGAGTCATCTCGGGTTATTCGACGCCCATCATCTATCAACCAAAGCAAGGCGCGAAGCAGGTGATCATTCCCGAGTCGTTCCAGCTCTCGGCCTATTCGGTCGAAGACGGCAAGCGAGTCTGGTGGGTGAGAGGGCTTGCGTGCGAGATGAAGTCTATCGCCAGCCACGATGCTGAATACCTGTACGTCAACGGCTGGGGCTTTCCGCAGAATCAACCCGGACAGCAGGTGCAGACGATTCCCTTCGCCGAGGCGCTCGCGAAATACGATGCGAACCACGACGGTCAGATAACCAAGTCCGAAATCTCAGCGAAACAAGGGAAAGAGATGATGGACAAAATGCTGACCGGCGCCTTCGAAGCCTTTGACGGGAATCGCGACGACAAGCTAGATGCGAAGGATTGGGAAGTCTTCCGCTTGATGCTGGCTTCGGAGAACGGGCTTCTCGCGATCAAACTAGGCGGCGAGGGAGATCAGACCTCGAACGCGATCCGATGGCGCTACACGAAACCGGTGCCACAAGTGCCTTCGACGTTGCTCTACAAAGGCGTGCTGTACATGGTGAACGACGGCGGAATTCTGATCTCGTTTGACCCGGCTACCGGAAACGTTATCAAGCAGGGCCGCTTGCAGGGAGCGATCGACAAGTACTTCTCGTCGCCGGTCGCGGCCGATGACAAGGTTTTCTTGATCGGCGAAGGCGGAGCTGTGTCGGTGCTGAAGGCCGCGGGAGACTGGGAGATTTTGAAGGTGAACCAGCTTGACGACGAATGCTTCGCGACGCCGGCCATCGCCGACGGACGAATTTACATCAGGACTCGGAGCGCGCTGTACTGTTTTGGCATGAAGGCTTCTTAGCGCGCTTTGCGGGGCTTGGCGTCTTTGCGCGAAACCTGAAATTGGAAGGAAGGATTTCGCGCAAAGCTCGCAAAGACTCGCAAAGACGCAGAGAGGCTCAGGGATAAAAAGGAAGCGGCTATGACGGAAATAAAGAAGGAGAAAACCAAATCTATGATGTGGGTGATGTTTGCGGTAGGGGCGGCGCTGGCTTGGGGATTGTACGGTCCGACTCTTCATAAGGGCC
>DATIFP010000212.1:0-4084 GCA_035455165.1 Blastocatellia bacterium
GGAGTACTCGACGTGGCGGCTCATGATTCCCGAAGGCGCTTCTTTGAGAAGTTCGCCCTGCAGCAGGCCATGCTTGAGAATGATCGAACCGAAATAGTAAAGGGACGCGCGATGATAGAGCATCACGATAGCATTGCCGCCGGGTTTAAGGATCCGGTGGATTTCATCGACGGCGCGCCGCGTATCGGGCGTGTGATGCAACACTCCGAATGAGTACACAACATCAAAGCTTTCGTCCGGAAAGCTGAGATCCTCGCCGTCGCCGGTAATAAACTCGCCGCCCAAACCGTAGACTTCGAACCGCCGGCGAGCAATCTCAGCGCTGCGCGGCGTGAGGTCAACGCCGGTCACCAATGCGCCGCCGCGAGCGAACTGGAGCAGATCAGTGCCGGTGCCAAACCCGATCTCGAGCAAGCGCTTACCGGGGTAGCGATCAAACCCAATCGCCTCTTTCATCCACGGGGCGTCGAGCCGATAGCGGTAGTCCTCGATCACATCAAAGTACTCGCGAGTCCCGAACTCCAGATCCCGTGCGACGTGGGCGCCGCAGGGATTCGCGCTCCACAGTTCACGCGTGCGTTGCTTGAAATCCTCGAGAGCTATCGGGGACTCCAGGGTTGGGTTATGGGTGCTTGAAGAATTCATCTGATAGCCGACCGGCATGACACTACGATCTGGCGGCTTCCGGGTGCCGCGCGAGTATCCTACAAAGCTTCAACCGCGACCCTTGCTTCCTCCAGAGTACGTCTGAACCTTCGATAGTAGAGAAGGTGCAGTATGTAGTCCAGCGCCATCGCTCCCGCGCCGGTCCAGGCCGCTCCGGCGATCCCAAAACGAGGCACGGCGATTACCAACGCCGCAATCGTCGCAAGACCGGCGATGAACACGATGTTGCGCAACTCGGCGCCTCGCCCGTGCGACGCAAGAAATATGTTGTAGGGCTGAAACAATCCAACAAAGAGGTTCATAACGGCAAATGGAACCAGCAGCGGAACCGCGTCGCTATATTTCGGAAAGACGAATCTGAGAACGAACGGTCCAAGCACGACCAGCCCGATTGATGCGGCGAGGACCGCCGCGGAGTTCCACCTGATGATCCGGGCAGGCACTCGCGTAAGGCGCGCGAAGGCGCGAAAGCGAGTTGTGGCCAGCGACCGGCCCATAATCGCAATCGGATTGCTGAACTTCTGCGCGATTGCGTACATGCCAAGCGCCGAAGTGCCTGGAATAAAATAACCGATCGCGAGTTGATCCGAGCGCGAGGAAGCCAGCCCGCTTATGCGCGCCAGATAGAGATTAAACCCATAGCCGCGCGTCTCTTTGAGAGTCAGTCTTATGAAACCAGTGGCGCTTTTGAAACTCGGTTGCATTCGGATCAGCGTCCATGCCGCCGCCACGCCGATGCCCATCAAATAGGCTCCCAGAGCCGTTCCCGCGGTCAACCGGCGGCTGACCACCAGCACGATCAATCCAACCAGGTAACAACCCGCCATCGTAAGCTGAAACACGGACAGCCTTCGAATCTGGTTGAGGCCCTGACAGCTCTGTTCGACCAACAGTTGGAACGGCTGAAAGAAGGCAAGCGCTGCAGTCGCGATGAACAGCCATCGCACATCCTTGTCAAAAATCAGATCGATAGGCTCCGCAGCGGCGGCAATGGCCAACGAAAACACGACGCTGATTGCGATCGTCATCAGAATTAACGCCCCCAGCGCCTGCCGTTCGCTTTCTCGATTCCGGGCGATCGCCAACACTCGCGCGCCGGCCGACGAAATTCCAAACTCGAAAACCAGGCTTGTGACCACGATGATGCTCAGACAAAACGCAAAACGGCCCATTTCGCGCGGCTCCATCCAGCGGCCCTGAATGATGCTGGCGAAGAATCCCGCTACCATCGAGACCGTCTGCGCCGAGAACAACATTCCAGTCTGCCTGGTGGTTTCCCCCAACCTGAAATGTGAGCGGGGCGATTGGGCTTTAGCATCGGGTGGCAGAGTTTCAGCGGCCAGGTTGATTGCTCCTTTGAACCAGTTCGTAGTTTGCAGCCGCCAATTCGGGCGGTTCGCTTGCAGGTCTTGGAGCCTCGATCCATTGCTCGTACCACAGGTTGAGGTTCAGCAAGCTCCAAAGGAAGAACGCATAATTGGCCCGCCCCGCGCGATGCCGCCGCAGCAGACTCTTCACGAAGTCGTAGTCGAATAGTTTGCGCCGCCGCAACGGCGACTTGAGAAGCGCCTGCTCGACAAAACCACCCAGGCGGTCGAGCATCCATTCGTCGATAGGAACGCCAAAGCCCTTCTTCTCCCTTCTCAGTACGCGCTCGGGGATCACTCCTTCGAGCGCACGCTTGAGGATATATTTTGTCTCGCCATTGTGATACTTCAGGTGCGAGGGGATCGACATGGCGAACTCCACCAGCTTGTGATCGAGGTAGGGCACGCGAGCCTCAACCGACGTCGCCATGGTCATCTTGTCGACGCGCATCAGAAGGAGCTCCGGCAGTCTGAGCTTGAGCTCCTGGTAGATCATCCGAAGAAGCTGATCGGCGTCCGGTCTGGAAGCTAACAGCCGGTCAAGATCCGAGCGAACAACCGAGTAGGATGAGAATCCGTGCTTGCCGTTGGTTCCGAGCCGCGTTCTTGCTTCGGGCGTCAGGAGCTCGCGTTTGTTAACTTCATCAAAAACAAAAGTGCCGCTCCAAAACAGTTCTTCGCCCTCGGCCAGACGGCGGAGAAGGTCGGGCAGCATCTTTCGGCCTTTTGGAAGCAACGAGGTCGCGCCCGTCCTGTAAAGGGCCTGACCCACGGCTGCCATCGCGCGCCGCATTGGTCCCGGCAATCGAGCAAGATGACTCCACACACGATTGTAAAGATCCAGATAAAGAGCGTAATCGCGGTAGCCGCAGAACAACTCATCCGATCCTTCGCCGACTTGCACCACCTTCGTCCCGGTCTCGCGCGCGAGCTTCGACACATAATACAGCGGAACGCAGACCGGGTCGGCTATCGGCTCGTCCTGATGGAAGATCAATTCGGGAAGAAAATCGAGCAGCTGCTGCTGGGTGATCAACACTTCGTGATGATCGGTGCCGTACTCGCGCGCAACGTAGCGAGCTTCTTCGATCTCGTTGTGAATCGGGTTGTCGCGGAAACCAACGGTGAAGGTCCGAACCGGCCGGTCCATCAGCTGCGACATAAAAGCGACGTTCGCGGTCGAGTCGACTCCGCCAGAGAGAAACACGCCAAACGGCACATCGCTCATCATCCGCTTGGCAATGGAATCCTTCAGCAACCGGCGAAGCTCCTCCGCGATAGCGTGTTCATCCTGTGCTATCGGCGAATCCATCCTGGGCGAAATCGCGTCCCAGTAGCGCGTGATCCTGACGTCGCCCCGGGCGTCGCAGGTGAGCATGCTGCCTGCGGGAAGTTTTTGAATGCCCGCAAAGAGGGTCTGAGGCGCGGGCGTGGTCAGGAATGTCAGGTAATGATAGAGGGCTTCTTCGTCGACATCGCGCGAGACCGACGGGTGCTCGAGTATGGCCTTTATCTCAGATGCGAAGATGAGCCGGCCGCCGGTCAACGTGTAGTAAAGCGGCTTTACTCCGATGCGATCGCGAGCGAGCACGATCCGCCGCCGGGCTCCGTCCCATAAGCCAATCGCGAAGTCGCCTTCCAGCTCGTGGACGAAATCCAAACCACGCTCTTCATAGAGATGAATGATGGTCTCGGTATCGGTGCGCGAGCGGTAACGATGCCCTTTCGCCTCGAGACCGGGACGGAGCGACTCGTGATTGTAGATTTCGCCGTTGAATGTTATCCAGACTCGCCCGTCCTCGTTGGGCATGGGATTGCGGCCAGCAGGCGAGAGGTCGACGATGGAAAGACGGCGGTTGCCAAGCCCAACCCGCCTGTCTTCGCTCAGATAGACGCCGGCGTCATCGGGGCCGCGATGAGTCATCGTGTCCCGCATCCGCGCGACGAGCGAATCGCTCACCCCAGCCTGGCTCACGCCATATTCATAGATTCCACAGATGCCGCACATAAAAACAAGATCGGTAGTCAGTGGTCAGTTGGCATCGGGTGAT